>NZ_JBVYOQ010000028.1:0-108038 GCF_056134165.1 Actinoplanes sp. 13 | reverse complement strand
TTCTTGGCGCGCGGCGTGAACGGAATGTGCCCGCTCGGCGCCTGCTGACCCTGACCGATGATCTCCTCGACCTGCTGTCGCACCCCCTCCAGGGAGATGCCCAGACTCTCGAGAGCCTTGGCGGCAACGCCTTCGCCCTCGTGAATGAGGCCTAGCAGGATGTGCTCAGTCCCGATGTAGTTGTGGTTGAGCATCCGGGCCTCTTCTTGGGCCAGGACGACAACCCGTCGCGCTCGGTCGGTGAACCGCTCGAACATGCCCTCGTGCTCCTCACGTGCCGTGCGCCAATGCTGAGCCTGTCTCAACAGCTGGCGGGGCCAGCGCACGGGCATCGGTGATGCCCGTGCAGTAACTCTATCGCCGCTGACGGTGTCCGCCGGGTCCTCGCGACCCTTCGAAACGATCCGCAACGTTGATTTAGCCAACTTCGCACGCTCAACGGCTGTTCCCCCACCCGAACGTGTACGCGTACAGCGAAATCCCTGCGATCCACAGGCTGTGGACAACTACCGGGAAGCCTGTGGATAACCTGGGGACAAAAAGCCGGGAGGGCGTGCCGATCCAAGATCGACACGCCCTCCTCACCGGCTGGCCCCCGCCCACCGGCCGAAGCCCACCCGGGTCAAGCCCAAACGGGTTCAGCCCCGCCACAACCGAACGGTTCGAGCCCCGCCACAACCGAACGGTTCGAGCCCCGCCACAACCGACGCCGAAGGCGAGGGAAGCCCCGGCGGCCGTCTCAGGCCCGTCCGGGGCCCTTCGCGTGGAACTCGTCCACGATCTCCTGAGGGATCCGGCCGCGGTCGGAGATGTCCTTCCCCGCCTTCTTGGCCCACTCCCGGATCGCCTTGTTCTGCTCCCGGTCGGCGGTCGCGCCGCCGCGGCCGCGCGCCGCGCGGCCACCCACCACCACGCCACCGCGGGCCACCTTGGAGCCGGCGTTCACGTAGGGCTCGAAGACCTCCCGCAATTTAGCGGCGTTCTTCTCCGAGAGATCGATCTCATACTGAATGCCGTCGAGCGCAAACTTGACGGTCTCTTCAGCGTCGCCGCCGTCGATGTCATCGACCAACTTGTGAATGATCTGCTTGGCCACGCGCGGTTATCCTCCCGAACACAGGTTCTCTCCCCAGCAATGGGAAGACAATAACGCCAGGGACGCATAGCCCGTCAATGGCGGTGGAGAAATATGCGCGACTACTCCGGCCGGGCCAACGGGAAGAGGATGGTTTCCCGAATGCCCAGGCCGGTGAGCGCCATCAACAGCCGGTCGATTCCCATTCCCATGCCACCGGTAGGCGGCATTCCGTACTCCATGGCCCGCAGGAAATCCTCGTCGAGCTGCATGGCCTCGGCGTCGCCACCCGCCGCGAGCAGGGACTGAGCGTGCAGACGCTCGCGCTGCACCACCGGGTCGACCAGCTCGGAATAGGCGGTCGCCAGCTCGAAACCGGCGACATAGAGGTCCCACTTCTCGGTCAGACCGGGGGTGTCCCGGTGCGCCGCGGTGAGCGGGGCGGTCTCCTCGGGATAGTCCCGGACGAACGTGGGCGCCTGCAGCGACGGCTGGACGAGATGTTCGAACAGCTCCTCGGCGAGCTTGCCGGCGCTCCACTTGGGGTCGGCCGAGAGCTGGACCTTCTCCGCGTACTGCTGCAGCTGGGCGAGATCGGTCTGCACGGTGACCTCTTCGCCGAGCGCCTCGGAGAGCGAGCCGAACAGTGTGATCTGCCGCCACTCGCCGCCCAGGTCCAGTTCCGAGCCGTCGAAGTGGGTGACCACGTGCGAGCCGGCGACCGCGAACGCGGCCTCCTGAATCCACTCCCGGACCTGCTGCTGCATCACGTTGTAGTCGGCGTACGCCTGATACGCCTCGAGCATCGCGAACTCCGGTGAGTGCGTGGAGTCCATGCCCTCATTCCGGAAGTTGCGGTTGATCTCGAAGACCCGCTCGATGCCACCCACGACGGCACGCTTCAAAAACAGTTCCGGGGCGATCCGCAGATAAAGATCAGTGTCGAGCGCGTTGCTGTGCGTCACAAACGGCCGGGCCGCGGCGCCGCCGTGCAGCAACTGCAACATGGGCGTTTCCACCTCGAGATAATTGCGGCGGAACAGCGACTCGCGGAGGCTGCGGACCACGGTGGCGCGAGTGCGTACGACCTCCCGGGCCTGCGGCCGGACGATCAGATCGACATAGCGCTGCCGGACCCGGGTCTCCTCGGAAAGCGGCTTGTGCGCGACCGGAAGCGGGCGCAGCGCCTTGGCGCTCATGACCCAGGAATCGGCGAGAACGGACAGCTCACCGCGCCGGCTGGTGATCACCTCACCGGTCACCGCCACCAGGTCACCGAGGTCGACGGCGCGCTTCCACTCCTCCAGCGCCTGCGCGCCGACCTTGTCCAGCGAGAACATCGCCTGCAGTTCCGTGCCGTCGCCGGCGCGCAGGGTGGCGAAGCAGAGCTTCCCGCCGTTGCGCACGAAGATGACCCGGCCGGTGATGGAGACCTGGTCGCCGCTGGCGGTGTCGGTGGGCAGCTCGGCGTACCGGGCGCGGACCTCGGCGATCTCGGCGGTCCGGGGGACGTTGACCGGGTAGGCCGGCACGCCCTCGGCCAGCAGCCGGTCCCGCTTCGCCCGGCGGACCCGCATCTGCTCGGGCAGGTCCTCGGCTGGATCGGTCGCTGGCTGGTTCTGCTCGGTCACGGCAAGACTTCCTGTTGAATGCTGGTCGGGGACCTGGAAAGCGTACTTACCCGCGCTCAGACGTTCCGCTCATATACCATCCGGAGCCCGATCAGCGTGATCATCGGCTCGTGCGCGGTGATCGTGCGGCACTCGTCCTTGACCAGCCAGGCCAGCCCGCCGGTGGCGATCACCGCGCGGACCGGGCCGATCTCCTCGATCATCCGCTCGACGATCCGGTCCACCTGGCCGGCGAAACCGAAGTAGAGCCCGGCCTGCAGACACTCGACGGTGTTCTTGCCGATCACCGAGCGCGGCCTGGTCGGCTCGACCTTGCGCAGCTGCGCGGCACGGGCGGCGAGCGCGTCGAAGGAGATCTCGATGCCGGGCGCGAACGCGCCGCCGAGGAATTCGCCCTTCGCGCTGATCAGGTCGAAGTTGGTGGTGGTGCCGAAGTCGACCACGATCGACGGCCCGCCGTAGAGGGCGTGCGCCGCGAGCGTGTTGACCACCCGGTCGGCGCCGACCTCCTTGGGGTTGTCGATGGCCAGCTGCACCCCGGTCTTCACGCCCGGCTCCACCACCACGCTGGGCACGTCACCGTAGTACCGCTTCAGCATGGTGCGCAGGTTGCGCAGCGCGGCGGGCACGGTCGAGCAGGCGGCCACGCCGGTGATCTCGACGGCGTCGCCGGCGAGCAGCCCGCGGAACATCAGACCGAGCTCGTCGGCCGTCGAGGCGGCGTCGGTCTTGATCCGCCAGTTGTGCACCAGCTTGTCGCCGTCGAAGGTCGCCAGGACAGTGTTGGTGTTACCGATGTCAATGCAGAGCAGCACAAGGGCCCCAATCAAAATCAAGACCTTTATTTTGTACGGCCACAACTCCACAGGCGCAGCCACCCCGCCCGCCGAGCCCACGCCCACCCTGTGTGTGAAGTTCGGCCCGCATACGCACCACAACTTCACACGCAAGTCTCGCCACCCCGCTGCCACGCCCACCCTGTGTGTGAAGTTCGGCCCGCATACGCACCGCAACTTCACACGCAGGTTCTGGGGCGCGGGGGTCAGCGGGGGCGTAGGTCCAGGGCGATGTCGAGGATCGGTGAGGAGTGGGTGAGCCCGCCCACCGAGAGGTAGTCGACGCCGGTCGCCGCGTAGGCCGCGGCCGTCTCCAGGGTCAGGTTGCCGGTCGCCTCCAGCTCCACCCCGTCGCCACCGACCGCCGACACCACCTCGGTGAGCAGCTCCGGCGTCATGTTGTCGCAGAGCAGGAACGTGGCGCCGGCCGCCACCGCCTCGCGCGCCTCGTCCAGGGTGGTCACCTCGACCTGCACCGCCACGTCCGGTGCCGTCGTCCGCACCAGCTGGTACGCGGCCGTGATGCTGCCCGCCGCGAGCTTGTGGTTGTCCTTGATCATGGCGACGTCGTAGAGGCCCATGCGCTTGTTGGTGCCGCCGCCGGCCCGGACCGCGTACTTCTCCAGCACCCGCAGCCCGGGGGTGGTCTTACGGGTGTCCAGGACCGTCGCCTTCGTGCCGGCCAGCTGGTCCGCCCAGCGACGGGTGTGGGTGGCGACGCCGGACATCCGGCAGAGCAGGTTCAGCGCGGTGCGCTCGGCGGTCAGCAGCGCCCGGGTCGGCCCGGTCACCACGGCCAGCACGTCACCCCGGCGCACCCGGTCTCCGTCGGCCACGGCCGGCTCGAAGGTGGCCGCGCCGGCCGAGGTGGCGGCGAAGACCTCGGCGGCGACGAGCAGGCCGGCCACCACGCCGTCGGCCCGGGCAACCAGCTCGGCGGTGTCCACCTGGCCGACCGGGATGGTGGCCTCGCTGGTCACGTCCCGGGGCGGCTCGCCGAGGTCCTCGGCGAGCGCGTTCAGGACGATGCGCTGGATGTCGGCGAAGTCGAGCTCGAGCTGGGTCACGCCATCTCCTGGAAGGTCTGCGTCAGGGTGCCGTCGGGGCCGACCGCGTCGAGCAGGTGGCCACGCCACTCGTCGGCCGCGTCCGGGTGGTCCTCGCGCCAGTGGCAGCCACGGGTCTCGCGGCGGGCGCGCGCCGAGGCCACCAGGGCGGTGGCGACGGTGAGCAGGTTGGTCGCCTCCCAGGCCGCGTTGTAGGGGCGGGAGCGCAGCTCGGCGAGCCGGGTCAGCTCCGCGGCCGCGATGTCGAGCGAGCCGGCCGAGCGGAGCACGCCGGCGCCGCGGGTCATGGCGCGCTGCAGGTCGGTGCGGATCGCCGGGTCGACGACCCAGGCGGGACCGTCGGCGGCCGGGGCCGGGTCGGCCTGGGGCGGCAGGTCGCGGGCCACGTCGTCGGCGATCCGCTTGGCGAACACCAGGCCCTCCAGCAGGGAGTTGCTGGCCAGCCGGTTGGCGCCGTGCACGCCGGTGCAGGCGACCTCGCCGCACGCGTACAGGCCGGGGATGCTGGTGCGGCCGTGCAGGTCGGTACGCACGCCGCCGGAGGCGTAGT
This sequence comes from Actinoplanes sp. 13, assembly GCF_056134165.1. NCBI lineage: Bacteria > Bacillati > Actinomycetota > Actinomycetes > Micromonosporales > Micromonosporaceae > Actinoplanes > Actinoplanes sp. 13. Next base: position 102,879 of record NZ_JBVYOQ010000028.1, on the reverse strand, counting down.
GCGCGGCCGGCGCGACGGGGATCAGGTCGGTGGCCGGGTCCACCCCGGCGTCCCGGGTCGAGGCCGTGATCGTCGGGAAGCGCGACTCCAGGAACTCCCGGCCGAGGTGCCGGGCATCCAGATAGACGTGGTCCGCCCCGCTCGACAGCAGCACCCGGTGGATCCCCTTGGCGACCACGTCGCGGGGTGCCAGCTCGGCGAGCTCGTGCTGCCCCACCATGAACCGCTTGCCCGCCTCGTCCACCAGGTGGGCGCCCTCGCCACGCAGCGCCTCGGAGATCAGCGGCCGCTGCGCGGCGCCGGGCTGCGCGGAGTCTGTCCCGCCGACGAACGACGTGGGGTGGAACTGCACGAACTCGACGTCGGTGACCTCGGCGCCGGCCCGCAGCGCGAGCGCCACACCGTCGCCGGTGGAGACCGACGGGTTGGTGGTGGACGAGAAGATCTGGCCCATCCCGCCGGTGGCCAGCACCACGGCCCGGGCCAGGATCGCGCCGACGCCGTCCGCGCTGCCCTCGCCGAGCACGTGCAGGGTGATCCCGCAGGCCCGGCCGTCGGCGGCGCGCATCAGGTCCAGCACGAGGGCGTGCTCGACGAGTCGGATCCACGGGTCCCGGCGAACCGCCTCGTGCAGCGCGCGCTGCACCTCGGCGCCGGTCGCGTCGCCGCCGGCGTGCACGATCCGGTCGGCCCGGTGCCCGCCCTCACGGGTCAGCATCAGCGAGCCGTCCGGGTGGCGGTCGAACGCGGCACCGCGGCGGATCAGCTCCCGGATGCGTGCCGGGCCCTCCTCGACCAGGACCCGCACCGCCTCCGGGTCGCAGAGCCCGACGCCGGCGACCTCCGTGTCGTAGGCGTGCGCCTTCGGCGTGTCCAGCGGGTCCAGCACCGCGGCGATCCCGCCCTGCGCCCATCTGGTGGAGCCGTCGTCGATGTTCACCTTGGTCACGACGGTCACGTGCAGGCCGTGTTCGCGCAGGTGAAGTGCCGCGGTCAGGCCGGCGATGCCGGAGCCCACCACCACCACGTCGGTCGTCTCGGACCAGCCCGGCTCGGCGGCGGCGAGCCGGCGCGGCAGCGCCGGTAGATCCGCGAGAGGAGACATGTGTGTCAGTACACTCCGCGCCTACGGCCGCGTCACGCCGGGGCCGACATCAGTGGTCACCGTTACTTGTACTGAACCGGCAGGGCTTTCGTCCCCTTGCCCTTGAGCGACGTGGTCAGCTCGGCGCCGTCCAGCCACAGGTAACAGCGCACCGAGTGGTCGCCCTGCGCCCAGACGTCGGTGTTGCCGGGCAGCGACACCACCCCGGTGCGGTACCGCAGGTCGTCGTCGGCCGGCACGCCCACATATCCGGCCACCAGGCCGCGGCAGCCGTCGTGGAACTCCTCCCAGGTGGCGTCGCCCTTGGGGTAGGAAGCCTTGGCGGGCGCGTTCCAGATGCCGACGAACTCGGCGTTGTGCTTCCGGTCGCACTCGACCGGGGGCATCGTGTCGATCGCGCCGGAGTCGTCCATCTCGATGGCGTAGCAGCCCAGCATCAGCTCGGAGGTGCCGTCGGCCAGCTCGCCCTTGAGGGTGCCCTCGCGCTGGGTGAGGGCGCCGTCGTCCTCGATCGAGTCGAGCTCGACCACCTCGCAGCGGTACCAGCGGGCGCCGCCGGTCCACGCGGCCGGCGACGGATGGGTGACGCCGATCCAGAGCCGGGCGTTGCGCCACGGGCCGCCGACGTACTCGGTGGTCTTCTCGTCGCAGGTCCGGTACGCCTCACGGGCGCCGGCCGAGCTGTTCTCCGGCGGTTCGGCACCGTCGGCGGCGGCCCCGGTGTACTCCCCGACGAAGACCGTCTCGGTCCGGTGCAGGACGTCGCAGTCGGCCTCCTCATAGATGGCCCGCGGACCGGAGACGGCGAAGTTGGCGAGGTGGCAGGTGCCGGCCTCGGGCACGAACCCGCTGGCCGGAGCCATCGCCGCCCAGTTGTCGGTCAGATCGCCGTCCACGTTGCTGCCGTCGCCGCAGCCCGCCGCCAGCAGCAGCAGAGCCGCGCTCGCGGCGGCCAGCCCGCACCGGGCACGCAACCGGTGTCGCATGAACCCACGCCTCTTCCCACGCCGCCGGTGTCCGATTTATCCATCATATGATGATCGTTCGGACCCCGGCGGCGTTCGAGGAAGTCAGCGGGCGCTCAGCGTCAGATCCCCCCGCACCAGGTCGTCCGCCATCCCGGCGACCGCCTCGGCCGGATCGGCGCCCAGCTCGATGATCTTGTTGGCGGCGTCCACGTGCACGATCCGGGGCTGATGTCCACGCGCCTCGGCGTCGTCCATCTGCCCGTACGAGATCAGGATGACCAGGTCCCCAGGGTGCACCAGGTGCGCCGCCGCGCCGTTGATGCCGATCACGCCGCTGCCCCGCTCACCCGGGATCACATAGGTCTCCAGCCGGGCCCCGTTGGTGACGTCGACGATCGCCACCTGCTCGCCGGGCAGCAGATCGGCCGCCTCCAGCAGATCGAGATCGACCGTGACGGACCCGACGTAGTGCAGGTCGGCCTGGGTGACGGTGGCCCGGTGGATCTTCGACTTCAGCATCGTGCGGAGCATCAGGCGCCCTTCTGCAGACGGAGCGGGACATTGTCGATCAAGCGGGTGGTGCCGACCTTGGCGGCCACGAGCAAGCGTGCGTCCCCCGAGTCCGGCGCGGCGCCGAGGTCCGTGCCGGTCAGTTCGAGGTAGTCCACCCGTACCTCCGGCTCCTTCGCCAAGATCTTGTGGGCGACGGCCAGGACCTCATCGGGGTCGTGCTGCTCGGCGCCCTCGCGCAACGCGCGGGAGAGCGCCAGCGCAGCCCGGCGCTGGTCCGGCGAGAGGAACCGGTTACGGCTGGAAAGAGCAAGACCATCCGGTTCGCGTACGGTCGGAACACCGATGATCTCGACGTCCAGCTCCAGATCGGTCACCATCCGGCGGATCAGCGCGAGCTGCTGGAAGTCCTTCTCCCCGAAGTACGCGACGTCGGCGCGGGTCAGCATCAGCAGCTTCTCGACCACGGTCAGCATCCCGGAGAAGTGGCCGGGACGGCTCGCACCCTCCAGGATCTCGCCGAGCGGCCCCGGATGCATGGTGATCGACGGCGCCCCGCCCGGGTAGACGTCGTCCCGGCCCGGCGCGAAGACCACCGCGACACCCTCCGCGGCACAGGCCGCGACGTCGGCGTCGAGAGTGCGCGGGTATTTCTCGAAGTCTTCGTCCGGCCCGAACTGCAGCGGGTTCACAAAGATCGTGACCAGCACGAAGGCGGAGCGCTTCCGGGCCTCCCGCATCAGCTGCCGATGACCCTCGTGCAGCGCGCCCATGGTCATCACGACCGCGATCTCACCCTGCGCCAGATCCAGCACCGAAGCCAGCTCGGCCCGGGTGTGCACCAGTGCGGTCATGTGGTCGTCTCCTTCACTTCGGTCCGCCCGCCGCCGGTCTGCCGGCCCCCGGACCGCGCCAGCACGTCGAGCAAAGCGGTCGCGTCGTGCGGGCGCAGCCGCCCGGAGGCGATCGCCCGGTCCGCGGTCCGGCGGGCCATCGCCAGATAGGCCGGGACCGCGTCGGCCGGCATCCGGTCCAGGTGCTTGGCGACCGTGCCGGCGTCACCGCGGGAGACCGGGCCGGTCAGCGCGGCGTCGCCCATCCGCAGGGCGTTGTCGAGCGCGGCGGTCAGCAGTGGCTCGAGCACCCGGCGAGGCTGCTCCACGCCGGCCGAGCGCAGCAGGTCGGCGGCCTCGTTGACGAGCGTGACCAGATGGTTCGCGCCGTGCGCGAGCGCCGCGTGATAGACCGGCCGGGAATCCTCCGTGACCCACTCCGGCACGCCGCCGAGATCGGCGACCAGCCGGGTGGCGAAGACCCGGTCCGGCGTGGTGACACCCCAGGCGATGCCGGGCAGCCGGTCCAGGTCGGAAGCGGCGCCGGTGAAGGTCATCGCGGGGTGCAGGGCCATGCCGTTCACATCGCCCAGAACAGCGAGTCCGTGAGCACCTGAGGTGTGCGCCACGACCTGGCCGGGGCGCAGCGCCCCGGTCCGGTCCAGGCCGGCGACCACGCTGCCCAGAACGTCGTCCGGGACGGCGAGCAGCAACAGGTCGGTGGCGGCCCGGGCGACCTCGTGCGCGGGCAGGACGGCGGCGTCCGGCAACAGGCGGGCGGCACGCTCACGGGAGGCGGCGGAGACAGCGGCGGCGGCGACCACCCGGTGCCCGGCCCGGGTCAGCGCGGCGCCCAGCACGGCGCCCACCCGGCCGGCGCCGATGACGCCGACGGTCAAAGCGTTCATCTATGGATCCAGTCCTCAGGGTCGGGGTACCGGTCGAGCGCCAGTATGCTCCGCCGTAACACGTCCGTAGCAACCCTTAGTGAAGAACCGCACCGGCACCGATCCGATCGGCCGGGGCACGGTTGCGCTGAGTTCCTTCCGACTCGGCTCGTTCCGACTGGTGGCATGGTGGCGATCGGCTGGCGGCACGCGATGCAGGCGGCCCTCTACGGGCCCGGCGGATTCTTCGTACGGCCTCACGGTGGACCGGCCGCCCACTTCCGGACCAGCGTGCACGCCTCGCCGCTGTTCGCCGGGGCCCTGCTGCGGGTGATCGAACGGGTGGACGCGGCGCTGGGGCATCCGAAGACGTTCGACCTGGTGGACGTGGGCGCGGGGCGGGGGGAGCTGCTTCTCACCCTGCGCGCGCTGCTGCCGGAGGATCTCGCCCGGCGGGTGCGGTTGTCGGCCGTGGAGATGGCACCGCGGCCGGACGGTCTCGACCGGGCGTCTCGGGCGGACGAACTCGATCGGCCGTCTCAGTTCGACGAACTCGATCGGGCGTCTCAGTTCGACGAACTCGATCGGGCCTCTCAGCCGGACGGGCCGGAGCCGATGATCCACTGGCGGCGGGACGTGCCGGCGGACATCGTGGGGCTGCTGGTCGCCACCGAGTGGCTGGACAACGTGCCGCTGGACATCGTGGACACCGACGAGCAGGGGCGGCTGCGGAAGATGCTGGTGGACCCGGCCACGGGCGTGGAGACGCTCGGGGCCGCGGCCGACGCGGCGGACCTGTTCTGGCTGAGCCGGTGGTGGCCGGGGCCCGGCCGGATCGAGATCGGCTGGCCCCGGGACGCCGCCTGGGCGGACGCGGTGGACTCGGTGCGGCGCGGGGCCGCGCTGTGTGTTGACTACGGGCATCGGCGGAGCGAGCGCCCGGCGTTCGGGACGCTCACCGGGTTCCGGGACGGGCGGCAGGTGACACCGGTCCCGGACGGGAGCTGCGACGTCACGGCACATGTGGCCATGGACGCGGTGGCGGTCGCTGCCGGTACGCCGTACCAGATGATCCGCCAGCGTGATGCGCTGAAAGCGTTCTGTGTCGACGGCGCCCGCCCACCGATGGCCCTGGCCCGCACGGACCCGGCGGCCTATGTCCGGGCGCTGGCCGGAGCCGGTGCCGCCGCCGAGCTGATCGACCCGCACGGCCTGGGTGGGCACTGGTGGCTGTGGCACACCGTCGGAGTGGACGTGCCGCTGACATGACGCGGCGGGCTCCCGGCCTCGGCCGTGCCCTCCGGCTCCCGCTGCGGCTGCGCTTCCGGCTTCCGGCTCGCCGCCGCCTCTCTCCGCGCCGCCCGGCGGCACACCGAGGTCTCGCCGGGCGTGGGACGATGCTGCGGTGACGGACGCCCTTCCGACCGCCCCGCCCACCACCGGAGCCTCTCTTCAGGAGATGACGGTCGGCACCGGCGCAGGGCTCGACACCGCCGACATGGTTCTCAACATCGGCCCGCAGCACCCCTCCACGCACGGCGTGCTCCGGCTCAAGCTCACCCTCGACGGTGAGCGGGTGATCGCGTGCGAGCCGATCGTCGGCTACATGCACCGGGGCGCGGAGAAGCTGTTCGAGGTGCGCGACTACCGCCAGATCATCATGCTGGCGAACCGGCACGACTGGCTGTCCGCGTTCTCCAACGAGCTGGGCGTCGTGCTCGCCGTGGAACGGCTGATGGGCATCGAGGTGCCGGAGCGCGCGGTCTGGCTGCGGATGGCGCTGGCCGAGCTGAACCGGGTGCTCAACCACCTGATGTTCCTCGGCTCCTACCCCCTCGAGATCGGTGCGATCACGCCGATGTTCTACGCGTTCCGGGAACGCGAGACACTGCAGGCGGTGATGGAGGAGGTCTCCGGCGGCCGGATCCATTACATGTTCAACCGGGTCGGCGGCCTGAAGGAGGAGGTCCCGGCCGGGTGGACCAAACGGGCCCGGCAGGCGGTCGCGGCGGTGCGGCAGCGGATGCCGGACCTCGACCGGATCATCCACAAGAACGACATCTTCCTGGCCCGGACAGTCGGCGTCGGCGTGCTCAGCGCGGCGCAGGCAGCGGCGTACGGGGCCTCCGGGCCGGTCGCGCGGGCCAGCGGCCTGGATCTCGACCTGCGGCGGGACGAGCCCTACCTGTTCTACGACCAGCTGGACGTGCCGGTGGTGACCCGGACGGCGGGCGACTGTCACGCCCGGTTCGAGGTGCTGCTGGAGCAGGTGTTCGCGTCCCTGGACCTGGTGGAGCAGTGCCTGGACCGGGTCGACCGGACCGGCGGGCCGGTCAACGTGCGGCTGCCCAAGGTGGTGAAGGCGCCGGAGGGACATACGTACGCGTGGACCGAGAACCCGCTCGGGGTGAACGGCTACTACCTGGTGTCCCGGGGCGAGAAGACCCCGTGGCGGCTCAAGCTGCGGACCGCGTCGTACGCCAACGTCCAGGCGCTGGCGACGCTGATCCCGGGCTGCCTGGTGCCGGACCTGATCGCGATCCTGGGCTCGATGTTCTTCGTCGTCGGCGACATCGACAAGTAACCGCGCCGGCCGCCCCTGGGCACAGCCGTCGGCGCGTCAGGTGCGCCGGGCCGGTCGTCAGCCGCGCCCGTCAGGCACGCCCGGCCGGTCGAGCCGCGCCCGTCAGGCGCCGGGCCGGTCGTCAGCCGCGCCCGTCAGGCGCCGGGCCGGTCGTCTGCCGCGCCCGGCCTGTGACGTTGCCGCTCTCTCGGTCAGCGGCCGTCGTCGTGGTAACCGCCGTACGAGGCGAAGTCGGCGAGGCTACCCACGTTGGTGTCGTTGGCCGAGGGCCGGTGCCGGCGAGCCTTGTACTGGGCCCCGTCACCATGCTGGTCCGCCTTCTGATACCCGCCGGAGTCGTACCCGTTCGCCGTGAAGCCGCCGGACTCGTAGACCTCCGGGTCGTAACCCCCGGCCTCATAGCCACCCGAGTCGAAGCCGGTGGAGTCGTAGTCGCCGTCGTAGTAGCCGTTCTCCGGGTTGCCGGTCGCCGGGTCGTAGTCGTCATATCCGTAGTCGTTCGCACCCGAATAGCCGTTGACGGCGCCGAAATCCCCGTCGGGGTTGTCCGGGCGGCCGTACTGGGCACCCGGCCGTACGGGAGCGGGCTGCGGACCGGGCCTGCGGGCTCCGGGTCCGGGTCCGGGTCCGGGATGTCCGGGTCCGGCATATCCAGGCCCGGCTGGCCTGTCGGGGCCTGCTGGTCCGCTGAATCCGCCGGTTCCGGCAGGCCCGTTGAACCCACCGGATCCGCTCGGCGTGGTGGATCCGGGGAGTTGGCCCGGCCGCACGGAAGCGGCGGCCCGGGCCGGGCCGGAGCCGGGCAGCGGCACCGAGGCCGCACCCGAACCTCGAACCGGACCGGGCGGCGGCACCGACGCGGCGCCCGTCCCGCGACCTGGACCGTGGCCGGGCGGTGGCACCGCGGCCGGGCCGGGACCGTGCGGTGGCACCGCAACCGGGCCGGGACCGTGCGGTGCGGCAGCGGCGGCACGCGGGCGGGGCACCGGCCCCGAGCCGGAGGAGGGCGCGACCGGCGCGGCACCGGACCGGTTGCCCGGCCCACCGTGGCCCGCCGGCATCGCACCGGGAATCGGCCCCGCCATCGCCGCGGGCCCGCTGACCGAGGCGGATCCACTCACCGGAGCGGGTCCGGAAGCCGCCGGCGGCCGCACCGAGGCGGCACCGGCCACGCCGGGCACCGAAGCCGCCGCCCGCCCGGCCGGCGCGTACCCGGCCGGCCCATGCCCGGCCGGTCCGTGGCCCTGCATCTGAGCCGGCGACACCGGGGACGGGCTCGGCACCGACGCTCGCCCCCCGGTGCTGCGACCAGGATTGGTCGGACGCCTACCGCCGCCGTCGACCGGCTCGCCGTAGGTGGGCCCTTCCTGCCGATATCCGCCCTGGTCGTACTCGCCCTGCCGGTCGTCACCGGAGTCGTACCCATCCGGGCCGTAGCCGTTGCTGTAGTCGCCCGACCCGTACTCGCCCGCCGGGCTCACCGCGTTCCCGTCATAGCCGGCGCCGGCGCCGTAGCCGCCGTCATACCCCGGCTCGGCATAACCATCGCGACCGTCGAACCCGTTGCCGTCCGGCCCGAAGCTCCCCTCCGGTCCGAAACTCCCCTCCGGTCCGAAGTCGTCGTCGGGGAAGAAGCTGCCGTTCGGCGCGAACCCGGGCTGCGCTGCGTGACCAGCGTCGGACGGTGGCGGGCCTGCCACCTGCGCACGGCCGCCAGGCACGCGGGGCTGGAGCGGAGGCCGCGGGCCGTCCGGGACGGTGCCCGGCGCGGCGGCGACGGCGGCGAACTCGGCCCGCATCTCCTTGCGGAGCGTCTCCACCTCTTGCGCGACACGGTCCTCGATGTCCATCCGCAGCAGCACCGGATCATTGCGGACCAGCATCGACGTACCGATCAGCACGACGCTGACGGCGACCAGCAGGACACCGAAGCGCAGGGAGCCGGATCCGCCGCCCACCAGGACGACGGCTGCCGCCAGCGGGGCGACGATCACGCTCGACCAGATGAGGCCACGGAGGAGCCGTGCGTTGTGTCCCGATTGGGGGTCCCGTTCCGGCATGGGCGCAGATGTTACCGAGAGTGCGCCCGGGGCGAAACGGCCGAGCATCGGACGGCATATCCGGGGGAGATGCTGGGCCCCCGGATATGGACCGCCCGCGCCCGGCCGAGTCGCACCGTGCAGGGCCGGACCGAGCCGGCCGGACCGGACCAAGCCGGCCCACCCGTCCGAGCCGCTCAGGTCTGTCCGGCGAGCAGACCTAGCCGGCTGCCAGCGCGCCGTCCGAGCTGAAGACCAGGCCGACCGAGATGGTGCCCTGCTTGAGGCCGGTCTTGGTCAGCGGTCCGCCGGCGTCCAACGTGGTGAAGCTGCCCGCCTGGAATCCGTACGTCTCGACGAGCCCCTGCTGGCACTTGGGCCGCTGCGGGCACTCCGCCGGGCCGCCCAGCACGGTGGCCGCGCCGGAGCACTTGGCCGCCAGGTCGGAGAGGGTCTTCACGCTGTATTTGTCGGAGAAGGCCTGAGTGGTGGCGAACGCGTTCTGGTCCTGCGCCGTGCTGGGCTTGCCGAAGACCAGGCCGGCCTTCTCACCGAGGGCGGTCAGGTTGGTGACCGTGGTGTTCAGGTCGGACGAGGACGGGTCCTTGGCGTCCTTACCGTCGATCTTGCCGGAGAGGAAGTACGCGAGGGTGGCCGCGTACTCCGGGACGACCTGGATGTCGCCCTTCTCCAGCGCGGGCTCGTACAGCTCGCGGTTGCCGATCGTCTGGACCTTGACCGTGTATCCGGCCGCGGTCAGCGCGATGCTGTAGAGCTCGCCGAGGGTGGCGCTCTCGCTGAAGTCGGCGGCGCCGACGGTGATGTTGCCGCCCGGCCCCTTGGTGATGCCGGCGGTCAGGTTGTTGGCCGTGGCGAACTCCTGAGCCGCCGCCTTCGACGACTTGCGGTCGATGTCGACGGCCTTGTTGAGCTCGATCAGCTTGGTGGTGTCGAGCGCCGCGGACACCTTGTCGAGCGCGGCGATCAGCTCGGGGGTGGCGGCCTTCTTGTTGATGGCCGGAATGACGTTGTCGGTGTTCTGCAGCGCCTTGTCGTCGGTGAGCACGACCAGCGCGTCACCGGCGACCGGGGCACAGCCCTGGCCGGAGGCCGCCGACGGTGGCGCCTCGGTGCCGGAGGAGCCGGCCTGGCCGCAGCCGGAAAGGACGACGGCGGCCGCGAGAACGCCGGCCGTCCGGAGGAGATGTCTGCGCATTACTGCCGCCTTCTGTGTCCCGGCCCGGCCCTTCTGACCGTGCCGCGTGTCCGACGGGCAGCCGGAGGTGCGATGCCCGTATCAGCTTGTCCCGGCTATTCCTACCCGCCGGGTATGACAAGATCATCATTCTAGGCCGGAGAATCAGCCGGCCGGTGCCGCGGCGGCCTGGGTACGCCTTCCCCGTGACCGCAGCGCAGGCGGTGTGACCAGGCGCTGGACCACCGCGAGCAGTCCTTCGACGGTGAGTGCGAGCAACGCCACAGCCAGGCCGCCGGCGACGATCTGGCCGCCGCCCCCGTTGCTCATCCCGATCCCGAAGCCGGCGCTGATGATCTGGCCGAGCCCGCCGCCGTTGACGAACGCGGCCAGCGCCGCGGTCGCCACCACCTGCACGGCGGCGGTGCGCAGGCCGGCCGCCAGGTACGGCACGGCCAGCGGCAACTCCACCCGGCGCAGCAGCTGACCGCCGGAGAGGCCCATCCCCCGGGCCGCGTCCCTGGTCTCCGGGTCCACCGAGCGCAGCCCGGTGTAAGCGTTCGCCAGCAGGGGCGGCACCGCGAACACCGCGAGGGCCACCACCACGGGCGGCTTGCCGAAGCCGAGCGGGGTGAGCGGCAGGATCGTCAGCAGGGCCAGCGTGGGGATGGCGAGTGTGAGGTTCGCCACGGTGATCACCGCGCCGCCGCCCCGGCCGCGGTGCCCGAGCCAGATGCCGAGCGGCCAGCCGATCGCGCAGCCGAGCAGCACCGCCCAGAAGCTGATCACCAGGTGCTCGGTGAGCCGGTCGATCATCCCGCCCGGGTTCGTCCAGTTCAGCGGATCGTTGAGCCAGAGGAAGCCTTCCTGGAAATAGTTCATGCCGCCCTTCCCCGGCTCCAGGGCGTCAACATCCGGCCGACTCCGGCCAGGGCCAGATCGAGGACCAGGGCGAGCCCGATGCAGAGCACCGTCCCGGTGAGGATCTGCGCCTTGAAGAAGTTGTTCCGGAAGCCGCCCAGGATCAGGTCGCCGAGACCGCCCTGCCCGATCAGGGAACCCACCGTCACCAGCGCCACCGTGGACACCGTCGCCAGCCGGACGCCGGTGAGGATGCCGGGCAGGGCGAGCGGCAGTTCCACGCGCCACAGCCGGCCGAACCGGCCGTACCCCATGCCTGTCGCCGCCTCCAGGACCTCGGCCGGCACCTGGGTGAGACCGGCCAGCGCGTTGCGGACCAGGACCAGCAGCGCGTACATGACCAGGGCGATCAGCACCGACGTGGTGTTCGTGGTGCCGACCAGCGGGGCGAGCAGAGCCAGCAGGGCCAGCGAAGGGATCGTGTAGAGAACGCCGGAGAGTGCGAGAATCGGCGCGGTCAGTGGTCTGATCCAGTAGGCGACGACAGCGAGCGGCAGTGCGACCACCAGGGCGATGAGTACCGTTTGCGCGGTCAGTCCGGCGTGGAAGCGGAGAGCGTCGCCGATCGCTTCGGCGTTCTCTTGGACGTACCGCCAGGAGAACCAGGGGTTCCCGGGGCCGTCCTCGGCGGGGGCGGCGACCGGCGCCAGAAGCGCCGGACCCCACGACAGGAAGGGCATACGTGGACGCTACCTCTGCATCGATCACGCTGGAGGACGTCGGCAAGGTGTACCCGGACGGCACCGCTGCCGTCTCCGGGTTCAGCCTCGAGATGCGCGCCGGCGAGCTCACCGTCCTGATCGGCCCGTCCGGTTCCGGCAAGTCCACCATCCTCCGCATGATCAACCGGCTGATCGAGCCGACCAGCGGCGTCATCACGATCGACGGCCGCAACGTGCTCCAGCAGGACCCGGTGGAGTTGCGCCGGCAGATCGGCTACGTGATCCAGAACGTCGGGCTCTTCCCGCATCACACGGTCCGCACCAACGTCGGCACCGTGCCCCGCCTGCTCGGCTGGGACCGCAAGCGGATCGACGCCCGTGCCGACGAGCTGCTCGACATCGTCGGCCTCGAGCCGGCGCGGTACGCCAAGCGCTATCCCCACGAGCTGTCCGGCGGTCAGCGGCAGCGGGTCGGGGTTGCCCGGGCGCTCGCCGCGGACCCGCTGGTGCTGCTGATGGACGAGCCGTTCTCCGCGGTGGACCCGATCGTGCGGGCGCGCCTGCAGGAGGAGTTCCTGCGTCTGCAGGCGGCGGTGCGCAAGACCATCGTGCTGGTCACCCACGACATCGACGAGGCGGTGCGGATGGGCGACCGGATCGCGGTGCTGGCCGAGGGCGGCCGGCTCCTGCAGTACGCCCCACCCGCCGAGCTGCTGAGCCGGCCGGCCTCACCCGAGGTGGCCGATTTCGTCGGCGCCGACCGGGGCATCCGCCGCCTCGCCGTGACCCCGGTCCGGGACGTGCTGACGCCGCTCAACGGCTCGGCCACCGACGGCCTGCCCGCCGTGGAGGCCACCGCCACCCTGCACGACGCGCTCGCTGTGATGCTCGCCGACGCCTGTGAGACCGTCCTGGTGACCGAGAACGGCCGCCCGGTGGGAACCGTGTCCCGGGCGGCCGTCTTCGAGGTGCCTGCGAAGGTCTGAGCCTCACCTGGTCCCGCGCCGGCCGCCCAGGGTGGCGAAGCCGATGATCCAGCCGACGAAGAGCCCGTACTGGGCTCCGGAGCCGGCCGCCCGGAATGCGCCGAGCAGGGAGGGGTTGGTCAGGAACAGCGTGGCGAGCAGGGCAGCGAAACCGCCCGCGAAGATGTACGCCGCCCAGCCGGCGAAGAACTGGCTGATCGTGCCGCGGGCCCGGGCCAGTTGGGAGCCGGGCAGCAGGATGAGGAAGAGCAGGGTCAGCAGGACGACCAGGATCGCCTTGAGGTCGCCGACGATCACGTCACGGACCGAGTCGTCGGTGTCGAAGCTCCAGTGCGGCCAGGCCAGCAGCTGCAGCCACCATCCACCGGCCGTGTCGGGGTCGGTGTTCTTCAGAGCCCAGTCGGCGTACCAGGGGCTGCCGAAGACGAGTACGAGGACCAGAGCAGCGAGGGTGCCCGCGCCCGGTGCGGACTTGTATCGATTGCCGAGAGCCATGGCCCCCGCTATTCCCTGCGGGGGCCGGCACTCAAACGACGGGCGTCACTACCTGCTCAGATAGTCGATGAACGCGGCCCGCAGCAGCGGTTCCTGCTCGCCGAGGTCGCGTCCTTCCAGCTCCCGCCAGAGGGCGACGGCCTCGTCGACGGTCGGGCCGATCGAGTTCGGCGCGCCGTCGAGGGTGGCGGCCTCGTCCGCGTCGGGCAGGTGCCGCAGCACCGACCAGTAGAACTTGACGTCGTGGTTCTCGCGTGCCTTGGCGAAGGCGCGCTCGCGCAGCACCTCGGTGGGCAGGGCGTCCAGTTCGGCGAAGCTGGGCGTGGTCATGGACGAAAGCATAGGTCCACTCAGCGGTTGGCGCCCCACGGACCGTCGTCCCAGCGGTCGATGCGTGCCGCCGGCGCCGCCGGGGTGTTCCAGGTCTCCGGCAGGGTCGGTGACCAGGCCGCGCCGCCGCTGGTGGGCGCCGCGTTCCACTCCTCCGGCCCGCCCGCGTACGGGCTGCCGTACGACTCGACGAGCCGGGTCACGACCAGGCCGGCGGCGAACAGGGCGGCGGCGATCGCGAAGAGCGCGATGTCGAGCTCGCGCCGCTCCTCCAGCTCGAGGAAGAGGGTCAGCGCGGTGACCGCGAACAGGGTGCCGAAGATGCCGCCCCGGCGCCCGTACGCGCTGGTGCCGGCGAGCAGGGCCAGGCCGAGGGCGATGCCGGTCCACTCCAGGCCGGTCGCCGGGACGATCGGGCCGGTGGACTGCGCGGCGATGAGCGTGCCCGCGCCGACCGCGAAAAGGGTGGACAGGAGCAGGGCGAGCACGACCGGGACGGCCGACATGACGCCGCGCCGCCGGGCCGGGTCGGCGGCCGAGCGCATCCGGCCGAAGAACCGGCGCACCGGGGCGATCGCGCCCAGCCCGCCGCCCAGGACGGCCAGCGCGGCGAACCCGCCGAAGAGCACGAACGCCTGGTCGGTCGGATCCCAGTCGCCCTGCACGACGATCGGCTCGACGCGCAACTGGATGTAGACGATCACGCCGAGGCCGGCCGCGAGACTGGCGGCCCAGCCGGGCACGTGCAGAACGGTGACGACGAGCGCCACCACCAGACTCCCGGCCGCGCCGATGATCAGTGCCGGGACCAGCGCCTCGAGCACGCCCTTGTCGCTGTTCTCCGCGTACTGCAGGGAGGCGGCCAGGGCGATCGGGCCGAGAGCGAGGTTCGGCGCGCCGGCCCGCAGGCTGAGCCCGGCGCCGAGCGTGAGCAGGCCGATCGCGGCGCCGGTGACCAGCAGCGAGTCGAGGGCCGGGCGCTGGAGCGCGCCGGAGTCCTCGCGGAAGAGGAAGAAACCGAGGACGCCCGCGGCGACCAGCAGCACCACCTCCCAGCCGAGGTGGATGCCGAGCCGGTCGCGCCCGTCCTCGTCGGCGGCCGCGGAGGCACCGGTGACCGGTGCGCTCAGCGACTGGTCGAGGGTGTTGCCGGCGGTGTCGTCGAACTGGACGCGCCGGCGGTATGCCGCCGGATCGGGATCGGCCGCCTTGTCGCCGGGCCGGCGGAAGGTGGTCTCGTCGTAGGCCATGCTCCGCGCCTCCTCACGCCTCCACGAGCGGTTCGAGGCGCACGCTACTCCGGCTGACGGCCGCCCGCCGCAAAGCATACGGAAACGAAGCGGCCTCAGTTCAGAGGCTAGATGGCTTCGACAAACGTCAACGTCGTTCGGACGGCCGATCCGAGTCGTCATCCTGACGATCGGGTTGTTCGGGGATCCGGCAGGAGCGTTCCAGCCACAGCGCCGCGCCGATCAGCGCCAGCGCAGCAGCCAGGCCACCGACCGTGGCCGGCACGTCGTCGCGCGCGGCCCGGGTGGGCTCCAGCAGCAGCCAGCCGAGCAGTCCCGCGGAGAAGCCGGCGAAGATCGCGCCGACCAGCGAGGAGGCCTTGGCCAGGGCCACATAACGGGCGACCGCGAGCGGCTGGACCGGCGGCGCGCCGGGCTTGCGCTGGATCCGGGCGCTGGTGTTCTGCGCGAGTGAGCCCTCCGCGACGGCCAGCACGGCGAGCACCAGGGCCGGCGTCCAGGGCAGGGCGGGCAGGCGGGAGTAGGTGAAGCTGAGCACGAGCCAGCCCACCGCGGCCGCCGCCAGGGCGGCCACCACCAGCACGGAGGTGCTGGTGGGGCGAAGCGACGGGTCGGTCCGGCGGCCCTGGTCGTTGGCGCTCACGCCTTCGACTCTAGCGACAGGTCCGGACACGGGCTCATCGCGGCGACGTCGGCCGCCAGCTCCGGCGAGTTCAGCAGATCGGTGAGCCAGCCGTGCCCGGGCAGCCGGCCGTGCGGATGCAGGTCGATCCACGGCCGCAGCACGAAGGCCCGCAGGTGGGCGCGCGGGTGCGGCAGCGTCAGGTCCGGGTCGTCGCTGATCACCGGCGTGCCGTCGTCCGCCCAGACGGCGATCACGTCGACGTCCAGCGTGCGCGGCCCGAACCGCCGGTCCGGGTCACGGACCCGGCCTTCGGCCGATTCGCAGGCCTGGGCACGCTCCAGCCACTGCCGCGGGGTGGCGCCGGGATCGTCCACGAGCACGACCGCGTTGAGGTACGGCGGCTGCGCGTCATCGCCCCAGGGCGGTGTCTCGTAGACCCCCGACACCAGCAGCACGCTCCCGCCGAGCAGGTCGACGGCGGCGCGCAGGTGGGCGACCCGGTCACCGAGGTTGCTGCCGAGGGACAGCACGGCCCGGGTCACGTCCGGCTCCGTCGCAGCGTGACCGACACGTCGGCGAACTCGTGCGGGATGGGCGCCTGCGGCTTGTGCACGGTGACCTCGGCCGCGTGGACCCGGCGGTCGGCGAGACAGACGTCGAGCAGCCGGTCGGCGAGCCGCTCCAGCAGGTTGACCGGCTCGCCGGTGAGCACCTCGACGAGCCGGCCGGCCAACTCGCCGTAGTGCACGGTGTCGGTGACGTCGTCGGTGGCCGCGGCCCGGCTCAGGTCCAGGTCCAGTCGCACGTCCACGACGAAGTCCTGACCCTGCTCGCGCTCGAAGTCGTAGACGCCGTGCCGGCCCCGCGCACGGAGACCGGTCAGGGTGATGTGACCCCTCGCTGTCCTACTGGTGTCGGCAGTCGTCATCGCGTACCCCCGGAATGGAATGTCGGTGAGCCGGTGGCGCGCCAGACCGCCAGCGCGTCGACGGTCGCGCCCACCTCGTGGACCCGGACCCCCCACGCGCCGGCGGCGACCGCCAGGACCGAGGTCGCCAGGGTGGCCGCCTCTCGGCCGGCCACCGGGCGCGGCGTGCCGTCCGGAGCGGCCAGCAGATGACCGAGATAGGTCTTCCGGCTGGCGCCGAAGAGGATCGGGAAACCGAGGCCGACCAGGACGTCGAGGTGGGCGCTCAGGGCCCAGTTGTGCTCGGCACGCTTGGCGAAGCCAAGACCGGGGTCGAGAACGATCAGCCCGGGATCGACCCCGGCCGCGATCGCCGCGTCGGCCCGGGCCCGCAGTTCGTCCCGGACGTCGGTCACCACGTCCCGGTATTCGGCAAGCTTCTGCATGTCGCGGGAGTGCCCGCGCCAGTGCATCAGCACCCAGGGGCAGCGCGCGGCCGCGGCGACCGCCGCCATGTCCGGATCGGCCAGCCCGCCGGAGACGTCGTTGATCACCACGGCGCCGGCGCTCAGAGCGGCCTCGGCAACGGCGGCACGCGTGGTGTCGATACTGACCGGTACGCCCTGGGCGAACAACCGCTCGATCACCGGAACGACCCGGGCGATCTCCGTCGCGGCGTCCACGCGCTCGGCGCCGGGCCTGGTCGACTCCCCACCGACGTCGATGACGTGCGCGCCCCGGTGAAAAAGCTCGGCGCCGTGGTGAACCGCGGCGTCGACGTCGGTGTATCTCCCTCCGTCGGAGAAGGAGTCCGGCGTGACGTTGAGGACGCCCATCACGACCGGGTGATCCCGGTCCAGCAGCTCAGCACCCTTGAGCTGGGCGTCTGTCGGATTTGTCGGCACGGATGAAGGGTAGTGTTCGAACATGTGTACGATGCCGCGTGACACGAATTCACGCACTCCTTCACCTTGAGTAACGAAACGGGCGCTTGTTGCTCGCAAGTACGGCCCGTACTCTTCGGAACTGGGCATCATGAAGTGACCGAAGAGAGCAGATGAGCATGGCAGTGCCCGAACGGCTCACTCGACGCGGTGAGCTAGAGGTAGCACGATATGGGCGTTGCCGTACGGGTTCACAACTGCAGCGTGTCCGTACCCCCCTTACCGGACACGGGGAGGTTTACCGATGATCGCCACCGAGCTCGCCATCCTGGCGGCACCCTCAGGCAGCATCAACACCGAAGGAATCGTCACTTTCTTCGCGAGCAACATCGCACCGATCCTGCTCGCGGTGCTCGGCGTGATCTTCATCGGCCGGGCCAGCCGGGGTGAGATCTCCAAGGTGCTCACCAGCTCGGCGATCGCGATCGTGGGCCTGGCGTTCATCGCCGGCGCAGCGACGCTCTTCTTCGTCGGCGAGTCGATCATCGACCTGATCTTCAACTGAGATGCGGCTCCGCACCGACGACGACATCTACCGGGCCCGCCTGGTCTATCTGGGCCCGCCCGGATACACGCTGCCGGTACACCTTCCGTACGCGCAGTACGGGATGTTCGTCGTACTGGTGCCGATCTTCATGTTTCTGCACTACCTGATCACGATGGAGTTCGACCCGTTCCCGGCCTGGGAGATCGCCCTGGCCATGGTCACCACTTCGTACGTGTTCCGGCATGTCGACCCCGACCGGCCGGCCCGGGTCGTCATCCGCACCGCGCTCACCGACTGGCGCCGCACGCGCGAGCCCGCCGTGGAGCAACGCGATCCGAGACTTGTCGCCACTCGCATCCGGGTTCGGGAGGAGTTGGTATGACCGGTTGGACTGTCGTGCGTCTCGGTGGGGTCTCCGCATGAGCGGAACTCCTCCGCACGGGCATCCCCGCGCGGATGCCTCGTCCACAGGCAGGCAGAGTAACGGTGTGCGCTCGAACAACTACTCCTCGCCTGATCCGGCGGAGGGCTCGGAAGAGCTCGTCTCCGCACCGGGACACGGCGGCGTGGGTGTGTTCCAGGCGCCGCAGCCGGTCCGTCCACGCGGCGCCGCGGTGGACACCAGCATGGACATCGACTCACCCTTTCTCGATCTCTTCGGTGGGACGACGAGTACCCGGCCGAGTGATCTTTACGCGAAACCGGTGGAAGCCGAGCCGGACCGTGGGTTCGGGATCAACGACCGGCCGGCTCCGAACGGGAACGGCGCCGCGCACCCCTCGCCGGGGCGGGACGGTGCGCCGTTCACCCGGGCGCCGGTCGGGCCCGAGGCGGACTTCTTCGAGGAGTCTGCCGGCGGTCCTGCCGTCACCACACCTGTCCCACCGCCTGCCACCGCACCCGTGTCGCCGGCCATTGTGCCTTTGGCGCCGCAGTCTCCGCCGCAGGTCGCCGCGTCTGTGTCTCCGCCGCCGCCGGTCGCGGCTCCGGTTTCGCCGCCCGCGCTGACCCCGCCGCCGGTCGCGGCTTCGGTGTCGCCACCCGCGGTGACCCCGCCGCCGGTCGCGGCTCCGGTGTCGCCGCCCGCGGTGACGAGTGGGCCGCCGACTGTCGAACGCGACGAGGACGACTGGAGCGAGTTCGACCAGTGGCCGACGTCGGCGCCGGCCCCGGTCGACCGGGTCGCGCTGTGGCAGCAGGCCGCGCCGCCGCAGGCGCCGGCAGTCGCCCCCACCGCCGCCCCGCTGCCGGTTCCGGTGCCGGAGAAGGCGCCGGCCAAGCGCCGGGAGAAAGCGCCCGCCACGCGCAAGGACAAGGCGCCCGCCCAGCGCCGGGAGGCCAAACCGGCGCTGCTGCGGCCGCAGAAACTCAAGTTCAGCGACCGGGACCCGGCGATGGAGCTGGCGATCAGCGAGATCGCCGGCCATCTGACCTTCACCCAGAGCACCGTGACGGCGTGGTACCACCTGCCCGAGGTGCGCTGGGCGTTCCGGCCTGACGCCGAACGCGAGGCCCTGCTCAGCGCCATCTCCGAGCAGTACGCGGGCCTCGCCGGGTTCCGGCTGCACCTGCGCCGGACCACCCGCCCCTTCCCGGCCGACGAGTGGGCCCGCACGGTCGACTCGTTCACCGCCCGGCCGCTGCCCGACGTGCACGGGGCGACCTCCTGGTCCGACCACCTGGTGGCCGCACAACGGCACCTGCTGTCGGTGAACCACGCCGAGGGCCAGACGTACCTCGGCGTGACGTTCGCCCGCCGCTCGCTCGGCGACACCTTCTCCGAGCGCATCCTGCGGATGTTCGGCCGCGGCACCTCCGACGGCGAACGCCGCAAGCTGGGCCGCACGGTCGAGCAGTTCGACGAGGTGCTCAACGCGTTCGGCATGCGCGGGCGACGGGTCACCCCGCAGGAACTGGAATGGCTGCTCTACCGCTCGGTGGCGCTCTGCATGGCACCGCCCGGACTTCTCTCCCCGGTCTCCAACGGCCACTGGGAGACCGGCGACCTGCTCGCCCTCACCGAGCAGGTGGAGCGCTACCGCACGCCGTACGGATCGACGGTCAAGCTGGTCAACCGGATGTCCGGCGAGGAGCGGCACGTCGCCGTGCTCTCGGTCGGCCGGATGGAACCGCTGGAGATCCCGGAGAAGCACGAGCCGTGGATGCACTTCCACGAGCGGCTGCCCTGGCCGATGGAACTGTCCTCACGGATCGACATCCTCGGGTCGAACAGCTCCTTCAAGAACCTCGAACACCGGCTCCGGATGATCCGCTCGCAGCAGCTGGACTACGCCGAGCACGGCATCGACGCCCCACCGGAACTGGAACGCCTCGCCAAGCGGGCGCTGGTGATCGGCGACGAGATGACCACCGGCCTGCCCACCGACTCGGCCCGCGCGCACGGCTGGCACCGGATCGCGGTCGGCGGCGCCACCCGGGAGGAATGCCTGGAACGGGCCCGGCGGCTCATCCAGCTCTACTCCCGTGAGCTGCGCATCTCACTGCAGCACCCGAAGAACCAGGACCAGCTGGCCCGCGAGTTCATCCCCGGCGAACCGATCGCCAACACCGGATACGTACGCCGGATGCCGGTGAAACTGCTGGCGGCGGCGCTGCCCCAGGCCGCCTCCACGGTCGGTGACCGGCGTGGTGACCTCATCGGTCGTACCGCCGGAACCTGCCGTCGCCCCGTCTTCCTCGACCTGCATTTCCCGATGGAAGTGCGGGAACGCTCCGGCCTCGGCGTGTTCGTGGCCGAACCCGGCGGTGGCAAGTCGACGCTGATGGGCGCCCTGGGCTACCTGAACGCCCGCCGCGGCGTCCAGGTGACCCTGCTCGACCCGTCCGGCCCGCTGGCCAGGCTGTGCCAGATGCCGGAACTCCGGCCGTACTCGCGGGTGCTCAACCTGACCGGTTCGGAACAGGGCACCCTCGCGCCGTACGCGCTGATCCCCACACCGGTGCGTTCCGAGTTCTCCACCGGCCCGGCCGGCGACCGCGAGTTCGAGATCGCCGTCTCCAACGCCCGCGCCGAACGCCGCATGCTGGTCCAGGACATCTGCTCGATGCTGGTGCCCCCGCAGGTGGCCAAGGAGGCGTCCACCGCCACCCTGCTGCGGCACGCGGTGCGACAGGTGCCGGCGGAAGAGACGTCGACGCTGGACGACGTCGTGCGTACGCTCCAGGCCCTCGACAACGACGAAGGCAAGGAACTCGCCAACCTGCTGCTGGACACCGCCGAGATGCCGCTGGCGCTGCTCTTCTTCGGGCACCCGCCACCCCACCTCCTCGGCGCCGACTCCGCCCTCACCGTGATCACCATGGCCGGCCTCCGGCTCCCCGACCTCAAGATCGAGCGGGAGTACTGGTCGGCCGAGGAATCCCTGGCCCTGCCGATGCTGCACACCGCACACCGCCTGGCCGTACGCCGCTGCTACGGCGGCTCGATGTCGTCCCGCAAAATGGTCGGCCTCGACGAGGCCCACTTCATGGAAGGCTGGCGTTCCGGCCGCTCCTTCCTGGTCCGGCTCGCCCGCGACTCCCGGAAATGGAACCTCGCCGCGCTCGTCGCCTCCCAGAACCCCCGGGACATCCTCGGCCTCGACGTGCAGAACCTCGTCTCCACCGTCTTCGTCGGCCGCATCGCCGAAGACCAGGAGATCGCCTCCGAGGCCCTCCGGCTCCTGCGGGTCCCGGTCCACGACGGCTACGAGGCGACGCTCGCATCCCTCTCCCAGGTCGACAGCTCCTCCCAGCACCGGCTGGGCTTCCGGGAATTCGTGATGCGAGACGTTGACGGGCGGGTCCAGAAAGTAAGAGTCGACGTCTCCTACGTCGAGGGCCTGCTCGAACACCTGGACACGACGCCGGGCACGGCGCCGCCGACGGTGGTGCCCCTCCCGTCCGACCTGGAGGCCTGAGATGCTGCGTCGGGGTTTGGCACTGATCACGGCGATGTTCGTGATGGTGGTGGCTTCGATCGCTTGGGCGGTGGCGGCGCCTGGCGAGGCCTTCGCCGCACCGGTGGAGAAAGCGCCGGGGGCGCTGTGCAGCGTCGAGGAGTGGCAGCAGGACATCCAAGGCTGCGTGAAGCGCCTCAGTGAGGATCTTGAGGATAAGACGAGCTGTTTGACGGCTCCGACACCCAGCACGCCGGATGCAGGTCTGGCTGGATGGTTCGCAGAGCGCCCCCCATCCTCAACCGGAAGCGGACCGCAGGGCCTGTACAGCGAATACGGTTATGCCGGATACAGCTATACGACCTATGACCTCGGCGGATGCACCGGTTCGATCGCGAATGCCGACACGAAGATCGAGACTACGATCGCGAACGGCGAATTCATGATCGCCACCTCGATCATCGGCGCATCGAATGCATTGCGTGAGCGGGCCTGGAATCCCGCATCTCTGTGGGGCTGGGCTGATCCTCTGGTCGACCAGGCAACCAAGGCCATCTACGAGAAGGTCTTCAGCGTCTTCGGCGTGATCACGCTGGCTGTCGTGGGAATCTATCTGATGTGGCGCTCCCAACAGGCTGACATGGGAGCCGCCACGACCACTGCCGGGTGGGCGATTCTGGTCATGGTCGCCGTAACCGCAATTGCTGCGTGGCCTGTGAAATCGGCAAATATCGCGGACCAAAGCCTCATCACCACACTGGGCGTCGTGCATGACGCGGTAGGCCCGAGGCCGGCCGACGACACCGAGTGTCGCTTGGACGCGGACTCCTGCAAGGACCAGCGACCGCCGGCGGTCAGGGCAAGCGACACCGCGACCGAAACGATGCTCTACCGAAACTGGCTTCGCGGAAACCTCGGCTCCGCAGACAGCGAAACGGCGAAGAAGTACGGATTAGCGCTCTACGACGCCCGATCTCTGACTTGGGACGAGGTGCAGCGGATCCGCGACAACCCGGCAACGCGCGACGGGGTCAACAACGGCAAGAAGGCTCAGTTCGAGACTCTTGCCATGCAGATCGAACGAGAAGATCCCCAGGCGTACGAATACCTGACGGGCATGAATGGGATGGAGCGCATCGGCGCCGGCTTCATCGCTGTGCTGGCTGCGCTGATGTTCGCGATGTTCGACATCACCGCCTCGCTGCTGGTGCTACTCGGCTTCCTGGTCTTCCGGTGGGCTGTCATCGCGGCGCCCATCCTCGGCACGATCGGTCTGCTCCGTCCCGCCAGTGCGGGCATCCGGCGCCTTGGGAACGCGGTCGTTGCAGCCCTGTTCAACATCGCCATCTTCGGAACCGGCGCGGCCATCTACCTGTTCGCCGTCGATCTGATCATGAACACGGGCAGCCTCGCCGGTTGGCTCCAGGTCGTACTGGTCTGGCTCACCGGGGTGGTCGGGTGGCTGTTGCTGCGTCCCTATCGCCGTATAACGCAACTCGGCGGCAAGGACGGAGCTGCCGCGATCGCGTCCGGGGGTTCGTGGCATCGGCGGTTCTTCCGGGACATGCGGGAAGCCGCCAAGCTGGAAGTCGCCGAGGGTGGCGGAACGCGTGAACCAACGTTCGGCAAGGACGGTCGACCGGTTTACATCGACCAGCGCAGGCTCCGCCCTGAGGCACGTCTCGAAGATCCGTCGCACGCGGCAGGACCGCGCAGCGAGACTGCGGGTGTCGGAACACCAGCCGCCATCGCGAGCCGTCCGGACGGCACGGAATCTGTGCGGGACGATGAGCCGGCCAGCAGTTCCGAGCCTCGCAATCAGCCCACCCCGACCCGCGCCCGTCCCGTCTCCGGCTGGACCGAGCCCGACGCCGCGGAACGACCGACGTCATATGCGATCTACCGACCTGAGACCGGCTCGACCACGGAGGAGCCGACCAGCCCGCGGGTGCGATCCGAGGCCAGGTGAGTTGAGTGGCTGGATTCATGCAGCGGAGTCTCACCGGGATCTTCCGATCCCGCTGGGGGGTCGCAATCGTCCTGGCCGCCATCGTCCTCGCGGTAGTCGGTATAGGACGGCTCTTCTCTGACGGCCAAGCAGCGTCACCGCCTCTGGGCGGTCAGAGCCCGGAACCGGCGGTGAGCGTGGACCCCGCCGAGGATGACAGCGTGTTGTCTCCGGAGCCGCCGCCCAGCCCGAAGACCAGCCCGGGTCGTGCGCAGCCGGAGGCCGTGGCATATGCCTTTGCCTCCGCATGGGTGGATCATGAGGACATCACTGCGAAGAAGTGGCTCAATCGCCTGTTGCCGAACGCCACCAAAGACCTGTCCAACCAGCTTCGCGGCGTCGATCCTGCCGGCGTACCAGCTGATCGTGTGATCGGCCGGCCCAGTCTTGTGGCGGTCAACGAGTCGATGGTGAATGCGATCGTCACCATGGACTCCGGAAAGCTCAGTCTGCGGTTGGTGGCGCCAGAAGGTACCTGGCTGGTCGACGGCATCGACTGGGAGCCGGCGTGAGAGTTCCGCGTCCGCGCAGAGTCGTCCTTCTCATAGCCCTTGTGGCAACGCTCGCTCTGCTGTGCTGCGGCGGTAGCCTGACTGTCCTTCTTCTCGGCGAGGTTGACACCGATGAACAGGCCACCCTAAACGCGGCAATGGGGTGTGGACAGGGCGGAGTTGTCGACCCTGATGCCAAACTCCCGCGTATCCGCCAGTACGGTGCCGAGCAGATCCGGAACGCTGCAGTCATCATCGACGTCGGCTCGGAGATGAAACTGCCGCCCCGCGCCTGGGTAATCGCAGTCGCCACGGCGATGCAGGAATCACGGCTACGCAACTTAGGACACCTGGGCGCTCGGAACGACCACGACTCGCAAGGACTTTTCCAGCAACGTCCGAGTTCGGGCTGGGGGACGCCTCAACAGGTACGGGATCCGGTCTACGCCAGCACGAAGTTCTACAACAAGCTCAAGACGATCGACGGCTGGGAGAAGATGCCACTGACCCGCGCCGCACAGGCAGTGCAGATCAGTGCGTATCCCGACGCCTACGCGAAGCACGAACTCTTGGCCACCCAGATCGTCAATCAACTGGCCGACGGCGCGGCAAATGCGGTAGGCGACTCGGTTTCGATGGTCTGCGCCGCATCGGGCCAGGTCGCAGCCTCCGGGTGGACGATCCCGTTGCGCGCGGGAGTGGGTTCGGGCTTCCGCACCGCATCTCGTCCCAACCATCAGGGTGTCGACCTGAGTATCGGCAAGTACACGCCGATCGCGGCCGTGGCAAGTGGTGTCGTGTCACTCGTCAAGTGCGACGAGGACGCCAACGGCCGTAAGAGCTGCAATGTGGACGGCTTCCCCGGCAAGGGGGGCTGCGGCTGGATGGTGGAGATCATTCATGCCGGTGACGTGATGACGCGGTACTGTCACCTCGTGCAACGGCCCTTCGTCCGCCAGAATCAGCAGGTCAACGCCGGTGATGTCATCGGACGGGTCGGCTCCAGCGGCAATTCCTCCGGCCCTCACCTGCACTTCGAGATCCACCTGAACAACGATCGATCAAGTGATGGCGCCGTCGACCCGGTCGCGTTCATGCGCAGCCAGGGCGCGCCCTTGGGTGATGAGGGATGATCGGACCTTCTTCCAGCTCGTCCTCGCGTCAGCCGAGTCGAGTGCCCGAGGCCCCGCGTCCCATCGTGCCGACACCAGCCACGATGGGCGGCAATTTGCGCGGCAGACGCGTGATCATCGGCATTCCCGGACATGGCTGGCGTGGCGATTTCCGGGCAGATGAGAAAGTGGTCCAGGGCAGCCGCACCTATGTTCCGGTGATTCCGGAATCAGAGTGGTACCGCGCCGAAGCAGAGCAGACGGAAGTTTTTGCTCCGCTCGTCCCTGTCGATCGCGTCTGGGTGGAAGAATTCGGCATGGCCGGCTTCACGGACCCTAATCGAAGCGGATTACGCCTCGTCTCGCTCGACGAGCCACCACGCCGTTCACCGGTCCCGGTCCTGGATGTCCATCACTTGACGGGAGCCCGAGTCGTCGAGATTTCAGCGGACGATTCCGAGAAGCGCGACCTGAGGGCCGTCACCGAGATCCACACCAGCGAAGACGGCCAGGTCTGCGTACGAATCTGCACTGAGCTGGAGTGGTACCGATGGCAGTGGAACGGCCGACCGCCGAGCACCACTGAGGTTCCTGTCCACTTCCTCTGGGCTGAATAACGGCTAAGGCATCTCGACGGCTCCGCATACACGCAGCCCGTCCTGGTCCACCAACTGGAATACCCAATCGTCAGAAACCCGTTCACTGCCATCGCTGAAGGCGCGTCGAAGCTCGGTACTGACGGTTGTTGCACCGTTATGTGTTGACACGGCCAGACTGGTCCACGTCACCCTGACACCGAGCGAGTACTTCGCCTCAGCAGATTTCACTTCTGACCTGAAAGCAGCAAGGCTCGACAGATCGCCACCGCTCTTACATTGGTAAAGCGACGCCTCTTCGTCATCGCGCTTTACCAGGTATGCCCGAAGGAAGTTGTCGACCACGGCGTCGGGCTCGGTTCGTTTGATCTCGGTGGCGCCGTCGTAGAGGGCGACAAAAACTCCCACTCCGCCCAGGCAGAGCAGCGCCATGATGCCCGCTCCCAAGGCCAGCGCCAGCCGGGTCCGGCGGTTTCGCAGTCGGCCTTTCTGCCATGCCGGCCGGCTCGTCCGCCCACCTCCCGGCTTGGGCGTGACCTGACCGTCGGGCTGAGGCTCCTGCGACTGCATGCTCACGACACTAATCCGTCCACTCAGGCCGATCCGCCGCCCATCACTCCACCTCTCGGAACTCGGACGCCGAGCCCCAGAAGGCGTTCACCTCTTCGAGCACCGGGCGCACCGTGGCGGCCACCTCGGCAGACACCGGCTCCCCGTCGTCCCACTGCAGGGCCGCGGGCAGGTAGAAGACGTCGCCTCCCTGGCCTCGTTCGACGGGCAGGGTCAGGACCCGGCCGGCCAGCTCGAACTGCACCGCTGAACGCCCGTGGCTTCGCACGACCGCTCCGGAGTCGTGTTGGGCTTCCTGGTTTCGCAGCTCGTGCACCGGCACCGTGGGCTTCACCTCGACTATTCCGGGTCTATCAGGTTGATGCTGGTCACCTTCGGGTTGTTCTGCAAGGCGGGCAACTCCCGGTTCAGCCAGATGCTGCGGTGGCTCGGCGCGTGACTCCACGCCGTCACCTCGCCTTCGGCGTTTTCGGCGTACCTCTCGGACAGCCGTCCCCAGATCCGGTCCGCGTGGTCCTTGGTGACCGGTGAGCCGGGTTCGAAGAGGGCGGCGCCGTCGAAGGCGCCGCCGCCGGGGGTTGTTTCCAGGGTCACGGAGGTGACGCCGTCGGTGTTGACTTCGGCGTACGCGCGCATGCGGGTCCCGTCGGGCAGCGCCCCGGAGTAGAAGTGTGCGCCGTTCAGGGGGCTGTTGACGTCCGCTTTTTCGACTTCGCGCATCAGCCGGTGGAATTCCGAGTTCTGTCCGAACTGTTTGGCCAGCTGTCCGGCGCTTCGGGCCGCGGCGTGGCTGCCCGCGGTCTGGAGGAGATCCGCCGCGCGGGTGAACATCTGGGCGACTTCGCCTTCGACGATTTGTAGCGCCTTGTGGATGATTTCGCGGCAGGCCAGCCGGGTGGCGGCGACGAAGACCGGGATTTCGGCGAGGGTGGCGCCGGCCGTGACGAAGGAGGTGGCCACCGCCTGGCCGACCTGGAAGGCGAGGACGGTGAGCTGGGCGATGAACGCCGTTTTGAGGGCGACGGTGACGCCGGACATCGCGATGAGGCCGGCGCCGATGAGTTCGACGGCTTCGGCGGCGTCGCCGAGGTGCCGGCCGGGGCCGTCGGGGCCGGTCCACCACCGTTCGAAGGCTTCGACGGAGGCGCCTTCGTTCTCCATCCAGACGCGCTGGGCGGCGGCGTTGGCCTCGGCGGCGTGCAGGCGCAGCCGCCCACCGTGCTCGATCCACGCCCGGCCGTCGGCGTAGAGGCGGTCCTCGTCGGCCTGGGGCCAGGTGAGGCCGACCCAGCCGAGCGGCTCGGTGAGTTCGGCGGGCAGCTCGATGGTCATGTCCCGCCCACCCCGGGAGACGGCACGCCGGGAGACGGCACGCCAGAAGACGGCACGCCAGGAGACGGCACGCCAGGAGACGGCACGGCATAGGACGGCACGCCAGGAGACGGGAAAGCGGCAGGAGACGAAGCGGCGTAGGACGGGACGGCGGGGGCACGGAGCGAGGACGCGGCCTCGGCGTCGGCCGCCGCCACCGAGCGCGCCTGCGTCGCCAAGGTCAAGGCCGCTTCACCCACCTGATGGACGTACGACCCAAGTGCCGTCAACGCGTGCCCCAGCACAGCCTGATAGGCGACCGCGAAGGCCGTCCCGCTCTCGTCCCCGCCCCACGGGTTCCCCGGCCCCAGCACGGTGGTCTCCAGCGCCGCCACGTCGTCCGCCATTCGCTGCGCCACGCCGGCCAGGGCGCTCCCGGCCGCGGCGACCGCTTCCGGGTCCATCCGCAGCCCGACGCTCACCATGTCCGGCCCGCCCGCCGCGACAGGTCGTACAGCGCGGTGGAAATCTCGGCGAACCGGCGGTCCGCCAGTTCCGTTGCCTCGGCGCCGGCGGCCTTGAGGCGTTCCGGGTCGAAGGAGAACGCCGGCACAGCCTCGTCCCGCCGCGAGTCCTGGGCCTCGGTGAACGCCGAGATCAGCGCCGTCCGCAGCTCTTCGACCGGCAGGTGCGCCACCCGTGGGTCGAGGGTCACGTCCCACAGCCGCCCGTCCCCGTCGAGTTCGATCCGGACCAGCCCGCCGGCTGCCACACCAGTGCCGTCCATCGCGGCCTCCCCCATCGACGACGTTCCGAGTCGGACGATGGCGAATACCCCTCGCACACGCTCCGGGTTCAAAGCACCACGGAGCGAAGGCGAAGAAGCTGCCACGAAACGCGTGCCGAACCAGCGGGGAGGGGCAGAAGGAGGACGGCACGAAACTGGCACCGGGGACGCAACGCGGCGTCCGCGCGGCCCTGGGATAAGTTTTAACCCGCGGACAGGAGGTGGTGGGCAGTGGCGGATTCGACTCTGCGGGTCCGGCAGGCCGCTGCTCTACACCGGCAAGCGGTGGCGACGGTGGACGCGGCCGCTGCCGCGCTGGAGGCTTACGCCCCTGCCGACGTCGACCCTCGGGAGCAGCATCGGCTGGCCGATCGGTTGCGGGTGGCGGCCGCGCAGCTCGCGCCGGGGTGGCTGGGTGCCACTCTGGACGCGCTGGCGCCGACCGCGCCGCTGGGCGACGCCGCAGCGCAGGTCAGCGACGCCGCCCAGCCGCAGTTCGTCCGGCTGGGCGTGGCCCAGCCGTTGGACGACGTCCGTTTCCCAGCCGTCGTCCCGCTGCTCGGCGCGGGACATCTCACGGTCGACGCGACCGCCACCGACCCGCGCGTGTTCGGTCTGCTGCGTTCGTTGCTGCTGCGCCTGCTGGCGGCCGCTCCGGCGGGCTCGCTGCTGGTGCGCACGGTGGACGGTGTCGGTGGCGGTTCGGTGTTCGCGCCGTTCGAGGAGCTGGCCGACGCGGGGCTGATGGCGCCGCCGGCCACCGACCGGCAGGGTCTGCGTGACGTGCTTTCGGAGGCGGAGAAGTGGCTGCGCCCGGTCCGCGGCGGCGCCACCCGCCGGTCCCGGCGCGACCGGGTGATGCTCGTGGTGATCGCCAGCCTGCCGGAGCTGACCGAGGGCGAGGAGCTGCGCCGGATCGCGGCGCTGGCCCAGCAGGGGCCGGATTCCGGGCTGCACCTGATCGTGGCCGGCTGGCCGCCTCCGCCGCTGACCGCGGAGACCACGCAGGCGCCGCTGCCGCGGACGACGGCGGTGTCGGTGCGCAACCCGTTCGCGATCATCGGCGATCCGCCGGGCGGCACGTTCGGGTCCGTTCCGGAGGCGTTGTGGCTGAACGCGCCGGTCTTCCTGGACGATGACCCGCCGGCGCACCTGATCGAAGCGGTCTGCCAGGAGCTGGCCGCGGACACCCTGGCGGCGTCCCGGGTCACCCTGGCCGACCTGCTGCCCGAGGCCGGCGACGAGCTGTGGGGCGGCGACGCGGCGGCCGGGGTGGAGACCGTGGTGGGGCATCACGGTGACGTGCCGCTGGTGCTGCGCTTCAACGACCTGACCCCGCACTGGATGGTGGGTGGCCGCTCCGGCGCCGGCAAGACCGCCTTCCTGATCAACGTGTTGTACGGCCTCGGCGCGCGGTACGGCCCCGGCGAACTGGCCCTCTATCTGCTCGACTTCAAGGAGGGCGTCTCCTTCGCGGAGTTCGTCCCCACCCGCCGCGACCGCACCTGGCTGCCGCACGCCCGCGCGGTCGGTGTCGAGTCCGACCGGGAGTACGGGCTGGCCGTCCTCCGCGAGCTGGACGGCGAGATGAGCCGCCGCTCCCTGGCGTACAAACGGGCCGGGGTGTCACGCTTCGCCGATCTGCGGCAGGTGGTGGCCGAGGAGGGCCGCGGCGCCGCCCTGCCCCGCATCCTCTGTGTCATCGACGAGTTCCAGGTGCTGCTGGCCGGCAACGATCCGACGGCGGCCGAGGCGGTCGGCCTGCTGGAGTCGCTGGCGCGCAAGGGCCGGTCGTACGGGATCCATCTGGTTCTGGCCAGTCAGACCGTGCTCGGCGTGGAAGCGCTCTACGCCAAGCGGGACTCGATCTTCGGCCAGTTCCCGGTGCGGATCGCCCTGCCCGGTGGCGGCGACGTGCTGGAGCCGACGAACGACGCGGCGGCGGGCCTGCCGATGGGCAGCGCCGTGGTGAACACCGCCGGCGGTCTGGGCGGCCCGCGCGGCGCCACCCGGGGCCACGAACGGGTGGTCCGGTTCCCTGATCCACACTCCGACCAGCCGCTGCTCAGCGACCTGCGGCACCGGCTGTGGGGTGCCCGTGACCCGGAGGCGCTGCCGCCGAAGGTCTTCGCCGGTTACGCACACCAGCACCTCGAGGACGACCCCACCTATCGCGCCGCCCTCGCCGGCCGGGTGTCCCGCCCGTCGGCCCTGATCGGCCGGGTGATCGACGTGGGTCTCACCACCGCGGCCTTCCCCCTCGACTCGTCGCCGGGACGCCACCTGGCCATCCTGGGCTCGTCGAGCACGGGCGCCGAGACGCTGGACGCCGCCGCCCGCAGTGTCGCCGCCTGCCTCGCGCCGCGTACCGCCCGGTTCGTGATCGCGTCGCTGGTCGCCGAGGGTGACGAGCCGGCCGCCGCGCTGGCCGCCGAGATCGCTCATCGGCAGGAGGTCGTGGTGGTCGACGCCGCCGGCCTCGCCGCCGAGTTGGACGCCGGGCGCCCCGGCTACCGCGTGGTGTTCGGGATGGACGCCGCACCGGCGGGCACCCTGACCGGTCTGCGCGGGCTGCTCCGGGAGGGCCCGAGCCGCGGGGCCCACCTGCTGTCCTGGTGGCGCGGGGTGCGCCGGTTCGGTGAGGAGACCGGCGGCAGCATGGGCCGCGAGGACGTGGCCGGCCTGCTCTTCCTCAACGTGCCGCAGTCGGACGTGATGCTGCTGCTCGGCCGCCCGGTCGACTGGCACCCCCGGCCGAACCGCGCGCTGCTGCACGACCGGCATTCCGACCGCTTGGAGACTGTGGTGCCCTTCGCGTACCCGGAGGCGTACCCGGAGACCGGCCCGGGAAGTGACGAGCCGTGACGGGACAGGCCGAACAGAAGGGGCATCTGATCCCGGAGCAGGTGGGCGGCAGACCCGGCCCGGACCCGTGGGCGGATTACCTGGCGGCGGCGCAGGCGCTCGACGCGACCCGCCGGGCCGCCAGCCTGGCGCAGGGCGAGCACGCCGCGACGGTCACGGCCGCCAGGCAGGAGCTTTCCTCGGTGCGGGCGCGGCTCGCACCGCAACGAGCCAGACTCGTGCGCGACTTCGGCGTACCAGAACATGATCTGACGCCGCAGCCGGCCGATCAGGCCGAGGCGATGGAACGGGTGACCGGCGGTCCAGCGGCCGTGCTGGCCGCGCTCCGCGAGGCGCGGGTCACCGCGGACGCCGCGGATCACGCCTTCATCGCGCCCGTGCCGCCCGGACCGGACCGTCCGTGGGTGCGTAACCTGCTGATCTACGGCCCGTTCGCCGCCGCCGTGCTGGTCGTGCAGGTGCTGCTGTTCCTGGTCGCGCCGCCCGGGTCGCCGCCGACCTATGCGCTGGTCTGCGGGCTGAGCATGCCGCTGCTGGCGTTCGGGCTGGGCTGGGCGACGATCGGTTTCGTCTATGGCGGGGACGAGGGCCAGGCCGACCGCACGCCGATCCTGGGTGTGATCACCTGTCTCACGCCGGTGCTGCTCACCTGCATGGGCGCCGGCCTGGAAGCACTGCTGAGCTAGGAGGCACGTGATGGCTAACGTCGAAGAGGTCAAGGCCAACGTCGCGACGGCGGTGTCCGGTTCGGAGCGGGCGATCGTCGGCATCCAGGCGGTGGCCGAGCAGCTGGATCAGTCGCTGGCGCTGCTGCGGCTGACTGCGGTCGGCTCGATGCACCCGGCGACGGCGGCGGCGATCGCCAACCTGCAGCAGGCCCGTGAGCGGCTGGACGAGGCGACTCAGCTGACCCGGGCCGCGATGGACTCGGCCAACCAGTTCCGCAGCCTCATCTGAAGGATGACCGGGCGGCTGGCGCCGCACGGTCCTGTGGGTCAGGCTTTACCTGGCGTTTATCAGGGCCATCGCCTCGGCGCGGACCTTGCCGTCGGTCTGGAAGGCGCCACGCACCGCGCTCGTCACCGTTCGGGCACCGACCTTGCGGATGCCGCGCATCTCCATGCAGAGGTGCTCGCACTCGAGCACCACTATCGCGCCGCGCGCGCCCAGTTTGGCCATGAGCAGGTCGGCTATCTGCGAGGTGAGCCGTTCCTGCACCTGCGGGCGGCGGGCGAAGACCTCGACCAGCCGGGCCAGTTTCGACAGGCCGGTGATCCGCCCGTCGGTGCCCGGGATGTACCCGATGTGCGCGACCCCCTTGAACGGGAGCAGGTGGTGCTCGCACATGCTCTGCACCTCGATGTCGCGGACCAGGACGAGTTCCTCGTGGTCCGCCTCGAAGGTGGTGGTCAGCACGGTCTCCGGGTCGACCCGCAGACCGGCGAACAGTTCCGCGTAGGCGCGGGCGACCCGGGCCGGGGTGCGCTGGAGCCCGTCACGGTCCGGGTCCTCACCGACCGCGATGAGGATCTCCCGGACCGCTTTCTCGATCCGCCCGAGGTCGACGGCCTCCTCCACCGGGGTTCCGGTGAGTTTGCCGTCGACCAGCCGGGCGGCGAGATAGTCGAGTGGTTCGTCGTGCGTGCTGATCAGTTGCTGCCTTCCGCACCGTTCGCGGTGGCGTTCGGGTTCGGCCCGACGGCGATCTGGCCGTCCGCCTCCGCCTGCGCCTTGAGCTTCTCCCGCTCGGCGGGAGTGAGCACCGGCGGCGCCTCGGACGGCAGCCGCTTGCCGAAGCCGTTGAACGGCGACATCGGCGGCCGCTTCTGCACCCGGGCACAGATCCGGTTCATGTCGTCCTGAGTGATGGTCTCCTTCTCCATCAGCTCGAGGACCATGTTGTCGAGCACGTCGCGGTACTCGACCAGGATCTCCCAGGCCTCGTCGTGCGCCAGCTCGATGAGCGCGCGCACCTCGCCGTCGATGTCGGCGGCGACCGCGTCCGAGTACGCCTTCTCGTGGCCCATGCTGCGGCCCATGAAGGGCTCGTCGCCGGTGGTGCCGTACTTCACGGCGCCCAGCTTCGAGCTCATGCCGTACTGCGTGACCATGGCCTTGGCGAGGCCGGTGGCCTTCTCGATGTCGTTGCCGGCGCCGGTGGTGGGCTCGTGGAAGACGAGCTCCTCGGCGGCCCGGCCACCCAGTGCGTACGCCAGGGTGTCGATCATCTCGGCGCGGGTCTGGGTGTACTTGTCCTCGGTCGGCAGCACCAGCGTGTGGCCCAGCGAGCGGCCACGCGGCAGGATCGTCACCTTGTGCACCGGGGCGGAGTGCGGCAGAGCGTAGGCCACCAGCGCGTGTCCACCCTCGTGGTACGCGGTGATCTTCTTTTCCTTGTCGCTCATCGCCCGGGTGCGGCGCTCGGGGCCGGCGATGACCCGGTCGATCGCCTCCTCGAGGAACTCGTTGGAGATCGCCCGCTTCTCGTTACGGGCGGTCAGCAGCGCGGACTCGTTGATCACGTTGGCCAGGTCGGCGCCGGAGAAACCGGGCGTGCGGCGGGCCACCGCGTCGAGGTCGACGTCGGGCGTGAACGGCTTGCCCTTGGCGTGCACCCGCAGGATCGCCTTGCGGCCCTCCATGTCCGGGTTGTCCACCGGGATCTGCCGGTCGAAACGGCCCGGGCGCAGCAACGCCGGGTCGAGGATGTCCGGCCGGTTGGTGGCGGCGATCAGGATGACCCCGCCCTTGGTGTCGAAGCCGTCCATCTCGACGAGCAGCTGGTTGAGCGTCTGCTCGCGCTCGTCGTGACCGCCGCCCATGCCGGCGCCGCGGTGCCGGCCGACCGCGTCGATCTCGTCGACGAAGACGATCGCCGGCGCGTTCGACTTGGCCTGCTCGAAGAGGTCGCGGACCCGGCTGGCGCCGACACCGACGAACATCTCCACGAAGTCCGAGCCGGAGATGGAGTAGAACGGCACACCGGCCTCACCGGCGACCGCCCGGGCGAGCAGCGTCTTACCCGTACCCGGGCTGCCGAAGAGCAGCACACCCTTCGGGATCTTGGCGCCGAGAGCCTGGTACTTCGCCGGGTTCTGCAGGAAGTCCTTGATCTCGTGCAGCTCCTGCACCGCCTCATCGGCGCCCGCCACGTCGGCGAACGTCGTCTTCGGCGTGTCCTTGGTGATCATCTTCGCTTTGGACTTGCCGAAGTTGAGCACCCGTGAGCCGCCACCCTGCATCTGCGACATGAACAGCAGCAGCAGGACCACGAGGATCGCGATCGGCAGCAGGTTGATCAGCAGGCTGAGCAGGATGTTGTCGCCGGAGACCGTGGCGTTGACCGTCCCGGTGATCCGGCCTGTGGTCTTGGCCTCCTGGACGTCGTTCCAGATGGCTTCGGTGACCCCGTACGGATACTGAGTCTCGATCTTGTCGGTCATCTTGCCGTTGAACCGCTCGGACTGCGCGAGATCGATCTGGAGCGTCTGCTCCTTGTCCTTCTGGACGACCTTCTCGATACCGGGCTGGTTCAGACGCTCAAGCGCGACCGAAGTGTCAATCCGTTGGTAACTGGGACCACTGGTGAAGAAAGAGCTCAGCGCGACTACGCCGATGATCACCAGAATGATCCAGACCACCGGGCGGCGGAAGAAACGCGTACGTTCCATACTGTTGTCGGGCGCCAAGCGCCCGGACCCTCCTGATCGGCGTCCTGGTCACCTCAACGTCACCGCCCCACCGGCGGCGTGCCGGATCTGCTTTCCGCTCCGGCCCTCCGGCGTTCGTGACTACCACGCCATCGGTCACTCGACCGTACACCGTGGGTGCCGGTCGCGAACCCGTGAGGCCAGAGGGCGAACCACGCGTACACCGCATGAAGTCAGGGCGGTTCAGGTGTAAAACCGCCCATAACGACCCTTACTGTGAACACGCTGGGAAAGCGGTTCAGCTACGGGCGTACACCTCGGGCCGGAGCACCCCTACGTACGGCAACTCCCGGTAACGCTCCGAGAAGTCCAGGCCGTAACCCACGACGAACTCGTTCGGGATGTCGAAGCCCACGTACCGGACCGGGACCTGGACCTTCACCGCGTCCGGCTTGCGGAACAGCGCGACCACCTCGACGCTCGCCGGCTGGCGCGACTCGAGGTATTTCATCAGCCAGGACAGGGTCAGCCCGGAGTCCACGATGTCCTCGACCACCAGCACGTGCCGGCCGGCGATGTCGCGGTCCAGATCCTTGAGGATGCGCACCACGCCCGAGGAGGTCGTGCCCTGCCCGTACGAGGACACGGCCATGAACTCCATCTCGGTCGACGGCCCGTGCCGCCCGAGCGCCCGGGCGAAATCGGCCATGAACATGACCGCGCCCTTCAGCACGCAGACCAGCAGAATCCCGTCAGCGGCTTCGGTGTGGTCCGCGGAGACCTGCTTGGCCAGTTCGTCGATCTTGTCCCGGATCTGTTGCTCCGAGATGATCACGTGGTCGATGTCGGCGTCGTACCAAGAGCCATCAGCCATGTGCTAAGCCTGCCCCATCGAGGTTACGGATGCTCGAACGGGGGCGGAATCGGGTCGGCCCGCTCACTTCTTCCCGGCCCCTGACGAGGCTTTCTCAGCGCGGGCGACGGGATTCCCGGTCGGAAACCACCCGAACGAGGTCACCGGACCGCCGCGCCACCGAGATGCCGCCGGGCAGATGCGCGGCCCCCTGCCCGTGCCAGCCGGTCACCAGCGCGTCCAGCGCGACGACGTGCGTGTAGGCCAGCGCGCCGCCCGGCGCGCCCAGCTCCCGGGCCCAGCGGTGCAAAACCCGGCCGCGCACCGCCGGCAGCAGGCCGGCCAGCCCGGGGACCGACAGCCCGGCCGGCGACCGGGACCGCTCCAGCGCGGCGACCGCCAGCTCGTCCAGCGCCTCGGTGTCCGCCGCCACCAGCGACGCGGTTCGGGCCAGGTTGGCCAGGACGCCCGGGCCGAGCGCCTCGACCAGGGCCGGCAGCGCGGTGGCCCGCACGCGTGACCGCGCGTACGCCGGGTCGCTGTTGTGCGGGTCCTCCCAGGGAGCCAGGCCGAGCGCCGCGCACGCCTTGCGGGTGTCCGCACGGGCCACCTCGAGCAGCGGGCGGCGGAACACCCCGCGCCGCTCCGGCATCCCGGCGAGCCCGCGCGGGCCGGCACCCCGGGCCAGCGCCAGCAGCACCGTCTCGGCCTGGTCGTCGCGGGTGTGGCCGAGCAGCACCGCGGCCGCGCCGAGTTCGGCGGCGGCAGCGCCCAGCGCGGCGTAACGGGCGGTGCGGGCGGCCGCCTCCGGACCGCCGGGCAGACCGGCCACCGAGACGGTCTCGATCCGCACCGGGTCGAACCCGGCGTCCCGCGCCCAAGCGGCCACCGAGCGGGCCCGCCGGTTCGACCCCTCCTGGAGCCCGTGATCGACGGTGACCAGACCGACCCGCCGGCCGGCGAACCGGGTCGCTGATGCCAGCGCCAGCGAGTCCGCGCCGCCCGAACAGGCGACCAGGACCAGGGCGTCCTCCGGCAGGCCGGTCAGCGCGCGGCGAACCGCGGTGCGGACCGCCGCGACCGGAGGGGGGATCCGTGCCATGACTCAGCCGTGCACCCGGGCGACCCACGCATCCGGGTCGCCCAGCTCCTCCAGCCGGGGCAGGGTCAGCGGCGAGGTGAAAATCTTGTTGAAACCGGTCATCCCGACCCGTTCCACGACGCCGTGCACGAACTTGCGGCCCTCCGCGTACTGCCGCATCTTGACGTCGACGCCGAGCAGCCGGCGGATCGCCTTCTCCAGGGGATTGCCGCTCTCGCGCCGGCGGTTGAACTTGGCCCGGATCGACTCGACGGTCGGGATGACCTCGGGGCCGACGCCGTCCATCACGAACTCGGCGTGCCCCTCCAGCAGCGTCATCAGCGCGGTGAGCCGGTCCAGCACCGCCTTCTGCCCGGGCGTCTGCACGATGTCCAGCACCGAGGTCCGGCTCTCCGGGTCGCGCAGCGCGTCGGAGAGCGTGGCGACGCCGCGCCGGAGCCGTTCCAGGATGTGCTCGGTGCTCTGCGACGCGTCGACGAACGCCTGCACCTCGCCGAGGAAATAGCCCCGCATCCAGGGGACCGCGGTGAACTGGGTGCGGTGCGTCACCTCGTGCAGGCACACCCAGAGCCGGAAGTCCCGCGGATCCGCGTTGATCTTCCGTTCCACCTCGACGATGTTCGGCGCGTTCAGCAGCAGCTGACCGGGCTCGCTGGAGAACACCTCGTACTGCCCCAGGACGCGACCGGACAGGTACGCCAGGATCGTCCCGGCCTGCACCCCGGTCACCCGCGAGCCGATCGCGTCGGCGAGCGCGCCCGGCGCCTTGTCCCCGGAGAGACGGCTGACCAGCGGCACGATCACCTGTTGCAGACCGGCGATGTTCACCTTCGCCCAGTCCCGGCGGTCCACCACCCGGACCGGCGGCACCTCCGTCTGCGGGGCCAGCCCCGTGTATTCCGCCACGTGACCGGCGGCCTCGTCGGTGAGCGCCCGCAACTCGGACACCACCTGAGTCGCCTCGTCGAACGAGACCGCGGGGCCGGTCTTGGAGAGCGCGCCCGCGGTTGCGGCGGCCAGATCCCAGTCAACGAACTGCGCCATGCTGCCCACCGTACCCGCGCCGTTCCAGAGCGCACTCAGGTGAAACCCCGGGATCAGCAGCCGCACTGCACCAGGCGGGCCGCGATCCGGTCGAGCGCCGCCCGCGCCGCGACGGCGCTCGGGCCGCCCTTCGCCATGATCGCGAAGGCCAGCACCTGCCGGTCCTTGGTGATCAGCACCCCGGCGAGCGTGTTCACCCCACTCAGCGTCCCGGTCTTGGCACGCACGATGCCCTGCGCGCTCCGGTTCGGGCTGGGCGTGACGAACCGGGTCCGCATCGTCCCGGACCAGCCGGCCACCGGCAGCCCGTTGAACAGGTTGCTCAGCGCGGCCTGCTGCCCGCCGGCCGCCAGGGCCAGGGTCTGCACCAGCAGCGCCGGGCTGATCGCGTTGCGGTTGGAGAGACCACTGGCGTCGTACAGCTGGGCCTCCTCGGCGGGCAGGCCCAGCTCGGTCAGCTTCTCCGCCATCGCCTCGGCCGCACCGGAGAAGCTGGCCTCCTTGCCGGCCGCCAGCGCCACCTGCCGGCCGATCGCCTCGGCCAGCACGTTGTCGCTCATCTGCAGCATCCACTCGACGACCTGCACCAGCGGCGGCGACTCGACCTTGCCGAGCTCGGTGCCCGGCGTGATCCCGGCGGCCGCTGACGCGGACGCCTCCCCACCGGCCGGCGCCTCGCCCCGGCTCACCGACGTGACGTCCAGGAACTTCGCGAACGCCTTGCCCGCCGCGAGCGCCGGATCCGAGAACCGCGGATCGCCGCCCTGCTCGTTGTGCACCGGCGCGATCCGCCCGCCGTTGGTCATCAGCGCCTGCACCCGGGCCACCTGCCCGGCCCCGATGTCCCCGCTGCCCCAGCCGCTCGCGGTCTCCGGCCCGGTGAACAGCGACGTGTCCACCAGCACCTTCGTCACCTCGGTCCCGCCCAGCTTCTTCTCCACCTGGGCGGCGAGCTGATCGAGCCGGGCGGCCCCCGGGAAGAGCGTCTTACGGCTCACACCGAGCGTGACGTCACCACCACCGACGAGCACAACTTCACCCGGGTTCGCGCCGGCCACCACCCGCGTCTCGAACCGGTAGGCCGGTCCACGCGCCGCCAGCGCCGTGGCCGCGGTCAGCACCTTCGTGGTCGAAGCCGGCGTGATCATCCCGGCCGGGTTCCGCTGGTACAGCACCGTGCCGGAGAAGACGTCCCGCACCTGCACGTTCACGCTGGAGCCGAGCGCGTCCGCGCCGACCAGCGGGTCCAGCGCGGCCTTCACCGCGGCGGTGTCCGGCGTCGTGCCCTCGGCCTGCGCCGCGGCCAGTACCGGGGTCGGGCTGGGGTCGGGCGTCGTCGGCACCGGGGCGGGCGCGGTGGTCGCCGACGCGCCGAGCCATCCGTCGATCGGCCCGGGCCGCACCACCAGACCCACTGCCGCCACCATCGCGACGAGGATCACGACCGCGAAGATCGACACCAATTTTGTACGAGACAGGCCCGGTCCCGCCGGTGCGGGGCGATCCACGTCGCTGGTCGCGCCTTTGCCGCCCGCGCCGGGCGGAGCTGCCGGAACCGCGGACCGAGCCGCCGCCGGTGCGGGCCGCGTGGTGTTCAGCGGCACCGAAGCCCGCCCGTAGGTGCCACCCGACGTGGGCGCCACCTCCTCCATCGCCCCGCTCCCGGAGGCAGGCGCCACCCCGCTCGCCGCAACCGGTGCGATGCCCGGAGTCGATGCGGAGCCCCTTGCCGAACCGCTCGCCGGCCGGCCCGCATCACCCGGTCGCACCGGATCGCCGGAGGAACCGCTCACACGACTCTGATCGCCAGCCGGACCGCTCCCCTGAGCCCGGCCGCCGGCAAACGCGTCCGTGATGCCACCCGCCGGTAGGCCCAGCTGCTGCGTCCGGTCGGCGTCGCCCGCCGGGGCCGGCGCCGGCCCGGTCACGCCGAACGCCTGTGTCTGGTCGGCGTCGCCGGCAGCCTGCTGATGCGTCGCCGCGGCCCACCGACCGGGCGCGCTGGGCGGATAGGCCCCGGCGGCCGGTGCGGCCGGAGGCGTGGCCGGGTTCCCGGACGAGGGCGCCGACCGCGGCGCGGGAACAGAAGCATGCCCGGCACCCGACGCGGGCGGAACCGGCCGGGCCGGCGGGGGCGGCGCGGGCACAGAAGCATGCCCGGCGCCCGACGCGGGCGGAACCGGCCGGGCCGGCGGGGGCGCAGCGGCCTGAGGCGGCGCGGAGGCCACGGCAGGCTGAGGCGGCACCGGTGTCGCAGCGGGCCCGGCCGGCGTGGGCGTGGCAGCGGTCTGCTGCGGCGGAAGTGCGGCAGCAGGCTGAGGCGGCGTGGAGGCGACGGCGGGCCGGGCCGGCGGGGGCGTCCAGGCGGCAGCGGGCTGAGTGGGCGCCGCCGACCAGGCAGGACTGCCTCCAGGCGCCCACTGCTCGGGCACCGCGGCCTGATGACCCGGCTCAGGAGCCCGGACGTCGGCAGGCGGCCGGTTAGCGCCTTCCGGGCCGTTTTGCGAACCCGACACGCCGGTATTGTCCGGACCGTTATGTGAATCTTGCCTCGTCACACGCCCCTCCTCGCCCGTGGCGTCAGACTTAGGGGAGACTAGCGACATCCGGCACACCGTTGCGCGCGGATCCTGCGGGCCCTGCTTCCAACGCCCCGCTCCCGCCCGGCGGACCGGTCTATTCGAGCGGGCAAGCAAAAGGGGAGCGAATAATGGATTTCGACGTTCTGGTTGAGATCCCCAAGGGGCAGCGCAACAAGTACGAGGTCGATCACAAGACCGGCCGGATCCGGCTCGACCGGACCCTCTTCACGGCGACACAGTATCCGGCGGACTACGGCTTCATCGAGGGCACCCTGGGCCAGGACGGCGATCCGCTGGACGCGCTCGTGCTCATCCAGGAGCCGACGTTCCCCGGCTGCCTCGTCCGGGCCCGCGCCATCGGCATGTACCGGATGACCGATGAGAAGGGCCGCGACGACAAGGTCCTCTGCGTGCCTTACGAGGACCCGCGCCAGGAGCACCTGCGCGACATTCACCACCTGGGCGAGTTCGACCGGATGGAGATCCAGCACTTCTTCACGGTCTACAAGGACCTGGAGCCGGGCAAGTCCGTCGAGGGCGCCACCTGGGTCGGCCGCATCGAGGCCGAGGCCGAGATCCGCGCCTCCTTCAAGCGTGCCGAGGCTCACGAGGCCGACGAGGCGCATGAGCTGGAGCACTGACCGCTCGCTCCCAGCACCGCTGAACGATCGCACCTGCGGCGGCCCCGGCCCCGCAGGTGCGCTCGTATAACCACCTGATCAACAACCAGTGTGTGAAGTTGCGCCCCGATACGAGCCCGAACTTCACACACTGTGGGGTGAGCGGTTCGTCGTTTTGAGCGTCAGGTGAGGCCGGAGACGGCGGTGTAGAGGCCGGTTACGGCGCACGCCACCGGGATGACCGAGATCACGGCGAGGGCTTCGAGCAGGTCGGCGGCCCGGCTGACGTAGGGGGACGGCGGGCGGCCGGCGTAGGCGATTCCGGCCGCGACGGCGAGCAGCGCGATGAGCGTGGCGGCGACAGGCACGACAACCAGCGCGGCGGATTCGATCACGGCGGAGCCGGTCACATCGGAGGCGGACGCACCGGCGTCAGCCGCGCCGGCGGTGAGCAGGTCGATGCCGAGGGCGGTCACCCCGATAAGGCCGCCGGCCAGCAGCGGGACCCGCTGGCGACCGGTGATGAAGAGCCGCGAGCGGAGCAGCAACGCCGTCGCGGCGGCCCCGGTCAACAGGCGGGCGGAGAGCGTGCCCGCGGTGGCCAGCACGGCGAACGCACCGGCGGCCAGCACGGCGTGGCCCAGCAGCATGCCGGCGAGCAACTCCTCGGTCCGGGCGACCGCGTCGAAAGCGGTTCTGCGATCGACGAGAGCCTCACCGGGGGCCGGCAGGGTGATCGGCGGCCGGGGCGTGCGGCCCAGGCGCACGGCCAGCAGCGGCAGCAGGGCGATCCCGCAGACGAGCACCGAGATCAGCACCGCCGCGGCGGCCACCCCGGTGGTGAACAGGCCGGTCAGGGCGGTCAGCGCGGCGAGCAGGCCGGTGGTCGCGACCGCGGCGAACATCCGGGCTCCGGCCGCCACGCCGGCCGCGCCGATGGCAGCGCAGATCAGCATCGACACCGACCCGGCGAACAGTTCCGGGGCGCCGGCCGACTGCCACAGCGCGGCGCCGGGCACGGCGATCGAAGCGGCGCCGCCGGTGAAGGCGTAGGGCAGTGCGTACCCAGCCAGGACGATGCCGGGGGTGCGTCGCGCGTACGCCCGGGAAGCGGTAGTGGCGGCCAGGGTGAGCAGCGCGGCGAGGCCGAGCCCCACCCAGGCGGTGCCCTGCCCGGAAACGGTGAGCAGGGTGAACAGGCCGAGAGCGAGCGGGACGGCGGCCGCGGCCAGGGCGGCGCTGCGGGTGGCGCCGGCGGTCCAGGTGCCGCCGCGCCGCCGGGCACCCTCGGCGATCGCCTCCACCACGTCGTCGTAGTCCAGCTCCGGCCACTGTTCGCGGGCCGGGACGAGATGAAGGACTGCGCCGTCGCGTACCCCCTGGGTGTGCAGACCCCGGGCCGCACCCAGGGCGACCCCGTCGGCCCGCCGGAGCACCCACCCACCGTGTTTCTCGCCCTCGTCGGCGAGGTCCTCGCCGGCGTGCCGCAGCACGTCCGGCAGCAGCTCGGCGAGCGGCACGTGCTCGGGCAGAGCGACGTCGACGCGGCGCCGGGGCGCACGGATGGTGACGCGTGCCAGGCCGGCGCTCACCAGGATCCTCCCGTTGTCCACAGGGTAGTCCACATCGATGACCGTGATACTGCGGCAGGGGCCGAACTTTACCTAGCATGAGCCCACCGTGATATCCCGTGACCGCTCGGACACACAGAGGCGCGGAAAGGGCAGCCGATGGGCACCGTGCCGTTCCAGCGACCCGCGCGCCGCCCGGCGCCGGGGATCCCCGCAGGCTTGCTGCACGTCGACCCGCCGCCGGAGGTGCCGGAGCCGGTGGCGGGGCGCTGGCGGCAGTGGCTGATGGCGCTGCCGCTGCTGGGCGGCACGCTGGCGATGGCGATGATGATGGGCCAGGGCCGGGCGGGCGCTTACACCTATGTGATCGGTGGGCTGTTCGGCGTCTCGTCGCTGGCGATGCTCGCCACGTCGTTCGGCGCGTCCGGTGCGCCTCGGCAGGCCGAGCTGACCGCGGCCCGCCGCGACTATCTGCGGCATCTCGCGGGGCTGCGCCGGCGCGTCCGCGAGACCGCGCACCAGCAGCGGGCGGGGCTGCTCTATCGCCATCCGGATCCGGAACGGCTCTGGTCGACTGTCCTCAGTCACCGGGTCTGGGAGCGCCGGCCGGC
This sequence comes from Actinoplanes sp. 13, assembly GCF_056134165.1. Classification (NCBI taxonomy): domain Bacteria; kingdom Bacillati; phylum Actinomycetota; class Actinomycetes; order Micromonosporales; family Micromonosporaceae; genus Actinoplanes; species Actinoplanes sp. 13. Next base: position 59,479 of record NZ_JBVYOQ010000028.1, on the reverse strand, counting down.
CGATGCCGACTTCGCCGTGGCCCGGGTCGGGCTCGGACCGCAGACGCTCGCCACCCCACTGACCACGCCGTCCACCCGGCCCCTGGACGAGCTGGAACCGATGACCGCGGGAGCGCTGCGACGGTTCCTGGACGCGTACTCGGTGGTGCCCGACCTGCCGGTGGCGATGTCGCTGCGCGGCTTCGCCCGGGTGTTCGCCGGTGACGGCGGGGAGACGGCCCGTTCCCTGGTCCGGGCGGTGCTGATCCAGCTCGCGGTCTTCCACGCGCCGGACGATCTGGTCATCGCGGTCGGCGCCGGGGCGGACCGGCGGGCGGACTGGGAGTGGGTGAAATGGCTGCCGCACGCCCGGCACCCGGCGCGGGTCGACGCGCTCGGACCGGTACGCCTGGTGGCCGACACCGGCGCGGGACTGGCGTCGCTGCTCGACGACCTGGTGGCCGGGCGGTCCCGGCTGCGGCCCGGCGAGGTGACGGCGACGGTGCCGCACCTGGTGGTGGTGCGGGACGGGCTGGACGCGGGCGGGCTCGACGAAGGGCTGGACGGCGTCACGGTGCTCGATCTCGACGCCACGCCGCCACGGGTGCCGGACCGGTCGATGCTGGTGCTGGAGATCGGTGCGGGCGGGACGCTCCGGTCGTACACGATGGATCATGAGATTGAAGCCGGACGTGCCGATCAGCTCTCCGTCGCCGAGGCCGAGGCGATCGCCCGGCGCCTCGCGCCGCTGCGCCTGGCCGACTCGGCGGACCCGGCCGGCGCCACCGCGGCGAACGAGGCGGGCCTGGCCGAGCTGCTGGGCATCGCCGACCCGGAGAGCTTCACCGTGGCGAGCGGCTGGCGGCCACGCGCGGGCCGGGAGCGGCTCCGGGCGCCGATCGGGACCAGCGCCGACGGCCTGCCGGTGGTGCTCGACCTGAAGGAGTCCGCACAGGACGGGATGGGGCCGCACGGGCTGCTGGTCGGCGCGACCGGCTCGGGCAAGTCGGAGCTGCTGCGCACGCTGGTGCTGGCGCTGGCGGCCACGCACTCGTCGGAGACGCTGAACTTCGTCCTGATCGACTTCAAGGGCGGCGCCACGTTCGCGTCGATGGACCGGCTGCCGCACACCGCCGCGCTGATCACCAACCTGGAGGACGCGCTGCCGCTGGTCGACCGGATGGCCGACGCCATCGACGGCGAGCTGACCCGGCGGCAGGAGGCGCTGCGCAGGGCGGGCAACTACGCGGGGCTGCCGGAGTACGAGAAGGCCCGGGCGGGTGGCGCGCCGCTGCCACCGCTGCCGACCCTGCTCGTGGTCTGCGACGAGTTCTCCGAGCTGCTGCAACGCAAGCCGGAGTTCATCGAGCTGTTCCTCCAGATCGGACGGCTGGGGCGGTCGCTGGGCGTGCATCTGCTGCTGGCCAGTCAGCGGCTGGAGGACGGGCGGTTGCGCGGGCTGGACACGCATCTGTCGTACCGGGTCGGGCTCCGGACGTTCTCGGCGCTGGAGTCACGGGCGGTGCTGGGGGTGGCGGACGCGTACGAGCTGCCCCGCTCCCCCGGGCACGGCTATCTGAAGTCCGGCACCGAACCGCCGACCCGGTTCAAGGTCGCGCATGCCTCCGGGCACGCCTGGCGCTCCGCGGTGTCCGCCGCACCGGACACCGCCTCGGTGCTGCCGTGGTCCACCCGGCACGTCCCGGCCCCGCCGGCGCTCGCCGCCCCCCCGCCGGAAGGTGCGAGCCTGCTCGACGTGCTGGTCGGGCGGCTGGCCGGGCAAGGGCCACCGGCGCACCGGGTGTGGCTGCCGCCGCTGGACGGCTCGGCGACCCTGGACGAACTGCTCGGCCCGGTCGCCGTCACCCACGACCGCGGGCTCGCCTGCGCCAACCCGGCACTGCACGGCAACCTGCAGGTGCCGATCGCGCTCGTGGACAAGCCCCGGGAACAGCTCCGTGACGTCCTCTGGCTGCAGCTGGCCGGGGCGGCGGGACACGTCGCGGTGGCCGGTGGGACGTTGAGCGGCAAGTCCACTGTGCTGCGGGCCCTCGTCTGCGGTCTGGCGCTCACCCACACCCCGGCCGAGACGTGGGTGTACTGCCTGGACTTCGGTGGCGGGACCCTGGGAACGCTGCGCGACCTGCCGCACGTGGGTGGTGTCTTCGGCCGGCTGGAGGCGGAGGGGGTCCGGCGCACGGTCGGCGAGATGGTGACGCTGCTCGAGGACCGGGAGCGGTCGGGAACGGGGTCCGGCGTGGACCGTCCGGCGGTCTTCCTGGTGGTGGACGGGTGGGCCACCTTGCGCAAGGACTTCGAGGAGCTGGAGCCGGTGCTCACCGACCTGGCCACCCGCGGCCTCTCGTACGGCATCCATCTGGCCGCCACGGCATCGCGGTGGATGGACTTCCGGCCGGCCGTCCGCGACCTGTTCGGCTCCCGGCTCGAGCTGCGCCTCGGGGACCCCGCCGACTCGATCGTCAGCCGGCGGGCGGCGATGGCCGTGCCGGAGACGCCGGGCCGGGGTGTGCTGGAACACCCCGCCGACCGGAGCCGAGGTTTGCACCTGCTCACCGTCCGGCCCGAGGTGGGCCCGCTGGGCGACACCCCGGCGCTGGTCAAGGCGGTGGCGGCGGCCTGGACCGGGCCGTCCGCGCCGCCGGTCCGGTTGTTACCGGCCTCCGTCGCGTACGCCGAGATCAGATCCGCGGACAGTACGGGCCTGCACCTGCCGATCGGCATCGCCGAGTCCGACCTGCGGCCGGTGGCGATCGACTTCGCGGCCGACCCGCACTTCCTGGTCCTCGGCGACGCCGAGTGCGGCAAGTCGTCGTTCCTGCGGGCGCTCGCCACCACGGTGACCGCCCGGTTCGAGCCGGAGCGGGCCCGGATCATCCTGGTCGACTACCGGCGCAGCCTGATCGACCTGCCGGAGACCGCCCACCGGATCGGGTACGGCATGCAGGCCGCGCACACCCGGGAGCTGATGGAGTCGGTCGCCGGGTACATGCGGCGGCGGCTGCCCGGCCCCGAGGTGACCGCCCAGCAGTTGCGGGACCGCTCGTGGTGGACCGGGCCGGAATTGTTCGTCCTGGTCGACGACTACGACCTGGTGGCCACCGGCCCGGACAACCCGCTCACGCCGCTGCTCGACCACCTGCCGCAGGCGCGTGACGTCGGCCTCCACCTGATTCTCACCCGCCGATGCGGCGGTGCCGGCCGGGCGCTCTACGAGCCGGTGATCCAGCGGCTGCGGGAACTCTCCACGCCCGGGCTGGTGATGGCCGGTTCACCGGACGAGGGGCCGCTGCTCGGCACCGTGCGGCCGGCGGCGCTGCCACCGGGGCGTGGCCGGCTGGTGACGCGGCGTGAAGGGGTCCGGCTGATCCAGCTCGCCCAGCTGCATCCCTTCCAAGAATCCGGGCATTCAACAGACTCGGAGTGCGATTAGCCACTCAGGACCGCAGCGACACGCCCTCCGTTGGGAGTAATCTCCCTCCATCGACTGACCGACCGTCCAGGGAGAGCAGAGTGAGTGCAGACTCCCGGCGAATCGCCCCGGGCGTGCGACGACTCGGCACCGCCGTCGTGGCCGGCCTGTTCGCGTTCAGCGGGCCGAGCACGGCGGCTCTCGCCGGGCCGGCGTCCTCCGCTCCCCTTCTTGCGGAACCCGGTGCGACCGGACCCGACTGGGTGCGTGCCGAGCAGTGGCACCTCCAGACGCTCAACGTGCCCGGCGCCTGGGAATACACGGACGGCGCCGGTGTCACGGTCGCGGTCATCGACTCCGGCGTCGACGCCCAGCACCCCGACCTGGTCGGCCAGGTGCTCCCCGGCCTCGATCTGGTGGCCGGCGACGGCGACGGCCAGACCGACCCCGTCGGCCACGGCACCACGGTGTCGGCCATCATCGCCGGCCGCTCCGACGACACCTCCGGCGTCGTCGGGATCGCCCCCAAGGCCAAGATCCTGCCGATCCGGGTGCTCGACTCGGAGAACCGCTACAACGACGCCCTGGTCGTGGCGAAAGCAGTGCGCTGGGCGGTGGACAAGGGCGCCAAGGTGCTGAACCTGTCGCTCGGCGGCAGCGCCTCCAGCGCCACCCTGGCCGCGGCCCTCGACTACGCGTTCGCCAAGGACGTGGTGGTGATCGCCTGCACCGGCAACGCGACCGCGTCGAACACCGCCGAATCCGGCGTGTGGTACCCCGCCCGGGAACCCGGCGTCCTCGCCGTCGCCGGCACCGAGCGCAAGGGCGACATGCTCTGGACCGGTTCCATCACCGGCAAGGAGACCGTGATCTCGGCCCCGGCCACCGAGCTGGTCGGCGCCCGTGGCCCGGACACGTACTGGCGGGTTCAGGGCACCAGCTTCGCCGCCCCGATGGTGGCCGGCACCGCGGCACTGCTGCGGGCCCGCTGGCCGGACATGCCGGCCGGCGAGGTGGTCGACCGGATCATCAAGACCGCCAAGGACCGCGGCGCTCCCGGCCGTGACCCGGAGTTCGGCTTCGGCCTGATCGACCCGGTTGCGGCGCTCACCGCCGACGTGCCGGTCGTCCTCGGCAACCCGCTGGACAACACCCCGCCGCAGGGTGTGGCCCGGTTCGGCAACGCGCCCGCTTCCGGGCAGGCGCAGTCCGCGCCGGAGGAGTCGGCGCGGCTGCCGGGTGCGGCGACGGAGGCACCGGCACCCAACGCGGGCGGCTGGGTGGCGCCGTCACCGGCGGTGCCGACGGGAAGCAGCCATGCGCGGCTGATCGCGGTGCTGTTGTTCCTCCTGTCGGCGGTGGCCGCGGCAGTGACCATCCGGCGTTTCGCCCGCGCGACCGGCTGAGCACGCCGGTCCGGCCAGGCCCTGTTTCAAGCGCACTCCCCGGTGCGTACGCCGCGGTCGTTCTCCCGTCCGGCCTTTGCCACACCGGCCGCCTCGTCCGCCGTCAGCGCGAACCCGACGTTCTTGTCGTCCGCTGCCGCAGCGAAGATCACGCCGAGCACGTCCCCGTTCGGGGCGATCAGCGGGCCACCCGAGTTCCCGCTGCGGACAAAGGACTTGATCGTGTAAATCTCACGGGTCACGTCACCCGAGTCGTAGATGTCCGGTCCGGTGATCCGGCTGACGTCCCGGACCCGGGCGGACTGGGCGTTGTACGGCCCGTCCTGCGGATAGCCCAGCACGATCGCGTTCGCCCCGGTGATCGCCTCTTTCCCGGCGAACGGCATGACCGGGGCACGCAGCCCCGGCACGTGCAGGACGGCCAGGTCCCGTTTCGGGTCGTAGACCACGACGGTGCCCTCGAGCTGGCCGCGGGAGGTCTCGACGACCACCTCCTCGGTGCCGGCCACCACATGCGCGTTGGTCATCACGCGCTCCTGGGCGTAGACGAAGCCGGTGCCCTCGATGCGCCGGGAACAGCTGGGCGCCGCGCCGAGCACCTTGAGCACCGACCGCTTCGAGTCCTGCACCACCCGGCTCTTCGCGAGCCGCTGGTCGGGCTCGGCGACCTCCTTGGCCTGGGTGCGGGCCAGCCCGCCGAACACGTCCGGGAAGCCGCTGGTGTTGAGAGTGTCGCGCAGCGCCGAGGAGAGCGTCTGCGCCTCCTCCGGCATCAGGCCGTTGATGCCGGTGAGGATGGCGCTGCTGCGGAACTCGCGGTTGACCGCGGGGAACGGGGTCGACCCGAGCGGCACCGCCACCAGCCAGGAGGCCAGCAGCAGGGCGACCACCGAGATCACCGCGCCACCGGCGTCGTCGAGGTGTTGCAGCGGTTTGCTGAAGATGCCGCGGCGCAGGTTGGTGCCGAGCCAGCCGGCCAGCGTCTGGCCGAGCACGGCGAGCGTGAGGATGACCGCGAGCGCGACAACCAGCCGCACCGTCCCGTCCGCGAACTGCTGGGCCAGCAGCGGTCCGAGTTGGAGCCCGATCAGCACGCCGCTGAAGAAGCCGCCGAGTGACAGCGCGCCGATGACGAAGCCCTGCCGATATCCGCTGATCGCGAAGAGCAGCATCAGCACGACCAGAATCACATCGACCACGGGCACCCACTCAGCCTAGAAGTCGGGGACCACCTCACGGCACCACCTCGTCGGGCGCTCCCCCGCGCGCGGCCGGAACCGGCGCCGCGGCGTCGGGAAGCCCGACGAGACGACCCGGCTCCCAGGGGACGGACCACCCGGCCATGTCGAGCAGAACCGAGATCACCCCCGCTGTGAATCCCCAGACGAGCAGGCCCCGGACCTGGAAGGCAGGACCGATCCAGCCGCTCGGATGTCGCACCCGGATACGGTTCGCGGGGTCGGCGAGTTCACTGATCGGCAGGCGTGCGACGTGCGCGACTTCGGCGGGCTGCAACGGGTGCACCGGGTGCGGGCGGCGCCACCAGGCCAGCACCGGGGTGACCACGAACCGGCTGACCGGGATCCACAGGTCCGGCAGCAGGGCCAGCACCTCGGCGCTGGACCGGTCGAGGCCGACCTCCTCGTTCGCCTCGCGCAGCGCGGTGACGGTCGCGTCGGCGTCCTCCGGGTCGGTGGCACCGCCCGGGAAGGCGGGCTGACCGGCGTGGTTGCGCATGGTCGCGGCCCGCTGCAGGACCAGCAGGTCGGGCCCGCCCGGGGTGTCGGCGTCCGGCTCGCTCTCGCCGAGCAGCACGAGGACCGCGCTGGAACGTCCGCCGCCGCCGGCCGGTTGCCGCAGCGTGGTGAAGTCCTCGGTGCGGCACTGCCCGGCCCGGGTCAGCAGCGGCTCGAACCAGGGCGGCAGATCGTCCGGCCGGTGGAGAACGTGTCCCTTGCTCATCGCGTCACCGTCACGCCGGTGTGCTCCCGCATCAGTGTGATCAACTCGTCGACATCCACGGCCTCGCGATGCACGTACATCTCACCGTCGGCACCGACGAAGACGGTGAGTGGCAGCGTCGCCTGCCCGAGCGCGCTCGCGAACCGGCGGTCCGGGTCGAACAGGGTCGGGAAGCTGACGCCGTGGTCGGTGGCGAAGGAGACCGCGGCGGAGCGCCGGTCGTTGCTGTCCACCCCGAGCACTGTGTATCGCCCGTCGGCCCGGTCGGCGAGCCCCTGCATCACCGGCAGCTCGTCGCGGCAGGGCGCGCAGTACGACGCCCAGACGTTGATGACCGCCGGGACGCGCAGCCGGGGCATCCGGATCTCGCCGCCGCCGGTGAAGCAGGGCAGCGCGACGTCGGGCAGGTCGGTGCTGACCGGGGCGGGCGCGATCAGCGCGGTGCAGTCGGCGAACGGTGACGGTGGCTCCGGGCCGTCCGGCTCGGCCGAGGCCGTGCAGGCCGACAGCGCCAGCAGGACCACGACCGCGGCCGTCGACATCCCGCGGAACCGCCTCACGGTTCCTCCGGAGCGAGCGGCTCCTCCGTTGCAAGCGCGGCCGGCTCCTCCGCGGCGAGGACCGCGGCAGCCGGCACCAGGCCGGGGTCGACTCCGGCGGCCACGGCCAGGTCACGGGCGCGCGGGCCCTTCAACAGCCGCGCCGCCGGCTTGGCCTCGGTCGGGCCGGTCCCGTACGACGGGCACATGCTCGCCAGGGCGCAGGCGCCGCAGGCCGGTGTCCGGGCGTGACACACCCGCCGCCCGTGGAAGATCACCCGGTGCGACAGCATCGTCCAGTCGCGCTTCTCGATCAGGTCGGCGACCAGGAACTCGATCTTCACCTCGTCGGTCTCGTCGACCCAGCCGAACCGGTTGGTGAGGCGGCGGAAGTGGGTGTCCACGGTGATGCCGGGGACGTCGAACGCGTTGCCCAGCACGACATTGGCGGTCTTGCGGCCGATCCCGGGCAGCTTCACCAGGTCGTCCAGCTTGTTCGGCACCTGTCCGTCGTGGCGCTCGATCAGGGCCTGGCCGAGCCGGATCAGCGAGTTGGTCTTGGCCCGGAAGAAGCCGGTCGGCCGGAGCAGCTGCTCCATCTCGGCGCGGTCCGCGGCGGCGTAGTCGGCTGCCGTCCGGTACTGCTGGAACAGTTTCGGCGTCACCTGGTTGACCCGCACGTCGGTGGTCTGCGCGGAGAGGATCGTCGCGACGGCCAACTCGAGAGGGTTGGTGAAGTCGAGCTCGCAGTGCGCGTCCGGGTGGGTCTCGGCGAGCACCCGGGCCATCCTGCGGGCACGGCGTTTGCGGCCGAGCTCCGTCTCGCGCGCGTAGCGGGAGGCATTCGCTGCGCGGGGTCGAGTCACCGGTAAAGAGTACGTCGGCAACGCGAGATCATCCGTCACGCCGAGGGCTTGATCGTCCCGTCGTCACCGATCGTGACTCCGGTGTCCGGGAAGTCCTCCGCCGACAGCTCGCCGACCATCTTGCGGCCGCGCTCGTTCTCGTCGTCGCGGACCGGCACGCCGGTGCTGTCGAGATAGGTCGAGAGGAACTTGCCGCCCGCGTACTCGCCGTCGCCGGTGAGCGACACGTGCAGGATCCCGGAGTATTTGAGCACGCCGGTGCGGGACAGCGTCCGTCCGCCGCCGGCGAAGTTGCCCAGGCTGTACGCGATCAGTTTGCCCTGGTAGAACTCCATGCCGCGCAGCACGTGCGGTCCGTGCCCGACGACCAGGTCGGCGCCCGCGTCGACGACGGCGTGGCTGAACCTGATCGGGTCGCCCCGGTTCTCGCCGAAGAACAGCTCGGTGCCCGGCTTCACGTGCGTCTTGTCGGAGCCCTCGGCGCCCATGTGCACCTGCACCACGACCAGGTCGGCCTTGGTGCCGGCCTCCTCGACGACCTCCCGCGCGGCGTCCAGGTCGTTCAGGTCGTTGGCTCCCGCGTACGACGAGAAGCCCACCACCGCGACCTTGATCCCCTTGACCTCCACGACGGTGATCTGGTCCTCGGCCCCGGTGTGCTCGATGCCGGCGTCCTCCAGTGCCTCGACGGTGTTGCGGTAACCCTGGGCGCCGAAGTCCTTCGAGTGGTTGTTCGCCGTGTTGACCAGCTGGAAGCCGGCGTCCTTGAGGTGTCTGGCGTAGGACGGCGGCGACCGGAACGCGTAGCAGTTGGGCCGCGGCGGCGAACCGCACTTGGAGGTGCCGGTGTCACCGGTGAGCGGCTGTTCCAGGTTGCCCATCACCAGGTCGGAGGCGAGTCCCTCGCGCACCGAGTCGAAGAATCCCTCGCCGCCGTTCGCCGGCAGGCGGTTCGGTGCGCTGCCCATGATGATGTCGCCGGTGGCGGAGAGCGTGATCGACTCGACGCGCGCGGATTCCTCCTGTTTCGCAGGCCGGCTCGCGGCCGTCGACGCGGCCGGTGCGCTCCACGACGGCGTTGACGGACTGTCGCGTTGCGCCAGGGCAATACCCCCCAAACCGACACCAACCAGGGCAGCGAGGGCGATGGTGACGGTGAGTACGGGCCGGCCGAAAAGGCCCCGCCCCGGGGGTGGGGGGTGCGGATTCATCGACCGGGACGATACCGTCGGCCTGCAAGCGGGATCGACCGACGAAAGGCCTGTCCTGATATGCCCGTACCGCCGAATTGTTTCCGGCGGTCCAGGCGAATCTGGTTACCGTCCGGTATCTGGATCAAGGGGTGGCCGCCCGTTTCCCGCCCGCGTGCGCCTAGACTGATCGAGCGCAGACGTTGCGCGTTTTCGGAGGTGCGGCGATGGATGAGGTACTGGCGCGCAGCGGAATCTTTCAGGGCGTTGACCCGGAAGCCGCCGAGGCGCTCGCCAAGGAGATGGACACGATCGAAGTCCGCAAGGGCGACGTGGTCTTCAACGAGGGCGAGGCCGGTGACAGCCTGTATATCGTTCTGTCCGGCAAGATCAAGCTCGGTCGACGAGCCGCTGACGGCCGGCAGAACCTCGTCTCCATCATGGGCCCGTCCGACATGCTCGGCGAGCTGTCGCTCTTCGACCCGGGCCCGCGCACGGCGACCGCGACCGCGGTGACCGACAGCCGGCTGGCCCGGCTGAAGAAGTCGTCGCTGCGGCCCTGGCTGAACAACCGGCCCGAGATCGCCGAGCAGTTGCTGCGGGTGCTCGCCCGCCGCCTGCGCCGGACCAACGACGCGCTGGCCGACCTGATCTTCACCGACGTGCCCGGCCGGGTCGCGAAGAACCTGCTCCAGATGGCCGGCCGGTTCGGCACCCGCGACGGCGGCGTCCTGCGGGTGACCCACGACCTGACCCAGGAGGAGCTGGCGCAGCTCGTCGGCGCCTCCCGCGAGACGGTGAACAAAGCGCTCGCCGACTTCGCCTCGCGCGCCTGGCTCCGGCTGGACGGCAAGAGCGTGATCATCCTGGACCCGGAGCGCCTGGCGCGTCGCGCCCGGGTCTGACCTTTCGCTTATAAGGGGCCGTCCATCCGGACGGCCCCCTAAACGTGCCCGATCCACCTGTTCGAGGGACCGGGCCGCGGCGATCGGGTCCGTGTCGCACCCGCACGGACGCTCGTTACGGAGGTGGCCGAGAGGCACCGGCGTGACAGGGAAGGGCGCGGCTTTGATTGCAGGCAGGGGCGTAGCGGGCATCGGGGTGTCTCCATGACCGTGCTCGACACCACGCTGGACCCCCGCGATCCCGCGTACCTTTCGGGGCGCAGCTCGACCCTGCAACTCCTCGCCGAACTGGAGACCGTGCTCGACCAGGCGCGGGGCGGCGGCGGGGAGAAATGGGTCACCCGGCACCACGCGCGCGGGAAGCTCCTCCCCCGCGAACGCATCGAGATGCTGCTCGACCAGGACAGCCCTTTCCTGGAGCTGGCGCCGGTGGCGGCGCGGGGCTCGGAATACCCGGTCGGCGCCAGCGTGGTGACCGGTATCGGGGTGATCGAGGGCGTCGAGTGCGTGGTGATCGCCAACGACCCCACGGTGGACGGGGGCGCGGTCAACCCGTACACCGCCGAGAAGATCCGCCGGGCCGCGCGGATCGCGTCGGTCAACCGGCTGCCGCTGGTCAACCTCGTCGAGTCGGTCGGCGACGCCAAACCGGGCGGCGGGATCGCCCGCGAGCTGAGCCGCCTCACCGCCGACCGGGTGCCCACCGTATGTGTGATCTTCGGGGTCACCACGGGTGACGCGGCCTACCTGCCGGCCCTCTCCGATTACACGATCATGGTGCGCGGGCACGCGAAGGTGCTGACCATCCACCCGCAGCCGGTACGCGCAGGCGCCAACGGCCACACCGGCGTCGAGGTGCGCGCCACGCCCGTGGTGCCCGCCGGGCCGGCCGGGCCCGCCGACCAGTTGGCCGAGGACGAACGCGACGGCTTACGGCTGGCGCGACAGTGCGTACGCCGCCTCAACTGGCGCAAGCACGGCCCGCCGCCGCGCACCTCGCACCCCGCACCGCCCCGCCACGACGCCGAGGGCCTGCTGACCCTGGCCGCCCTCGAGCCGGCCGGCTTCGAGCCACGCGAGGTGCTCGCCCGGATTCTCGACGACAGCGACTTCGACGAGTTCAAGCCCAACGCCGGAGCCCTGCTGACCGGCTGGGGTGAGCTGCACGGGTACCCGCTCGGCGTGCTCGCCACCCCGGGCAGCCCCTGCTCGGCCGCCGAGGCGCAGAAGGCGGTGCACTTCCTGCACCTGGCCAACGCGACCGCCACCCCGCTGCTGTTCCTGCTGCACGCGGGCCTGCCCGCGGGCGAGGAGGCGGAGGCGCCCGACGCCCGGCACGACGCCCCGCTCGTGCACGCGGTGGCCAAGTCGGCCGTGCCGCACCTGGTCCTCGGGGTCGGATCGGCCGCCTGCGACCTGATGGACCGCCCGGACGAGCCGCGCTTCCAGTTCAGCTGGCCCACGACGGGCCGCACACCGACCGACGACGGCGTCATCGACCCCCGCGACACGCGTACGGTCCTCGGCCTCTGCCTCTCCGCGGTGCACAGCGCGGCCGTGGAGGGCGCCGGACACGTCGGCGTGTTCAGACCCTGAAAGGTAGACCAGTGATCCGACGAATTCTGGTGGCCGACCGAGGTGAGGTCGCCCGCCGGGTGTTCGCCACCTGCCGGCTGGTCGGCATCGAGACAGTCGCCGTCTATTCCGACGTCGACTCCGACGCGCCGCACGTCACTGAGGCCGACTATGCGGTCCACCTGCCGGGCAACACGCCGTCCGACACGTACCAGCGGACCGAGGCTCTGATCGCCGCCGCGCAGCGGGCCGGGGCCAACGCCGTGCACCCCGGCATCGGCCGGCTCGCCGAGGATCCCGGCTTCGCCGAGGCGGTGATCGAGGCGGGGCTGATCTGGGTCGGGGCGCCACCCGCGGTCCTGCGCACGCTGAGCGTCAAGACCGAGATGAAGAAGCTGGTCGCCGAGGCGCAGGTGCCGGTCCTGCCGAGCTTCACCGACCCGGAATCGGTGCCCGGGTTCCCGGTGCTGATCAAGCCGGCCACCGGCTGCGGCGGCCTCGGCATGCGGGTCGTCCGCGACGCCGCCACGCTGGCCGAAGCGGTGGCCTCCACCCGGCGTGAGATCGGCGGGGACGTCTTCTGCGAGCCGTACGTGACGAACGTCCGGCACATCGAGGTGCCGATCCTGGCCGACGCCCAGGGCGCAGTGGTGCCCTTCGGCGAGCGCGAGTGCTCGGTGCAGCGCCGCTACCAGAAGATCGTCGAGGAGACCCCCTCCCCGGCGGTCGACCCGGCGCTGCGCGAGGAGCTGTGCCGGGCCGCGATCGTCGCGGTACGCGCCCTCGGTTACGTCGGCACCGGAGCGGTCGAGTTCCTGCTCGACGCGGACGGCGCCTTCTGGTTCCTGGAGCTGACCCCCACCCTCCAGGCCGATCACGCGGTCACCGAGTGCGTCTCCGGGTACGACATGGTTCGCCTGCAGCTCCTGGTGGCCGAGGGCGGCAACCTGCCGATGCCGGGCCCGCCGCCGATCCGGGGGCACGCCATCGAGGTGCGGATCTGCGCCGAGGATCCGGCGTACGCGTGGCTGCCCGCCGCCGGCACCCTGCACCGGTTCGCGGTGCCGGATGTGGCCGGCTCGTTCCGCCCGCTGCCGCAGCCCGGCCTGCGCCTGGACGCCGGGGTGGCCGACTGCTCGGTGGTCGGCATGCACCACGACCCGATGCTGGCGAAGCTGATCGCCTGGGCACCGAGCCGGCAGGAGGCCGCCCGGATGCTGGCGTCCGCGCTGGCCCGGACCCAGCTGCACGGCGTGGTCTCCAACCGGGACCTGCTGGTGCGCGTCCTGCGGCACGTCTCGTTCCGCTCCGGCGACATCGACACCGGCTTCCTGGACCGGCACCCCGAGGTCTTCGCGCCGCTGCTGTCCTCGGTGGACGCCGTCCGGCTCTCCTGCCTGGCCGCCGCTCTCGCCGGGGCCGCCGGCCGCCGCGCCACCGCGCCGGTGCTCGGCTCGCTCCCCTCCGGCTGGCGCAACGTCCCCTCCGGCTCGCAGACCGCGGTCTACGACGGCCCGACCGGCCCGGTCGAGGTCGGTTACCGGATGAACCGGCACGGTGAGCTGGCCGGCTGGTGGGTGCGCGCGGTCGACCCGGAAGAGCTGGACCTGGCCGGTCTCGGTCAGGCCCCGGTCGCCGACGAGCACCCGCCGATCGTCATCGTGCAGGCGAGCGCCGACCGGGTGGTCCTCAACGTGCAGGGCATCCGGCTGGCGGTTCAGGTTCACCGGGTGGGTGACGTGTCATATGTGGACAGCCCCGAGGGCTCGGTGGCGCTCCGGGAGATCTCCCGGTTCCCGCTGCCCGCCCCGGAGGCCGGCGAGAGTTCCCTGATCGCCCCCCTGCCCGGCGCGGTCCGCCGCATCCTGGTCGTTCCCGGTCAGCGGGTCCGGGCAGGCGAGCTGCTGCTCACGCTCGAGGCGATGAAGCTGGAGCACCCGGTGCACGCACCCGCCGCGGGTGTGGTGGCGTCGCTGCCGGTGCACCCCGGTGCCGAGGTCGACACCGGCGAGCTGTTGGCCGTCCTGGATCCGGAGTGATCGTCACTCGATGATCTTCCCGAGCGCCCGCAGGCCGGCCACGACGTCGGCGCCGGTGGGCGGGTGCTCGGGGTCGGCCAGCATCTGCATGACCACCCCGGACATCAGCGCGACCTGCACCATGCCCAGCGTGCGCATCGACTGCTCCGGCACCTCCGCCTCGGGGGCGCCGGTCAGGATCCCGGTCATCCCGCTGCGGCCCTGCCGGATCCCGTCGGCGAGCGCCGGCATCAGGTCGGGCTGCCGTTGCGCCTGCATGAACAGCTCCATCGAGGCCAGCCACATCTTCGGGTGAGCGCGCGCCTGGGCGAGCAGGTCGTCCCACATCCGCTCATATGCCTGTGCGGGCCGGCCGCCCGGCGGCACGAGGATCCGCCCGGTCAGGTCGCCCCACTCGTCGAGGATCGCGAACAGCGCCTGGAAGAGCAGGTTCTCCCGGGACCCGAAGTGATAGCCGATCGCGGCCAGGCTGACGCCGGCTGCGGTGGCGATGTCCCGGGCGCTGGTCCGGTCGAAACCCTTCTCCAGCAGACAGGCCTTCGCGCCGGCGAACAGAGCCTCCCGGTTTCCCATGATCGGACCGTATCAGACAGCCGTCTTGCACGAACGTCTTGCACGTTCGTCTAAGGCGGCCGTATGGTCAGCGGCATGCATCCACTTCTGTCACTTCTGGCCGGCGCAGTCCTCGTCGCCCCGGCCCCAGCCGCCGACGTCATCCACACCGACCGGGGCGCCGTCCGCGGCACCGTCACCGCCACCGGCGCCCGCAGCTTCCAGGGCATCCCCTACGCCGCACCCCCCACCCGCTGGACCGCACCGCGACCCGCCGCGGCGTGGCGCGGCGTCCGCCCGGCCACCCGTCCCGGCCCGGCCTGCGCCCAGCCCGCCGGCCTTCCGATCGGCGTGCCCGGCGAAGCCGAGGACTGCCTCTACCTGAACGTCACCGCACCCGCCGGCAAACGCCGCCACCTGCCGGTGATCGTCTGGATCCACGGCGGCAGCATGATGGTGGGCACCGGCGACATGTACGGTCCGGACCGGCTGGCCGCGGACGCCGTCGTCGTCTCGATGAACTACCGCCTCGGCGTCCTGTCCTTCCTGACGCACCCCGCGCTCGACGCGGGCTCCGCCCACGGCTCCGGCAGCCTGGCCCTGGAGGATCAGCAGGCCGCCCTCCGCTGGATCCGCACGAACATCAGCGCCTTCGGCGGCGACCCGGACAACGTCACGATCATGGGGCAGTCCGGCGGCGGCTACGCCGTCTGCAGCCACCTGGCCTCGCCCCGGTCGGCGGGCCTCTTCCACCGCGCGATCATCCAGAGCGCACCCTGCACCGAGGGCAGCACCCGCACCCGGGCCGAGGCGGAGGCCGACAGCGCCGCCACGATCGAGGCGGTCGGGTGCGCCGGCGCCCCCGACATCGCGGCCTGCCTTCGTTCCCCCGCCACCACGACCGCCGAGCTGCTCAGCGCGTACGGCGCCTGGTCCGAGCCGCGCCCGGTCGCCGGCACGTCACTGCTGCCGCTCGCGCCGGCCGAAGCCCTGCGCACCGGCCGCTTCAACCGGGTGCCGGTCCTGATCGGCGTCAACCACGACGAGGAGAACGGCAGGTACGCGGGCCAGGAACTGAACGGCTCGCCCATCCCCGCCGCGTCCTATCCGTCCCTGGTCCGCGAGCAGTTCGGCCCGCACGCCGAGGCCGTCCTCGCCCGCTATCCGCTGACCGATCACGCCGGTTCCGCCGGGCTCGCGCTCGCCACCGTCGGCACTGATCACAACTGGTCGGTGCCGACGTACGACACCGCCCGGCTGCTCTCCCGCTGGACGCGCACGCACATGTTCGAGTTCGCCGAGCAGGACACACCCTGGTTCGCCGGTTACCCGGAGCCCAGCTTCCCCTGGCGGGCCCAGCACATGGCCGAGATCGCCTACCTCTTCGATCTGCCACTCTTCGCCCGGCGCACGCCCGAGCAGGACCGCCTGGCCGCGCGCATGATCTCCACCTGGACTGCTTACGCGGACGCCGCGGACCCGGGTTGGCGATCCTTCACGACTCGCCGGCCCCACATCGAGTCCCTGAAGTCCGGCCCCTGGGTCGCCGCCCCGGACTTCCGCGGCGACCACAACTACCGTTTCTGGTCATCGCTCAGCTGAGCGACCGACGTTCCGTCCAGGACACCTTCTTCTGGTACGCGCAATGCCCGCCCGTCGTGCCGAACCGGCCCGTGTGGGGACTTGAGGTGCGGAGCGCACCCGAAATCAACACGCTGGTTGCCGCCCCACGCGTGTGGGGACTTGAGGTGCGGAGCGCACCCGAAATCAACACGCTGGTTGCCCCCCGGCTGTCGCCCCTTGCGGGTTTGCGGTTGGAGCAGGGGTGGCAGGTCAGCCCGGCGGGCGCGGCACGGCCTTGACCGACGCTCGGCTCGCGTGGAGGCCCGGAACTGCTCTCGTGCGTTCGGGGACCCATGGGTCGTACATCCGCGGGATTCTCTTGAACGCGCAGAGCGAGCTGAGGGATCAGCTGAACCAGCGGCTGAAGAAGCCTTTGCGGGCGCCCGGGTTGTGAACTGTCGGGGTGTCGTCGTCGCGGGTCGGGGTGCTGGGCACGATCGGTCGCGGTCGCGGCAGGTGGTTGGGCGGCGTGGTGGTCGCGGAGCGGTAGACGGTCGGCGGCGGCTGTGGCGTGTTGGGGTCGAGTTGCAGGTTGTTCAGCAGGTCCCGCATCTGTTCCGCGGTCGGGCGCGAGGCCGGGTCGTTGGCCATGCCGTACCGCAGGACGTCGGTCAGCGACCGGGGCACGCCGGGCAGTTCCGGGATCGGCTGGTGGAAGAGGTCCATCAGCGTGATCAGACTCGGACTGCGGTCGCCCTGCCAGCGGGGCGGGCGGCCGCTCATGACGGCATAGAGGGTGGCGCACAGGGCGTAGACGTCGGCGGCGCCGGACGGGCTTTCGTGCCGGAACATCTCGGGGGGCGCGTAGGCGGGGGTGAGCACCTCGAGGGTGACCGAGGAGTCGCGCATCTCGCCGAGGACGGCCAGGCCGAAGTCGGCGAGGACCGCCGGGTTGAAGTGCGAGTAGAGGATGTTCGCCGGTTTCACGTCGCGGTGCAGGACGCCGTTGGCGTGCGAGTGCACCAGGGCGTCGGCGATCTTGATGCCGACGTCGCGGGCCTCGGCGGGGGTCAGCGGGGAGACGCGCATCCGGTCGAGGTACGACCCGTCGCAGAGCTCCATGATCAGGTACGGGTGCTGGTCGACGGTCACGCCGACGTCGAAGAGGTCGACCACGTGCGGGTGCGACGACATGCGGCCGGCCGCGCGCGCCTCGCGGAGAAACCGGGCCTGGTCGCGGGCGCTGTCGAGAGTGCGGTTCTCCATCTTGATGGCGACCTCGCGGCCCACCGAATCCTGGGTGGCCCGGTAGACGGTGGCGTAACCACCACGGGCCATGACCGACAAACCAGACATGCCTGGCACATAGGGTACGGGGAGGGCGCCAGGCGGAGTGTCCGTCACGCTAAAGAAAATACGCCAGCCGGATCGGAGATCATCCGGGCACGTCAGACGCGTAGGCGACAGTTTCGGCCGCGACCGTTTCGACACCCGTCACGGCGAGCGTGTCGCGCAGCTCCTCCGCCGCTATCCGCTCACTGGCCTGCTCGGTCGCGTACGCCAGCCGCACGGCTTCGTCCGCGGCCGCGCGGGCTTCGTCGCACCGGTCCGAGGCCGCCAGGACCCGGGCGCGGACCATGGCGGTGATCACACCGCTGCGGACGTCCTCGGCCGGCAGCTCGTGGGCCCGCTCGATCCACGTCAGCGCGGATTCGACCCGGCCGTCGGCGAGCAGAGCCGACGCGTACGCCGCCAGCGCGTGCCGACGCGAGAAGAGCAGCGACGGCGTGGACGTGTCACTGGCGATCGGCGCGAGCAGCCCGACCGCGGTGGCCGCGTCACCGGCCCGGTTCCGCGCCTCGGCGAGCAGCACCCGGGGCCCGACCTGAGCCGGCGCCAGCGGGTTGTGCGGCTCGACCGCGGTCATCACCCGGCGCGCGTCGGCCTCGGCGGTGACCAGGTCGCCGCGTTGCAGCGCGACGAAGCCGTGCAGCGTGCCGGCCATCCCGATCAGCAGCGGGTGCCCGGTGCGGTCGGCATAGACCAGCGCGTCGGTCAGCAGGTCGGCGGCGTGGTCCAGCTCGTTCAGGCTGCGGGCGATGGCGCCCCGGACGACCATCGCGAGGCCACGGCCCCAGTCGTCGTTGAGCTCGTTGAACTCGCGGAACGCCCGGCGGGCCTGGCTGTCGGCGGCGCCCAGGTCGCCCAGCTCGGTGGCGGCGTACGCCTCGACGACCCGCAGGGTGCCGACCGCCCAGCCCTCGCCGACCCGGTCGCCGAAGGGCAGGAAGATCCGGGCCAGCCGGCGGGCCTCCTGGAGCCGGCCGGCGAGCAGCCGGGCGAAAGCCGTGGTGCCGCGCAGCCAGGACCGGCCGACCGGGTCGCCGAGCTCGGCGAAGAGCCGCGCGGCCCGGCCGAGCACCGCGTCGGTGCCGGCGAAGTCGCCCCGGGTGGTGGTCACCCAGGCCAGGTTCTGCAGTGCCCAGGCCTGCCCGTGCCGGTCCCCGGCAGCGAGCGTGACCTGATAGGCCGCGGCGAACCGGCTGCTCGCCTGGCTGAGCCGGCCGGTCAGGAAGTCGGCCATGCCGAGCCGGCGCATCGCGTTCGCCCGCTCCGGCAGCAGCTGCGCCTCGGTCGCCACCTCCAGGGCCTCCTGCCAGGAGGAGACCGCGTTG
Source organism: Actinoplanes sp. 13 (assembly GCF_056134165.1). Taxonomy (NCBI): domain Bacteria; kingdom Bacillati; phylum Actinomycetota; class Actinomycetes; order Micromonosporales; family Micromonosporaceae; genus Actinoplanes; species Actinoplanes sp. 13. The sequence goes on along the minus strand of NZ_JBVYOQ010000028.1, from coordinate 40,798 downwards.
CCGGTGTCGCCGAGAGCCTCGTACGCCCGGCCGACCAGGATGGCGCCCTCGGCCCGGCACACCGGTTCGTCCGCGGCGGCTTTGACGATCTTCTGGCCGTGCGCCAGCGCCTCCTCGGCCCGGCCCAGGCGCAGCAGCGCGCGGGCATAGACGAGCTGGTCGGGCAGGGGCAGGCCGTCCTTGGTGAGCGTGGTGGCGCGCTCCGCGTACTCGATGGCCGCAGCCGGCTCGATGTTGGCCAGGGCACGCCGGGCCATCCGGCCTAGCGCGGCCACCCCCAGCGGCGCCACGTCCCGGGCGGTGGCGTCGGGGCGCAGCCGGACCGCGTCGGCCAGCTCGACGGCCGCCTCGACGTGGGTGGCGATGAAGGCGTCCCGCTCGTTCTCGCTCAGGTTGAGCCGGGCGGCGCCGTCGTGGCCGTCGCGCACCCGCTCCGGCGCCGCCCACGACGCCAGGTACGCGTGCCGCTCGGCGAGGTCCGCCTTACCGATGTTCGCGTACGCCGCCTCCCGCATCAGCGGGGTGGTGAACGCGTAGCCGCCGCGCGACCGGTGCAGCATGCGGCGCTGCAGCAGCTCGTCGACGGCGCGCTCCAACTCGACCGAGGCCACCGCGCCCGGGAGCATGTCGGTGCCGGCCCGCCGCTCCTGCAGCGCCTCCAGCACCCCGCTGGGCACCGTCGTCCCGGCCACCGACGCGTCCCGCAGCACCGAACGCGGCTCGGTGGGCAACGCGTCGATCCGGGCGGCGAGCACGGCGGCCAGGTCCCGGGAGAGCAGCTGGCTGCCGAGCGACCCGGCGGCGAGCTTCCACCGGCCGGCCGCGTTGGCGCCGACCGCGGGGGTGAGCGCGCCGCGCTCCATCAGCAGCGTGACCATCTCGGCCAGGTAGTACGGGTTGCCCTGCGCGGTGGCGAGCAGCCGGTCACTGTCGGCCGGGGGCAACTTGCCGCCGTTGAGGTACGACGTGAGCAGCCGCGACGCGTCAGCGCCGCGCAACGGCGGCAGGGTGTGCACCTCGGCGTCGGCCAGCCGGGTCATCACCCCGGCGGTCCGCACCAGCTCCGGCCGCCCGAGCAGCAGCACCACGACCGGGCCGTCCAGCTGGGACAGCGTGTTGCCGAGCGTCTCGACGGTGGTGGCGGTGGCATCGTGCAGGTCGTCCACGATCACCGTCAGCGGCGCCTCGGTGGCCAGCGCGGTGAGCACGCCGGCGACCGCGATCGAGATGGCCTCGGCGTCGATCCGCTTGGCGCTGGGCGGCCAGTCCGCGGGCGCGGCCGGGCCCACCGAGTTGCCGGGCGCCTCGCCGTAGCCGAGCAGCACCAGCAGCCGGTCGGTGTCGAACTGGGTGCCGAGACGGCCGGCCAGCTTGCGCAGCCGCTCCTCCACCACCGAGCGGCCGATCGTGGCGTTCATGTCCTTGGGCAGGCCGGCGGCCTTGCGCACCAGGTCGGCGAGGGGCGCGTACCGGCGGCGCTCACCGAAGGCACGGCACCGCACCCGCAGCACCCGGGCGCCGTGCCCCGCATAGGCCCCGGAGCCGGCGTCGTACCCGGCGGCGAGCCGCTTCACCTCGCCGGCGAACCGGGACTTGCCGATGCCGGCCTCGGCGGTCATCACCATGATCCGCGGGGTGCCGGAGTCGATCGCCTCGGCGAGCCGGCCGGAGACCCGGCCCAGCTCGGTCTCCCGGCCCACGAACGGCGCCTCGTCACCCAGGCCGGACCGGGTGCCCGGGGCGTCGTGCAGGCCGAGCAGCTCGTACGTCGGGACCGGCTCGCGCTTGCCCTTGAGCCGCAACGGGCGCAGCTGCCGCCAGGAGGCGACGTGCCGGGTGCCGGCGCTGGTCCGCTCGCCGGCGTAGACCGCGCCGACCGCGGAGGCGTCGGCCAGTCGCGCGGCGGTGTTCACCGTGTCGCCGATGACCGTGTATTCGATGCCGGCCTGCATGCCGGCGACCACCTCGCCGGTGTTCAGCCCGACCCGCAGACCCAGCGGGGCGCCGCCGCCGCGCTCGTCGTCGAGCACCCGGCGGACCGCGCGCTGCATGCTCAGGGCCGCCCGGACCGCGCGTTCGGCGTCGTCCTCGTGCGCCACCGGTGCGCCGAAGACCGCCATGATGCCGTCACCGGTCAGCTTGTCCACGTGCCCGCCGAACGTCTTCACCGCGCCGGCCAGCGCGGCCAGCACCCGGTCGGTCACCGCGCCGACCCGCTCCGGGTCGAGGTCCTCCGACCAGGAGGTGAAGTCGGAGAGGTCGCCGAAGAGCACGGTCACGATCCGTCGCTCGGCGGCGGGCAGCGAGGCCGCCGCGGGCAGCGCCGCGCCACAGTGGTGGCAGAAGCGGGCGCCGGGCACAGCGACGGTCCCGCACACGGGGCAGGTCACGGCCGATCCAACCGTCGGGGACCGGTCCCGGATTCCCGTATCAGGTAATCGATCTGCGCGGCCGCGGACCATGCGGCGGCGAACCGCACGGCCGGGTCGATGTCGGGGTAGACCAGCTCGACCACTTCCTCCGGGGTCCGGGCCCCGGCGGCCATCGCGGATCGGACCTGGTCGAGCCGCTCCCGGCGGTGATCCCGATAGAAACCGGCCCGCTCGGCCGTGTCGGCCCGCGCCGGGCCGTGGCCGGGCAGCATCACCGTCCCGGGGTACGCGCTGAGCACGTCCAGGCTGTTCAGATAGGCGCCCAGGTCGCCGTCGGGCCGGGCCACCACAGTGGTGCCGCGCCCGAGGATCGTGTCACCGGTGAACATCGCGCTGTCGTTCCCACACTCGACGAGAAAGCACACCGAATCCTGCGTGTGCCCCGGAGTGTCCAGCACCTGTATTTCCAGACCGTTCCCGCCGAGATGCTCGTTCGGGTCGAGAGTGTCACCGTGCCGGCAGTGCGCCGGGTCCGCGGCCAGCACCGCGGTGCCGCCGAGCAGCTCGGAGAGCCGCTCGGCGCCCTCGACGTGGTCGTGGTGCCCGTGCGTGATCAGGATGAACTGGAACGGGCCGTGCTGAGCGATCCGGCGCAGGTGCCCCTCGTCCAGCGGACCGGGATCGATCACCGTGGCGAACTCCGCGCCGGGGGCCCGCAGGATCCACGTGTTGGTGCCGTCCAGCGTCATCGGGCCCGGGTTGGGCGCCCGCAACAGCGTGACCCAACCCGGTAACCGGTCGACTTCCGTCGACTCGGGATCAGCACCCCCCATGCCCCGAATCGTACGTCGCTCGCCGAGCGGGGCCGAGACACGATGTCCGATCCCGGCGAAACCTTCGGCCGATCACGCCACTTCGGCGATGACCTCGACCTCGACCGGCGCGCCCAGCGGCAGCTCGCTCACCCCGACCGCGCTGCGCGCGTGCCGGCCCTGCTCACCGAAGACCTCGCCGAACAGGTTGGAGGCACCGTTGACGACGAGTGGCTGGCCGGTGAAGCCCGGCGCGGACGCCACGAACCCGGTGACCTTGACGATTTTCACGAGCCGGCCCAGGCCGACCAGCGACTCGATCGCGGCCAGGGCGTTCAGCCCGCAGATCCGGGCCAGCGCGGCAGCCTCGTCCTGGGTCACCTCGTCGCCGACCCGGCCGGCCTTCGGCAGCTTGCCGTCGACCAGCGGCAGCTGACCGGAGACGTAGACGTAGTTGCCGGTCTGCACGGCCGGGACGTAGGCGGCCAGCGGCGGGACCACCTTGGGCAGGGTCAGGCCCAGTTCGGCGAGCTTGGCGTACGCGTCCACGCCGCCCTCACCCGCGATCGGCGCCGGCCCGGTCACGATTTGGGCCGCTTCAGGTAGGCCACCAGCTGCTCCGGGTTCGGGCCGGGCACGACCTGGACGAGCTCCCAGCCGTCCTCGCCCCAGTTGTCGAGGATCTGCTTGGTCGCGTGGACCAGCAGGGGCACGGTCACGTACTCCCACTTCTGCATGGCTGGACTTCTCCCTCTAGGTCGGTTACCGGCACAGCTTAGGGCCCGGCGCTCGGGGCGGTTGATTAGGCTGAGCCGAAGATTCACTGAATGCGCACACGCCGTCACCCAGTGCAATAAGACTGAGCGCGACCAGCGGAGGTGACATGACACATCAACCAGGGCCAGAGTGGTCCGGGCACCCGGCGCCACCGCCGTCGCCCGAGCCGGAGCCGGGCGCCGCGGGGGCGCCCGGACCACAACTCGACGCGACCGCGGAGCACCCGATCCTGTTCACGGACACCGCCGAGCAGCCACCGGTCCACGGCCCACCCGATCCCGGCCAGGTGCTCTCCCCGGTTCCGCCGGCCCCGGGATGGCACCAGCCGGAGCCCTCCGGCCCCTGGCACGCCCGGCACGAGAAACCCGGCGAATGGCAGTACCCGCCGCCCGAGCATCTGGCCTTCCAGCACTCCCCGCCGGCCGAGACCGGACCGCAGGAGCCGATCTGGGTGAGCCCGCCGCCCGGATCCGGCCCGGGGATGCACGGCGACCCGCGCCGGCGCTCGACGGTGTTCCTCTCGCTGGCCTTCGCCGCCACCCTGGTGCTCTGCGGCGGCGGCGCGGTCTCTGCGTACTTCCTGTTCCGGGACGCCGACAACCCCGGCTCGCCGGACCCGGCGACCGCGGTCAACCGCTTCCTGACCGCGGTCTACACCCAGCAGGACGCCGGCGCCGCCGGGAACCTGGTGTGCCGCAAGTCCCGGGACGCCAAGAAGCTCGCCGACCGGGTGGAGCAGATCAGCGCGTACGCGAACGGCTATCAGGGCGCGGTGTTCCGCTGGGACGATCCGACCGTGGGCGAGCGCGAGGACGACGAGGCCACGGTGGGCGTACGCGTGGTCCTGTCGACGGAGGACGAGAAGTCGGCCGCCCAGGATCTGCGGTTCACGGTCATCCGGAAGACCGGCTGGCTGGTCTGCGACGTGTCCGGCTGACGCCGCGGCCGTACCTTTGAAGGTATGGGCGACGAACACCGCAACTGGCCGCAGCGACTGCACGTGGTCACCGGCAAGGGCGGCACCGGCAAGACCAGCGTCGCCGCCGCGCTGGCCCTCGGGCTGGCCGCCGGCGGACGGCGCACGCTGCTCGTCGAGGTGGAGGGCCGGCAAGGCATCGCGCAGCTGTTCGGTCTCGACCCGCTGCCGTACGCGGAGCGGCGGATCGCCACCACGACCGGCGGCGGCGAGGTCCGCGCGCTGGCCGTGGATCCCGAGGAGGCCCTCCTCGAATATCTCGACATGTTCTACAAGCTCGGCGCCGCGGGCCGGGCCCTGCGCAAGGTCGGCGCTATCGACTTCGCCACGACCATCGCACCGGGCCTGCGCGACGTGCTGCTCACCGGCAAGGTCAAGGAGGCGACCACCCGGTCGCACGACGGCCGCCGGGTGTACGACGCGGTGGTGCTCGACGCCCCGCCCACCGGCCGGGTCGGCCGCTTCCTGAACGTCACCGACGAGACCGCCCGGCTGGTCAAGGTCGGCCCGATCAAGACGCAGAGCGAGGGTGTGGCGTCCCTGCTGCGCTCGCCGATGACGGCGGTGCACGTGGTCACCCTGCTGGAGGAGATGCCGGTCCAGGAGAGCTTGGACGCGATCACCGAACTCAGCGCGCTGAAGATCCCGATCGGCCGGATCATCGTGAACGGCGCCCGGCCACCTCTGCTCGCCGCCGGCCGGATCACCAAGGCGGAGATCAAGCGTGGCCTGGCCGCGGCCGGGGTGACCAGTGCGCCGGCGACGGTGAGCCAACTCGCAGCCGAGGGGCAGGCCCACCTGACCCGGCGCGAGCTGGAGGAGTCGCTGCGGATGGAGTTGGCCGAGCTGGGACGCCCGATGATCGAGCTGCCGTTGCTGCCGGACGGCGTCGACCGGGCCGGCCTGGAGCAGTTCGCCGCACGTCTCCTGAAGGCTTGATCGCCGGGATGCCCGATCAAGACGCACTACGCTGGAACGGTGGCTGATGTGACCGCTCCACGACTGGACGTCGATGGCCTGCTCGCCGACCCGGCCATCCGCATCGTGGTGTGCTGCGGGGCCGGTGGGGTGGGCAAGACCACAACGGCCGCGGCGCTCGGGCTGCGCGCCGCGGAGGTGCACGGCCGCCGGACGGTCGTGCTCACCATCGACCCGGCCCGCCGGCTCGCGCAGTCGATGGGCCTGACCGAGCTGGACAACACACCCCGGCAGGTCAAGGGCATCGACGTCACGGAGAGCGGCGGCGAGCTGCACGCGATGATGCTCGACATGAAGCGCACCTTCGACGAGGTGGTGGAGCAGCACACCACCCCGAAGCGCGCGGCCGAGATCTTCGCGAATCCGTTCTATCAGGCCATGAGCTCCACGTTCTCCGGGACTCAGGAGTACATGGCGATGGAGAAGCTGGGCCAGCTGCGAGCCGGCGACGAGTGGGACCTGATCGTGGTCGACACCCCGCCGTCACGGTCCGCGCTCGACTTCCTGGACGCCCCGGCGCGTCTCTCCCGGTTTCTCGACGGCCGGATGCTGCGCATGCTGCTGGCTCCGGCACGGACCGGCGGACGGAGCATGTTCAGCCTGGTGACCGCGTCGTTCGGGCTGTTCTCGCGGGCCGTGCAGAAGATCCTCGGCGCCCAGTTGCTCACCGACCTGTCCGGCTTCGTCGCCGCGCTGGACTCGATGTTCGGCGGGTTCCGGCAGCGCGCCGACCAGACGTACCGGATCCTGCAGGACCCGCAGACAGCATTTCTGCTGGTCGCCGCGCCGGAACGGGATGCGATCCGGGAGGCGGCGTACTTCGCCGAGCGGCTGGTGGCCGAGCGGATGCCGCTGGGCGGCCTGGTGCTGAACCGGATGCATCAGACCGAGCCGGCCGGCCTGACGGCCGACGAGAGTGAGGCTGCGGCCGAACGGCTGGAAGCCGACGGCGAGGCCCAGTCCACCGCTGACGTGCTGCGCATCCACGCGACGCTGCTGCGGCAGACCGAGCGGGAGGTACGGGTGGCCGCCAAGTTCACCGAGGCTTTCCCCTCGGTGCCGACCACCGCGGTCGCCGCACAGCCCGCCGACGTGCACGACGTCGACGGGCTGCGGACGATCGGAACGCTGCTTGCTTAGGTGCTGCTAATCAGCGGGTGGAGACGAGCACCTTGTCGGCGCCCTTCTCCCGCAGCGCGGCCTCGAACATCTTCCGCCAGCTCGCCACGTGCGGGTGCCGGCGGAGAAGTGCCCGCCGTTCCCGTTCTGTCATGCCTCCCCAGACGCCGAACTCGATGCGGTTGTCCAGGGCGTCGGCGAGGCATTCGTAGCGAACCGGGCAGCTGCGGCAGATCCTCTTCGCCACGTTCTGCTCGGCGCCCTGCACGAACAACGCGTCAGGGTCGCCACTCTGACACGCCGCCATGCTGGGCCAGTCGCTGATCATCCCCATCGGTAAACGTCCCCCCTTGCTTTCACCCCCGGGCGCCGCGGCTATGTCCCCCTCGCCGCGCAGACGCCGTGCGATGTCTCGCCGGACCATCATGCTCCGTAGTTGGGTGATTACGCAACGTTGTCCCTCAAATACGTATAGCCCGGTAGTTCCGGGCATAGCGGCCAGGAACTTGTAGCGGATCGGGGGTTTCTTTGGTGCATATGTGGGAAATCGCCGCGCCATGGCGGGTGACAGCCCACACTCGATACGGTCAAGGCGAACCTTCTCGACGAGCAGTCGCGTGCGCCGTTCGCGTACCCTGCTCGGGTGACCTCCTGGTTTCGCCGACGCGATCACAACATCTTCACCAACGCGACCTCGCTTCTGGTGTGCGGCCTGCTGGCCGGCGTGGTCGTCGCCGCTGCCGCATTCCCGGCCGCCGCGATGACCGGTCTGGCCGCCAAAGCCGGCGGCCAGACGTTCGCCAATCTGCCGGGTGAGCTCAAGGACTTCAGCTCCCCGCAGATCAGCCGGATCTACGCGTCCGACGGGCGCACCCAGCTCTCGCTGTTCTACGACGAGTTCCGCAGCGACGTTCCGCTGAAGGACATCTCGAAGAACATGCAGAACGCGATCCTGGCGGCCGAGGACCGGAAGTTCTTCGACCACAACGGCGTCGACCTCAAGGGTGTCGCCCGCGCGTTCGTGGGCAACAGCCAGGGCGGGACGCAGCAGGGCGCCTCCACGCTCACCATGCAGTACGTGCGGATGTCGCTGGCCTACTCGGCCACCAACCCGCAGGAGGTGGTCGACGCCACCGAGGACAGCGCGAAGCGCAAGATCACCGAGATGAAGTACGCGCTGCAGGTGGAGAAGCAGCTCACCAAGGAGCAGATCCTCGAGCGCTACCTGAACGTCGCGCCCTTCGGCAACCAGGCGTACGGGGTGTTCGCCGCCAGCCAGGTCTACTTCAACAAGCGGCCGAAGGACCTGACCGTCGCCGAGGCCGCGATGCTGGCCGGCATGGTCAAGGCACCGTCGAGCTTCAACCCGACGACGCCCTCCGGCCACGAGCAGATCACCGCGCGGCGCGACAACTACATCATCCCGGGCATGGTCACCCTGGGGGCGATCACCCAGCAGCAGGCCGACGAGGCGAAGAAGCAGAAGGTTCCCACCAAGGTCAAGCCGGTCGGCAACGGCTGCGCCTGGGTCTCCAAGAACTACTGGGGCTTCTTCTGCGACTACTTCTACCGCTGGTGGATGCAGCAGCCCGCGTTCGGCGCGACGGAGTACGACCGGGAGCGTCGCCTGAAGAGCGGCGGGTACCGAGTGGTCACCACGATCGACCTCAAGGGCCAGGCGGCCGCCCGTAAGGAGATCACCAAGCGGCAGTCCGACAGCAGCCAGAACGCCGTGCTGCTGGCCGGCATCGAGCCCAGCACCGGCAAGGTACGGCTGCTCGCCGCGAACCGGAAGTACAAGCTCGACGACGCGGACAACCCGACCAACAAGATCTCCTCGGACCCGAAGAAGGCCAGGAAGAACATCCGCGGCACCCACCCGAACACCACGAACCCGCTGCTGAGCGGTGGCGGTGACATCAACGGTTACCAGGCCGGGTCGGTGTTCAAGATCTTCACGATCATCGCCGGGCTGGAAGCCGGCTATCCGCTCGGCTACACGATCAAGACGGACGCTCAGTACCGGTCGAAGTACAAGACCAGTCCCAGCGACCGCTCGGCGTGTCCGGGCACCAACCAGTGGTGCCCGAAGAACTCCGGCAAGGGCGTCGGCGTGTTCACCATGTGGAGCGCGTTCGCCAAGTCGATCAACACGTATTTCGTGCCGCTGGAGGAGCGGGCCGGCGCCGACAAGGTGGTGGCCGTGGCCAAGCGCTTCGGCGTCCAGTTCCGGGCCGGCCTGGACCGGCAGATGGCCGACGACCCGGAGCAGGCCCGCGGCTGGGGCACGTTCACCCTCGGCGTGTCGCAGTCCACCCCGCTGGAGATGGCGAACGCATACGCGACGCTCGCCGGTGACGGCATGTACTGCCAGCCCACGCCGGTGGAAAACATCACCACCAAGGACGGCGAGAAGCTCGAGATCGGCAAGCCGCACTGCATCCGGGCCACCACCAAGGACGTGGCGCGGGCGGCGCTGGACGCGGCCCGCTGCCCGGTCGGCGACTCGGCCCAGCTGGGCGCCTGCAACGGCTCGACGGCCGGCCCCACCAAGGGCATCGTCGGCCACCCGGTCTTCGGCAAGTCCGGCACCACCGACAACGACAAGACCGCCTCGCTGATCGCGGGCACCACGTCGCTCGTCGTCGCCGGTTACATGGCCAACCCGGACTGGCCCGAGCACCGCGACCGGATGAGCCACGACATCATCAACCCGGCCGTTCAGCACACCCTCAAGGAATTCATGAAGGGTAAGCCGAAGGAGCAGTTCAAGAAGCCGGGCAGCAGCAAGATCGCGTACGGCGACCAGCGGTCCATCCCCGACGTGGAGTGCGACTCGCTCGGCTCGGCGCGGTCGCGGCTCGAGGGCGCCGGCTTCGAGGTGTCCATCGGCGGCGAGATCGACTCGAAGTGTCCCAAGGGCACCGCGGCGGGCACCAACCCCTCCGGCAGGACCATCAAGAACGGCGCCGTGATCATCGAGGTCAGCAACGGCAAGCAGGACAAGCCGGAGACTCCCGGCCCGGGCGGCAGCGCGCCGCCGGGCCCGGGTGGTGACCGGGACTAGCCAGGCGACACGGAACGGGGCGGGAGAGTCGATCTCCCGCCCCGTTTCGCGTACTCGAACCTCAGCTCAGCCGGCGCCGCACCTCGGCCGCCACCCGGCCGCCCTCCGCGCGCCCCGCCACCGCTGCCTGAGCCGCCTTCATCGCCGGGCCCATCTGGGCCTTGCTGCTGAACCCGCCCGCGGCCAGTGCCTGCCCGACCAGCTCGGCGATCTCCGCGTCGGTGAGCTGCTTCGGCAGGTAACGGTCCAGCACCTCGCCCTCGGCCGTCTCCTTGGCCGCCTGGTCGTCGCGCCCGGCGCCGGAGAAGGCGGTCGCCGCCTCACGGCGCTTCTTCGCCTCCTTGGTCAGCACCGCCAGCACCTCGTCGTCGGTGAGATCCCGGGCCTCGTCGCCGGCGACCTCGGCGGTCCGCACCGCGGACAGCGCCATCCGCAGCGTCGACGTGGTCAACTCGTCCCGGGCCTTCATGGCGGTGTGCAGGTCATCGTTCAGGCGGTCTTTCAACGTTCCCATGGACGGAGAAACTACCCTTGCCGTCATGCGTAAGCGCTCCTTTATCTCGGCCGCCGCCGCCCTGACCGCTGTCGGCGGTGCGACGTTCGCCTATGCCTCGCTGATCGAGCGGAACATGTTCACGCTCCGGCGCTTCGACGTCCCGGTGCTCGAACCGGACGCGGAACCGCTGCGCATCCTGCACCTGTCGGACCTGCACATGATGCCGGACCAGCGGCGCAAGCAGGAGTGGGTGGCGGCGCTCGGCGGGACCGACCCCGACCTCGTCGTGGTCACCGGCGACAACCTGTCCTCGGCGTTCGCCGTGCCCGGCGTCCTGCGCGCCCTGGAACCCTTCCTCGACCTGCCCGGCGCGTTCGTCTTCGGCTCCAACGACTACCGCGGCCCGGTCTTCAAGAACCCGCTGAAATACGTGCTGCCCGGCGAGCGGGAGTACGTGCAGGGCAACGACCTGCCCACCGAAGACCTGCGGGACGCCCTGGTGAGCGCCGGATGGGCGGACCTGAACAACGCCCGCACCGTCCTCAAGGCCGGCGGCCGCTCGATCGAGCTGGTCGGCGTCGACGACCCGCACATCCAGCAGGACGACTACGCCTCCGTGGCCGGCCCGATCAGCCCCGGCGCCGACCTGCACCTCGGGGTGACCCACACGCCCGCCACACGGGTCCTGGACGCGATGGCGGCCGACGGCTTCGCCCTGCTGCTCGCCGGCCACACCCACGGCGGGCAGGTCTGCGTCCCGTTCTACGGCGCCCTCACCACCAACTGCGACCTGCCGCTCAGCATGGCCAAGGGCCTGCACCGCTGGCCCGGCTCGGAATCCTGGCTGCACGTCTCGGCCGGCCTCGGCACCCACCCGACCGCACCGATCCGCTTCGCGTGCCGGCCGGAAGCCTCCCTGCTCACGCTTACACCGCGCTGACCTGGGGTTTTAGCTGTTGAGGGATACCCGTTTCCGGCAGGCTGGGGGCGTGAGCTAGTATTTCTCTCGCAGCTCGGGGTGTGGCGCAGCTTGGTAGCGCGCTTCGTTCGGGACGAAGAGGCCGTGGGTTCAAATCCCGCCACCCCGACCACGTGGTTGCAGGTGAGGCCCGGTCTGCCGCTCAGGCAGGCCGGGCCTCCCGCATATCTTCGGCCTTTTCATCGGGTGTGAATGCGTCCGGGAGTCCGGTCGCCAAGGCGCGCGTCACAGCGGCGCCATGATCTTGATTCGGGTCGGTCCCCCGAACCGCGTCCGGCGCACCCCCGTCCGGGCGGTGCGCCGCAGGTTCCACGCCGGCCGGCCGGCTCCATCTCGGCCGTCAGCGGCCGCGGCGGTCAGCGCCGCCTCAGCCGCCTAGCCGCCTCAGATGGCCAGCTGCGCCCGGCCTGCCATCCCGGGCGCCACCGGGCCGGCCACGCGGGGCGCCATCTGCTGTGGCACGCAGTACGGCCCCAGCATGGTCTCGACCACGGGGGCGATGGAGGACGGCCGGTCGCCACCGAGCTGCATGAGCCGGGTGGCGCGGGCCAGTGACCCGGTCTCACCGTCACGGAAGCCCTCCCGGTACCCCCGCTCGTAGCGTTCACCACGACCCAGGGCGCGGCCGAGCGCGAAACATGAGGAGCCGGCGAGGGCGAGCAGGAAGAGCATCGCGAAGGGTGTCACAGAACTATCCTTCCGGGCGCAAGCCACTAATTAGGCGAAAACTACCCCAAACAGACATAGGATGCGGTATTGGAGAGATCAAGTACGCCAACGGGTGACCGCGAGTCTGATCCGCGTCTCGCCGTCACCGACGCGACCCGACGGCCAGGGGCGCCGCACGACGCCCCGAACCGGCCTGTCAAGCTCAATGCTTGTGACTGACTCCGACCTCGCCCGCCAGGTCCGCAGCGTGAGCCGGCTGACCGGCGAATTCACCCTGCGATCCGGGCGCACCGCGACCGAATATTTCGACAAGTACCAGTTCGAGGCCGACCCGGTCCTGCTCGACCAGCTGGCCGAGCAGCTGGCCGTGCTCATCCCGGAAGGCACCGAGGTCCTCGCCGGCCTGGAGATGGGCGGCATCGCGGTGGTCACCGCCCTCGCCCGGCACGCCAAGCTGCCCACCGCCTTCGTCCGCAAGCAGGCGAAGAAGTACGGCACCGCCCGCCTCGCCGAAGGCGCCGAAGTCGCCGGCCGCCGGGTGCTCGTGGTCGAGGACGTCGTCACCTCCGGCGGTCAGGTGGTGCTCTCCACCAACGACCTGCGCAAGCTGGGCGCGCACGTGGACCACGCGGTCTGCGTCATCGACCGGCAGGAGGGCGGCTCGCAGGCACTGGCCGCCGAGGGCATCACCCTGCGCGCCCTGCTGACCCGCGCCGACCTCGACGCCGCAGCCTGACCTTCGCGGCTGGCTCTCGGCGCCGCCTCCCCCATACGAGACAGCCCTGAGAGCCAGCCCACCCAGCTGGCCCCAGCGCTGCCCGATCGTCAACGCCGGCCATCCGCCCAGCTGGCCCCAGCGCTGCCCGATCGTCAACGCCGGCCACCCGCCCAACGGGTTCCCGGTGCTGCTGAGGGTCCTCGGGCAGCGTCCAGCGCCAGCCGGACCCGGGCAGCCGGCTGTAAGTGCTGTGAGGCGGCCCCGACCGCTAAGGGCTGGTCTCCTGGAACACCCACGCGACGTACGCCGGGTTGGCCGCCACCACCGGCACCGCCAGCACGCACGGCACGTCATAGGGGTGCTCGGCGTCGGCCCGCTCGATGATCCGGTCGACGAGCTCCAGCCTGGTGTGCAGCGCGACCCGCGCCTCGGGCTCGTCCTGCACCGCCCCGTCCCACCGGTAGATCGACCGGATCGCCGCGACCTGCTGCCCACACGCGGCCAGCCGGTCCTCCACCAGCCGCCGGGTGAATCGGGCCAGCCAGTCCGCGTCGGCTGCGGTGATCACGACCTCGCAGATGCCGGTGTCGCTCATGGCCGCCACGATAACCCCACGGCGCCGGGCCGTTCCTTAAGGCTTCGACCCGCTTTAGTACGCGCCATGGGCTGGACAAACGCAACTACTCCACCCGTGACTACCCCGCGATCACCTGCAACTCCAGGCCGCAGCGCGCCGCCGGGCTGAAGTGGGTGGCCACGCCGACACCGATCCGGGCCGCACACGAAACCGAGAAAGCCCGGGGCGACACGGCAGCGCACGGCGCGGGCAGCCGAGGTCAGGGCCGCGCACGGTGTAGCAGCGCGGCGCGGAACGTGGCAGCGTGCGGGTGACAGCCGGCGCGGCAGTGCGGCGCGCGGTGTGGCGGCGCGGGGCGCGGTGTGGCGGCGCGGGGCGCGGTGTGGCGGCGCGGCGCGGCGGATGGGGGCGAAGTGCCGTGGAGCGGGCCGGTCCCGGGTCGTTACTTGCCGAACTCGGCGGCGATGATCTCGGCGTTCTGGACGGTGTTCAGGGCGGCGCCCTTACGCATGTTGTCGCCGGTCACGAAGAGGGACAACGCCCGTGGGTCGTCCATCGCCCGGCGGATGCGGCCGACCCAGGACGGGTCGGTGCCGACCGCGTCGATCGGCATCGGGAACTCGCCGGATTCAGGGTCGTCGACCAGGATCACGCCGGGGGCGTTGCGGAGCACCTGGCGGGCGCCGTCCGCGGTGACCTCGGAGGCGAAGTTGGCGTGGACAGCGATCGAGTGACCGGTCACCACCGGCACGCGCACGCAGGTCGCGGAGACCTTGAGGGCGGGCATCGCGAGGAGTTTGCGGGTCTCGTTGCGGAGCTTGAGTTCCTCGGAGGACCAGCCGAGCGGGGCCAGGTCACCGGACCAGGGCACCACGTTGAGCGCGAGGGGTGCCGGGAACGGGCCGAGGTCGTCGCCGACGGCCTGCCGCACGTTGCCGGGGCGGGAACCGAGGAGCCGGTCGCCGGCCACCTTGCTGAGCTGGTCGTGCAGGGTGTCGACGCCGAACTGGCCGGCGCCGGAGGCCGACTGGTAGGAGGCCAGGACGAGTTCGCGCAGCCCGTACTCCTGGTGCAGCGGTGCCACCGCCATGATCATGGTCGCGGTGGTGCAGTTGGCGCTGGAGACGATGCCGCGGGGACGGTACGCCAGGTCTTCTCGGTTGACCTCGGGCACGACCAGCGGGACGTCCGGTTCCATGCGGAACGCCGAGGAGTTGTCGACCACGACGGCGCCGCGGGCGACGGCGATCGGCGCCCAGTGGACGGCCACGTCGTCGGGCACGTCGAACATGGCCACGTCGACGCCGTTGAAGGCCTCGGCGGTCAGCTCACGGACGACCAGCTGCTCACCGCGGCAGGTCAGCACCTTGCCGGCGGAGCGTGCCGTCGCGATCAGCCGGATCTCGCCCCAGACGTTGCGCCGGGACGAGAGCAGCTCGAGCATCACGGTCCCGACGGAGCCGGTTGCTCCGACGACGGCGAGCGTCGGCGCCATCGCCGGGCTTACCGGCCGGTACCCGCGTAGACGACTGCCTCTTCGTTACCGCCGAGCTCGAACTGGTCGTGCACGGCACGGACCGCGGTGTCGAGGTCGGTGTCCCGGCAGACGACGGAGACCCGGATCTCCGAGGTGGAGATCATCTCGATGTTGACGCCGGCCGCGCCGATGCAGGCGAAGAAGGCCGCGGCGACACCCGGGTGCGAGCGCATGCCCGCGCCGATCAGCGAGACCTTGCCGACGTGGTCGTCGAAGAGCAGGCTCTTGAACTTGATCTGCTCCTTGATCTTGTCGAGGGCGGCCATCGCGCTCGGCCCGTCGGCCTTGGGCAGCGTGAACGAGATGTCGGTGCGGCCGGTGCCCTCGGTGGAGACGTTCTGCACGATCATGTCGATGTTGATCTCGGCCTGGGCGACCGTCTCGAAGATCCGGCCGGCGGAACCGGGCTCGTCCGGCACCCCCACGATCGTGATCTTGGCTTCACTGCGGTCGTGCGCGACCCCGGTGATCAGTGCTTGCTCCACGTCAGGGTCCTCCATCGATCCGGTGACGAGCGTGCCTTCTTTGAGCGAGTACGAAGAGCGTACGTGGATCGGCACCTTGAAGCGGCGCGCGTACTCCACGCATCGCAACATCAGCACCTTCGCACCACCGGCCGCCAGCTCCAGCATCTCCTCGTACGTGATCTGCTTGATGTGCTTGGCGTCCGGGACGATCCGGGGGTCGGCGGTGAAGACGCCGTCCACGTCGGTGTAGATCTCGCAGACGTCGGCGTGCAGCGCCGCGGCGAGCGCGACCGCGGTGGTGTCCGAACCGCCGCGGCCGAGGGTGGTGATGTCCTTGGTGTCCTGCGACACGCCCTGGAACCCGGCGACGATGGCGATCGCGCCTTCGTCGAGCGCGGTCCGCAGCCGGCCGGGGGTCACGTCGATGATCCGGGCCTTGCCGTGCACCGAGGTGGTGAGCACGCCGGCCTGCGAGCCGGTGTACGACCGGGCTTCGTACCCCAGGTTGTGGATCGCCATGGCGAGCAGAGCCATCGAGATGCGCTCGCCGGCGGTGAGGAGCATGTCCAGCTCGCGGCCCGGCGGGAGCGGGCTGACCTGGTTGGCCAGGTCGAGCAGCTCGTCCGTGGTGTCGCCCATCGCCGAGACGACGACCACGACGTCGTCGCCGGCCTTGCGGGCGGCCACGATGCGCTCCGCCACGCGCTTGATGCGCTCGGCGTTCGCTACTGACGAACCACCGTACTTCTGCACCACAAGAGCCACGGCGAAACCATTCCCTCTCCGTCACCAGCGATCGCCACCACCCTAGCCGCGCAGCCGCCGCCCCTCGACAGGCGTTCCCAGATTCCGGCCACCCCGGCGCGACACGCCGAACGCGCGGAAGCGGCGTGTCACCGGATGGGGCGAGAATGTCGCGGTGTTTCTTCCTTCCGGTTCCCGGCGCGTACTGTCCGCGCTGACCGCCACGCTGCTGGGCACTGCCCTGGCCGGGTGCGGCGGCGACGAGCCGGAAGCGGCGCCGACCAGCCCACCCTCCTCGGGCACCTCCGGAGAACCGGCTCCGGACCCGCTGGCCGGCACCGCCCGGGACACCCTGGCCGCCCTGGCCGCCCTCGGCCTGGACCGGCGGTACGCCGCGCTCTACACCTGGGACGTCGGTGACGGCGCGCCCCGCAGTGTGGTGGCGACCGTCGCCAACGACGGGAGCTGGCGGGTGGACATCCCGAACGGCGCGCTCGGCGGCACCACCGGCGTCTCGATCGTGCGCAACGGCAACGGCGTCTACCAGTGCTCCCTGCCCACGCCGGCCAACCCGGTCGCGGCCGCCTGCATCCGGGTGGCGGAGCAGGGCGAGAAGGTGCCCCGCAGGTACGACCCGAGGGTGCAGCGGTTGTTCCGGCAGTGGCTGCACGTCTTCACCGACCGGGACGCGGCGCTGGCCGTCTCCGCGGCGCAGCCGCTGCCCGGCGCCCAGGGCACCTGTTACGCGGTCGACTCGGTCTCGGCCTCGCTCAAGGCGCCGGTCGACGTCGGCATCTACTGCTACACCCCGGACGGTCTGCTGTCCGCGGCACGGGTCGGGTTCGGCGTGCTCACGCTGGCCCAGCAGGTCGCCGGGCCGCCGGCGGTGCAGCTGCCCGGGCCGGAGGTGGCCGGCGAGCCGATGGGGATGAACAGCCCACCGCCGGTGGAAGCGCCCAGCCCCGCGCCGTCCGCCTGAGGGTCCCACGATCCGGGCGAACGGTTCGCCACCCGGATGTGGATCACGTAACGTGTGTGGCGACATGTGGCACGCGTTTCTCCTCCTTCGCTGCCGCGACGAGGCCCCATTCCAGGCCGGCACCTCGTCGCGGAGTTGATGCACGCCGCCTGCTCGTCTTCATTTCGACAGGAGCAGTCACATGTCCACCAACCCTGAGGCTGGGCCGTTCAGTACCCAGCAACGCAGCTCGATGCCGTTCGAGCGCTACGAGCCGTACCAGAAGCAGTTCCCGATCTCCCTGCCGGACCGGCGCTGGCCGTCCCAGGTGACCGAGACCGCGCCGCGCTGGTGCGCGGTCGACCTGCGGGACGGCAACCAGGCGCTGATCGACCCGATGTCCCCCGAGCGCAAGCGGCGGATGTTCATGCTGCTGGTGAAGATGGGCTACAAGGAGATCGAGGTCGGCTTCCCGGCCGCCAGCCAGACCGACTTCGACTTCGTACGCCAGCTCATCGAGCAGGACCTGATCCCGGACGACGTCACCATCCAGGTGCTGGTGCAGTGCCGCGAGCACCTGATCGACCGGACCTTCGAGTCGATCCGGGGCGCCAAGCGCGCCATCGTGCACTTCTACAACTCGACCTCGACGCTGCAGCGGCGCGTGGTGTTCGGCCTGGACCGGGACGGCATCACCGACATCGCGACGACCGGCGCGCGGCTCTGCCAGAAATACGCGGAGATCCACACCCCGGACACCGAGATCTTCTACGAGTACTCGCCCGAGTCGTACACCGGCACCGAGCTGGACTACGCGCTGGAGGTCTGCTCGGCGGTCATCGACGTGATCGACCCGACGCCGGACCGCCCGCTGATCATCAATCTGCCGGCCACCGTCGAGATGGCCACGCCGAACGTGTACGCGGACTCCATCGAGTGGATGGACCGCCACCTGCCGCGGCGGGACAGCGTGATTCTGAGCCTGCACCCGCACAACGACCGGGGCACCGCGGTGGCCGCCGCCGAGCTGGGCCTGCTGGCCGGCGCCGACCGCATCGAGGGCTGCCTGTTCGGCAACGGCGAGCGCACCGGCAACGTGGACCTGGTCACGCTGGGTCTGAACCTGTTCTCGCAGGGCATCGACCCGCAGATCGACTTCGCCAACATCGACGAGATCAAGCGCACCGTCGAATATTGCAACCAGCTGCCGGTGCACGAGCGCCACCCGTACGCGGGCGACCTGGTCTACACCGCGTTCTCCGGCTCGCACCAGGACGCGATCAAGAAGGGCCTGGCAGCGCTGCAGGCCGACGCCGACACCGCCGGTGTGCCGATCGACGACTTCGGCTGGGGCGTTCCCTACCTGCCGATCGACCCGAAGGACGTGGGCCGCACCTACGAGGCGGTCATCCGGGTCAACTCGCAGTCCGGCAAGGGCGGCGTGGCGTACATCATGAAGGAGGAGCACAAGCTCGACCTGCCGCGGCGGCTGCAGATCGAGTTCTCCGGCGTGGTGCAGCACCACACCGACGTCGAGGGCGGCGAGGTCGGCCCGCAGCAGATGTGGGACATCTTCGCCGGCGAGTACCTGGTCGAGCACCAGGCCCGGTCCGCGTTCACTGTGGAGAGCTACAGCACGGCCACCGTGGACGGCAAGGTCGAGATCGACGTCCAGGTGTTCCACCGCGGTGTGCGCCGGCCGCTGGTCGGTGTCGGCAACGGCCCGATCGCCGCGTTCGTGCAGGCCGTCGAACCGCTGGGGATCAAGGCCCGGGTGCTGGACTACAACGAGCACGCGCTGACCTCCGGTGGCGACGCGCAGGCCGCGGCGTACGTCGAGGTTGAGGTGGGCGACGTCACGGTCTGGGGTGTCGGCATCGACGCCAACATCGTGAGCGCGTCCATCAAAGCGGTGACCAGCGCGGTCAACCGCGCGAGCTGAGTGTCACTCCCCCGCGTGCCATGATCGGCGGCACGCGGGGGTCCCACCTACGCTGAGGTACGTGCCCCCTCACCGTGTTCGATCGCTCCTGTTCACCGCCGCCTCCTGCACCGCGCTGCTGCTCACCGGCTGCGGGGTGGTCGCCGCCGACGAGAACCCGGATTCCGGCCCCACCTCCGCGGGCAACGCCACCGCCCAGCTCGACAGCCTGACCGTCGCCAAGGCCGCCTCGATGCGCGGTTACAGCCGGGAGAAGTTCCCGCACTGGCGCGACACCGGCGACAACTGCGACGTCCGGGACACGGTGCTCAAGCGGGACGGTGAGAAGGTCAAGTTCTCCGGCTGCAACGTGGTCGCCGGCACCTGGCACAGCGTCTACGACGACCAGGTCCTCAACTCGCCGACGAAGGTCGACATCGACCACATGGTGCCGCTGGCCAACGCCTGGCGGTCCGGCGCCGGGAAGTGGACCGAGGACGAGCGCGGCGACTTCGCGAACGACCTGGAACGCCCGCAGCTGGTCGCCGTCTCGGCCACGTCGAACCGGTCGAAGGGCGATCAGGATCCGTCGACATGGAAACCGCCGGTGCGGGAACACTGGTGCACGTACGCCGGGGACTGGATCGCCGTGAAGAGCCACTGGAAGCTGACGGTGACCACCGCGGAGAAGAACGCGCTCACCGACATGCTGGAGACCTGCTGATGACCGAAGCGACCGAGCCGGCCGCAGCGGCCGAACCGGCCCAACCGGCCCAACCGGCCGGGGCGGCGCAGGGCCGGACCACCGACATCACCGCCGGGCCGGGCGGTGTGATGACCGACGAGGTCGGCGTCGTGACCGGAGATCTGACGCTGCGCAGCGAGATCACCGACGGCCAGGTGGTGCTGACCGTACAGTACAAGGACGCCGAGGAGTGGTACGCGGTGACCGGCGGCAAGGCGCCGCTCGCCGATTCGTCCGGCTTGGAGGCAGTGCACGCGATCGCCGTCGCTCTGCTGAACCGTCCGGAAGGCTGACGGCGGCCGACCGGCTCCTGAGCCGCCGCATTGATCCACGTGGGTACGGTCGCGCGGGTGCGTCTCACCCACCTGGCCGTCTCCGCCGTGCTGGCCCTCACACTGGCCGTGACGGCCGCGTCCGCGGGCCCGGGGACCGGACCTGTGCCGCCCTCGCTGACCGGGGTCCTGCCCGCCCCGGCCGAGGCGGCGCCTGATCCGCGGGCGGCGTTCGCGTTGACCCGGGACACGGTCATCGCCGCGTCCGGTGCAGCCGAACCGGTGGCCGAGCGACTCGCCGAGGCGTTCCGGCCGGCGACCGGCTTCCCGCTGCGGATCGTCCCGGCTGCCACCGGCGACGCGATCACGCTGGTCCTCTCCGGCGCCGGACCCGCCGAGGAGTATCGGCTGGACGTGCGCGCCGACGGCGTCGAGGTGCGGGCGTCCCGGCCGGTGGGGCTGTTCCTGGGCGTGCAGACGCTGCGCCAGCTCCTGCCGCCGGAGATCGAGTCCGCGACGGCGCAGCACCGGGACTGGGTCATCCCGGGTGGGCGGATCCAGGACCGGCCGCGGTACGCGTACCGGGGCGCGATGCTCGACCTGGCCCGTCACTTCCACGAGCCGGCCGAGGTGCGCCGCTACATCGACCAGATCAGCCGCTTCAAGATCAATCACCTGCACCTGCACCTCTCCGACGACCAGGGGTGGCGGATCCAGATCGACAGCTGGCCGCGACTGACCACAGTGGGCGGCGCGACGGGCACCGGGGTCCGCGGTATCGGCGGTGGGTACCTCACCAAGGACGACTACCGCGACCTGGTCCGGTACGCCGCCGACCGGTTCGTCACGATCGTTCCCGAGATCGACATGCCCGGTCACGTGAACGCGGCCCAGGTGGCGTACCCCGAACTGACCTGCGCCGGGGTGGCGCCCCGGCCGCGGATCGACATCCGCGTCGGGTACAGCTCGCTGTGCGCCGGCAAGGAGATCACCTACCGGTTCGCCGAGGACGTGATCCGCGAGCTGGCGGCGATGACGCCCGGCCGTTACCTGCACATCGGCGGGGACGAGGCGCACTCCACGCCGCACGCCGACTACCTCGCCTTCCAACAGCGGGTGCTGCCGCTGGTGGCGAAACACGGCAAGATCCCGATCGGCTGGCAGGAGATCGCCGCGACACCGGCCGCCCGGACCGCGGTCGTGCAGTACTGGAACCACGAGGGCGCGACGGGCCCCGTCGAAGCGGCGGCCGCGGCCGGGGCGAAGGTGCTGATGTCACCGGCCAACAAGGCGTACCTGGACATGCAGTACGACCTGCTGACTCCGGGCGGCCTGCACTGGGCGGGCACCATCGAGGTGCGAGCCGCCTATGACTGGGACCCCGGCCGGCTGCTGTCGGGCGTACCCGAAGAAGTGGTTCTGGGGGTCGAGGCGCCGTTGTGGTCGGAGACGCTGCGCGATCTCGCCGACATCGAGTTCCTGGCTTTTCCGCGCCTCGTGGCGCTCGCCGAGCTCGGCTGGTCGCCGCGGGCGACCCACGACTGGCCGTCGTTCCGCGCCAGGCTCGGCGCTTACGGTCCAAGCTGGACCCGGCAGGGTGTTCGTTTCTATCGATCGCCGCAGGTCCGCTGGGCTCGACCCTGACCCTTATGATGATCGAAATTCACGACGGGGGCTCTCCTGTGGCATCGATGCGCACGCTCTCCAGGGCCGGTCTCGTCCTGCTCACCACGTCCGCCGCGATCAGCCTGCTCGCCGCGCCCGCGCAGGCCGCCACCACCGGCGTCGCGTCCGTGGTCTCGGGCACGCAGGTTCAGTTCAAGGCCGGCTCCGGCGCGGTCAACAAGGTGATGGTGACCCGGTCCGGCAGCACGGTCACCGTCGACGACCGGGTCGCCGTGCGAGCCGGCAAGGGCTGCAAGAAGGTCAAAGGCGACAAGACACGGGTCCGGTGTACGACCTCCGGCGCGCCGACCCGGGTGCGCGTCAGCCTCGGCGCCAAGAACGACTCCGTGGTCAACCGGTCCGGCCTGTCGATGACCGCCTCCGGTGGCGACGGCAAGGACACCCTGACCGGTGGCCCCCGGGCCGACCGGCTCAACGGCGGCTACGGCGCCGATCGGGTGTCCGGCCTGGGCGGCAACGACTCCCTGTTCGGCGACTGGGGCAACGACGTGCTCTCCGGTGGCGACGGCGCCGACTACCTGGCCGGCCAGGGGGACAACGACCGGGAGTACGGCGGGAACGGTCACGACACCTTCGGCCAGGACATCGACCCGAACGGGCGCGGATGGCCGGACGCTGACCTGCTCTCCGGCGGCCCGGGGCAGGATCTCGCCGACTACAGCGGCCGGCGGCAGGCGATCACCGCGGACTCGGACTCGGGATCGGGTGACGACGGCCGCAAGGGCGAGCGGGACACCCTGACCGGCATCGACTCCATCAACGGAGGCGCCGGCAACGACCGCCTCTACGGCACCGACCGCGCCGACCACCTCTCCGGCGGCCTCGGCAACGACCTCCTCGCCGGACGTGGTGGCAACGACCAGCTGTCGGATCACGGGGGCGCCAACCGGCTCGAAGGTGGCTGGGGCAACGACACGCTCTTCCACGGCACCAAGGCGGATGTGCTTCTCGGCGGCACCGGCGAGGACACCGTCGACTATCGCAGCCGCACCGCACCGGTGACCGTGGACCTGGACGGCGCCGCCGGTGACGACGGGCAGGCCGGCGAACGGGACACCGTGGGGGCCGACGTCGAGAACATCGTCGGCGGCAACGGCAACGACCGGCTCACCGGCAACGCCGCAGCCAACGACATCGACGGCTGGCTCGGCGCCGACATCGTTCGCGGTGGTGCCGGCAACGACCGCCTGACCGGCTTCGAAGGCCGCGACCAGTTGTACGGCGAGGCCGGCGACGACCACCTCTTCGAGACGTACGGGGACGGCTCGGACCGGCTCGACGGTGGCGCCGACGGCACGGCGACCGGCGACAACTGTGTCGGGTACACCGAGGCACCGGACCTCGACGTGCTGGTCGGCTGCGAGTACTCGAACCCCTGGATCTGAACACCGAACGGCCCCGCGGACCGGGTCCGCGGGGCCGTTCGGTTCGGATCAGGCCTCAGGCCTTGGCACCGGCCGGCTTGCGGCCGACCACTTCCTCCTCGGCCGTCACCGGGAAGTGGCAGGCGGTGAGGTGCGAGTCCGGGTCGTCGAGGCGCTGCACCAGCGGCGGCTCCTCGGTGGCGCAGATGTCCTGCGCCTTCCAGCACCGGGTCCGGAACCGGCAGCCGGACGGCGGGTTGATCGGGCTCGGCACGTCGCCGGTGAGCAGCACGCGCTCGCGCTCCAGGCGATCGCGGCGGCTGGGGTCCGGCACCGGCACGGCGGACATCAGAGCCACCGTGTACGGGTGGCGCGGGTTGCGGTAGAGCTCTTCCCGGTCGGCGATCTCGACGATCTTGCCGAGGTACATGACCGCGACCCGGTCGGAGATGTGCCGCACCACCGACAGGTCGTGCGCGATGAACACGTACGTCAGGTCGAACTCGTTCTGCAGGTCCTCCAGAAGGTTGACCACCTGCGCCTGGATCGACACGTCGAGCGCCGACACCGGCTCGTCCGCCACGATCATCTTCGGTCGCAGCGCCAGCGTCCGCGCGATGCCGATGCGCTGCCGCTGGCCGCCGGAGAACTCGTGCGGGTACCGGTTGTAGTGCTCCGGGTTCAACCCGACCAGCTTCAGCAGGTCCTGGACCGCCCGCTTGACGCCGTGCTCGGTCTTGACGCCCTGGATCCGGAACGGCGCCCCGACGATCGCGCCGACCGTG
The DNA here is from genome assembly GCF_056134165.1 of Actinoplanes sp. 13. Taxonomy (NCBI): domain Bacteria; kingdom Bacillati; phylum Actinomycetota; class Actinomycetes; order Micromonosporales; family Micromonosporaceae; genus Actinoplanes; species Actinoplanes sp. 13. The sequence continues at coordinate 16,779 of NZ_JBVYOQ010000028.1, read as the reverse complement.
TGCCGCGGGTTCAGCGACGAGAACGGATCCTGGAAGATCATCTGCATGTCCCGGCGCATCGGGCGCAGCTTGCCCTGGCTCAGGTGCGTGATGTCGCGGCCCTCGAACGTCACCGTCCCGCCGGTGGGCTCCAGCAGACGGCTCAGCAGCCGGCCGGTGGTGGACTTGCCGCACCCGGACTCGCCGACCAGGCCGAGCGTCTCACCCTTGAAGACGTCGAAGTCGATGCCGTCGACCGCGCGCACCGCGCCGATCTTGCGCTTCAGCAGGCCCTTGGTGATCGGGAAGTGCTTCTCCAGGCCACGGGCGGAGAGCAGTGGCTCCCGGCTCGGCGTGGGGATGCTCTGCTCGGTCATGCTCCGACCTCCAGCTTCGGCCGGATCTCCTCGGCCCAGATCCGGCGCCGCTCGGCCGCCGGAAGATGACACCGCACCCGGTGCCCGCCGCCGGCCTCGGTGAGCTCCGGGACGACGGTGGTGCCCAGCCCGCCGGTCCTCGGCTCGAACACGCACCGCGGGTGGAACGCGCAACCGGACGGCAGGTTGATCAGTGAGGGCGGGGAGCCGGCGATCGGGATGAGCCGATCGGTCAGCGGACGGTCCATGCGCGGCATGGATCCGAGCAGACCCCAGGTGTACGGGTGCTCGGGCGCCTCGAAGATGGTCCGTGCGGGACCGTACTCGATCGCCTTGCCGCCGTACATCACCAGCACGTCGTCGGCGAGCTCGGCGACCACGCCCAGGTCGTGCGTGATGATGATCAGCGCGGAGTTGAACTCCTGCTGCAGGTCGTGCATGAGGTCGAGGATCTGCGCCTGCACGGTCACGTCGAGCGCCGTGGTCGGCTCGTCCGCGATCAGGAGCTCCGGGTCGCAGGAGAGCGACATGGCGATCATGGCGCGCTGCCGCATACCGCCGGAGAACTGGTGCGGGTAGTCGTCCACCCGCCGGTCCGGCTGCGGGATGCCGACCCGGTTGAGCATCTCGATGGCGTGCTTGCGGGCCACCTTCTTGGAGACGTTGTGGTGCACCCGGTACGCCTCGATGATCTGGGTGCCGACCGTGTAGTACGGGTGCATCGCGGACAGCGGGTCCTGGAAGATCATCGCCATCTTGCGGCCGCGCAGCCGGCGCACCTCTTCCGGGGAGGAGTCGACCAGCTCCTTGCCGTCCAGCCAGATCTCGCCGGACACCCGGGCGTTGCGCTTGTTGTGCAGGCCCAGGATGCCGAGGCTGGTCACCGACTTGCCGGAGCCGGACTCGCCCACGATGCCGAGCGTCCGGCCGCGCTCCAGCGAGAAGGTCAGGCCGTCGACGGACCTGACCAGACCGTCGTCGGTCGGGAAATGGATCTGCAGATCCCGGACCTGGAGGAAGGGGTCGGCCATCAGTTGAGCCTCACTCGCGGGTCGACCACCGCGTAGAGGAGGTCGACGATCAGATTGGCGAGGACGACGAAGAATGCGGTGAGCATGACGACGCCGAGAATCTTCGGCAGGTCGTTCGTCGCGATCGCGTCGATTGCGTACTTGCCCAGCCCGGGCAAGGAGAACGTGGTCTCGGTGAGCACCGCACCACCGAGCAGCAGGCCGACGTCCAGACCGAAGATGGTGACGATCGGAGTCAGCGCGGCACGCAGGCCGTGCTTCGTGATGACGGATCGCTCCGGCAGCCCCTTGGCCCGCGCTGTGCGGACGTAGTCCTCACTCATCGTCTCCAGCATGCCCGCTCGGGTCAGACGCGCATAGGAAGCGGAGAACAGGAACGCCAGGGTGATCCACGGGAGCAGGAGGTTGTACGCCCACTCGGCGGGATTGTCCTCGATGGGTGTGTAACTGCCACCGGGCGCGGTGATGCCGAGCTGGTAACTGAAGATCGCCAGCGACATCAGGCCGGTGAAGAAGATCGGGAGAGAGACGCCACCGAGAGCGATGGTCATCGCCGCGCGGTCGAAGATGGAGCCCCGCCGCAGGGCGGAGACGACACCGGTCGCCACACCGGTGATCAGCCAGATCACCGCGGCGCCCAGCGCCAGGGAGAAGGTGACCGGCATGCGGTCCAGCAGCTCCGGCCACACCGGCGAACGCGAGATGAAGGAGTAACCGAAGCACGGGGCCGGGCACTCCTCCGGGCCGGTGCCGAGGTCGTAGGTGGCCCCGACGAAGACGCCCTGAAGCCACTCCCAGTACTGCAGCCAGATGGGGTCGTTGAAGCCCAGGCGCTCGGCGGCCGCCGCGATCTCGGTCGCGTCAGCGGTCCGGCCCACGTAGCGGGCTGCCAGGTTCTCCGCGGTTCCACCCGCCCACCGGGGTACCAGGAAGAAGATCGCGAAGGTGACCATGCTGACCACGATCAGCATGAGCAGGGCGCCGATCACGCGCCGGATGATGTAGGTCGCCACGTTGTCCGGCTGCGGGAGGCCGGCCAACCCGGGTCGTGCCCGGGCCGGCCGGCCTCCCGACCGCCTTCACCTGCCTTACTTGTCTTCGTCGGGTGTTGCGCTCAGCGGAGCGACCTACTTGGTGGCGCCCATCATCATGTAGTCGTACTGGCCGTAGGCCTCATTGACGAAGATGTTGGTCGCGTTCTTGCTGCGCAGGGTGAGCGCCTTGGAGTACACGCTGGGCAGGACCACCGCGTTCTCCATGACCTTGCGGTCGATCTGGCCCCAGATCTCGTTGCGCTTGGCGGCGTCGGACTCGGCAACCGCCTGGTCGATCATCGCGTCCACCTCGGGGAGGTAGATGCTCAGGTTCGACGAGCCACCGGACTCACGGATGGTCCGGCTGTCGACGATCTGCGAGAGGAAGCCGAAGCCGTCGTTCCAGTCCGAGGCCCAGCCGTTGGTCATCAGGCCCAGCTTCTGGCCGTCGCGGTAGCTCGGCTTGCCGGCGTACAGCGAGAAGTAGTCACCGGTGGGCAGCGGCTTGAGGGTCAGGTTGATGCCGACCCGGGCGAGCGACTGCTGCAGCGACTCGGCGATCGCCTGCTCCTTCGGGCGGTCCGACCGGTACGCCATGTTGGTGGTGAAGCCGTTCGGCTGACCACACGCGGCCAGGTGCTCCTTGGCCTTGGCCACGTCACCCTTGTTGTCGGCGCCGGCCGGGTAGAGGTCGAACTGCTGGTAGCCCGGGATGACCGGCGGCATCAGCGAGGTCGCGATCTCACCACCGGCGAGCGGGCCACCGTACGCGGCCTGGAGGCCGGTGCGGTCGGCGGCGAACATGATCGCCTTGCGGCAGTCGAGCTTGTCGAGCGGAGCGACCTTCGGGTTGATCGACGTGTACCAGGTACGCGCCGCCAGCGGGTTGTCCGCCTGCGCCTTCAGGTTCGGGTCGTTGAGCACCCGGGACAGCGACGCCGGCTGAACACCGGTGCCGGCCAGGTCGACGTCGAGGTCGCCGGAGATGATCCGGTTGTCGATGTCGTTGGCCTCGACGCCGAGGGTCACCTCGTAGCGGTCCGGCAGAGCCGGGCGGTTCGGGTCGGTGGCCTTGTCCCAGTTCGTGTTGCGAACCAGGGTGAAGCCCTTGCCCTCCTGGTAGCTCTCGAACTTGTACGGGCCGGAGGAGACGACCTTCTCCTTGTACTTGACGCCGGTGTCCTTCGCCTGCGGAACCGGCGCGGAGCCGGGCAGCTGGCCCAGGTAGTCGAAGCCGCCGAACGGCTGCTTGAGGTGGAACACGATGGTCCGGTCGTCCGGGGTCTCGATGGCCGAGTCCGTGTTCATGTCCTTCGACTTGTACGGACCCTGGTAGCCCTCCGGCAGGGCCAGGAAGTCGCCGAAGTAGGTCGGGCCGTTCACCAGGACGCTCTTGTCGACCGTCCGCAGGATGCCGTACTTGACGTCCTTGGAGGTGATCGGCGAGCCGTCCTCGAACTTCAGGTTCGGGCGCAGCTTGTAGGTCCAGGTCTTGCCGCCCTCGCTGGGCGTGCCCAGGCCCTCGGCCAGGTCGCCGACCAGCTCCTCGCTGCCCTTGCCGGGGACCGGCTTGAACATCGTGAGGGTACGGGCGTACGTGCGCAGGAAGTTCCACGAGAGGCCGTAGTAGGTGTCACCCGGGTCGACCGAGTCCCAGTCCTCGGAGATGGCGAACTTCAGCGTGCCGCCGGTCTTCTCGCTGGGGTTGAACACCTTGCCGATCGCGGAGTCGAACGCCGGAGTGGCGCTGTTCCCGTTGGAGTTGTTGTCGTCGTCCGAGCCGCCACCACAGGCAGCGAGGCCGAAAACGAGCACAGCGCTCGTCAAGGCCGCGGTCACCGACCGTCTCCTCATCAGATTTCTCCCCTTCATTGTTTCCTCAAATCGGATCGTTGGTCACCGCGTCTTCGGGTCGAGGGCGTCACGCAACCCGTCACCGAAGAGGTTGAAGGCGAGCACAGTGATGAAGATCGCCATACCCGGCCAGAACATGAAGTACGGCAGCGTGTAGTACGCGACCGCGTCGGAGAGCATCCCGCCCCAGGTCACGCCCGGCTCACCCTGCACCTGCCGGGCGACACCCACGCCGAGGAACGACAGCGACGCCTCGAAGATGATGTTCGTGGGGATCAGCAGCGTGGCGTAGACCAGGATCGGAGCCACCAGGTTCGGCAGGATCTCCTTCCACAGGATGTACGGCCCACGCGCACCGAGACCCCGCGACGCGTCCACGAACTCGCGCTCGCGCAGGGAAAGCGTCTGCCCGCGGATGATGCGGGCGATGTAACCCCAGTTGAAGAAGCCGATGATGAAGATCAGCAAGACCAGGCGCAGCGCGAGGCCGGAGAGCCCGAAGGCCTCCGACGGCACCACGCCGGCCAGCGCCAGCGCGAACACCAGCACCGGGAACGCCAGGAACACGTCCATGGCGCGGCTGATGATGGTGTCGACCCATCCGCCGAAGTACCCGGCGATGACCCCGAGGGTCGTGCCGATCACGACGGAGAGAATGGTGGCGAGGAACGCCACCAGGAGCGAGATGCGGGCGCCGTAGACGATCTCCGCGAAGATGTCCCGCCCGTTCTGCGGCTCGATGCCCATCGGGTGGTCCCAGCTCATCCCGCCGAAGGTGCCCTCGGGCACCAGCGTCGGGTCGAGCAGGTCCTGGTGGAACTCGTTCGGCGTACTGCCGGTGATCTTGACGATCAGCGGCGCGAAGAGCGCCATGAGAACCAGCAGGATGATGACGACGCCGCCACCGATGGCAGCCTTGTCCCGTTTGAGACGAGTCCAGGCGATCCGTCCGAGCGACCGCCCCTCGATCGCCTTACCGGAAACAGCGGGCTCGGTCGGCTCCGGCTCCATCGGAACCTGGTCCGAGACCGTGCCGGATCCAACGACCATGGAGTGTCCGGTCCTCTCCCAGCCGCCGCACGGCAGGAGTCCACAGTCACCGGAACAGAGGCACACGGAGACCTCGACCGGCGACGATGGCCCACGCAGCGAACGGCAACCGATCGGTTATCGCATGCTTCGAGTGCCCACCCCCGTTGCTCGGCCTAGATCAGGCCGATGCCACGAAGGCACCCGACGGCGGGTGTTGCCGCCATCGAGAGGAACATTCACCTAGCAAGCGCTCTGGGTCAAGCTCACCGACCGCACACGACTGGTTCCGTGTCTCCGTCGTGACGTCACCGTGACCTAGACGGTGAACAAACGGAAAGTACCGCGTAGACGGTCAACAAGTTGCTAATCCGGGCCAAACAACTCGCGCGGCGTTACCGGGACGTTACGAGTTGTAAAATCAGATCGCGCGGCGACCCTCGAACGCCCTACCGAGCGTGATCTCGTCCGCGTACTCAAGGTCACCACCGACCGGCAAACCGCTGGCCAGACGGGTCACCGCGATCCCCATCGGCTTCACCAGCAGGCCGAGATAGGTGGCGGTCGCCTCGCCCTCGGTGTTCGGGTCGGTCGCCAGGATCAGCTCCCTGATCTCACCGGTGCCGAGCCGCAACAACAACTCCCGGATCCGCAGGTTGTCCGGGCCGATGCCCTCCAGCGGGTTGATCGCCCCGCCGAGCACGTGATAGCGGCCCCGGAACTCCCCGGTCCGCTCGATCGCGACGACGTCCTTCGGCTCCTCCACCACACAGAGCACCTCGTTGGTGCGGCGCGGATCCCGGCACACCCGGCACTGCTCCGACTCGGCGACGTTGAAGCAGGTCGTACAGAACCTGACCAGCTCCTTCACCTTCCGCAGCGCGGAGGCGAGCCGGTTCACATCCGCCGGGTCGGCAGACAGGACATGAAAAGCGATGCGCTGGGCCGACTTCGGGCCCACGCCCGGCAACCGGCCCAGCTCATCGATCAGGTCCTGGATGGCACCTTCGTACACGGATCAGAACCCCGGCAGGGAGAGGCCGCCGGTGGCCGGGCCCATCTTGTCCTCGGCCAGCTCACGCTGCGCCTCGGCGGCGTTGTGGATCGCCGCGAGCACCAGGTCCTCGAGCGTCTCCACGTCGTCGGCGTCGACCGCCTTCGGGTCGATCCGCACCGACTTGAACTCACCCAGACCGGTGATCACGACAGTCACCAGGCCGCCGCCGGCGGTGCCGGTCAACTCGGCCTCGGCCAGCTCGGCCTGCGCCTGCGCGACCTGCTGCTGCATCTTCTGCGCCTGCTTCATGATCTGCTGCATGTTGGGCTGTGCACCGGGGCGCATGGCACCGCTCCTCAAACTCATCGGTCACTTGTAGGACACGCGGCGGTCGAAATTACCGCCGCCAGCGTAGCCGTCAGGCTCCTGTTGCCCGCCGACACGCCACCGGACACCCACCCACGCCGCGAATCACCGCCGGCGTGCGCGACCGGACAACCCGCCCACGCGCCCCGAATCACTGCCCCCGCGGCCGGACACCCGCCCACGCGCCCCGAACCACTGCCCCCGCGGCCGGACCCGCCCACGCGCCCCGAATGACAGCCCGGGCGGCCGGACATCCGCGCGCCGCATCACCGCCCGCAGGCGGCGGGACCACCCACAGACGTCCCGGCCCACCCGTGCCCCGACCGCCATCCACAGCCGGCCGGACCGCCCGCAGTCCCCACCAGCCGGTCAGAGCTCGGCGATCTTCTCCGCTCCGAAGGCCTCCCGGAGCAGCTGCATGGCCTGCTCCTCGCCACTCGCCCGAGCGGTCTTCTCGTCGATCACGTCGTCCGTCGGCTCGTCACCCGGGTCGAAGCCCACGAAACCGGACGAGCCCTTGGCCGGAGGCGGACCGTCGTACTCGGGGTCGTAAGGCGCTTCCTCGGTCGGCGTACCGTCCGACCACGCGGATCCACCACCGCCCCCACCGGAACCGGCAGCCGGCCCTCCACCGGGCCTGGACGGCGCCGCGGCGGCCCCGGCACGGTTGGCCGGTGCGTTACGCCCGCCGGCCGCAGCGGCACGGGCAGCGGCGAGCCCACCGGCCGGTCCGGCGTTCCCGCGCGCAGCGGCCCGGGCAGCCTCCATCGCGGCCGAGCGCGCCGGCGGTGCAGGAGCGGCCGGTGGCGCGGCCGGGCGTGTGGGCGGCGCGGTCGGCGACGCGGCCGGGCGTGTGGGCGACGCGGAAGCTGCGGGCGGCGCAGCCGATCCCGCGAGCGGCGCAGGAGCGGAAGGCGACGCCGCTGCGGATGACGGCGCCCCGGACGACGGCGCGACTGGACTGTTGTGCACGGCCGGCGCAGGTGGAGCGGAATGGCCGCCCACTGAAGCGCCCGGCTTCGCGGGTTCCGGCCAGCCGTTGTCAGTCGATGTCGCGGGTGTCCCGCCGGCTTGAGCGGGCTCCGGCCACCCGGAACCCTCCGACGAGGGTTCCGCCCCCGAGCCGCCGGGACGAGCAGGCTCAGGCCAGTCACCACCCGCAGGGGACGCCGGAGCAGCGCCGCCCGGACGAGCAGGCTCGGGCCAGCCGCCACCCGCAGGAGCTACACCGCCCGGACGAGCAGGCTCGGGCCAGTCACCACCCGCAGGAGACGCCGGAGCAGCGCCACCGGGGCGGGCCGGCTCGGGCCAGCCGGTGTCGCTCTCAGCGGCAGGCGGTCGAGAGCTGTGGTCGCCCGAAGGAGGACGGGCCGGCTCAGGCCAGTCGTCGTCGCCGTCGGTGGCGGCGGGACGGGATGGCCGGGAAGGGCGGGACTCGGTACGGCCGGTGTTGCGTTCCGGCGCGGAGGACGAAGCAGCCGAGCTCGCCGGACGGTTGGCGGTGGCGGGGCCGGGCGACTGGCGGCGGCCCGAACCGGGACCGGGCTGAGTGCCTGCGCCCCGGGCGGTTGCCTCACCGACCTCGCAGTGGATCTGCCAGCGACCGCCCAGCGCCTCGCCGAACGCGGACGCCAGCGCGTCCTTCCAGTTCAGGAAGCGCTCGGCGAGCTTCGGCGTGGGCGCGGCGAACACGATGGTCTCGCCGTCGAGTTCGCGCACGCCGATGCCGTACTCCTGCATCGCCCGCACCCGGTCCTGACGCCGGCCGAGCGCCTGCCAGGCGGCGCGGACCTTCTCCAGCCGATCATCGCGAGCCGGCACGGAAGGAGCAGGGGGCGCGGAGGGCATAGGAGCACCCGAAGGCACGGAGGGCGCCGCAGCAGCCGGCGAAGCCGAAGAGGCGGACGGCACCGACGTCACCGGCGCAGCCGCATCGTCAGGTGCAGCCCCAGGTGCAGCCGCAGGTGCAGGAGCCACCGACGGGGCCGGTTCGGATGCCTCGGCCGGTGTCGTTGCCGCGGCGGGTTCCCGTGCGGGTGCCGCAGGCACGGGCGGCGGCGTCGGCTCCACCTCCTCGGGCGGCTCCTGGTCCCAGGGCGGCTCGTCGTCGTAATACTCGGCGTCGGAAACAGGAGCGACGTGACCGCCCTCGGCCACCTCGTTCCAGTCGGGCTCCGCCTTGGCGGACGAAGCCGGCGCGGAGACAGGCGCGGCGGAGACAGGCGCCGCGGAGTCAGGCGCGGCGGACACAGGCGCGGCCGACACAGGCGCGGCCGACACAGGCGCGGCCGACACAGGCGCGGCCGAGACAGGAGTGACAGCCGGCACCGCAGGCCCCGGGACGGCAGAGACCGGGGCATCCGCCGGCTCGGCAGGGACCGCCGCAGCAGCCGGAGACACCGGCGCCGCTACCGGAGACCCCGGCGCTGCAGCCGGAGACCCCGGCGCCGCCTGACGGGCGGCAACCGGCCGTGCCTTGCCCCCGGCAGCGGCCGCTGCAGCCGCGGCGGCAGCCCGAGCCGCGGCCAGCCCACCCCCGCCGGCACCGCCGGGCGAAGCGACCGGGGCCTCCGGCGCCGTCACCGCACGGGGCTCCTCGACCGGGGCGGAGGTCGGTGCGGGGTGCTCACCTCGTACGCCCGCTGGTGTTCCTCGCTCCAAGCGCTCCAGACGCTGCAGCAGCGACCCGGTCGAGTCCTCGGCCCCCGGCAGCAGCATGCGGGCCGTGATCAGCTCGAGCAGCAGCCGGGGCGCGGTCGTGCCGCGCATCTCCACCAGGCCGTTGTGCACGATGTCCGCGCAGCGGGAGAGGGTGGCCGGGCCGAGCCGGCCGGCCTGACCGGCCATCGCCTCCAGCTGGTCGGCGGGGCCGTCGATAAGGCCTTTCGTCACCGCGTCCGGCACCTGCTGCAGGATGATCAGGTCGCGCAGGCGTTCGAGCAGGTCGGAGGCGAAGCGGCGCGGGTCGTGGCCGGCCTCGGCGACCCGGTCGATCGTCGCGTAGGCGGCGGCGCCGTCACGGTCGGCCAGGGCGTCGCACATCTCGTCGATGAGGGCGGCGTCGGTGACGCCGAGCAGGGCGACGGCGCGGGAGTAGCTGACGCCGTCCGGCCCGGCGCCGGCGATCAGCTGGTCGAGCACCGAGAGCGAGTCCCGGGCGCTGCCGCCGCCGGCGCGCACCACCAGCGGGAACACCGCCGGGTCGACCTGCACGCCCTCCGCCTCGGTGAGTTTCTGCAGGTAGGGGCGGAGCGTGGCCGGCGGGATCAGCCGGAACGGGTAGTGGTGGGTGCGCGAGCGGATGGTGCCGAGCACCTTGTCCGGCTCGGTGGTCGCGAAGATGAACTTCACGAAGTCCGGCGGCTCCTCGACGAGCTTGAGCAGCGCGTTGAAGCCGGCCGACGAGACCATGTGCGCCTCGTCGATCACATAGATCTTGTAGCGGCTGTTGGCCGGCGCGAAGAACGCCTTCTCCCGCAGCTCACGGGCGTCGTCGACGCCACCGTGGCTGGCCGCGTCGATCTCGATGACGTCGATCGACCCGGTGCCGTCGGTGGCCAGGGACTTGCAGGAGCCGCAGACGCCGCACGGGTCCGGGGTGGGGCCCTGCTCGCAGTTGAGCGACCGGGCCAGGATGCGGGCGCTGGAGGTCTTGCCGCAGCCCCGCGGGCCGGAGAACAGATAAGCGTGGTTCAGCCGGCCGCTGCGCAACGCCTGCGACAACGGCTCGGTGACGTGCTCCTGGCCGATGACCTCGGCGAAGGTACGCGGCCGGTACTTCCGATAGAGGGCGAGCGCCACTCCTGCCACCTCCTGACGACCGCGCCATTCTCCGCCGAGGGTCTGACAAGAACAAACGACGTGCCCCGACAGTGCAGGTCCAGGAGGAACGAAAGGACCCCCCGTGCACCCGCCAGAGCCCGCTTATCCTTGCTGCCTTCCGGCCCTGGGGAGGTTCACGAGATACGCGCCGCACGAGGGGCTGGTTCGAAGCCTACCCGGTGGACCTTCGGCGCGTGCGCAGCCCCCTGCGGGAAACGCCCGGACATCCTGTCGTATCCTGGCGCACGGAGGATTCGCCTAGAGGCCTAGGGCGCACGCTTGGAAAGCGTGTTGGGTTAACACCCTCACGAGTTCGAATCTCGTATCCTCCGCCAGCGTCACGAAAGGCCGGACCCAGCGGGTCCGGCCTTCGCGCTTCTAGGAGCAGGTCGGCTGGTACGGCGCCTCCGGGACGTGCGCGGCCCAGTCCTCCGCGGTGAACCCGCCCCCGGTGACGGCACAGGCGACCGTGACCGGGTCGGCGCGCAGGTCGTTCAGCGCCCCGTAGTCCCAGACCATGGCCCGGACACTCGTGTATTTCGGGCCGCTGGTGGTCAGCGTGCGCCCGTCCGGGTGGAAGAGCAGCCACTTCGACGTGAGGTCGGCGTGCTTCAATCCGGCCACCCGGACCGGACTCGACGACTCGGGCACGTCCCAGAGCGCCGCTTCGTTGTTCTCGGTGCCGGTCGCGACGGTGCGACCGTCGGGCGCATATGCCACCGACCACACCGGGCTGCGGGTGCCGGTGAGGATCGCCTGCCGCCGGAGCGGACCGGCGACGTCCCACACCGCGGCCGTCTTGTCCGCGCTGCCGGTCACCAGGGTGCGCCCGTCCGGGCTGAACGCCATGGCGAGCACGCGATCGGAGTGTCCTTTCAGCGTGCCGAGACGAACGGGCTGGTCGCCCAGCCTCCAGATCGCGACCTCTTCGTCCTCCCCGAGGGCGATGGTGCTGCCGTCGCGGCTGAACGCGAGGAACTGGACGGGGTCGGCCGTCGTCAGGGTGGCGGTCTGCACCGGCTGCTGCCGATCGGCGAGGTCCCACACCGCCACGGTCAACCCTCTGCTTCCGGTGGCCAGCTTGCGCCCGTCCGGACTGAAGGCGATGTCGGTGCCGAAGGTCGCGGCGGGAACCGAGCCCAGTGGCACCGGCGTGCTCGGATCGCTGAGGTCGGTCAGCATGACTCGATCGTTCATCTCGTATCCGAGCGTGGCGATCATGTCGCCCGAAGGGCTGACCGTGGCCCCACGCAGAAGCGCGGGGTGGACGCGGACGGTGGCGCGCTCGACCGGGCCGGTGGGGTTCGACAGGTCCCACACCGTCGCCGTTCCTTCGAGCTGCACGGTGATCAGGCTCCGCCCGTCCGGGGTGAGCCCGGACGCCAGCACCGTGTCGCCTCGCCCGGCGGCTCGACCGAGAACCCCGGGCTCGCCGTGTGCCCTGATGCTCCACAGGCTGAGCGTGCCGGCGGCACCAACCGTGGCGAGAATCCGCTTGTCAGCGCTGAACGCCATCGATCTTGCGGAACCGGAGTGATCTTCCAGGTCCAACATGTGGACAGGCTTGGAACCGCTCGTGTCCCACAGACGCGCTGTCCCGTCCTTGTCACTGGTGGCCATCAGCGAACCGTCGTTGCTGAACGCCATGTCGAAGGACCGCGTCGCCTCGGTGTGGTACTTCTGCGGGTTCCGCGGGTCGTACATGTGCCACAGCGCCACGTTTCCGTCTTTGCCGTTGGTGTAGAGCACGGGCCGGGTCGGGCTGAACACGGCCCGCGACCACTCGCCCTCCAGCGTGGCCACCTCGACGGGACGGGTGCGGTCCCTGATGTTCCAGACGGTGCTAACGGTCACCGCGGTACGGCCGTCCGGGCTGAACGAGATCGGCCCCAGGGCGCCCTTGGCCTGCCGGGTGAGCATGCCGGGGCTCCTCCGGTCCGCCATGTCCCACAGGGTCCACTCCCCGTAGAGGTCGACGACGGCCAGCGTCTGCCCGTTCGGGCTGAAGGTCAGCCAGCCGCCTTCCTGTCCGGGCAGGCTGCCGAGCGGCGCCGGGTGTGCCGGATCGGAGACGTCGAACAGATGGATCCCGTAGTCCAGGCCGCCGGAGAGGGCGAGCGTCTTCCCGTCCGGGCTGAAGACGGGGTCGCCCACGTACCATCTGCCGTCGAGCTGGGCGGTACGGCGTGGCTTCGCCCGGTCGGCCACATTCCACAGTGATGCCGTGTAGTCGGACTCGACGACGGCGACGACGTCGCCGGGCCCGTGAGTCAGAGCAAGGACCTCGTCGAGGGCGCCGAGCCGGCGCGTGGAGGTGACAAGGCCGGTGAGTTCGCTGCCGGCCTCGGCGCCGGGCTGGATCCGCTGGGCCGCGAGCCCGAGTCCGAGTGCCGTGGCCGGGTCGCTGCCGATCATCGTCTGGGCCCGGTTGAACAGCCGCCGTCCGAGCGTGACCTGCTCCTGCCAGCGGGCCTCCTCGGCGGCCGCCTTCGCCTTCCGCTCGTTCTCCGCAGCGATCAGCTTCTGCCGGCGCGCCTCGTCCGCGGCCTCTTCGGCCATCCGCTGCTGGTGCCGGGCCGTACGCTTCTGCCGCTCCGCCTCCGCCCCGGCCAGTTCGGCCAGGCGCTTCTGCTGTTCCGCGATCTTCTGCTGGCGGACCGTCTCCTTCTTCGACTGCTGCACCAGTTCGCGCTGCTCCTGGGCCAGCGCCTGCTGCTGCTCAGCCAGCTTCGACGCCTGCTTCGCCAGCTCCTGCTGGCGGCGCGCGTTCTTCTCCTGCCGCTGCGCATCGGCCGCCGCTCGCTCGGCGGCGTCCTGCTGTTCTCGGGCCCGCTTCTCCTGCTTCTTGCGCTCGGTGGTGGCGGCGCGGGCGCGGGCTTCCTGCGTACGGGCGTTCTCCTCCTGTGCGCGGGCGTTCGCCTCCTGCCGCTTGGCCTCTTCCGCGGACCGCTCGGCGTTGCCCCGCTGCTGGAACGCGTCCCGCTGCTGGCGTTGTGCCTCCACCGCCGCCTCGGCGGCCCGGTCGGCGTTGTGTCCGGCGAGCACGCCGGTCCCCGAGGCCACCACGGTCAGCGCGGTCAGGGCTGCGACGGCCACCCGGCGCAGCCGGCGGCTCCGGCGGTGCTGCCGGACGTCCTCGCTCTCCAGTTCGTCCTTGTTCACGCCGTGCATGGGGGCGGCCAGCTCGGCGATCGCGTCCCGGAAACGGGAGTCCCGGAGGTTGAGGTCCCGGTCGTCGCGAGCCCACCGCAGGTCGAGGAAGAGCGGCTCCTCGGCGAACACGCCGCGCAGCGCGTCCGGCACGGCCGTCGAGTCGGCGCTCAGGTCGCCGCGCTCCCCGTCCCACCGCCACTCCCCGTCGGTCACCACGGGCAGGATCCGGTTCGCCGGCTTCGTCGAGATCCAGTACTCGATCTCGCGGTTCACCCACGGCGACTGCGCCGCCGCCGGTGACGCGAGCAGCACGAACCACTCCGAGCCGTCCAGCGCCTTCTGGATCGACGACCACAGCCCGGGCGTCACCGACAGACCGGTCTGATCCCGGAAGATCCACAAAGCGCGGCGGCGGTGCCACGGCTTCGCCAGCCGGTGCAACCCGCGCTGCACGGCCGGCGCGAGCCGCCCGTCCGCGGCATGGCTGTACGAGATGAAGCCGTTGAAGGTCACGCCCGATCCCCGTTCTCGGTCATCAATGCCGACCGATTGTCCATGGCGGCATCCTCCGGCGGAACTCCGTGCCGGGTCCTCGATGCTCACATGAGACCCACTGCGGGACCGTTTCGCCCGGTCTCGTATTGTTCGGCGCGAAAACAGTGCAGGTGAGGGCCGGGCTCCCGAAGAGGAGCCCGGCCCTCGCCGTTTTCGCCGACATGCCTGATCCGGTATTCGCCCGAGCCGGTCGCACCACGACCCTGTGCGCGTCGCGCAGCGAGACGATGACGTGGCCCGGCGCCCGTCCGGCGCACGCTAGAGCTGTGCGGCCGCTATCGCGTCGTCCACCTCCGGGAAGATCGCGAAGTAACGTCCCAGGCCGACCGTCTCCATCAACTGCGTGAGAAACGGATTGGCGCCGGCGAAACTCAGCCACCCGCCGCGGGCGGCGATGACCTGTTTGCTGGTGATGAACGCGCTCAACCCCACCGAGTCGCAGAACTTGAGGTCGGTGAGGTCCACGACGATCCGCGGAACCGGGCGTTCGAGCAGTCCGGCGAGCGTGGCGTGCAACTGGTTCGCGGTGTCCGCGTCGAGCTCGCCGCGCAGGTGGAGCACGGCGACATCGGATCGATGATCAGTGACTGTTGCGTGCATGCGATCAGGGCTTCCTACCCGTCCTATGGGTATTCCACCCTAGATCGTCTCCATCCGCACACATCGGACACGGCGTGCGTCGCAAAGTGGCTTGGCACCAGCACGAAGTGGATAGACACCGACGGGCCGGATCCCCTGAAGGATCCGACCCGTGGAAGGCTGGCCGGGACAGTCAAGCATGGACGGCGCAGCCTGGGCTCCTGGCGCGCGTCAGAGCTCGCGCCACCGCCAGCGTGGACCCCGCCACGCGTCGGCCAGGATCATCGCTGAAGCCCGGCCGGGACACTCCTGCACCTTCGACTTACCCTCGGGTCCGCCCAACTGGGCCTCGACCTGCCAGGTTTCGCCGTCGGTTCGGACGTAGACATCACGGCGCTGAAGTCGGACGTCCCCATTCCACCAGTGTCGCTCAACTCTCACGTGTCAAATCTAGGACAGGCATCGACAAATGTGGGTGGGGCGATTCTGTGAAACTTTCTCGCCGCCCGGTCGGAACCGCATTGTCTGATCCGGTGGTTTTGGGCCCCGTGACTTGCGCTACACCCCATGTCTCAGGGTTGTCCAAGATCGACTACACAGCGTATTTCAGGCCTCTGACGTGCGACGAAACACCCCCGTTACACGCACACACGCTGATCATGGGGAACAGCCGAACGGACTAGCCGTCGACGGCACGCGCGGACGACCCCGCCGAAGGGCACACAGCGTGACGGATGAGGCAGGAGAAAACAAGAGAGCCCGGTCACGCGGACCGGGCTCTTTGATGGCGGTGGCGGCGGGATTTGAACCCGCGGAGGGCTTGCACCCTCACACGCTTTCGAGGCGTGCTCCTTAGGCCACTCGGACACACCACCGGGAAGTACGTTACCGGACGCCGGAGCGCTTCTGCCGCCGGGTCACCCATAACCCGGCACGACCGCCCTGACCTGGCAAGATCGGCGGCATGGACAAGCGGAACGGAGAGCTGGCATGAGCGTGCACATCGGCGGCAAGCCGGGCGACATCGCCGAGCGGGTGCTGCTGCCCGGTGACCCGATGCGGGCGAAGTGGATCGCCGAGACCTTCCTGGAGGACGCGGTCTGTTACACCCAGGTCCGCGGGATGCTCGGCTTCACCGGCACCTGGAAGGGCGAGCGGGTCTCGGTGCAGGGCTCCGGCATGGGCATGCCGTCGGCCTCGATCTACACCCACGAACTGATCAACGAGTACGGCGTGAAGTCGCTGATCCGGATCGGCTCCTGCGGCGCCCTCGCCATGGACCTCAATCTGGGCGACGTCGTGGCCGCCATCGGCTCGGCCACCGACTCCAACATGAACCGCACCCGGTTCGACGGCCTGGTCGACTACGCGCCGGTGGCCGATTTCGGTCTGCTGCGCACGGCCGTGGAGACCGCCGAGGCGCACGGCGTACCGATGCGGGTCGGCCCCATCCTGGCCGCCGACGCCTTCTACACCGATCGTCCCGACCTCTACGACTCGCTCGCCGACTACGGCGTGCTGGCTGTCGAGATGGAGTCGGCCGCGATCTACACGATCGCCGCACGCTATCGCGCGAAGGCGCTGACGATCCTCACGGTGAGCGATCACATCAAGCGCGGCGAGGCGATGGATTCCGCGCAGCGGGAGCAGGGCTTCAGCAACATGGTGCGGATCGGCCTGGACACGGCGATCGCTTAACCCTTTTGTCAGTACGACCTGTGCCAGGTCCCGGGGCCACCCGGCGACCTGGCTGCCAGGCCGCCTGTGCCGCCCGCGCCGGGCTGAGCTGCCCACTCACCCCGTGTGTGAAGTTCAGCCTCGCTCCGCCCCCCAACTTCACACGCTGCACGTAGCTCGACCTTGCGGCCCCGCTGCGCACCCCAACTTCACACGCTGCACGCAGCCCGACCTTGCGTGTGAAGTTCAGCCCCGCTGCGCACCCCAACTTCACACGCTGCACGCAGCCCGACCTTGCGTGTGAAGTTCAGCCCCGCTGCGCACCC
>NZ_JBVYOQ010000027.1:0-108893 GCF_056134165.1 Actinoplanes sp. 13 | reverse complement strand
CCGCGCTCCGAAGGTCTACGCCGACCGCGGCTACGACCACGACAAGTACCGCATCCTGGTGCGCGAGTTAGGCATCATTCCGGTCATCGCCCGCCGCGGCACCGAACATGGTTCCGGGCTGGGCAAGATGCGCTGGGTCGTGGAGCAGACCTTCGCGCTGCTGCACTGGTTCCGGCGGCTACGCATCCGCTGGGAGATCCGTGACGACATCCACGAAGCCTTGCTCAAACTCGGTTGCGCCCTGATCTGCTGGCGCCGTCTCCACCACTCAAAGAGTTAGGAGTTCTAAGAGGGCATCTAATCTTCTAACGGGTTGATTCGCGTTCGCCGCTCGTTGGACGCTGTTCCGGCTCGTTGGCAAGACAGGGGGATGGAGCGGCGTCCATATCCATCCCACCTGTCGGACGCGCGGTCGGCGTTGATCGAACCGGTCCTGACGCAAGTGGCGGCAGCCCGGCCAGGTCTCGGGTTCAGCCAGCCGGTGCATGATCTGCGGGAGATCGCAAACGCCCATCTTCAACGTCACGCGCACCAGGATCGCGTGGGAGTGATGCCGCACCACCTCCTGCCCGCGAAGACCGTCTACGACAACTACGCCAAGTGGGAGAGAGACGGCACGACGCAGCGAATCCACGACCTGCTGCGTCACCGCGGTGGACGTCGGCCCATTGCAGTTGGCTGCGGATCCGCGCCCAGAGATTGTCGTAGCGTCGCGGCTGCGGTTGGCTGTCGTGATCTCCGCCGCCATAGGCTTCGGCTCAGCTTGTGCGGCGCCCGGCGACGGCGCGAAGCCTGGCGCGCCCAACGGAAGCGAGCAGGTAGGGGGCCGCGCCCAAAGACGGCGACGGGGCTTTACGCGCGGAGCCCTACCAGCGACGCGGCCTGGCCGCCGCCGGCCTCGCGGTGCTGCGCGCGGAGAACCCCGGCCTGGCATGGCACGCCCTGGGCGGCCTGCTCGACGTGGTCGCCGCCTGCGATCTGTGTGGCCGGGCCCGGAAGGGCCGGATCCCGGGCGCACGACAGATTCCACTACTACGGCTGCGTGTCCCGGCCGATCCGGGTCTGCACAAGCTGCCGGCGCCGACGCGCCACGCACGCGATCTGGCCCCGCGGCGGGGTCTGCGCACCGTGCCACGACGAGATCCTCGCGCCCGGGCGTCTGCTACAGCTGCACCGCCCGCACCGTCCTCATCGGTGTCGGCCACGACGGCGAGCCGACCTGCGGGCCCCTGCATCCTCGTCCGGCACGACTTCGAGCAGGCTGATTACCCTGCACTGCCAGACTTTCCGTACCGCCGGATGCGATCACGGCGAGCGGCGCGCAACCCGGCTCTGCAGGCCACCCAGCGGAGGTGCGCGAACAGGCCGTCAACCTGCCGTAGCCGCCGAGCCGCTCACTGTGACGTGCTGGCCGCCGTGCGAGCGGCAAGACGACTCGCGTTGAGTGGCGGGGCCGGCGTCCGGCAAGTGGTGGGAGGCAGTCCGCGCGCTCGGTCAGTGCCCGGCGTGATCGCTGCAGAACACCGTCTTGACGAGTGTGTCCAACGCGGCCGGGAACACCTCGGCCGGGTTGATCGCGGCGTCTCCCATGGTGATCCCGGCGGTCATGGTCTTACTGCCGTCGGGTGTGCTGTACATCAGGGCCCCGTAGCCGCCGGGGGCACCGCCGTTGTGGTGGTAGATGGTGCCGCCGCAGTCCGGGCCCAGGTCCTGCACGAACAGTCCGAGGCCGTAGTCGATCGGCCCCTGGGGCGTGCGCATCTGCGCCAGGAGTTCGGCCGGCAGGAGCTTGCCGGAGTTGAGCGCGGAGAAGAACGTGAGCAGGTCCTGGGTGGTCGAGATGGCGCCACCGGCCGCGGGCAGCATGGAGAGGTTCTGCCGGGAGACGTCGACCACCTTCCAGTCCTCGCCGTCCTGGTAGCGGCAGTAGCCGTGGGCGTGCGGCTCGGGCAGGTCCGTGGTGTTGCCCGCCAGGACGGTGTCCCGCAGCCCGAGCGGCCCCAGGATCCGCTGTTGCATCTGCTCGCCGTATGACCCGCCGGCGACCTGCTCGATCAGCAGCGCGGCCAGCGTGTAGTTGGTGTTGGAGTAGCTCCAGTCGGTCCCGGGTTCGAACCGCATCGGCTTGGACAACGCCAGTTGGACGAGCTCCTGCGGCCGGTAGGTGTGCAACCGGGTGTCGACCCATTCCTTGCCCGTGGCGGGGATGCCCGCTGCGACCGTCCCGTCGGGGTAGTACTCGCCGGTGTAGTTGAACAGGCCGCTGGTGTGCTGCAGCAGCATCCGTACCGTGATCCGCTCATCGAGCCCGAGGTCGGTCAGGTGGTCGGCCACCGGGGTGTCCAGTGCGATCTTTTCCTCGGCCACCAGTTGCAGGACCAGAGTGGCGGTGAAGGTCTTGGCGACGCTGCCCGCCCAGAACCGGCCGTCGGTCGGCGGTCTGGTGGTCTCGCCCAGCTTGCGTACTCCGGCGCTGCCTACCCATGCGCCCTGTTCGTCGTGGACCCGCATCTGCAGTCCGGCGAAGCCTGCGTCGACGAACGCTTTGATGGCCTTCTGCAGTTCGGGACGGTCCTGTCCGGCATTGGTCACGTTGGTCATGAGGTGCTCCTTCACAGGCTGCGGGCGGTGATGTCGCCGTGGGCGGTGGTCGCGTGGATGTTCAGGCCGGCGGCGGCGCCGTCGGTGTTGTTGAGCGCGTTGTGGATGCGGCCGTAGCTGGTGCCGGCGTCCAGGGTCGCGGAGGCTCCCCGGGCGGCACCGACCGAGATGTCGCCGTGATCGGTGCGCAGCGTGACGGTGCCGGTTACGGTCTCGGTGATGTGCAGGTCGCCCTTCTGGGTGCTGATGTGCGCGGGGCCGCCCAGCCGGCCAACCGAGACGTTGCCGGACTGCAGGGTCATGCGGGCGCTCGCGGCCTCGTCGAGCTTCACCGAGGCCTGCGCACCTTCGAAGGTGACGTCGCCGAGGCGTCCGACGCCCCGGAACTCGGCGGTGGCCGCCTTCGCCTCGATCCGCGAACCGGCGGGCAGCTGGACCGTCACCTCGACGGATCCGGAAGCGCCGAGGACCCGGCTCGTCGCCTCCGCGGCCTCGATCCGCAGGACGCCGTCGCCGTAGGCGACCCCGATGCGCTCCGCCGCCTTCACATCACGGCTGCGGGAGGCGTCTGCGGGCAGGATTTCGACCGTGGTGTCGGCCCGATCGGCGGCAATGAACCGGATACGCCCCGCGGGGATGTCGAGGACGGCAGAGACCGGGGCGGGGGTGGCGAACTTCTGCATCGTGAGCTCCTTCGGCTGCTTGTTTCTGACATAGGAAACGCTACGTTGCCTTCATGGATTCCGAAAGCCTTACGTTGCTTTC
Source organism: Actinoplanes sp. 13 (assembly GCF_056134165.1). Classification (NCBI taxonomy): domain Bacteria; kingdom Bacillati; phylum Actinomycetota; class Actinomycetes; order Micromonosporales; family Micromonosporaceae; genus Actinoplanes; species Actinoplanes sp. 13. Next base: position 105,527 of record NZ_JBVYOQ010000027.1, on the reverse strand, counting down.
TGATAGTCGATTCGCAGCTCAACGGCACGAAATCGTTGCACTCGCTGTAGATCTAACGCAACGGCACGGCCGGGTCGTTGCAATAGATGGGAAGTGAAGGCTATGGGGCACCCTCATGGACACCGCGACGGCGTAAGCGACGCCGGAGTTGACGATGGTGTCGGGTTGCAGGAACGGCAGTCCGGCAAGGTCACCGCCGGGGGTACGCGCCCGGGCCTCGTTCTGCTCGGGCGGCAGCGGCGGGATCACGTGACCCGGCCTCGCTGAAGATGACGATGCCCGACCCCGCCGGAGGCGAGCACCCGGGCGAACTCGTCGAGAACGTGGGCGGTGCCGACCAGATCGACCTCGATGATCGCTTCCGGCGACGCCTGCGCCGGGGAAAGCTCGGCGGTGTGTATGGCGTGCATGACGGCGCCGAGCTGGGCGGCGGTATCGGCCAGCGCCCGTACGGAGTCGTACGGGGAGACGTCGACCTTCGCGGTGCTGGTTTGATAGCCGGCAGGTCGGTGGAGACCGCCACTGCGGGCGGATTCACCTCGACGTCCTCGTCTTGAGCACGGCCCGACGGTGTAGCTCATCGGCGTGATGGCGTTCGATCTACTGGCGGAGGGATGGTCTCGTGACGAGATGGCGTTTCGACAAGCGCGACCGATCGGGTGGGCACTCGCCGCAGCAGGCGCGGCCGGGCTCGGGTTGTGGATCGCGTCCGGCGACACCGCATTGACCGGAATGAGTCCCATGACGCCGAGCGCCTGGCCGCGGGCCGCTACCGAGAGTGGCCGACGCCGGCGCAGCCCGGCCGCGGCAGCCGCTGACGTATACGGCCGAGCACCGCTTGCCACGATCGCGGGCTCGTGCCGGTTCTAGTCTGCGACCGCAGCGCCAGGCCGGGATACCCGCTCAATGTTTATACCTCGGGTTACCTGCACAAATGGAGAACCAGACGCCGCTACGGCGGTGCACGGATCGACAGCCGGAACCACGGGGGTGCGCCATCCGAAGAAGATGGTAGCCGGGAACGCGGCATTCATCCGCACTCATTCCTCTTTCTTGCTTACCCACCGGTCTGTTCTGTAGGCAGTGCTCTCCGTACGGTTAGGGAGTGGCCTGCTCAACCCACTGAGCCCGGAGCAGTCCCCACACAGATGAAACGGCACCCGTCTAGCCCACGGATGCCGTTTCCGATCCCCTGCCCGCAAGGACCCGCCAGAGCCCGAAGGGAAGGCATATCCCCATGACCGTAACAAGGCCTCCCAGCTCCAACAATGAGGAACCACAGCCCGTTGCACATGCGGTGATTCCTGGCGTTCCGCGCGCCGTCTGGGTCGGCTTCGCCTCATCGCCGGAGTGATGGTCGGCGCCACCGCGGGACTGCTGTCCGCCGCCGGCAATGTCGCTGTTCCACTGGCGATCGTCACTGGCGGCGGCGCCTGCGGCGCCACGATCGCTCTCCTTCTCGCAGTGATCCGCTACGCGACCGAAAAAATTCCATGACGTGCCCGGAAGCGTCGAGCAGGCGAGATGACGGTGTTCGACACTCCTCACCGCCACTGAGGACGCAAACAGCCCGGTTGCTGTCAATCGATCAAAGTGTGGAGAGCAGCCGCGCTGCCGCCAGTCGCTCCGGCGCCGAACAACACCGCCATCGGCTCGTTGTGGCCAGCCAGCCAACTCAATACGCCGGCGACCAAGCCGACGAGGATAGCCGCGAGGATGACGACTGCGCTGCGCATGGTCAGCAACGGCGGGGTGTCGTGGTGGCTCATGATCTTCGGCTCCTTCTCGGGAGAGAACGTCCTTCTCCTTTAAGGGGCTCAGGCTGTGGCCTTCCGGCAAAAATCTTGTGCGGCGTTGGAAGGGCACCGTTGACTCCTTCCGCACCGTCGGAAATGTCTCTCTCCAGTTGCCGCGGACCGGACCAGACCAAGATTTATTGCCGGTGCTGCCAGTTCTCGCACCTTGAACACAGAGCGCGTTGAAGGAGAGGGCGATGACATCCCACGAGAACTGCCGAGATCGGGTCGAATCAGATGAACCGTACGTGCCCGGCGGGGACGGCGAGCCGAGCACGAACCTCGTCCACTTCGCTGGTCATGGCTGGGGTGAGTACGAAGTTGGCGAGCATCATGTGCTCGACGACGCGACGGCCGCCATGGATAGTTATGAGCTGACCGCCGCGATCACAGCGACGCGGTCGACGGCGGTCGTGGTACTGGCGGCCTGTCATTCCGCCAGGGGCGCGGTGGATAGCGACATACCCCCCTCGTTAGCTGAGCAGCTGCTCGCGATCGGTGCGATCGATTTCAGCAGCGACACCGGGCCGTCAAATTTCACGTCGTGGCTGGCTGCCCAACCCGCCGGCACCGTCCTCGAGTTTCTAGTACCGGCAGATCTCCTGTCTGTGGCGGAGTCGAGCTGGGCGCGTGAGCCAGACCGCGGGTTGATCGGTGTCTTCACGGATGCGCTAGCCGCAACTGTCAGCCACTGGCATCAAGTCGGTCGCCGGGGCGCCGACCCGTCAGTCTCATCGGCCGATCCGGAGATGCAAGCGGCGACGACAGCGCGTACGGCCGCTGCCGTCGCCGCCTTCGCCCGCGACGCCGTCGTGTACGGAGAGCCGATGATCAAGGCGGCGATCATGACAGCGTTCGTGGAAACCTGGCTTGGCTTCCGACCGACACCGGCGATCATTGAAGCAGCCGAAACGGCGCTTCTGCACGCAGAGCTTGCCACGCTCGAGTCTCTCGGCGACATCGACGTGGTCCGACAACTCAGGATCGACACGGTCGCGTACCGCAGGAGCAGCCGTCCTCTGTGGGAGACCCAGCTACGAGGCGCCCACGTCGACTGCCTGGATCGACCCGTTGCTGCTTCTGGTAATGGCAGAGCGTCGAGGTGCCTGAGCGACACGTTGGCGGTCGACCCTGTCGGAGCCATGTTCAACGGTGGGTTCGGTGGCTGGGATGACCGCCGCATCGATCGCGTGCTTGCCCGCCTTCATCCGGATGAGCAGCGTGTGGCACTCGCATACGCGCGCCATCCCAGAGCGGAGTGGGGTGACGCAGCGCAGACATGCGGGCAAGGGGCCGAGTTCGGTGAACGGGTGCGACGCAAGCTGCGTCGAGAAGGCCGGCAGCTGACGCGGCTTCTCGACTGTGACCCCCTACAGCCTGTCCACTGACCTGACGCTGTGACGAATGGTCAGCCCCAGGGCCGGCCAGCGGTAAGCATCACGGACATCCCCGGCATGGAGCCTTCAGCGCTGCGCGGCCTTCTTCGCCGCAGCGCCGTGCCTGAGTGACGGCCTGCGGCGATGTGAGATCCGCACCGGCGGCCCGGATCAGGTGCCGGCGATATCCAGCGCGACACTGTTCCGCCAGGGGCGGAGCAGTGTCGCGCACTTGGAAAGACTGCCCTGAACTGCCCATACTCGCCAATCACCGACAGGAGCCGCGGCGCGATGGTGGAGATCGCGGTGATCGAGGCCCAGGGTTTCGGTGCGGTCGTCGAGCAGGTCGACCAGCGGGCCGAGGCCGGCGGCGCGACGGGCGGCGCCTCCTGGCCCGGACGGCGGCGGGGTTATCCACTCGAGGTCATCAGCGTGCCAGTCGGACCCGCGGCGATCAGCCCGCCGGGGACTTGCGTGCCTGCCTCCGCGCCGGCCTCGTGGGCGCGGCTGTCTCCTCGATGGCCTCGCGGTTCGCCGGATCATGGTGTTGGCCCAGGTCTGAGAAACGGGGATCGACCGGCGGAGCGACACGTGCGGCACTGACCGGCCCCGGCGGGTATCGGTGCCCGATCGGGACATCAGTCCCGGCTGAGGAAGCCTGACAGGAGTTGCCGGAACTCGTGCGGATGCTCGACCGCCGGCACGTGACCGCAGCGGCCGAGGACGTGCAGGCGTACGTCGGGCAGGTGGTGGAGAAGGGGCAGGGCTGCTGTCGTGAGCGGGGTGACCCGGTCCTCGGCGCCGTGGACGAGCAGTACGGGAGCGCGGACAGCGGCCAGTTCCGACGCCGGAACGGTCAGGTCGTCGGCCCACCGTGCCCGGGGCGGGGGGAACAACGACGCGTAGCCGGCTGCCCCCTCTCGCATCGCGGCCGCACGCGCGTCGACGGCCGCGTCGGTCACCAGCGCCGGGTCAAAGAACAGGCGGCTCAGCATGTCCCGGGCCCCGTGCCGGTCGGCGGGGGCGGCCCAGATCGCGTCGAGGTCGGCGGACAGTGGCGCGCCGGGGGTGCCCATCGTCGAGACGGCGACGATCCGGGTGACCTGCCGGGGCCGCGCGGCTGCCAGCGCCAGTGCCACCGCGCCGCCCATGGAGTGCCCTATCACGGCGTACTGCTCGACGCCCAGAGCATCCATGAGGCCCGCGGCCTGCCCGGCCCACAGCTCGAGGCCGCCCCGGGAACCCGGCGGCACCGGGGTGCCGCCGAATCCCGCCTGGTCCGGCGCGACCCAACGCCAGGACGGGCCCAGCGCCTCCGCCGTCCCGGCCCAGGCTCCGGACCCGGTCGTGCCGGGTCCGGAGCCGTGCAGCATCAGCACCGCGGGGCCGCCGCGGCTGTCCAGGACGCGGACGGGCGAGCCGCCGACGGTGATGGTCCGAAGGTCCGTCACCTCACGCCGATGCGGGGTTGACCGACTTCGAGAACACGTCCATCATCGCCCGGCCGAACTGCGGCATGTCGGGCCAGCCCCGGCACGAGACGAGGTTGCCGTCCACGACGTCGGGAGCGTCGATGACCGTCGCGCCCGCATTTTCCATGTCGCCGGTGATGGGCGGGAAGCACGCGGTCTTGCGGCCCTTGAGCAACCCGTAGACCGCCGGCACCTGCGCGCCGTGGCACACCAGCGCGATGGGCAGGTTGCGCGCGAAGAAGTGCTCGGTGATACGCCGGACGTCGGGGTCGACGCGGATCCACTCGGGGGCGCGGCCTCCGGGAATGATCAAGGCGTTGTAACGCTCGACGTCGACCTCGGCCCACGGCACGTCGACCGGCAGTTTCCGGCCGTTCTTCTCCACGTAGGCGTCGGAATCGGGGTCGAACTCGTGGATGACCAGTTGCACGTCACGCAACGTCCGCGACGAGACGTCGATGTCCCAACCGGCCTCCTGCACGCGATAGTAGGGATACATGGTGTCGAGCTCTTCGGCGGCGTCGCCGGTCAGGAGCAGTGCTCTGGGCACCCGCTTCTCCTCGCATCCGGGGGCAGCTGGGGGGATCCGATCGGATCCGATTCGATCGGATCAGCATTCCCCGGGGGGACCCGCCCGTCAAGGCTCTGCCACCATCACACCCACGTCCTCGACCTCGTCGAAGATCCGCCGGAAACGCTCGCCGGAGCGCAGGATGTGCCGGCGCATCGCGTAGGCGGCGGCGTCGGGGTCACGAGCCGCGATCGCGGCCACGATCTGCTCGTGCTCGGCCATGGCCAGGTGGGTGACCTGGGCGTCGCGGTGCAGCCGGAAAAGGTGCACGTGGCTGTGCAGGCGAGCGAGCGCCTCGCGGATGACCTCGTTCTCCGCGCTCAGCGCGACAAGATCGTGGAAAGCGGCATCGCGCAGACCGAAGGCGCCATAGGCCATGGGCCCGGCACCGCCCTCCAGTTCCTCCATCTCGGCCAGCATTCGCCGCAAGCCGTTCACCTGCTCAAGTGACGCCCGCTCCGCTGATCGGCGCGCTGCGGCGGGCTCGAGAAGCAGCCGGACCTCGAGCATGTCCTCGAAGCGGTGCTGGGTGATCTGCGGGGGAATGCGGTAGCCGGCGTGCGGCACCCGCACGACCAGGCCCTCGGCCTCCATGCGGTTGAGAGCGTCCCGGATCGGCGTCTGCGACACCCCCAGCTCACGCGCCAGGGCGTCGATCGTGACGCGGGAGCCGGGCTCGATCCGTAGCGACATCAGCTGGCCGAGCAGCGTGTCGTAGACCTCGTCGGCAAGCCGGCCGCGAGATCGGCCCGGCGGCACAGGGCCGGCCATGCCGTTTCGGTCCAGCGAGGTCATCGCTTCGTCGTCCATCGCGACATGAGGTCCTTCCTGCGTCTTCGACCCCGTTGACATCGGTCACACCGCTGCGGCATTCTGACGCCCTCGGCCGGGATCGTATAGGAAAAGTAGCGGATGCTCGTCATCCCGCAACCCAGTACATCGAGGCGCACGCGTGTCACCGGCCTCGGGGGGACACCCGCGAAGCGCGTCACCATGCCTCCCCGATCCAGCACCTGCGAAACGCAACGAAGCACCTGGCGAGGTTGTAGAAGTCACCACCCCCAGAAAGCAGGCCACAGATGCGATCCTCCCGGCGAACAGGACGACCTGCTCGAAAAGCATATTTGGCAGCGGCTGCCATGCTGCTGATGGGCACCACCGTGACGGCATGCAGCGACACCGACGACGGGGCCGCGCAGGTGAGCGCGCCCAAGGCACCGGCGACCATCCCGGAGCTCACCACGGACCCGCTGACCCTCAGCTTCATCTGGTTCGAGTGGCCCCCCGCCCAGGCGCTGGAGAAGTTCGCGAACGAGGAGTACAGGAAGGTACGCCCGAACGCGACCATCAAGGTCAACACCGTGCCGAACGCGAACTGGCACGACGCCATGTTCACCCAGTTCGCCGCGCGGAAGACCGATTTCGACATCGCGATCCTGGACTCGCAGCACATCGGCGAGGCGGTGACGAACGGCAACATCCTCGACCTCACCGACTTCGTCAAGAACAACATCGACGTCAACGCCTACGACCCGTACCTGCTGGCCGCCTACGGCCAGTTCCCCCAGGCGGAGACCGGTCAGCGTGACGAGAACGCCAGCCTGTACGGGCTGCCGCTGCTCGGCGACACCTGGACGATGATCTACCGCAAGGACCTGATCGGCGACCAGCCGCCGCAGACCTGGGACGAGATGATCTCAGCGGCCCAGAAGTGTCAGACGGACAACCCGGGCGTCAGCGGTCTGGCGTTCCACCAGGCCAACGGCTCCGACGCCGCGGCCGTCACCTACAACACGGTCAACGGCGTCTACGGCGGCAACCTGTGGGACGCCAAGGCGAAGAAGATCGAGGGTGTCCTCAACGACGCCGCCGGCCAGGAGGCGATGGACGTCCTGGTCAACAGGATGAAGCCACTGACCGCCAAGGGTTCCGGCAACTGGTTCATCGACGAGGTGAACGCGGCGGTCGCGCAGGGCAAGGCCTGCATCGCGTTCAACTGGATCGCCGCGAGCGGCGGCCTGCTCGACCCGAAGCAGTCGACGCTCGGCAAGTCGAGGGAGGAGATCCTCGACAAGCTCGGCTTCGCCACCCTGCCGAAGCAGAAGACGGACCTGGTGCCTCTCGGCGGCATGGGAATGCACGTGTCGGCCTACTCGCCGGCGGCGAACCAGGCCGAGGCCCTGAACTTCATGAAGTGGTTCGAGCAGGCTGACGTCCAGAAGAAGTGGGCCGCGGCGGGCGGCGTGCCCTCGCGGACGGACGCCATCCAGTCACCCGAGTTCCTCAACGCCGGCCCGTTCAACAAGGTGTACGCCGACTCGGTTCCGCGGATGCGGGACATGTGGAACGTGCCCCAGTACGCGCGGCTGGTCGACATCGAGAACACCAGCGTCAACGCGGCCCTCAACGGCGCGAAGAAGCCGAGCGACGCGCTCAACGACATCGCCAGGGAACAGCAGGCCGTACTCGACTCCAGCGGCAAAAAGGGCGGCGGCGGACTGTGAGTGACGCCGTTCCTCTGACGACCGACCGGCCCGGGCAGGTGGCGTCCGTGACGCCGCCGGCCCGGGGCCGGTCCCGCCGGTTGAGCGACCGCAAGCTCGCCGTAGCCTTCATCGCCCCGGCGTTGCTGCTGTTGCTCGCCATGTCGGTGTTCCCGCTGCTGTGGGCGTTGTACCTGTCCTTCACCGACTACTCGGCCACTCGCGGGGGGTCCGGCACCTTCGTCTGGTTCGAGAACTACACCGCGGTCCTGACCTCGGCGCAGGTCCATCTCAGGGCCGTGACGACGTTGATCTACGTGGTCGGTGCGGTCGTCCTGCAGACCGTGCTCGGTTTCACCATCGCCTACCTGATCTCACGGCGTACGCACGGGCGGGGCCTGCTGACCACGCTGTTCCTGATCCCGATGATGCTGTCGCCGGTCGTGGTCGGCCTGTTCTGGCGATTCATGCTCGACGCGCAGTTCGGCGTGGTCAACAGCATGCTCGGCTCACTCGGCCTGGAACAGGTGGAGTGGCTCACCCGGCAGCGCACGGCGCTGGCCTCCCTGATCGTGGTGGACACCTGGCAATGGACGCCGTTCATCATGCTCATCGCCCTGGCCGGCCTGACCGCGGTGCCCAAGTACCTGTACGAGGCCGCCTCGATCGACCGGGCGTCCGAGTGGTTCCGGTTCCGCACCATCACGCTTCCGCTGGTGTGGCCGCTGCTGCTCATCGCCGTGCTGTTCCGGGCCATCGAGGCCTTCCGGCTGTTCGACCTCGTCTACATCCTGACCAGCGGAGGCCCGGGGGTCTCCACCGAGACGTTGTCGTTCCACGTCTACAAGGTCGCGTTCCTGGGCTTCAACACCGGAACCGCCTCGGCGTACGGAATTCTCATGGTCGTCATCGTCATCGTCCTCACGCAGCTCTACCTGCGCTACCTGAACAAGCTCAAGGAGGACTGATGGCCGTCTCCGTGAACGAGGCCGTGCCCACAAGTCCTGTCCGGGATCGCACGCCACCCGCGCGTGGCATCGGCAGAGGACGGGGCCGCTCGGTGCTCGAGATCGCGCTGCTGACCGTGCTGGCCGTCTTGATGCTCTTCCCGGTGCTGTGGATGATCGAGACGTCCATCAAGGAGAATCGCGACGTCTACGCCGTACCGGCAAAATTCTTCGATTTCCAGGTCACCCTGGCCCATTACCGGGACGTCTTCGTCGGCCCCGGCGGCGGCCGATCGGACCTGTCCGTCGCCTTCCTCAACTCCCTCCTGGTCGCCGGCGCCTCCACCGTGATGGCCACGCTGCTGGGCGTCCCGGCGGCCTGGGCCTACTCACGCTTCACCCTGAAGGCCAAGAAGGACCAGCTGTTCTTCATCCTGTCCACCCGCTTCATGCCGCCCGTGGTGGTCGTGATCCCGATCTTCCTGATGTACCGCGTGGTCGGGCTCATCGACACCCCGCTCGGCCTGATCCTCATCTACACCGCCTTCAACCTGCCGTTCACGATCTGGATGGTGAAGGGATTCGTCGACGAGGTGCCCGCGGAGTACGAGGACGCCGCCATGCTCGACGGCTACACCCGCCTGCAGGCGTTCCGGAAGTTCACGCTGCCCCTGCTCGTGCCCGGCATCGCCGCGACGGCGGTGTTCGCCCTCATCTTCTCGTGGAACGAGTTCGTGTTCGCCGTCTTCCTCACCTCCAGCGACAGTGTCCGGACCGCCCCACCGGCCATCGCCGGGCTCATCGGCGGCACCACCGTGGACTGGGGTCTGGTGGCCGCCTCCTCCGTGGTCTTCGCCCTGCCGGTGCTCATATTCGCCTACCTGGTGCGCAGGCATCTCGTCGCCGGTGTGACGCTCGGGGCGGTGCGTCGCTGATGGCCGGCATCGAGGCGACAGCGCTGCACAAGCGCTACCCGGACGGGACGGTCGCGGTGGAGCGGGTGGACCTGTCCATCGGCGACGGTGAGCTTTTCGTGATGCTCGGCCCGTCGGGTTGCGGCAAGACGACCACGCTGCGGGCCATAGCCGGCCTGGAGAGGCAGACCAGTGGCGACATCCGCATCGGCGCCACGCTGGTCAACGACCTGCCGCCGGCCGAGCGCGACATCGCCATGGTGTTCCAGTTCTACGCCCTCTACCCCCATCTGCGAACCCGCGACAACCTGGCGTTCCCGCTGCGCGCCGAGGGACTTCCCAAGGCCGAGGTACGCGAACGGGTCGACGAGGCGGCGCGGCTGATGCGGCTCGGCCCGCTGCTGGATCGGCGGCCGAGCCGGCTGTCCGGCGGTGAGCAGCAGCGCGTCGCGCTTGCTCGCGCCCTGGTGCGGCGACCGCGCGCCTTCCTCATGGACGAGCCTCTCACCAACCTGGACGCCGAGTTGAGGGCGGACATGCGCACGGAGATCAAGCACCTGCAGGGCCAACTGGGGACGACGATGGTCTACGTCACCCACGACCAGGTCGAGGCGATGTCACTCGGTCACCGGATCGCCATCCTCAACAAGGGCCGCGTCGAGCAGGTCGGCACGCCGCTGGAGGTCTACGACCGTCCGGCGAGCCTCTTCTGCGCCGCTTTCATCGGCTCCCCGCCGATGAACCTCATGGACGTCGAGGTGGCCGACGGGAAGCTGCGCAGCAGGGGCAGGCTGGACCTCACGCCCCCGCCGGGCCTGCCGCGCGACCGGGGCCTGGTCGCCGGTGTCCGGCCGGAGGCGCTGGAGGTCACGGCACCCGGTGCGGACCGTTCGATCCCGGCCCGCGTGGTCTCGGCGGAGTGGCTGGGCGACGAGATCATCTACGTGGTCGACCACGGCGGTCAGAGCGACGTCCGGGTCCGGATGGCTCCGACGGTCCGTTTCGCCACCGACACCCGGGTCGGTCTGCGGCACACCGGCGCTGCCCCCGCCGTCTACGACGTGCGCACGGAAGAGCTGGTGGCCTGATGGGAACCGTGGCAGCACAGGGGCTGAGCAAGTCCTTCGGCAAGGTTCAGGCCCTGGACGGGGTGACGCTGGACGTGCCGGACGGCTCGTTCTTCGTCGTGCTCGGGCCGTCGGGGGCGGGCAAGACGACGACGTTGCGAGCGATCGCCGGTCTGGAGAAGCTGGACGCCGGATCGGTGCATCTGGACGGCCGGGACGCGACCGGTGACGCCCCCGGAGACCGCGACCTGGCCATGGTCTTCCAGAACTATGCTCTCTATCCGCGGCAGACGGTGTACGAGAACATCGCTTCGCCGTTGCAAGCACGCCACCGCTCCTCGGACGAGATCGCCACGGCCGTCGACCGGGTGGCGGGCCTGCTGCACATCGAACGCCTGCTGCAGCGCCGTCCCGCGCAGTTGTCGGGTGGTGAGATGCAACGGGTCGCCCTGGCCCGGGCGCTGGTCCGCAGCCCGCGCGCGTTCCTCATGGACGAGCCCCTGACCAACCTCGATCTCAAGCTGCGCGTCGAGATGCGTACCGAGCTCACCCGCATCCACCGCAGCCTCGGAGCCACCTTCGTCTACGTGACCAACGACCAGGTCGAGGCGCTGTCCATGGCCGACCAGGTCGCGGTCCTCAAGGAAGGGCGGGTGCAGCAGGTCGGGACACCGGCCGAGGTGTACGAGCGGCCGGCCAACCAGTGGGTCGCCCGATTCGTCGGGAGCCCGCCGATCAGCCTGCTCGCCTGCCGCGCCGAAGGAGACCGTCTGATCGGTGCGGAGGGTTGGTCGCTGCCGCGGCCTGGCTGGACCACGGCCGAGAACGGCCGTCCGCTGCTGCTGGGGCTGCGCTCGGAGGACCTGTCCGTCGAGCAGCGGGGCGACGCCTCGTTGCCCGGGGAGCTCTACGGGTTCGAGCCGCTCGGTGACCGAACGGTGGTCGACGTCCGGGTAGGGACGGAGATTCTCAAGGTCAAGGCACGACCCACGATCAGCGGCACACCGGGCGAGCGGCTGCTCGTCACCGTCGACCTGGATCGTGCGCACCTGTTCGACGCGAGCACCGGGCAGTCGCTGTCCGCGGCCACCCGGTAAGGAGCCCACGCGATGAGTGACCCGATGAAGGTCCTGGCCCCCGAGCACCGGCTGCTCCGGATCGGCGGCACCTGGCGCGACGCCGCGAGCGGAGCCACCTTCACCGTCGAGGACCCGGCGACCGGCAAGGCCATCGCCGAGGTGGCGGACGCCGGTGCGGCCGACGGGCTCGCTGCTCTGGACGCGGCGAGCAAAGCGATGGCGGACTGGGCGGCGACCCCGCCGCGCAAACGGTCGGAGTTGCTGGCCGCGACGTACCGGGCCCTGATCGTGCGGTCCGAGGAGGTCGCCCGCCTGATCACGCTCGAGATGGGCAAGCCGCTCGCCGAGGCGCGGGCCGAGGTGGCGTACGGCGCCGAGTTCTTCCGCTGGTTCGCCGAGGAGGCGGTCCGTGTCGAAGGGCGTTACAGCACCGCGCCCGGGGGCGGCTGTCGCATCCTCACCGTACCGAAGCCGGTAGGACCGTGCGTGTTCGTGACGCCCTGGAACTTTCCGCTGGCCATGGGCACTCGTAAGATCGCTCCTGCGCTGGCCGCGGGCTGCACCACGATCACCAAACCGGCCGCGCTGACGCCTCTCAGCATGCTGTTGCTGGCGCGCATCATGGAGGAGGCCGGCGTCCCCCCGGGCGTCGTCAACGTGGTGACCACCAAGCGGGCCGGCGAGGTGATCTCGGCCCTGCTGTCCGACCGCCGGACCCGCAAACTCTCGTTCACCGGGTCGACCGAGGTCGGGCGCGGGCTGCTCCGGCAGGCCGCGGACAACGTGTTGCGTACCTCGATGGAACTCGGGGGGAACGCGGCCCTGATCGTCTGTGCCGACGCGGACCTGGACGTCGCGGTCGACGGGGCCATGGTCGCCAAGATGCGCAACATCGGGGAGTCCTGCATCGCGGCCAACCGGATCTACGTCGAGGAGCCGGTGCGCGAGGAGTTCACGGCGCGCTTCGCCGCGCGGATGGCCGCGCTTTCGGTGGGTCACGGCCTCGACGACGGCGTGGACGTCGGGGCGTTGATCGACGAGCCCGCGGTCGCCAAGGTCGGCGAACTCGTCGCCGACGCGGTCGATCGTGGTGCCCGGGTCCTGGTGGGCGGCCGGCGCCCGGACGGACCGGGCTACTTCTACCCGCCCACGGTCCTCGTCGACGTGCCCGAGGACGCGCGGATGCTGACGGAGGAGATCTTCGGCCCGGTGGCGCCGATCGTCTCGTTCACATCCGACGACGAGGTGATGGCCAAGGCCAACGACACCGAGTACGGCCTGGCGGGCTATGTCTTCACCCGGGACCTGCAGCGGGCGATCCGGTTCGCCGAAGGGCTGGAAACGGGGATGCTCGGCGTCAACCGTGGCCTGATCTCGGATCCGTCCGCTCCGTTCGGCGGCGTGAAACAGTCCGGGATCGGCAAGGAGGGTTCGCACGAGGGGATCCTCGAGTACCTCGACTTCACCTACGCGGCGATCGACCTGCCGTGACCGGCCTGCTGTTCCCCCACGACCGCCGACGTTCCGGAGAGGCACCGACATGCTTGAGACCGTCCGCGGACCGCGCCAGCTGATAGTGGGCGAAGGCGTCGCGCAGAACATCCCCCGTCTGGTGGCCGAGAGCGGCTCACGGGTTCTCATCGTGACCGACCGGACCCTTCTGGGGCAGCCGGCCGTGGCCGAGATCGTCGCCGCCGTCCGGGACAGGGTGGACGCTGTCGAGGTCTTCCCCGAAGCGACTCCCGACGTGCCGCTGCGCGACGTGGCCCTGGCCGTCTCGGCGGCCACCGCAGTGGACGCCGACGTGATCCTGGCCATCGGCGGCGGCACGGTGATCGACCTGGCCAAAATGGTCGGCGTGATCCGGCGCCACGGCGGGACGCCGGGCGACTACTACGGCGAGTCGAAGGTGCCCGGCCCGACGATTCCGCTCGTCGCGGTCCCGACGACGTCGGGCACCGGCTCCGAGCTCACCCCCGTCTCGGTGCTGACCGACCCGGACCGCGCGCTGAAGGTGGGGGTCTCGAGCGTCCACATCGTGCCCGACTTCGCCGTCGTCGACCCCGAACTCACCTACAGCTGTCCCCCGACGGTCACCGCCCACTCCGGCATCGACGCGTTCTGCCACGCGGTGGAGAGCTACACCGCGCGGCCCCGGCCCCACGGACCGCGCGACCCGGTGGAACAGGTTTTCCTCGGGCGCAACCGGATCACCGACCACTACGCGCTGCTGGCCGCGGAGCGGATCGCCCGCAGCTTGCGCCGAGCCGTCCGGGACGGGGGCGACACGGACGCTCGCGCCGACATGTCGTACGGGTCCATGCTCGCCGGGATCGCCTTCTCCCACGCCGGCAACGCGGCCCCGCACGCCCTCCAGTACCCGATCGGCGCGGCGACGCACACGCCGCACGGCCTGGGTGTCGGGCTGCTCCTGCCCTACGCGCTCGACGCGGCCCGGGACACCATCAACGACCGGCTGGCCGCTCTGGCCCGGGTGTCCGGGCTCGACGTGTCCGACGCAACGGACGCCGAGGCCGCGGACGCCTTCCTCACCTGGCTCGACCAACTCCTGGCGGACATCGGCATCCCCGCCACTCTGGCCGACATCGGCGTGAAGCGCGCCGACCTCCCCCGCTTCGCGAAGATGGCCGGTGGCGTCACCCGCCTGATCCAGAACCATCCGGGCCCGACCGACACCGCCAGCCTGACCGCGATCCTCGAAGCCGCCTGGGCCGGCGACCGGAAACGCAACGTCCTGTCATCGATCAGGGTCCCGTGACCGGCCTTCCTCACCTGTGCTACTCGGACGACGCCGAACATGGCCTTGCGTGCGCTGTGGTGCCCGTAAATGGATAGCGGTCCTTGGCGTCTCGGCTATCGTTCGACCATGACGACCCACCTGGCCGCGGTCGGTGCGGCCTACCTCGCGGACCGACCCGCCGCTGGAGTCGATCTCCACCTTTTCGGACAGTTCGCCGGCTCGTGGGCGCTGGACTGCACGGAGTACCACCTCGGCGGATCCTCATCCGTATTGCGGGGCGAATGGCATTTCGGATTCGCACTGGGCGGCCGGGCCACCACCGACGTCTGGATTCTGCCCGGCGTCGAACACGGTGTCAGCGTGCGATTTCCCGACCCGAGCGCGGGCCCCGGCGTATGGCGCTCGACCTGGGTGGGGCCGGGCCGGCGCCGGGTGCACACCTTTCTGGCTCGTCAGGAGGGTGCCGAAATCGTGCTCGACGGCGGCGACCTGCGTTGGACGTTCTCGGACATCGAGCCCGACGCCTTCTCCTGGCGCAACGAGGCCCAGCAGCCCGACGGCGAATGGCGCCTGCAACAGACATTCCGGGTGTGGCGACAGGCCTGACAGCGACGCCCCATCTGCCGCGTTCGGCGCCAAGCCGACTCGGCGGTTCAGCCGGTCGTGCCCGGATGCGGACAGGGGGCATGACGGCGCGACTGGCGGCAAGCGATGGCGTACTCGTCGTCAATCTGTACGTCCCTCCCGCTCGACCTTCGCGGGTTCCGGTTCCCGGCCGAGGTGATGCCGGTGGCGGTGCGCCGGCACCTGCACTACGGCCTCGTCCTATCGCAACGTCGAGCAACTTGACATCGCGTTGCCCCCACCGGGTGCGCACGCGTCCGGTGGGGGCAACGTTCCGCGAAGAGCGTCAGACCGCCCAGAGCACCGCGCCAGTGGTGGCGTAGATGACGACGTTCCCGTCGTCCTGCACGGCGAGCCGGTCGGCGCCGCGGCCGTAGGTGACGGAGTTCCACAGCGCCCGGGTGCGGGAGGCGTTGTAGACGACGAAGTTTCCGTCGTTCTGGAACACGGCGAACGCCCCGGGGTTGCCCTGCGTGTAGGAGGCCCACTTGACGCTGCCGTTGGCCCGGTAGAGAACCAGGTTGCCGTCCGACTGCATGATGAACAGTGCGTTGTTGCTGCGGCAGCCTGTGTTGGGGTTGAACACCGTTCCGCGCCGGTAGATGCACGCGCGCTGCGTGCCGATGCCGGCCGGCGCGGCCGCCGCGGACGACGGCTCGGTGGGCTTCCCGATGACGGTGCTCGCGTTGCCGTTTGCTGCCGGCGCGGCAGCTGCGGCGACCGGCGTCGCGCTGAGCATGGTCCCGGCCAGGGCCAGGCCAAGCAGGACGCGGTGAAGTCGGATCATGGTTCGTACCTCCGGTCGTGAGGCTTGCAGTAGCGTGGCCGCCGGCCTCTCCGGCGACGCAGGCAGACCATGCGCCGGTGTCGTACGGTCCGAACAGAACCACCGCGGAATCGGTTGCACGAACCTGCAACGGTGCGACGGGCAAGCCTTCCCAGCTCGGCCTCCAGCTGATGTGCTGGGCGAGCGTCGGGGTGAACCCTCGGCCGCATCGACATCCTGAGGTTCTCCTGCACAGAGACAGGAACGACGGCAAGGCCGCCGGAGGTGCCATGCGAGTCACGAGTCCTGGAGCCGTCCCGTCGTTGACCCGATGGGGTGTTTCCGTCGACGCCGATCTGGTCTACCGCGCCTTGGCAATCGTCGGTTCCATGGGTGAGACACGCCTCGTCCGGGAGTTGGGCGTGACGCGGGTCCGGGTCCGGTCGGCTGTCGACGAACTCGTGGCGAGAGGGTTGATCGCGACCGGGACAGCCTCCGGGCCGCGACCTTCACGAGCGTGGATTGCGGCGCCAGTGCCGGACGCCCTGAGCCGATTGCGTCGACGGCCCGTGCGGACTGCCCCGACCGAGCGATGGCGGGATCATTTCGCAGTGCTCGACGGACTGCAGGTGCCGGCGTTGGACAACCTGACGGTGCGGCATTGGAGCAGTCGTGTGCTGGCGCGGCGGCGTGCCGCGCACCTGGTCGCGGTGGAGCGCCACGAACATCTGACGATCAACATAGAAGAAGTGATCAGTGCGGAGTCGTGGGCCGCCGCCCTGCCCCTGGATCGGAGCCTGCTGGATCGCGGCGTCCGGATGCGGGTGCTGAGCCGGCCGCCGGCCGATGGTGACCGTTCGGCTCCTCCGCGGACCATCGCCGCGGGGGCGGCGGGAATCTACCGGCAGGCGACCGACTTGCCCCTCAAGCTGATGATCTTCGATCGCAGGGTGGCGCTCTTCCCCTCTGATCCCCTCGATCTGGAGGCCGGGTACGTAGAGGTCGACGAGCCGTCGGTGGTGCAGCGGCTGTGTCTGTTCTTCCATCGGTTGTGGAGCTTCGGTCATGACCCGTTTCGCAAGGGGGTCCCCGCCATCGACCTGACCCAACGGGAGCGTGCTCTCGTCGCGCTGCTGGCCGTCGGCCATACCGACATGTCCGCCGCGGAGCAGATGAACGTCAGCGCCCGTACCGTCGCCTACACCATGCGAACACTGATGGACCGACTCGGTGTGGAGAACCGCTTCCAACTCGCACTGCTACTCGGTGCTGCGGGGGCGGCGCCGCTGCCGACCACCAGTCGCGCCGACACGCCCGCCGGAGCTGATGAGTCATGACGAATTCGCCGTCTGCGGTGTCTGTCCGCTCCGCTGCTGCAGTGACCGCCGTAGCGGCCGCCGCGATACTGCTGATCACCGGTGCGCTACGGCCGGCATCCGCCGAGGTCACCCCACCGGCTCCGCCGAGAAGTCAGACGTACGGTGCAGGTCCCATGACGTTGACGCCGACGCCGACGCCGACGACCCGGCAGGTCCGATGGAACGACAGCGGTTGTGCCACCGGGACCATCGGCCCGCTGGAGCGGGACGCGCAAAACCATGTGTTCATTCGCGCGGTGATCGCCCTCTGTCGCCCCTGGCTCGCCAAGTACTCCTTCACAGTGGTGGCTTTCCGGGCGGACCGGCCTCCGGTCGCGTACGCCACTCGTCTGCGCCACTACGAGGACGACGGGCCCACCATTGTCCAGGCCGCATTCAGGACTGTCCCGACGAGGAGCCCGGTGGGAGTTTGCCTGATGCGCAGCGCGAACGTTCGCCTCGCGTGCATCAAGCTCGACGTCGCAGCAGACAATGAGATGGTCGCCGCCTCGCTTCCGACGGACGACCCTTTGGTGGACCGCCCTGTGCATTACTTCGACGACTCTCTCGATCCCGAACCAGGCGACGGCTTTTGCGCCACCTGCTTGGAACTACCTACCTGACCCGGCCGTACATCGTCATCCTGACCTGTCCGACGCCCGATGGGCGCCTATCGCACCCCGGCTGACCGTGACGGTCCTGAGCGTCATGCGCCGCCGGAGCGCCGGGGACGGCGCTTGGCGGCCGCCTTGGCCGGTTTCGCGGCGCCGTCGCCGGCCGGCGTCGCCAGCGGGCCGAAGATGAGCCGTAGGTCGCTCTGCTCGCCGGCGCCGGTGATCCACGCCAGCGGAGCGTAGGACACGCTGATGCCGGCCGGCGCGGCCAGCAGCGGGCGCCGCGCCGGGTCCCGCGGCCACTCCACGTCACCGGTGGCGGTGCGGGCCGGGATCAGCCAGTGGTCGCCGGTGGCGTACGCGAAGTCGCCGGCCGCGAAATAGACCTCGACGCCGTCCTCCAGCGGCAGCCAGCGGCCCTCCTGCAACGGCACCGCACCGCCGCGCGCGCCGGTCGTGTCGTCCCCGGCGTGGTCCCACCGGCGCAGGAACGGGTGCCGTTCGGGGCGGCGCCCGACACCCGGATCGGGTTCGCCGGACAGCCGCACGCGACGGCCGGCCGGGTCCACCTCATCCACGCGCAGCAGCGGCAGGGCTTCGAGCCGGCTCGCGTACGCGGTGTCCACCACCTCGACCCGGTCGCCGGCCCGCAGGTCGAGTTTGTCGTCGGCGCCGAGGGTGGTCAGGTCGACCCAGGTGCCGTCGATCCCCTCTACGCCGAACACCACCGAGCCGTTCTCCCGCGACCATTTCAGCGTCGCCCGGTCGGCCGCGCCACCCTCGTGGATCTCCACCCGGTACAGCTGGTTCTCCGGCCCGCGGTACCGGGCGTCCGGTTCGGTCAGGCCGGGGTGGTCGTCGGCGTCCGCCGGCCGCAGCGCCCGTGCCGCCATCCGGGGTTCGTCGTCGCGGACCGCCCAGTCGGCGAGAGCCGCCCGGACCGCTTCGGGTTCCGGGGCGCCGGTCAGCCCGAGCTCCTCGGCGGTCAGCGCGACGACCTGCCAGCTCACCCGCACGCGCGCCGCGGTGTCCGGCACCACCGGGCCGAGCGCGACCTCGCGCAGCGCGGGATCCTCGGCGGCGCTCACCGCGCGTTCGAAGACCTTCAGACAGGCGAGGTACGGGAATGCGTCCGGGAGCAGGTCGTCCGCCCGATCCGGGTCACGGACGCCGTCCGGCTGGGTGAAGTAGGTCCACGGTTCCGGTTCCCCGGCCTCCGGCGGGTTGCCGTCGTCGGGCACCGGAACACCGGGCTCCGGCGGCGTCGCGTCGGCCAGGACACCGTCGACGTAGTAGCGCCCGGCCCCGATCGACAGATCGTCCGGGGCGCCGCCCTGGCCGGGCACGTGGGTGATCGCGAATCCGGCGTCGTCGCGGGGCCCGCCGTCCGGTCCGACCAGATCGGCCACCAGCGTACGCAGCAGGTGGTTCTGGATCGCGGCCTGCTCGTTGAGGTCGGCGTCCAGGGTGACCCGGCCCTGCTGGGCGAGCACCCTCGAATAGTGCCGGCCGGCCCGGAAGGTGTCACGGGACAGATCTGCGTGCATGGTCGGAAAGTCCTTCCAGGGCGGGTCAGGAGACGAAGACGACGGCGGCGTCGACGCCGGCGGGGGTGTACTCGTTGAGCCGGGCGCGCAGGTTGTCCGCCCGCTGCGGCTGGTAAAGGTCGTGGAAGGCGCCCAGTTCGGAGCCGTCCTCGGCGCCACGGGCGATCTCGTCCGGGCAGGCCTCGGCCAGCTGGGCGTAACCGGGCGTGCCGTACCGCTCGCTGACGAACACCGGGCCGGGCCCGGACGGGCAGCGGTGCCGGCGTGGCGTCCGCGAGCCCGCCGGCAGGTAGCTGAACCGCAGCTCGCCGCTCTGGCGCCGGGCGACATGCAGCAACCCGGTGAAGATGCTGTCCGAAGCGGCGGCCACGGCGTGCACGCGCACCTCGCCGAGCACGGTCACCCGGTGTGCGTGCAGGGCGGCGTGGGCGTGGCGGCCGTCGGCGCCCGACAGCGCCGCCCGGTCGGGGCCGGTCGCGTCCAGGATGCTGTCGTGCAGGCGCAGCGGCAGCGGGTCGGTGCCGACCTCGTCGCCGAGCACCTGGATCGAGCCCAGCACGCTCCGGTCGACGAGCACCGCGGCGGTGGTGCTCTCCAGCACGAGGCTGGCCTCCTGCGGGTCCGACGGGACGCACCCGGGCTCCAGCGACCAGCCGGGCACCAGCGTGCTGTGCCGCACGGTGAGCGAGCCGAGCGGGCCGGTGACGTGCACGCCGCGGCCGGTGACGAGCAGCCCGTCGACGATCAGCGACGGCCGCTCGTCCGATCGGCAGTCGTCGGCGACCGAGACAGTGAGCGCGTCGGGCCGGTTGCTCGACCAGTCGAGCAACCGCAGGACCGGGCGGGTGCCGTCGGCCGCGCGCAGCGTCAGGTGCTGCCCTTCAGCCAGTTCGACCTCGAGCTGCTCGGAGTAGGCGCCGCTGTCGGTGATCTCGATGATCGCCCGCGCCGGCCGGTCGTTGCGCCACTGCCGCAGGGCGTCGGCGATCCGGCGGTGCGCCCGCTCGCCCCCGACCTGGTAGTACGCCTGCTCTCCGGGCTCCGGGAGGTCCCGGGGGTACTCACCGCCGCCCAGGTCGTCGCTGAACGCGTGGTGGTAGGTCACGGTCACGCCGCCGTCCGGCGCGGACCGGCCGGCGAACGCGATCCGGCCCAGCTCGGGATCGATCACCACCTGGCCGCGCCGCGGGTGGTACCGCCAGCCGGTCAGATCGGCGACGACCAGATCGGAGGCGGGTACGAGGCGGTCGTCCACCCACACGGCCACCGACTTGCCCGGCCCGTAGTAGTCGGCCAGCCGATCGGCGAACCCTCGCCGCCGCAGAAACGCAGGCACGTTGTCGACGGTGGCCACGTGCGAGGTCGACGGCTCCGGTTCGGGTCTGGTCACCAGCGGGGTGTCGTTGCCGAGCAGCGAGAACGTGTAGAGGTTGCGCCCGCTGTCGACGCAGTGCGCCGGAGCGCGGGTGACGGCGTGCGGCCGCAGCCGCCAGACGTACAGCTGCACACCGGCCGGGAGGTGGCCACGGCGCACGTCCGCCGTCCGCGCGATCGTCTCGAACGGCGTGCCGGTACGGTCGAGGGCGGCGCCGTCGCGCAGGTCGGCGAGGCGCCCGCGGCCGGCGCGGATCGTGTCGGCCCGCCCGGTGCCCGAGCCGTAAAGCCGCACCGGCTGGGTGTGGGCCAGCAGCCGCGAGGTCTCCACGGCCCGGGCCGGCCAGCCGGCCGCCGACTCGGCGAGCTCCTCCAGCAGCGACAGGGTGCCTTTGCGGCGCCGGTACCCGACCGTGGCGGCGACGTCGCGGCGCGGGGCGAGCGCCTCGGCGAGCCGCTGCGCCGAGGTGCCGGACGGGCCAGCGTCACACAGTCCCTCGGTCGGCACCCGCTGGTAGCCGGCCCGGGGCCGGTAGCCGACCAGCTCACCGAGCAGCGGCAGCACCCGGGCGGCGGCGGTCTCCACGAACCAGTCCTGATACTGCTGGTCCACGGTGTCCCGGACGTGGTCGATCTGCTCGGCGATCACCGCGAGCAGGGCCCGAAGCGCTTCACCCTGGTCGTCACCGGCCTGCCGATGCCAGCGCGGCAGCAGCTCGGCTAGTTCGTCGACAGTTCTCGGCGTGCCGGTCATCGGATCTCCGTGAGGGTCAGGTCGCCGGGCGCCAGGGCGGCGAGCTGGGCGGGGCGAATGCCGCGGAACGTGGTGACCACCCGGCCGGCGGGCAGCGGCCGCACGCCGGTGATGCCCGGGTTCAGCCGCACCAGCTCGGCCAGGGCGACGCCGGCCCGCGCGGCGACGCGGGTCAGGCTCTGCGGACCGGTTCCGGCGACGCGGTGGGTTTCTTCAGTGGTACGGGCTGCGCGTGCGGTGACGACGGCCAGCGGTTCGGCCGGCCCGCCCACCGTGGAGAAGACGGCGACGTCGACGTAGTCGACACCGGTGACCGCGTCGGCGACCGCCATCACCTCACTGAGGTGGGCGTCGCGCCCCAGGTCCCGACCGGGATGGCCGAGCCGGCGCAGCAGCGCCTCGCGCAACCGCGGTTCGACCAGTTCCCAGCTGTGTCCCGGGGCCACCCGCACCTCGGCGACCAGACGCAGCGGGATCAGCTCCCGCACGTCCACCCGCACCGGCAGCCGCGGATCGCCGTGCGCGGCCAGTGCCGACCACAGCGCCGGCACCAGCGGGCCGAGGCCGGGGCCGGCGTCGAGCGGCACATCGTCGACGCCGGCCACAGTGACGTGCACGACGCGGCGCCGGCCGTCGAACAGCTCGCGGGCAGCGGCCCGGCCGATGCCCACCCGGGCGCGGGCGAACTCGGCGTAGTCGCTGGTGGACAGCAGCCGGTCCAGGGTGGCGACGGCCAGCGGGATGCGCCGCCGGGCCAGCCCCGGGCCGTCCGGGTCGGCGCCGCCGGTCGCCGGGACCGGGTTGGTGACGCCGGTGACGCCGAGCGGCCGGGTGACCGCCTGGGTGATCCGGTGCGCCGGCAGGTTGCCGGCCGCGCCGGTGCCGAAGCGGTAACGGGCGCGGACGTTCTCCTGCCCGGTGGGCAGTCGGGCGCCGTGCACGCCATCGCCGAACGTGACCGTGGCCCGGCCGTCCGGTGCGGTGCCCAGCGCGTAGACCCGCTCGCCGGGGCCGCGGCCCGCCAGGCTGTCCACCGGCTGCCAGAGCAGCCCGTCGACGCGGATCTCCAGCGCCGGGTGGGCGCCGGACGGGTTCGGCTCGGGCAGCCAGGTCAGCGGCTCCTGCCACAGGGTGAAGACCTGCCCGGCAGCGGTGGCGTCGCCGCTGCCGATCGGCTCGTCACGGCTCTCGCCGTTGCTGGCCGGCACCACGTTGCCGAGGATGCGGACGGTGTCTCGCCGGTACCGGCCGGCGAGGTCCGCCGTCAGGATCAGCGTGGTGTGCGGGTGGTCGCCGGGCACCTCCGGGTCGGTGCCGTGCTCGACGGCGGCGATCACGGCGATCTCCGTGCCCACCGACTCGCGTGTGAAGTTCGGGTCCGTATCGCGCCCCAACTCCCCACGCTCGCTGCCGGCCGGCTTGGGTGTGAAGTGGGGGTGCGTATCGCGCCCCGGCTCTCCCCAGCGGGTGCCGCTGACGGCCAGCAGGCGGCCGGGGCCGAGGCCGCGGTGCAGGCCGGCGAGCTCGACCCGGTTGCCGTGCACGTCGTCGTCGACCGGGCGGCCGGCCGGGCGCAGCGGCTCCCCCACGGCGTAGACCGTGGTGTCGCGGATCTGGGAGAGCAGCACGTCGTCCTCGTCGAGCCACGGATCCTCGAGGGTGAGCCGGGTGCCGCGACCGGTCGTGCCGAACATGCTGTAGGTGGCCGGGCGGGCCTCGACGACCCTGGTCACGACCAGCGCGAGGCCGGCCTTGCCGGGACGTTCGACGGCGACCGTGCTGCCGGCCGTGACGCCGGGCAGAACGACGTCCAGCGGCAGGACGGTGCGCCGGACCGGATCCGGGACGGTGGCGACGGCGATCTCCAGCGTGGCGGGCTGGGTCGCGGCCGGACAGCTGACGACGATCTTCCGGCCGCCGGCGTCGACCGGCTTCCGATCACCGGGGGACACGTCGATCGTACGATCGTCGATCTCGATGGTGATTCGGCGGTCCTCGCCCGGGCTGTTCACGACCAGCCGGTGTGCCGGCAGTTCCGCCTCCAGCCCGACGGTGACCGCCTCGGCGGTACCCGTCACCGTGATGCGCCCCGGGCCCAGCGGGAACGTCGTCGCCGCGGTGGGCAGGTCCACGGTGTGCTGGACAGTGCCGTCCGGCTGGGCGTGGACGAACTCGGCCCGCGACGCGGTGCGGCCGGCGGTGTCGAAGACGACCCGGGTGGTGGTGAGGGTGGCGCCGGGCAGCGGCCAATCGGTCAGCGTGACGACCCTGCCCCGCTCGTCGCGGACCGGTTGCAGCGCCGCCCGCGCCCCGAACGGCGCCGCCGTCGCCCGCAGCGCGATCAGGCTGGTCAGCGCGCCGGCCGGCGGCGCGGCACGACGGGTGGCACGGGCCGGTCCGGTGGGCGCTTCGTCGTGGATGCCGCCCAGGTCGTGAGCTCGGGCGGACAGGTCGGCGAGGACGGCCTCCAGCTCGTCGAACCAGCCGGCGACCGCACGCCGGGAACCGGCGACCACGGCCGCCTCGGTGAGGCGCTCGCGCGGTGCGACCAGCGCGGCGGCGAACGCCTCCGGACTGGTGAACCGGTCGAGCTGGGCGCGCAGTGGCGCCAGGACCTCGGCGTCGACCTCGGCGACGAGCGCACCGGCCGGGCGCGGGTTCGGGCTGCCGTCGCCCGAGTCGGTGATCCACCGGCGCAGCTCGGCCGCCAGCTCGGTAAGGCTGGGCGGCGGCGAGGTGGGCAGGCCGATCGCGGTGACGTCCCGGTCATGGTCCACCCGGACCCGGGCCACCGGCACCAGCCGCCGGGTGGCGGAGGCGCCGGTGCCGAACACGAACAGCAGCCGGTCACCGGCCACCAGCAGCGTGTCGGTACCCGCGACCAGGACCTCGGCGCGGCGGTCGAGGTCGTCGGGGAACAGCAGGCCGGGCCGGCGGCGGCGGACCGCCAGCTCGTTGAAGGCGGCGCGGGCGGTCAGGTCGGCGTCGGTCTCGAACGTCCGCGGCTGCTCGCCGGTCGCCACCGGCACGCTGCGGCTGCGCGAGCCGCGCGGGATCAGCACGTCGGCGTCCGGGCCGCCGGGCTGCGAGCGCGGGTCCAGCCGGTATGCCAGGTGGGTGCTCGCGGCCAGGCCGGGGCGCGGACGGTGGTCGACCAGGCGGCCGAGCAGACCCAGCGACCGCTGGTCGCCGGCGGTCCGCAGATAGCCCTCGGCGGCGATCCGCGCGGAGTGGAAGCTCAGCAGGTCGCCGGCCACGGCCGCCGCGTCGAGCAGGGCGACGGCCGGGTCGTCGGTGGTGCGCACCGTCAGCGGGCGCAACGCCGGGTGCTCCGGCAGCCGGTCCAGCATGGCGGCCAGGAACGCAGCGTGGCCGGTGGGGGTGTCCACGTCACTCGCCTCCGTCGGTCAGGGTGATCACCAGGCGGCCGCCGTCGGGCCGGTCCGGGTCGTTGTCGCACCGCGCGATCTCCAGCGGGCCGAGGCGCAGCAGGCCGGCCGCCAGCTCCCCGGCGCCGGCCTCGAACTGGCGGCGCAACCGGGTCACCCGGGCGCTACGGACGCCGGTCACCGACGCGGCGAGGGCGGTGAGCCGGCTGCCCCGCACCGGGTCGCCGAAGCTCACCGCGTCGGGCCGGAAGGTGGCGAGCAGCCGGCGGTACAGCTCGGCGACGACCCGGCCCCGCTGATGGCCGGGGGCGGTGCGCACCTCGACGGCGATGTCCAGCGGGATCGTGCGGGCGGGCCCGACCACCAGGTCGTGGCCGATGCGCCGGTAGGCCTCCAGGCGGTGCGCGACCTCGTCGAGAAGCTGCCGCGACGGGGTGCCGGTGCCGGCGGCGTCCACCGCGACGTGCGCCTCGGTGACGCTGCCGGTCCACCGCAGCTCGGCGGCCGCGCGCTGCACACCGGGCAGGGCCGAGGCGAGCTCGGCGTAGTCGGCGGCGGTCACCGCGCGCAGGCGGCGGCGCCGCAGGTCGAGCGGCGCCAGGTGGCGGACCTGCTCGACCGGCTCCGGCGCGGTGCCGCCGGTCGCGGGCAGTGGGTTGCGCACGGCCAGCACCGGCGGGAGCTCCCGGTCCGGCAGGCTCGGGTCGTGGGTGAGGACCAGGTGGGCGATCGCGCCGGCGCCGACGTTGCCGGCCGTTCCGCCGCCCAGCCGGTACCGGACCTCCAGTTTCGCCTCCGGCACCTTTCCGTCCGGCGGCCTTTCCTCCGGTGCGGTGGCGCCGTACCGGCCGTCGCCGAACCGCAGCGTCAGCCGGTTGTCGTCGCCGAGCTCGCCGACGAAGTGCCGGTCGCGGGGCCCGCTGTCGAGCAGGTCGCGCCGGGGTGTCCAGGTGTGGCCGCGGTGGTGCGCCGTGACGTCCGGCAGAGCCAGCCGGGGGTCGCCCGCCAGCGCGGCCATCGGGCCGTGCAGCACCGGATCGCCGGGGTGCAGGCCACCCACGTACCGCCGGCCCCAGCTCTGCTCGATCTCGTCGGCGACGTGCGCCGGCAGGACGGTGCCGGCCCGGGCCCGGGCTGCCAGCACGTCGAGGCGCCGCCGCTTGCCGGCCAGCAGCCGGGTCGAGCGGCGCATCAGGTCGCCCAGCGCGCGGACCGGGTCCTCGCGCAGGGCCGCCAGGTCCCGGTGGCCCAGGCCGAACAGCGCGGCCAGCTCGTCGACCTCGGCGTCGGACAGGCCGTCGCGGTCGCCGGCGCTGCGCCACAGGTCGGACAGCCGGGCCCGCACCCGCTCCGGAATGCTCGCCAGATGCGCGGCCTGACCGGCGCAGACGTGCTCCGGCAGCGGGTAGGGCGCGGCCTGGGTGACCGGCCACCGCACCGCCCCCGGCGGCAGCACGTACGGGGCGCCGAGCCGCTCGGTGACCGACCGGCCGTGGTCCACGACGATCGCGTTGCCGTGCGCGACCGTCCCGGCGAGAGGCAGCGCGGCGGTGAGCGCGTCCGCCCGCGACCAGGTGACCTCCAGCACCGGCCGGCCGACGAGACGGTCCATGCCCGGCGTGACGGTTTCCAGGCGTACCGCTTGGTGGTGTTCTTCCGCCTCGAGAACCAGCACGTCGCCGGGGCGCAGCGACAGTGCCCGCCGGCTCCGGTCCGATCCGGCCCAGCCGTCGCGAAGCGTCGCCGCGGTGGCGCCGACCGGCAGGACGTCCTCCTCGCCGTCCCAGATCCACAGCGGGATCGCGTCGTGGTCCGGGTCCAGCCGCACCGGGTGCCGGTCCAGCGGCTCGAAGATCTCCACACCGCCGGACCCGGCCGGTCCGGCCAGGTCCCGGTCGTCGATGACCGCGGCGGTGGTGGCGCCCGGCACCGCGGTCGCGAACCGGTACTCCCCGGGCCGCAGGGTGACCGGTTCGGCAACCTTCACGACCACGACGGCGCGGGCGTTGCCGCCGTCGTGCATCGGGTAGTCGATCAGCCGGGTGTGCCGGCGGACCGAGACCCGGCGGCGGGCGGTGTCCAGGTAGGCCTCGGTGGCTACCGCGTCCTGCTGGTAGGAGATCTGATCAGCGGTGTACGCGAGCAGCTCGACGAGCGTGACACCGAGGTCGGCCGGGTTGCGCTCGACCCAGCCGGGAATCGTCAGCGCCAGCCGGTCCAGCAGCAGCCGCCGGACCGAGTCGTAGTCCCGGGCGGTGTAGTCGATCACCGGGGCCGGCGCCGCCGGGCCCTGCTCCCCCGGGCCGGTGTGGTCGAACGGAGTTCCGAGCTGCGGCCAGAACCGGAAGCCGGCGCCGTAATAGCGCTGGTCGAGACCCGGGTACGGGCGGGTGCCGGGGCGTCCGTGGGCGTCGGTCTCGACGAGCGACAACCGGTATCGCGAGGTGTCGCCGGGCCGGTCGACGGTGACGTGCAGCCGGTCGTCGGCCTCCGGATCGCCGGCGCGCTCCACCGACACCTCGACGGCCGTGATGCCGGTGACCCGGCGGCCGCCGTCGATGCGGACGTTCCCCGGTCGCAGCTCGTCCGGTGCCCGGCCGAGGAAGGTGACGGTCAGCCGCAGCCCGTCGTCGCTCACCTCGACCTCGTCCACCCCGTTGTGGTGGGCCGCCCGGATCGCCGCGCGCCTGTTCATGCTCGCCCCTCGAAGATCTCCTCGGCCGCGGCGCCGGTGCGCCGGACCGTGTAGGCCAGACACACCCGCACAGTGCCGCCGGCGACCGTCATGTCCAGCGACCGCACCTCGATCAGGTCACCCAGCCACCGCTGCAGGCTCGCCCGCACCGACAGCTCCAGCGCCGCGATCAGCTCCGGGCCGGTCGGCGCGAACACCAGGTCCAGCAGGCCGCAACCGAAGTCGGGCCGCATCGGCCGCTCGCCCGGGCCGGTGAACAACAGCTGCTCGATCAGGTCACGGACGTGTTCGTCGTACGTCGCCCCGGCGGTTCGCCCGCGCACGCCGGCGCGGAACGGGAACGCGATGTCGGTTCTCACAGGTCACCTCCGGGGGAAGATCTGGCCGTTGATGTCGACGTTGCCGTTGGTGATCGAGATGCCGCCGGCGCCGTCCTCGATGCGCACCCCGCCGCCGTCGATCCGGATCCGCGAGCCGCCGGCCGCCAGCAGGATGCCGCCGCCCGGCGTATCGAAGATCAACAGCTTGTGGCCGGCCCCGGTCTGGATCACCACCGGCCGGCTCGGCGGCTCGGTCTCCTGCGCGGCCCGGGCGTCGGGCGGCAGCTCGTCCGCCTCGCCGAACCAGGTGCCGGACCAGATCGGGTGGCTCGGGTCGCCCTGCTCGAACTCGATCCACACACCGGCGCCGACGGCGGGCACGGTGAAGTGCCCGAAGCCCTCGCCGGTGAACGGCAGGCACGGCAGCGCCCAGGTGGACACCTCGCGGCCCAGCACGTCGGGCACCTCGGCCCGGATCCGCGCGATGCGCCGCGGATCGGCGTTATCAGCGACCCGGCCCCGGTACTTCCCGAGGAATCGGTTGGTCGGTTCCGGCATCAGCTCTCCTAGGGCCGCACGGTGTCGCTGCGGGCGACCATTCCCTCGCGGGAAATCGTGAAGTTCTGCAGGTACGTCCCCGGCCGCAGCGTGTGCGTGACCGAGGTGACGTAGTAGTCGCCGTCGTACGCGACTCCCGCGCCGCGCACGCCGACCAGCTCCCGGGGGCGCAGCACGTAGCCGTACCGGGTGACGTCCAGCGACCCCGACCCGGCGATCGCGTCCGCCGAGGTCGCGGCTCGGGCCAGCAGCTCGGCCTGCGCCTGCGCGGTGCTCAGCTTCGCGATGTTGCGCAGACTCGGCCGCTTCAGCGCCTCGGTCGGGTCCCGGCCCAGCGGCGGGCGCAGCGGGTCGATCGACGGCTGCGGCAGCTGGACGATCTCCCGGGTGGCCGGATCCTGGACCAGGGCGGTCGGTTCCTCGCGCGCCAGCCCGTCGTACGCGAAGGTCAGCTGGTCGACCGTCGAGTTGGCGTCCATGTTGACCGACAGCGCGTGCTGCCGCTGCCCGGTCCGGATCTGCGGCCCCCAGTACGCGGTCGACCGTCCCGGCTCCGGCCCCGGCTCGAGGTAGAACGTGTAGCCGTTGGCCCGCGCCAGCTGGTTCAGATATTGCAGGTCGGTGCCGCTCTGGAAATCGATCCGCTCGGTCGCGTCCGGCGGCTGCGGCACCTGCTCGGTGATCACCCGCGGCGTGATGCCGAGACTCGCGTACCGGCGCAGGATCATCTCGGCCCGCTGCGACGGCGCCAGGTTGGGGAAGCCCTCCGCGCGCTCCTCCAGGTCCATCGCCAGCGTCAGGTCCTCCCCGGTGACGGTCAGCGTGGACTGCCCCGGCCGGTTGCTCGCCCCCACCTCCTGCCGGGTGATCAACCCGTCGAAGATCACCGTCGGGATGCCGCGCAGCGTCGTGGTCATCACCACCCGGGTACGCGGGTGGAAGAAGCGCTCCGGCAGGTAACGCCGCGCGATCGGCCCGCTCTTCGTCAGGTCGAAAGCGAGCTGGAACCCGCTGCGCTCCCCCGCCGTCGCGGTGATCTGCGCGGACAGCAGCCCGTCGCCGACCTCCGGCGGGATCGGCCGGGGCAGGTCGCGACCCATGCTGAGATTCAGATGAAGCGGGCCACGCCCGAACGGTTCGTCAGGCAAAGTCCGACCCCGCCTTCGGTACGGAGATCCGGCGCCCGGCCTCGGCGGTCAGCTCCCGCGGGTCCAGCACCGGGTTGGCGTCCGCGATCCGCCACCACTGCCCCGGGTCACCGAAATACTTCTGTCCCAGATGGTCGGGACGCTCACCGGCGGTCACGACGTGTCCGGCTGTGCCCTCGCGCATTGGCGGCAGCAGGCGATGCTTGGCGTACCGCACCTCGGTACCGTCCGGCAGCGTGTGCACGGCGATCTCGGCATCGGCGTACCGGCTGGTCCGCGGGTAGCGCCCGGCGCCGGGAATGGCGTCGTAGGCGGCCTGATAGGGCTCCGGCATGATCAGCTCACCGCCCGCCGGGCCAGCTGCTCTTTCATCGCCAGGTGCGCGAGATAGAAGTCAGCACCGGGATGCCCGTCCGGCAGGTCGCTGACGGTCAGAATCTTGAAACTGAGGCTCAGCGAGGCGCGGATCGGGTTGAGGTTGACGTCGAAAGCCTGCTCGTTGACCGAGAACTCGGTCAGCCGGACCGGCATGATCCGCTTGTCGCCCCAGGTGAACAGCGTCAGCGGCATCTCGATCGGGCTGACCTCGATGGCGCCGCGCCGGCTCTGCGCGATGGACTCGCGCAGCTGGGCGGTGGTCGGCTGAATGAGCATCTCCAGCGCCGCGAGCTGCGGGTGGATCCCGTCGGGAGCGGCGACGTCCAGCTGATCGGTGGCGTCGATCTCGGCGGTGAATTTCCATTGCTCCTCGGCGGGCCCCTTGAGCCGGAGCGCTTCGTTGCGGTCGCCGTCGGTGCCGCTGCCGCTGGGGTCCGCGGTCCCCCCGGCCGCCTGCGCCTGAATCGACCGTTCGAGCGTGTCCGGGTTGAACTGCATGACGATGACCCGCTGCGGCGTCCCGCTCTCGGGATCCACCACCACGATCCCCGCCCGAATCGCTCTCGGTATGTCTGCGAACGTGGTCACAGCCGCTCCTCCAGCCGCGCGGCCAAGTCGGCATAGTCATGACCCGGAAAGAGGAGAGGGAAGGCTTCAATCATCGTCTGTAAGCGCCGGGAAGTCTCCTCGAGAACGACATCTCGGAGAGACAGGTCGGCGAAAAGGTACTGCCATCCGTGCACACCCTTGGTCAGCACCAGCGCGTCCATGTACCGCCCGTAGGTGAGGTCGAGTTTAACGAATCCCACTGGATAGGGCGGGTGTTCGATAGCAACCAGGTCCTGGAACCACACGGCGAGCGGCGAAGAGCCAGGTCTCATCTGCAGGTACGTCATCCATCCTCGGGACGAGTTATAAGCCTCGTCGATGTAGCGGAGTTCCGCAATGAAATCACGTTGGAATTCGTTGGGTCTGGCACTTGCCTCCGGGATCGGTTCCTGCCCCAAAATATCCATCGGCGACGGAACCCGATATTCCCCGGACAGTCCCGGAAAATTATCCTCCGACTCCCAATGAACCGCGATCTCCGAGAATCGAAGTGGCGTTTCGAGCATTTCGCGATCCAGCTGCAGATCCCCCCAGTCAGGGTTGAACATCGTCAGTCGCCGCACAGCCGTGAACCCAGGACCGATCTCACCACAGGACTCGTCGATCACATTGATCGAAGCGGCACTGCGTATTTCAGCGAGCGACGCCACATGACGCTCCTCCAAATCATTCGGCGCACGCATTTCAGTCACCTAGCAATCTATCCGATGATAAAGTATCTGCTGTGCCGACTCTCTATCTTCTTCATCTGTTCGTCCAGACCCTCGATCGGCTCACCGGTATCAGGCACCAGGTAGTGAGTCAATTCGCGCTTCATGTGGTCCAGGCTCTCGAAAGGCCTGAGATCGAGGATTGCCAGAACGATCTCGTCATTCCGCGCCACCGCGCCTCGAAGATTCGCCAATGATGTCTCCGTGTTGATATTGATCACCGCCTGTTTCCCCGTAGGCGGCGGAGGCAACCTGAGACTCTTGGACTTTGCCCACGGCCGGGGCGTCCACTCACCCGGGTCCTTACCGCTCCCCTCCCCCGTGTGTTCGTACCTCGACCATCTCGCGGTGATGGATTCCGCGAAGCCCTCAGGGATACCGTTGGGGTAACCGTGATCCGGCCCCGTATAGGGAGTCACCTGAACGCTGTACCGGCCTACTTCCCGATCCTGGTTCTTCAGACCGAATGCCCGGATAGCATCGATTTCAAAGGCCCAGTAGAAGTCCGAGTTGATGTGCAGGTGTGCGGGAATCATGTTCGAACCCGCGGCGGGACCGCCCAACTCTCTGGGCAGCAGGTGCATCGCGCTCCATTTGAATGATCCCATGGCGTTCTGCAGATCGGCCGCGCCGGGGATCTCGTCCCCGTTGGCATCTCGCTGATAAATGTGCCGGAAACCGGGATAATTGATTGCCCGGTTCCTCGGATCGCCATAAGGGTGCTGGCCACCAGTGGACCACTCAGGGTTGATGAATCTGTGCTCGAAGCTCCTCGGCAGACCTTCGGTAAACAGACTGCGGTCGTCGGTGGGCGGGTATTGCAGCGGCTCGTCCCTATCGGTGGGCACGCTGCGCTCCGTCACTCCGTCGGCCGCCTCCATCTCCGGATTGAGCACTGCCCGGACACTGAAATCCTCGGCACCTCGCTTGAACAACGCCGTCAGCCGGTACCAGGAGCGCAACTGAGCCAGGAATTGGATGTGGTCGCGCTCGAGAATCCCCCGTTTCAATCTGCCCTCGATCCGCGGGCGGATACGCGCGACGATCTCCCGGAGCCTCTTGTCCTTGCCCTCTTCCTCGCGCTGCTTCTTATGCTCCTTTTTGTCCTGCCTGTCCTTGGGCAACGTGATGTCGCTTCGGCCCTGCGGCCTTCGCTGATCCTTCGGCCTGCCCGGCACGGTGTCGTCCTTGTCGCGCCTCGGCCCGGCGCCGTCCCCGTCCTTCGGCCCGCCCGGGGTCCGCTCGTCCCCGTCACTCCTCGGCTTGGGCGCGCTCGGATCCTCGTCCTTCGGCTTGGTACGCGCCGGCTCCTTTGGCTTCGCGGTCATCTCGGCCTTCGGCCGGGGTCTCGGCGGCGGGGTCGGCCGAGGGTTCGGTCGCTCGTCCTGTTCGGTCTTCGGCCGACCGTCCTTGTCCTTGGCGGTGGCGGGCACGGGCTTCCTCGGTGCGGTGGCGGGCGTGGGCGCCGGCGGACGGGTGCCGTCCGGGCGCGCCCCGTCGGGGCGCACCCCGGCCGGTGCCGTCTCTGGGCGGCCCTTCGGCCGGTCCGGTGCTCCGGCCGCCTTCTCTCCCGGCCGCGTGCGGAGCGGTCCTGACGGGGCCGGGGCGGGCCGGCGGGCCGGGCCACCGGCCGGGCGGGTTCCAGTGCCTGAGGTCGGACGAGGTCCCACGCCGGCCGGCCGCGGCAGAGTTCCCGGCTTCCCGGGACCGCCCGGCCGTTGCGCCGCCCGCGGGCCGTCACCGTCCTGCCTCGTGCCGCCGGACTCCGGCTCGCCCTCCTTGCGCGGCCCCTGCCCGGCGCGGTTCTTGTCCCTGGTCATGCGCTGGGCGACACCCTTCAGGCGCTTGCCCACCTTGGCCACGTACTTGCCGATGCCGCTGAGCAAAGCCTCATAGGCCAACTCGAGCAGCGCGACGATGCCGGCAGCGACCGCCTTGGCGAACAACACCCCCGCACCGCCTTGGCGGACCGAGATCAGCCAGGCCAGCACCGCGCCCATCGCGCGCAGGATCTCTCCCAGAGCGCCGATCGCCACCTTGATCGCGTCGATCACCGCCATCACCCAGCCCGCGCCCGGGATCAGCTTGGCGATGACCTTGGTGATGACGATCTCGCCGATGATGAAGGGGAGCATCGGGACGATCGCGTCCCAGGTCTCCTTGACGATTTTCTCCAGGGTGAAGCCGCCCTTGATCAGGGTGTCGATGACCGCCTTGCCGACGCCCAGGACCTCCTCGATCTTGGACTGGAACCACTGCTTGACCGCCGCCTTCACTTCACGGAACAGGTGGTTCTTCGCGCCGTCCACCGCTGAGTTCTTGGCGCCGCTCAGCCAGCCGCCCGGGTCCGACAGGAAGTCGACGGCGACGAACAGGAAGGTGCCCAGCATCCCCAACAGCTGCGACGCCATCGCCAGGTAGTGCTTGAGCGCGTCGACCACCGCCCTGACAGCGGTCATCAATGCCTCGAACAGAACTTTCAAGAGGTCGCCCAGCAGCCGGCCCAACCTGTCCAGCAGGTCCTTGACGATCCGCTTGAGCTGCTCGGCCAGCCGGTTGACCAGGTCTATCGCGGCCTTGATCAGGTTGGTGATCAGGTTGCGGATCTTCCTGGCCAGGTCGATGATCGCGCGCACCATCGCCTTCGCGAACTCGATCAGGTCCTCGATCAGTCGTTTGATCGTGTCGACGATGAAGGTGCGCGCCTCGTTGATCCAGCGCTCCACCGTCTCCTTGAAGTTCTTGATGAAGCCCACGACAGCGTCCCGGGCCGCACGGATCACCCGTACGATCGCTTTCTTGATCTCGATGACCTTGTTCTTGAGCCAGTCGAAGGCCTTGGTCACCCAGTTGCCGGAGTCCTGGACGGCGGTGTCGCGTTTCTGGTTCGCCTCGCGCTCGGCCTTGCCGGCCTCGTCGCGAATCTTCTTGTCGCTGCCGGTCTTCTCCCGCGCGACGTCGTCGTCGGCCTTCTTCTCGCGGTCGGTGACGTCCTTGCGGACCCTGGTCTGCCGGTCGGTCTTCTTGGTGCCGAGCCTGGACAGCTCGGTGTCCTGGTCGCGGCGCCACACCGTGCGCTGGGCCTCGACGTCGCCGAACGCGGCGTCCCGCTCGTTGCGCTGGCTCTCGGTGTTGACCCGGATCTCGGTGTCGACCTTGGACCGGTGGCGCGTCTGCGACTCGCGGAAGCCCTGGTCCTTGGCCTGCCGGCTCTGCGACATGCCCTGCTGACCCTGCTGGAACGAGGCCTGGATGGCCGGTCCGTTGTCGTGCTCGGCCACCTTCGAGGCCGCCTCGGCAGGCACGACGCCGGTGGGCGCGCTGCCCGCAGCGACCGGGGCGCCGCCGGACCGGGCGGGCACGTCGGACTGCATCTGCTCCGGCGGGACGTCGGGATAGACCTGGTCCTCGCCCATGCCGCGGCCGGCATCGTCGCGACCCGCGGAAACCGTGTCCTGGCCCTTGGTGTCGACGGCGGCGCCCTGCTCGCCGGAGGTCTGCTCGGCGGCGGCGCCGGCGTTCACCCCGGGGGCGTTGCCGGCCATGGCCTGTTTCAGCGCCTCGTCCTTGGTCGGCAGGCCGGCGAACTTGGCCGCCAGCTCGGTCGGATCGACCTCGAAGCCGAAGAACTGCGCCACCTTGCCGCCGACGAAGCCGAGCGCCATCTTGAACGTGTCCCAGCCGCTCGGGCCCTCCTCCTTCTCCGCCTCGATCGGCCCCTCGGGTTGCCGGGCGCCGGTGACCTCGGCCCTCT
Source organism: Actinoplanes sp. 13 (assembly GCF_056134165.1). Classification (NCBI taxonomy): domain Bacteria; kingdom Bacillati; phylum Actinomycetota; class Actinomycetes; order Micromonosporales; family Micromonosporaceae; genus Actinoplanes; species Actinoplanes sp. 13. Next base: position 70,463 of record NZ_JBVYOQ010000027.1, on the reverse strand, counting down.
CCTGGTTCGGCGGTTGCGAGCGCTGCGCCGGATCCTGTGAGTACTGCACCGGGGCGTCGGTCTTCGGGGCGCCGGACAGGGTCTGCGGTGCGCCGGCCGGTCGCTGCATCGACGGCGGGGCGGCGGCCAGGTTCTTGTGCTCGTCGCCGACTGTCCGGTCGGCCGCGCTGCCCACGCTGGTCATCGACTCGAGGGCGCGGTGCGGTTCGAGCTGCGCGGCGGTGGCGAGTCCGGCCTCGGGCGACACCGTCGACAGGTTCGGGGCCGGCGCGGACTCCTTCGCCGCTCGCCGGGGCGGCGTTGCCGCGCTGCCGCCGGACCGCCCACCCGGGGCGGGCGACGATTGCGGGGCCCCGCCGGGTGCGGCCGTAAGACCGGGCTCCGACGTGGGAACAGGGTCCGGAGCGGCGGCGCGGGGGGCCGGCGTCGCTTGCGGTGACGGCGTTTCGCGTACGGTCGTCTGCTCCGCGATGGGCGCCGGTGCGGTCGCGACCTCGGCGGGAGCGGCCGGTGCAGGTTCGGCCACCGGTGCGGGTTCGGCCACCGGCGCTGCCGGGGCGCTGCCGGACCCGCCGGGATCCGGGGTGTGCTCAACTGGAGCCGGCGCGGCCTGGCCGCTGGCCGGCTGCTGCGGCGCCTTCTCCGGGGCGGCTCGGACCTGATCGCCGGCCGCCGGTGTGCCCTGCTCCTGCTTGGCGGCCTGTTCGCTCTCGGGGCTGCCGCCCTCCGACCTGCCGGCCGAGGCCTGCACGGTGACCTGCGCGTCCACCGGCCCGGCCTTCGGATCCGCGCCGCTGGTGGGTACCGGTGACGCGGCGGCCGGGCCAGGCGGCGCGGCGGCGATCGGCTCGAGTGACTCGGCGTCCGGCGGCTCCTGCTCCAGGGGCCGCTCCGGCTCGGCCGGCTGGCGCTCGGCCTCGGCCGCCGCCGCCTCGTCGCGGGCGTCCTCGGCGTCCTCCGCGTCGCGTTCTGCTTGCACCTGGTCAGCCCGGGTGACCGGTGGCGCCGGGAACGACGGCATCGGCGGTGTGGCGCCGGTGGCCTCGTCGACCCGGTCGGCGGTGGGGATCCCGGACACGTCGGGGTCCTGGGCCGGCAGGAAGTCCTCCGGCCGCAGGGTGATGTCCCAGGCGCTCGGCTCCCCGCCGCCGACGTCCACCTCGGACTGGTGGGTGGGCGGTGACTCGGCGGGCGGCTCCTCCTCCAAGCCCTCGACGTCCTGGTTGCGGACCGGATCCAGGGTGGCCGCGCCGCCCGGCAGCTGGGTTCCGGCACCGGTGACGGCCGGTGAGCCGGTCGGCACGTCGAGCCCGCGCTTGTCCTCGGGCTTCACCTGCCGGGTCGCGGCCACCGCCTCGGCCGCCGCCGGCCGGTTCCGCGCCGCAGACTCCTCCGGGCCCGCGACCGGCGCCTCCCGCTGCGGGGCCGATTCCACGGGCGCCTCGGTGCCCGCCTTCGACTCCTGCCGGCCGGGCGCGGCGGAGGAGGCCGGCGCGGACGAGGCCGGCGCGGAGGAGGTCGGCGCGGCGGAGGTCGGCGCGGCGGAGGAGGCAGCCGGCGCCGATGCGGCGGCCGGCTGGGGCGTCGCCGGGGTGCGCGACTCCGCTCCGCCCTGAGGCGTGACCCGGTCGCCCGGCACCCCACCGTTGCGCGGCGTGCTGCCGACCGCCCCAGGGCCGGCGACCAGCTCCTTCTCCGGCCCCGGCGCCGGATCGGCCCGCTGCTCCCGGCGCCGCTCCTCACCTTCACGCCGGGCCGCGGTCTCCCGCTCCCACCACAACTGCGCGGCCGCGTCCGGTTCAGCCGCCGGCGCGTCGTGCGCACCCGCCTCGACGTCGACGTCGTCGCCGGCCTGGTCCAGCAAGTCGAGCACCCGCTCGTACTCGGTGCTCAGCAGCCGCCGCTCCAGGCGGTCGAGCACCGGCTCCACCAGGCCCTCCGGCAGCCGGGCCAGCTGGACCCGGGTCCGCTTGGACCAGTCGGCCGGGTCGCCGCGCAGCGTCCGCAGAATGTTCGCGGCCAGCCGGTCCGGCAGCGTCGCCGGGTCCAGCCGCTCCCCGCGCAACCGGTCCGCGGTGACCGTCGCATAGCGCATCCAGCCGGGCGTCGGCGCCTCCGGCGTGACCTCGACGTCCTCCGGCCCCTCCGCCTGCTGCGCGGTCTCCTCCGCCGCTTGCTCCGCGGGCTGCGCGGCCAGGCTGACCGCGCCGTCGTCCCGGCCGGCTCGCAACGCCCCGAGCCCCTGCGGGTCCTGCACGGTGTGCAGCAGCTCGTGCGCGAGCAGCCGCCGACCGTCCGCGGTGCCCGGCTGGAACGCCCCGGCCCGGAAGAAGATGTCCTGCCCGACGGCGACGGCGTCCGCTCCGAGCAGCGTGGTCAGGGCGTCCGCGTCCCGGTCGGTGTGCAGCCGCACCCTGGTGAAGTCGTGACCGAGCCGCTCCTCCGCCTCCCGCCGCACGCTGAGGTCGAGCGGCTGCCCGGCCCCGCTGACGATGCTCTTCGGCTCGGGCGCGGGGCGCGTGCCGGTGCGGTTCGGCTTGCGGCGCTTGCCGTCCCGGCCGGTGGACTGCCGCTCCTGAGCGGCTCGGGCGGTGCTCATCGCTCCCCCCGTACCGCGCGGTCTCGTGCTTGCTGACCCTGACCGCTCAGGCCGGCATGCACCGACCTGGCCAGCGCCACGCCGAGCTCGTGCGGCGAAGCCGCGGGTCCGAGCGGCGGCAGCCCGGCGAGCACGTCCAGGTCGCGAGCTTTTTCCGGACCAAGAGCAAGGGGTACGCCGTGCGAGCGCACCAGCCGGGTCAGCTCGGTGGTGAACGCGGCCGACACCAGCTCAGGGTCGAGCGGGCGGTCGAAACCGTCGAACACCAGCTCGCCGATCTCCACGTGAACGTCGCGGTTCAGACCCATCCGCGCACCTCCCCCGGGGTCAGCGAGCGTTCGAGCTTGGAATATTCGGTGCGGGCGGCCGCGAGCAGGTGCCGCATCTGCAGCTTGTCGCCTTCCTCGGCGGCCAGGAAAGCACCCGACAGGGCGATGTTGCGGATCGAGCCGCCGGCCACCGTCAGCTGGGCCAGCAACCGCGGGTCGAGGCCCTTGGCCGGGGTCTCCTCGGGCAGCACGCGCTGCCAGATCTCGGCACGCTCGCGCTCGCCGGGGAACGGGAAGTCGACGACGAACCGGATGCGGCGCAGGAACGCCGGGTCGAGGGCCTGCTTCATGTTGCTGGTCAGCACCGCGAGCCCGCGGTACGCCTCCATCCGCATCAGCAGGTAGCTGACCTCGAGGTTGGCGTAGCGGTCGTGGCTGTCCTTGACCTCGCTGCGCTTGCCGAACAGCGCGTCGGCCTCGTCGAAGAGCAGCACCGCCCCGCCCTGCTCGGCGGCGTCGAAGACAGCTCGCAGGTTCTTCTCGGTCTCGCCGATGTATTTGCTCACCACCTGGGACAGGTCGATGACGAACAGGTCGAGGCCCAGCTCGCCGGCGATCACCTCGGCGGCGAGCGTCTTGCCGGTGCCCGAGCCGCCGGCGAACAGCACGGTGACGCCCAGCCCGCGGCGCAGCGTCCGGGCGAAGCCCCACTCCTGATGGACGACGGCACGCCGGCGCACGTGGGCGGTGATCTCCCGGAGGACGGCGGTCTGGCGTTCGGGCAGCACCAGGTCGGTCCAGCCCGCCGACGGTTCGATCCGGCGGCCGAGTTCGTCCAGGCCGATCCGCGCCTCGGCCAGGCCGGCCCGCCACGCCACCGCCGCGGCCGTCGTGGCGGCCGGCTCGTCGCCCGCGGCCGGTGCGTCCTGCCGCGCTGAGGTTTGTGCCAGGTCCCGGCGGACCGTGGCGGCGACCGACCGGACAGTGTGCGGCGGCAGCTGGAACTGGGCGACCAGGTCGCGCACCTGCTCGTCGGCGAGGCCGTCGACACCGGCGAAGGCGTCGCGCCAGATCGCGAGCTGCTCGCGGTCGGGCAGCGGCGGCACGGTGACCCGCTGACCGCGCGGCTCGCCGGTGTGCCGGGGGTCGTCACCGGTCACGACCAGCGGAACGGCCGCGGCGGCCAGGAACGCGTCGGCGGCGGAGGACTGGCCCCGGTCCATCGGGCCGGTCTCCACCAGCAGGACGGCCGGCAGCAGGATCGCCTCGCGCTGCCACAGCCGGGCGAGCCGGTCGCGGTCGGCCGGGTCGGTGGGTATGTCGGCGGTGGGCATCACGTACAGGTGCAGACCGAGCAGCGCGGCCGCCGCGGCGGCGATGTCGGTACGGACCCGGCGCGGCCCGCCGGTCAGGTCGACACGCGGCACGGCGTCGGCAAGACCGGTCGCGACCTGCTCGGCGGTCCGCCGATAGGTGGGTGGCAGGTCGTCCGGCGGGGCTGCCGGGCGCAGCATGCCGTGCAGCCGGGCGTCCAGATAGGGCGTGCCGGCCAGGAAGTGCAGGACCCGTTCGTCGATGCGCAGCGGCGAGCCGGTCAGCCGGGTCTCGTCGGCGGGTTCGACCAGCCGAAAGCGGCGCAGCGGCGCAACCGGGGTGAGCGCGCTCCAGTGCGGTTCGGGCAGGGCGGCCAGCGCGAGGCCGAACGTCGGGTAGGTCCGCTCCGGGTCGCCGGCGGCTCCGGCACACCGGCTGCCGGTGGTGGGTTCGAGCTCGGCGGCGGCCGCCAGAAGCAGGACAGCGCGCTCGAACCGGGTCAGGCCGAAGCAGTCCACCAGCATGTCGAGAGACGGCAGGGCGGGGTCCTCGCTCTGCTCAGGAGCCTGTGCCGGGCCGGCGGCGTGGGCGTCGAGGCGGGCCAGCACGGAACGGACGGCGGTGGCCAGGGCCACCTCGCCGCCGCTCGTGTCCGCCGACTCGCGGGCCCGTTCAGCCACCGGCGTTCACCGTGACCGTTCGCTCCCGGACCGGCGGCCGCTGCCCCGGCACCCCGCGACCCTCGATCAGCACGAGGGCCGCCTGATAGACCACCGAGAGCACGTACGGGGTCTGGTTGAACATCCCCCACAGCTTCGAGGTCTCGTCCACGTCCATCTGCGTGGGCGTGAGCCGCACCCGCTGGATCGACTCGGCGAGATCGCTGCCGTCGAGGTACGGCCGCTGCGCCGCCTCCTCGATCACGTCGCGCGGCAGCAGCGGGAGCTCGTGCAGGGTGCGGATCACGCTGCCGATCAGCCGCTGGCCGACCAGCTCGTTCTCCTCGCCGTAGGCGCTGATCAGGTAGTGCAGGTCGAGCGCGGCGGTGGGGCGGGCCACCAGCGTGCCGTCCGAGGCCCGGGTGGGCAGGTCGGCGTTGCGCATCGCCACGTCCGGGGTGACCTGGTAGCAGAAGACCGTGATCGCCGGCTCGCTGGGCGGTTCGGTGTGCGGGCGGCGGGTCTGCACGGACACCGCGAAGTCGATCTCCGGGGGCAGGTGGTTCTCGATCTGCATCGCCAGCGCCTGAGTGACGGTCGCGATGGCCAGGGCGTTGCTCACGGACGCCTCCCCACGGTCAGGTAGTCGGTCAGGCTCACCGACGGGGACTGCCGGCCGGGCCGCGCGGCACGGGCGGGTGCCCGGCCGGCACCGGTGCCCGCGGCGCGCACCTCCAGCCGGCCGATCCGCACGTGCACGGCCGGCTCAGCGGGGCGTTCCCGGCGGCGGATGGCCGGCGGCTGGACGGCGCTGCGCCGTACGCCCGGGTTTCGATCTGCCCTCGGCATCGCCCGCACGGTGGGTGCCCGACCGTCCTGGCTCGCGGCCCGGGTCGCGGTGGGTGGCGACGGGCGGACCCCGGCGGACACTGCCGGCGGCGTGGGCGTGATCCGGGGAGCGGCCGCCGGCCGCGGGTGCGGTGCCGCGATCGGTCGCGGCGGCCCGGGGAGCGTCCGGGAGCTGACGGGGGAAGGCGCCGGCGGCGGCAGGGCGGCCGGGGCTGCCGGGGTCTCGGTGTGGATCTCGACGTGCCGCTCGACGCGATCGCGCCACGGCAACGACGGCGAGACGGCCTCGGCGGCCGGATGCGGTGCGGGCGGCGACGCCTGCGGCTGCTCGGTCACCTCGGTCCAGCGCGGTTCGGCGCGCTCGAAGCGGCCGGCCAGCCGCGGCCGCGCCAGGCTCGCGACCGCTCCGGCACGGCGGGCCAGCAACCGATCGAAGTAGTCCGGCTCAGGCATCGGCGCACAGCTCCAGGTAGTAGCGGCGCCGCAGCGGGCTCAGCGCCAGGATCTCCGCCTCGCTCCAGCCGTACGCGCCGGCCAGCACATGCACGTCGAGCAGCAGGTCGCGAGCCCAGAAGTCCAGCTCGGTCCAGAGATAGGCGGCGATGTCGAGCTGGAGCGGGGTCATCGCCGCGCAGCCGGGGCAGGCGACCCGCACCGTGACGTCGCCGGACGGGTCCACCCGCTCGGCCGCCTCGGCCAGCCGCCGCTGGATGTGCTCCGGCAGCTCGTCGGCGGCCACCGCCCGGCCGTCGTGCCGGGCGGCCAGCGTGCAGCGCGCCATCAGTTCCCGGCGATCGGTGGCCGCCGCCAGGTCGCCGGCGGTGGGCGCCCGGAACTCGACCTCCCAGCCGTCGTCGGCCACCCGCAACGGCTCGCCGGCGCGGTCGGGATGCCGGGAGAGCGCCGCCGCGTCGAGGTCGAACTCCAGCGCCGCACCGCAGCTCGCGCACTCGGCGAGCACCTCCATCCGGTCGCCGAACAGGGCACGGCGCAGCGCGTACAGGTCCGCGTCGCGCTCGCCCACCGGGGCTGCGAGCAGCTCGGCGGGCTGGGCCCCGGGACGCGCCGTGTGGTGCAGCGCCAGGGAGCGGGCAGGTCCCGAGCAGGCCAGCCCCCGCTCCCAGGCGGTCAGCAGGTCGAGCGTCATCAGGCCGGATCGGTGAACGACGGCTCGACCGGCTCGCGCACCTCGTAGTCGCGTTCCCAGCCCTCCACCTCGAGCTTGAGGCTCTGGATGGCGACCGCGTTGGCGTTGGCGTCCAGCTCACCGACCACCTGGTACTCACTGACCCAGCAGCGGTACAGGCGGTGCGAGACCGCGACCTGGCCGGCCTCGTTCAGCACGTCGATGATGATGTTCTTGCGGAAGTCGGCCAGCGACACCTCGGCGCCGAGCCCGGCGCCGACCTGCCAGACCTTGTTGGCCCAGCGGTCGAACTCCGGGTCGTGGGTCACCCCGCGCTCCAGGGTGACGCCCTCGAACTCGGAGCGGCCCGGCGACTTGCGCGGCGAGCTGGGCGAGCCGCCGTCGCGGTGCTTGACCACCTCGGTGGTGCGCTTCAACGGGCTGATCTTGCTGACTCCGGCGACCGTACGCCCGTCCCACCGGACCAGGAACTTGAAGTTCTTGTACGGGTCGAACCGGTGCGCGTTGACCTCGAACTCGGCCATCGAATTCCTTCGCTCCTCGGCTGCAGCAGGCGGGTTTCAGGGGTGGACGTGGCTCAGTAGGCGGGCTGCCCGGCGACCTGCCGGATCGTGACGATCACGAACTCGGCCGGGTCGAGCGGCGCGAAGCCCGCAACGACGTTGACGACACCGTCGTCGATGTCCGCCTCGGTCGTCGTGGAGGCGTCGCACTTGACGAAGAACGCTTCGTGAGGCGTACGCCCGGCGAACGCTCCACGCCGGAACAACGTGTCCAGGTAGGCGCCCACGTCCATCCGGATCGCCTGCCAGAGCTGCTCGTTGTTGGGTTCGAAGACGACCCAGCGCAGCGCCCGGTACAGGCTCTCCTCGAGGTGCAACGCCAGACGCCGCACCGGCACGTAGGCCCACTCGCCGGCCTGCTCGTCCTCGGCCCCGGCCAGGGTGCGCGCACCCCAGACCACCGGCCCGGTGCCGGGGAAGATCCGCAGACAGTTGACGGCCAGCGGGTTGAGCAGCCCGTTCTCGCGGTCGGTGAGCGGCACGCTGAGCGCGCGCACCCCCCGCAGCCGGGCCGCGGTGCCGGCCGGCGCCTTCCACACCCCGCGCTCGACGTCGGTGCGAGCGATCACCCCGGCCACGGCGCCGGCGGGCGGCACCGGACACGGCCGCCCGGACACCGGGTCGTCCACGATCAGGTGCGGGAAGTACAGGGCGGCGTGGTCGCTGCGCGCCGCTGCGAGCCGCTCGACGCCGGTGCGGGCGGCCGCCACGCTGGTCCATCCGGCGGGCGCGTCGATCAGCACGAAGATGCGCTGCTCGCGGGCGATCCGGTCGGCGACCGCCAGCACTGTGGAGGCGTCCTCGAGCGAGTCCCAGCCGGCCAGGTCGGGCAGGTTCAGCAGGTTCACGTCCCCGACGTCGCGCAGCGCGTGCAGGCCGGTCTTGGCGGTCTCGTCGCCGATCAGGTCGCCCGGCTCGGGCGGGTCGCCGTTGTCACCGCCGGACAGGGCGAAGACCGGCGGCGCGGCGAACGCCTCCAGGCCCAGGTGGTCACAGTGGTCGCCGGAGAAGTGCACCACGTCGGCCTCGTCCCGCGACCCGGCGACGGTCAGCAGCCGGCGGCCGACGACACGCACCCGCGCGCCGCCGAACGCGGTGCTGCCCGGCCGGTCCGGCTGCGCCCGCAGCTTGCGTTCCAGCAGCGCGGCCAGCTCCGGCAGGTGCCGCGGCGGCGGTCCGTCGTGGTGCGGCCGATAGAGCCGGAACTCGCGTTCCTCGTCGCCGATGCGCACCCGGACGTCGCCGTCGAGGTCGGGCAGGTCGCGGTCGAACTCGCGCGACAGCGTGCCGTTCGGGTTCGGCCGGCGCCGTCCCACCGCCGCCACCCGGATCAGCTTCGACGCCGCATTGATCACGTCGGGAGCGAACCGCTCGTGGTCCGGGTCCATCGACAGGCCGCGGTGAGACTCGTGTCCCGTGGGACCGTTCAGCACGTACAGATTGAAGGTGTCGTGCGGATCCCGCGTCGCGTGGTCGATCACGATGCGCAGCTCGTTGCCCCAGTGACCCGGCTCCCTGGCGTGCACCTCGAGCACCGGGCGATCCCGCGGGCGGTCGTGACGGTCACGCGGGTCCTGGTCGGAGGCGGCTTCCTGGTCGTCGAGCGGCTCGGGCTGGTCGCTCTCGTCCGCGGCCGCGTCACGCGGGCGCCCGGGCCGGGGCGGACGGCCGGGCCCGTGGTCGTCATGATCATCGTGGTTATGGTCGTCGTCGTGATCGCCGTGGTCGTCGTGGCGGTCGCGGGCGAGGAGCGTCACCGACGCCTCGTCGGCGCTGCCCTCCTTGATCACTCGGACGATCACCGCGGCGAGGCCGCCGTTGGCGAAGAACTGCTGCGCCGCGGTGCCGACCGCACCGTGCCGGCTCGGCCCGCCGAAGTACCGCTCGTACTCGGCGAAGCCTCCGATCCGGACCGGCTGGTTGAGCGGGCCGCGCCGGGTGTACCCGACGAACGCGGCCGTCGCGGTGGACACCGGTGTGCCGTTACCTACCGTGGTGGAGTTTTCCCCGACATAGACCCCGGGATAGGTCGTGTCCGCCGGCATCCCGCCTCCGTTTCCCCTCAGGCGCATCGGCTTCCCTTCAGGCGCAGCGACCGATACGCGGCAGTTGGTCGGGAATCCGACCTACATCGGCTTGTGCCGGTATCCGGTAGAGGGTCAGACTCGTCGATGTACAGATCGCTACTGATTTGCTAACGGGCAGGTAGCCCGCCTGCGGATGGCGCGGGGACGAGCAGCGGCGGGGTGCGGGGGATGCAGATTCGGCTGCTGGGACCGATCGAGATAGTTGCCGCCGGGCGCGCGCTGGACGCGGGCGCTCCACAGCAGCGGCTGGTGCTGACCGCACTCGCCGCCGACGCCGGCCGCCTGATCGGCACGGAAAGTCTGATCGATCGCGTGTGGGACGCGGCGCCCGGTGGCGCCCGCCGGACGCTGCAGGTTCATCTGAGCCGGCTGCGACGGCTGCTGGACACGGCACAGGCGAACGGGGAGACGGACGGGGATCCGCCGGTCCGGGTGCTGCGCCGCTCCGGTGGATACCTGCTGGACGTGGCACCCGACCAGGTCGACGCGCTACGGTTCCGGCGCCTCGTCGAGCGGGCCCACGAACGCCACGGCGACGACCACGAACGCCTGCGGCTGCTCGCCGAGGCGATGGGCCTGTGGCGCGGCACGCCGCTGGCCGACCTGCCGGGACAGTGGGCCGCCACTGTCCGGCAGGCCTGGGACCAGCAGTACGTCGACGCCGCACAGGAATGGGCGGCCACCTCCGTACGCATCGGTGAGGTCGGTGCGGTGCTGGCCCTGCTGGCCGGCCTGACCGCCGAGCGGCCCACCGCCGAGTCGCTGGCGGCAGCCTACATCCGTACCCTGTACGCGGCGGGCCGCCCCGCTGACGCCCTCGACCACTACGCCGTCATCCGTGAGCACCTGGCTGACAAGCTCGGTGCCGACCCGGGACCGGAGCTGCAACAGCTGTACCGGCAGATCCTGGCCGCCGACCCGGCACTCGCCCTGCCCGCCGCCGAGGCACACGCCCGGTGGACGCCGCGCCAGCTGCCCGCTCCCCCACCGGCGTTCACCGGCCGGGTCGACGAACTGGCGCTGCTCGACCGCCCCGGCGACGCCGACGACCTGGTGATCACCGTGATCGACGGGATGGCCGGCGTCGGTAAGACCGCCCTCGCCATCGAGGCGGCCCACCGCATCGCCGGCCGCTACCCGGACGGGCAGCTCCACCTGGACCTGCGCGGCTACACCGGCGGGGCGGAGCCGATGGAACCGGCCGAGGCGCTCGCGCACCTGCTGCGCGGCATCGAGGTTACGGAGCCGCAGATACCGGCCGGCGCCGACGGCCGGGCCGCGCTGTACCGGACCCGGCTGGCCGGGCGGCGGGTGCTGATCGTGCTGGACAACGTGGCCGGTGAGAGTCAGGTCGCGCCGCTGCTGCCCGGTTCACCCGGATGCCTGGTGCTGATGACCAGCCGGCACCAGCTGGCCGGACTCGACAACACCCGGCAGCTGTCACTCGACACGCTCACCGTCCCCGACGCCGTCGCGCTCTTCGCCCGCAGCGCCGGCGTGGATCCGCGCGCGCACGAGGCCGGCCTGCTGGCCGAACTGGTCGAGCTGTGCGGCCGGCTGCCCCTGGCGATCCGGATCGCGGCGGCCAGGCTGCGCTCACACCCGACGTGGACGCCGGCACACCTGGCCGAGCGGCTGCGCGACAAGCGTTACCGCCTGGCCGAGCTGGAGGCCGGCCAGCGCAGCGTCACCGCCTCCCTCGACCTGTCGTACCAGCGGCTCAGTCCGGAACAGCAGTACGCCTACCAGGTGCTCGGCCGCCACCCGGGCCCGGACATCGACGAGCACGCCACCGCCACCCTGCTCAACGCCACGCCGGTCTCCGCCACCCAGATCCTCAACAAGCTGCTGGACGCCAACCTGCTGCGCGAACCGGCCGCCGGCCGTTACCGCTTCCACGACCTGACCCGGGCGCACGCCGCCTACACCGCCGCGCGCGACCGCAGCGGCAGTGAACGCGGCTGAGTTCACTGTTGGCCTCCGACGGCGGTCGAGCGCAGCACGCGTTACTTCACCGGCGCGAACGCCTCGCGTGGGGAATCCCGTCGTGCGGAACAGCGCCGCCCGGACCTTGGCCGCCGGCACCACCGACGTGTGCAGCACCGCGCCGCCGTACTCGGTGTCAGCGATCAGGCCGACGGGGCCGCCGGCCGCCTGCGCTCGACCTTGCCCATCTTGTCCTCCCCGTGCTTCGTGGACCTGCTCGGTGCGCAACCCGGCGTCAGGTGCGGGCCACCTCCCACGCCGTCCGGGCGACGTCGACCGCCAGCCGGACGGGCAGCGCGTTCTTACGTTTCGCCAGGGTCGCGGCCGCCAGCTCGGTGGCCCCGACGAGATGGTCGGCGAGCATCGGCAGCACCTCCTCCGGCGGCCGGTTCTCCAGGTCGGCCGGCACCGCGATCTGCACGGCGACGAGCCGGAGCGGCCGCGCATACCGGCCGGTCCGTACCCCCGTGAACTCGGTGTCGAGCAGGGGCCCGGCGACGTGGAACACCACGTCCACGCCCGACTCGTCCCCCTGGTCGGTCCACCCGACGCCCTCGACGATCTGCGACAGCCGGTCGATCGCCGTGGCGATGCCGGTGTTGCCCGGGCTCCGTCCCCCGATGACCGAGCCGACGAACAGCGGGCCCCAGTCGTCGTCCTCGGTCGTCATGTGTTTCTCCTTGTCAAGGACCCGATGCGCCGCCGGGCAAGCTAACAGCCCTAGGGATTGTCGAACGGTCCGGGCGGGAACGGCGGCTTTGTGCCCGCCCAGCGCTCGGCGGTGCCGTCTTCGCTGCTGGTGGCAGTGAGTGCGGCGCGGTGCCGGGCGTCAGCTACTCGGCGTGTCCGGCCTGTTGCGGTTGATGGCGGCATTGACGGCGGTGCCGATGCGGCGCAATGCCGCCAGGTCGTGCGGCTCGAGCTGGTCCATCAGATATTCGCGGACCGCGGCGACATGCCCCGGCGCGGCGGCCACCACCTCGCGGTAACCGGCCTCGGTCAGCGTGGCGACGGTCCGGCGGCCGGCGCCGGGAACCCGGGCCCGCTCGATCAGTCCACGTTTCTCCAGCCGTCCGACGACATGCGACAACCGCGACAGCGAAGCCGATGTCCGGGCGGCCAGGTCGCTCATCCGCAGGGTGCGTTCCGGTTGCTCGGACAGGACCGACAGCACCATGTATTCGAAGAACGTCAAGGGTGTCTCGCGCTGCATCCGGGCATCCAGGGCGGCCGGCAGGCTGATCATGATCGCGGAGTTCGCCCACCACGCCGCCAGCTCGTCCTCATTCAGCCAGCGCGTTCCAGTAACCGGCTCCGTGGGCTCGCTGGTGGTCCTCTGCGTCGCTGACGCCTCGCTGGTGGCACCCGGCCCCGGGTGGGCACGCCTGCCGTTCGCTGTGGTCTCGGCCATGCGAGAACCATACCGCACGTTGTTGACGCATCAAGTTAAGGTGTGCTTCGATGTTGACGCATCAAGTTCAAATGTCGGCACAGCGTGATGCGCATCGGCCGCCCGCCACCCCTCACCACCGCAGATCGCGGCGCCGACCGGCTCGAGGAGAACACCGCCGCCGACGGCATCCGGCTCACCGCCGGCCAGATCGCCCGTCTGGACCACCTGGCCCCGGCATCCGGCGATCGCCACGCCGAGGCCGACATGGCCGTGATCGCCACTGACACAGCCGATGCGGGGCGGGTTACCCCGCCGTGCATCAACCGAGCGGCGCGGAAAGGCCGTGCCGCGAACCGCAAGAGGACGAACGGAGCTCAATGTCATGTCAGGCACAGTGATTCGCGTAGGCATCATCGGGGCGGACACCAAGGCAAGCTGGGCCGGGGCATCACACATCCCCGCGCTGGCGGCACAGCCGCAGTACACCTTGGCCGCCGTGGCGACCCGCCACGAGGACAGCGCCCGCAGCGCGGCCGAAGCCTTCGGCGCCGAACGCTGGTTCGCCGATCCCCTGGAGCTCATCCGCGACCCGTCGATCGACCTCGTCACCGTGGCCGTCAAGGTCCCGGCCCACCGCGACCTCGTTCTCGCGGCCCTCGCCGCGAACAAGGCCGTCTATTCAGAATCCCCGCTCGGCGCGACCGTCGCGCAGACAGAGGAAATGGCCGCCGCGACAGGCCCGCTGCACACCGCGATCGGCCTGCAGGGCCGGCTGAACCCGTCGGTGCGCCGCGCAGCAGAGATCATCGCAGGGGGCCGGCTCGGACGGGTGCTGTCGGCACGGGTCGCCGCGACGACCTTCGGCAACGGCCCGGAGTCGATCAGCGCATACGAGTACTTCGACAAGGCGGCGGCCGGAGCCGGCTTGCTGCCGATCGCCGCGGCCCACGTCCTGGACGTAGTCGAAGCGATCCTCGGTGACATCGCCGACATCGATGCCCGCACGGAAATCCTCTGGCCCCGAGTGAGGCTGGCCGACACCGGAGAGACCTCCGTCCGGGAGGTCCCGGATCACCTCGACGCCATCGTCAAGACCACCTCGGGCGCTCCCGTAGGGGTGCAGATCCTGGGCGGCGTCCCGGTACCCGAGGCCCGCTTCAGCCTCGAAGTCCGCGGATCGGACGGCTGGCTGACCCTGACCGGCAACCACCCCGCGGGCGTTCAGGTCGGCGACCTGACGCTGTCGTCCAGCGTGGACTTCGACGCGCCCGATCGCCCCGTCGCCACCGGCACCGGCCCCACCGCCGCCGCCATCTGGACCGGAGCATCCATCAACGTGGGCGAGGTCTACGCCAGCCTGGCACGCGACATCACGAACGGGACCCACCACACCCCGGGCTTCCACCACGCCGCCCACAACAGCCGGCTCATCGCACGAGTCGAACAGGCTGCCCGCACCGGGATCCGGCAGTAAGGCAGCGAACACGACAAGCAATCACTGCAAAAGAAGGGGGATCACATCATGGAGATCGGGCTCCATATCGCGGACTACGCATGGAGCGGTGGCTCCGCCGTTCTCGGCCCCCGGCAGGCAGAGCCGACCGCGCCGGCGGCGCGGCGGAAAGAGAGGAACGATGAACGACGAGAACCCGTCAACGGCCGATCGTCGGCTTACCTGCACCTGGCCGGCACCGACGACGAAGTCCTGCTCGGGCTGCGCCGCGCATGGCCCGGCACGCTCATCGTCAACCCGTCGACGGCGAACAGTCCCGTCCCGTCGGCCCGGGACGACGCCCAGCGCCGGCTGGCCCAGGGAGCGGACCTGGTCTCGTTCGGCCGCGCTCACCTCGCCAATCCCGCGGTTGCCCAGCGACTGCGCGAACGCGCGGATCGAGGCCGGGTCGGTGAGGTCGACCGGATGCACCTCGATGCCTCCGCGCATCTGCGCGCGGACCCGCTTGCCCTTCGCGGTGTCGCGGACGGCCATCAGCACGGTTACCTCTGCCCCGGCCAGGCGTGCCGTGGCGACCCGGCCGAAGTCCGATTGATCACGCCGGATTCCTTGGTTCGGTACTCGGTCTTCCGATACTCCTGGCAATCCGTCACGGCATGTCCCCGGCGGTCATCACCCCTGGGAGTCACCCATGTCCAGTCGTCAGTTCGTCACCTTCGAGGTCGCCAACCAGTTCTTCGGCGTGGACGTGGACGCTGTGCAAGAGGTGCTGTCGTACAGCGAGTACACGCCGGTACCGATGGCACCGAACGCGGTCGGTGGACTGTTCAATCTGCGCGGGCAGGTGATCGCAGCAGTGGACCTGCGTGTGCAGTTCGGGTTGCCGCGCCGGGACATGTCCGGCCTGGTGATGAACGTGATCGTGCGGTACGCCGGTGAGCCGGTGAGCCTGTTGGTGGACCGCATCGGTCAGGTCGCCGACCTCGACGCGCAGTTGTTCGAGGAGCCACCGGCAACACTGACCGGCCCGTCACGGGCGCTGGTCACAGGTGCGTACAAGACCGAAGGCCGGCTGTTGCTGGTGCTGGACGTCGCCGAGTGCGTGAACACCGCCCGCGTCACGTCCTAGCTGTCATGTCCACGGACCTCGGTAACGCTGCGAAAGTCCAGAAGCAAGGACTGCGGCCAGATCGCCTCAGCGTTCAAGGCCGACGCCATCGCTCCTCACATGTGCTGTGCTGAAGCCGATGAGTACGACCATGCGGGCATTGACTTCGAAGCCGACGCGCGGCCTCATGGCCGGTCAGCGGATGCTGGTGTGGTTGCTGGTAGCAGCCGCGATGACCGTGCTCGCGGGCAGCGCAGTGGTGATCACCCGGTTGCAGCAGGACGTGCAACGGCACAGCGAGCTGCGGATGTTGCTGACGCAGTTGAGAGTCGCCGCGTGGCAGCAGGACGCGCTGCGCTCACAGGCGATCCTGGCCGCAGGGCTGTCCCCTGCGCTGGCGCAGACCCGCGACCAGGTCGACAGGACCGTGGACGCCATCGGCGGCCGGTTCACGCTCCGCGACCCGGAACACGGCCCGGCCGAGGCCGTACAGGCGGCATACCTGGCATACGACACGGCCGTCGACAAGGAGTTCGACCTGCTCGAACAGGGCCAACCCCAGGCCGCCGAGCAGGCCGACGCATCGCGGTCCGCCCCGGCGTTCGCCGATCTGATCACCGCACTCGACGACGCCGACCGGCACTACCGAGACGCCGCCGACCGGACCGCCGACCGGGCCCGCACCGGCACGCTGCTGGTCCTGGCGCTGTCGGGCGGCATCATCGTCGCGCTCACCTGGCAATCGCACCGGATCCGGGCACGCGCCTTCCGGCGTGCCGCTCACCAGGCCTCGCATGATGCGCTGACCGGCCTGCCGAACCGG
Source organism: Actinoplanes sp. 13 (assembly GCF_056134165.1). NCBI lineage: Bacteria > Bacillati > Actinomycetota > Actinomycetes > Micromonosporales > Micromonosporaceae > Actinoplanes > Actinoplanes sp. 13. Next base: position 54,213 of record NZ_JBVYOQ010000027.1, on the reverse strand, counting down.
GTGCTGTTGCGCGAACACACCGCCGCGGCGATCGCCCGCGCCCAGCAGGAGCAGACCGGGACAGGACTGCTGCTGATCGATCTCGACCGGTTCAAAGAGATCAACGACACCCTCGGGCACCACTACGGCGATCAGCTGCTGATCCAGACCGCCGAGCGGATGCGGCAGTCGCTGCGCGCCGGCGAGACGGTGGCCCGCCTCGGCGGCGACGAGTTCGCCGTGGTGCTGCCGGGCATCGTGGACGCCCACGACGTCACCGCGGTCGCCGCCCGCCTGCACGACGCGTTGCAGCAACCGTTCGAACTCGGCGGACTGTGCCTCACCGTCGCCGGCAGCATCGGCGCAGCGGTCTATCCCGACCACGGCGCCACCGCCGACGAACTGCTGCAACACGCCGACATCGCCATGTACACCGCCAAAACTCGGCGCACCGGCTACATGCTGTTCGCCGCAGGCCAGGACAACGCCGACCCCCAAAAGCTCACCCTGGCCAGCGACCTGCGCCGCGGCATCGACCGAGGCCAGCTCGTCCTGCACTACCAGCCCAAGGTCGACACCCGGACCGCGACCGTGCTCGGCGCCGAAGCCCTGGTCCGCTGGCAGCACCCCCAGCACGGCCTGATCCCGCCCGGCGAGTTCATCACCCTGGCCGAGCACACCGGCCTGATCACCCCGCTGACCCGGTTCGTGCTCGACACCGCGCTACAGCAATGCCGTACCTGGCTCAACGCCGGCCACGAACTCAGCGTGGCCGTCAACGTCTCCACCCACCGGCTGCTCGACCTCGACTTCCCCGCCGAGGTCGCCGACCGGCTCGCGCACTGGCAGATACCGGCCCACCTGCTGACCATCGAGATCACCGAAAGCGCCATCATGACCGACCCGGACCGGGCCCTGCACGTCGTGCAGCGACTACACGTCCTGGGAGTCCACCTGTCGATCGACGACTTCGGCACCGGCTATTCCTCGATGGCCTACCTCAAAACCCTGCCCGTGCAGGAACTCAAGATCGACCGCACGTTCGTCGCTTCCATGACCAGCGACGACCGCGACGCCATCATCGTGCGCTCCACCGCCGAACTGGGCCACCACCTAGGGCTGCGAATCGTCGCCGAAGGCGTCGAGGACGCCGCCACCTGGCAACAACTGCAGGCGATCGGCTGCGACGCCATCCAGGGCTACTACGTCTCCAGGCCCATGACCGCCGAACAGTTCCTGCAATGGCTCGAACAACACGACAACCACGCAGGACCACACACACCGGCGACACTCACCGGCTGATCCCGCCTACCGGCACCTCACCGGCGCACCCCACCGCGACACCGGCGGCGACGCCCCAAGGAAGGCTGGGCCCAACCGCCGGACACGTCGTCGTCGAACCCGCAGCGCGCAGCAGAGTGTCGTGAACACGGGCCGGCGGGGTGGCCGCATCGGTGAGATCGGCTGCCGCTTGAGGCTGTCAGCGGACTGACGGCCCCAGTCGTAATGGCTGGTGGGTGGGCGCCGGCGATCGGTGCATGACCCCGACAGCTCCGCTGGTGGCTTGGCGCCGTCGGCGGTGGCGTTGGCCGAGCTCGACGCAGAGAAGCTACGTCATTCACGCAGCCGCCGATCGCAACGTTGGGCCGGCCCTCGACGCTCGATTCTGCCGAGCAGCGCACGTACGGACCCGCGCACGGTGGCTAGGAAACGCGCCCAGTACGGACGCCCGGCGCGGCGTCGCCGGCCTCGGATGGTGGTCGGTCCCGGCGACGGGCCTGCTGCTCGGCCTGCCGGCGATCGCCGGGGCCGTGGTGCTGTGGCGGGAGCGCAACCTGCGGATCCTCCGCTGACTGCTCCCGGCAAGACAAGCGATCCGACGGATGGCCGATCGGTCGCACCAGATCTAGCATGATTTCCATGAGCGACGTCAACGCCGGTGAGCTACCCGAGTTGACGTTCGCACTCCCGGCCATCCCGGCCTCCGCCGGAGCTCTGGTACGTGGCCGCAAGGGCCGATTGCTCGTCCTGAAGCCGACGTACAAGGGCGGCTGGACGATCCCGGGTGGCGTTGTCGAGATCGGCGAGTCACCGTGGGAGGCGTGTCGCCGCGAGACCAAGGAGGAGTGTGGCCTCGACGTCACTACGGGGCGGCTTGCGTGCGTGGACTTCCTCCGCCCACGGCCCGGCCGTCCGGGTGGTATGCGCTTCCTCTTCGACTGCGGCGTGTTCGACGACGCCGTCTTGGACACGGTGGTCATCCAGCCGATCGAGATCGCCGAAAGCCGGATCCTGCCGATCGACACGGCGCTGCCCTTGCTCAGCGGACCGGTCCGACGTCGGGTACGCGCCGCCTGGAAGACAAAACGGGTGCGCTATTTGGAGGACGGCCGCCCTGTGCAGGGGATCAGCTCTTAAGAGCATCGTCGGGCGACGGTCGCCCGGATCTCCACAGTGGCTTGTCCGGGGCAGCTTCGCCGTCCGGCCCTGATCAGTGCGCCGGCCACCGTCGCAAGCCTCCGGGCGGCCCTGTTGCCGCCACCGCGGTTGCCGCCGCCGGCGTCGGGCTGCTCCGCCCCCGGGCGGCCGGTGTCCGCCGCTGACCCGGCAGCTGAACCGGAGGTGTCGGCAGATCCAACACTTCGATATGGATCGCCATTCGTTTCCATAAATAGTTATGATCATCGCGGTCATACGGGGTGAGATGCAATGACGGGGGAATTCGTGAATATTGTTGGTCGTATCGTGGCGTCCATCGTCGTGCTGATCGGCGCCGTCCTTGTCGCGCCGTCGCCCTCCTATGCGGATCTGCGCGACTGCCGCGTGGTGTCGGAGACTCCTCTCTCTTTCACCGCCATCGAACTGTGCCTGCACGACGTCGACTTCCGGAGCTACGGTTCCATCGCCGGTCCCGGCTTCCACCTCAGGTCCGAGGTGGCGATCGGTACCGCTGCCACCTCGCACGCCTCGAACATCAACTGCCGGGTGACCCTGCGGGCCGAGCTCTACAACGCGGGGTCGCAGTGGGGCACCGGGGGCGCCGCGAAAAGCTGCAACGCCTCGCTGAACAATCGCGACTTCCTGCAGGAGTACCACCATCTGACCACCGGCACCTCGGCCCGATCCATCAGGGTCGTCGGGTGCGTCGACCTTTATGTCACCGGCCAGGCCAACTATTTCCAGAAGTGCTTCGCCACCGCCTGGCACGAGTTGGATTACTACCTGACCTGAGTCATCTGATGAATTTCTTCCTCACATGGGGTGAGAAAGCGGGCCGCCGGTATCTCGCGGTTACCGTTGATCAGAGCGGAGGTATTTCATTGCGCATCATCAACCGGATGGTGGCGGCGCTCGTCGTGGTGCTCGGGGTGGCGCTGGTCGCCCCCACGCCCGCCGAGGCGCGGACCACCAGGTGCTTCACCCTCGGGGGCAACCCCGGCTCGCAGGTGGAGTTGTGCCTCAGCGACGGCCTCGTCTACAACCGTGACGGCATCAGCCGCGGCGTGCGGCTCTCGTCGCTGGTCGAGATCGGCGACGGGTTCACCGCCGGGGACAGCCTGTGCAAGGTCACCATGCGGATCGAGCTCTCGATGTCCGCCAGCGGTGCGTCGCCGTGGGGCCCCGGCGGTGTCGCAGCGGGTTGCACCGAAGCGGTACTCGAGGCCGAGGCCACCGGGTTCGGGAGCTCCGGCACCCTCCACACCATCGTCGGCACCCAGGCGACGTACGGGCGGACTGTCGGTTGTGTCGACCTGAACAAGCCCGGCTATCCGTCGTTCTGGCAGCGGTGCGCCGCCTCGGCGTGGCACCTGCTCACCGACGAGAATGGTCCCAACACATAGGACAGTAGCTCCGCGAACGGGCCTGACCGGCTGGTCAGGCCCGTTTCGCGGTCAGAGGCCGACGGCCTGGAACCACGGGTGGCCGGGCCCGAGCGTGGCCGCTGTTGTGGAATCAGCGGCTCGATCCGGGCCCAGAGGTCGTCGTCGACCGGCCACGGTTGCGGGTCGCGCTACCACGACCACCATTTCGCGCCGCCGCCCCGGGCGGCGAGCCGTCCCGGCGTGGCTGCGGCCACGCCGGCACCGGCGCCCGGCGACCGCTGGAGGACGTTCCCGGGCCGTCGTCGCGGTCATGGGGTGCCGGAACGCGGCCGATCCTCCCGCGGAACCGGCGCTCCAGGCGCCTCCAATGTCGTCGTCGATGCGTCCAGCGTCGTCACGTGTTCTACGCGCCGGTCCTTGAAGAGGATCAGGAACAGGACCATCACCACGGCGGCGATCGCGGCCGGGATGATCCAGATCTGGGTCCAGTCGCGACCGTCGGCGGTGGTGAAGCGGTCGACGATCGGGCCGGCCAGGAGGGAACCGACCAGGATGCCCACGCCGTAGGTGGCCAGCGTGATCATTCCCTGGGCCGCGCTGCGGAACCGTTCGCCCGCGAACCTGTCGGTGTAGATCTGCCCGGCGACGAAGAAGAAGTCGTAGCAGATTCCGTGCAGGAGGATGCCGAGCAGGAGCATCCAGTACAGGCTTCCGGCGTCGCCGTAGGCGAAGAAGACATAGCGCAACGCCCAAGCCGCCATGCCGATCGCCAGCGTGTACTTCACCCCGAGTCGCACCATGAGGAACGGCATGAGCAGCAGGAACAGCACCTCGGACGCCTGCCCCAGCGACTGCACCGCCGCCGCCGAGCGCACGCCGGCCTCGTTGAGGAAGAGGTTGGTGAAGTTGTAGTAGAAGGCGAGCGGGATGCAGATCGCGATGGAGGAGAGGAAGAACACCAGGTAGGAGCGGTTCTTCAGGAGGCCGAGCGCATCGAGTCCGAGAATGTCGCGGACGGTCGCCTTCTCACCACGCCGGACCGGGGGCGTGGCGGGAAGCACGAAGCTGAACACGCCGAGGATCAGCGACGCGATGGCGGCCATCCGGAACGTCAGGGTGAGCTGGTTGTTCTGTTCCCAGGCCAGCCATCCGATGGTCACGCCGGCGACGATCCATCCGATGGTGCCGAGCACCCGGACCGCCGGGAACTGCTTCTCCGGATCGGCCATCTGGCGGAACGACACCGAGTTCACCAGCGCCAGCGTCGGCATGTACAAAATCATGTAGGCCAGGATCACCGGGAAGAATGCACTGAAGGTGTCGAGTGTGGACGCCCAGAACAGCAGCGCGGCACCGGCGAGGTGCAGAATGCCCAGCACTTTCTGGGCGGAGAAGAACTGATCGGCGATGAGCCCGATGATGAACGGCGCGGCGATGGCGCCCAGGGACTGGGTCAGGTAGGCAAGGCTGATCTGGCTTGCGGAGGCGTCCAGGCTGGCGGCGAGGAACGTGCCCATGGTGACGAACCAGGCACCCCAGACGAAGAACTGGAGGAACATCATCAAGGAGAGCTTCAGGCGCGTGGCGGTGCCGATCGGCCCCTGGGGCTGAGCGGTCGAAGCGGTCATGTGGTGCCTCCCTCAGCGAGATGTCGTCCCCCGTGGGCGCTTGCCAAGAATCCGAGCTTCATGCGGCTACCTCCACCCAGCCGCCGCCGGCGGCGGACCTCAGGACGGCATCGGTGGCGACGGCGGCCCGCAGGCCGTCGTCGAACGAGGGAAGACCGTCGGGGTGGTCGCCCGCGGCAGCGGCATAGACGTCGGCGACGAAGGCAGTGAAGCAGTCGAGGTAGCCCTGCGGGTGGCCGACCGGCACGATGTTGTAACGGGCGGCGTCGCCGGTGGAGGACGCGGCGCCGCGGTGTATCACAGCGTTCTGCTCGCGCCCACCCACCCACAGCGAGTCGGGCAGTTCCTGGTCGAACTGCAGGGACGCCTGCGCGCCGTCGAGGGAGAACCACAGCCGGTTCTTGCGTCCGGGCGAGACCTGGCTGACCACGAGCGAGCCGATCGCGCCCTGATCGGTCTCGAACAGGACCGTCGCGGCATCCTCGGTGTCCGGCTGGGGCCGATCGGGGCTGCGCGGGACGGTCGTCAGGCGCGCGACCAGGCGGGTGATGCGGTGCCCGGTGGTGAACTCGACGACGTCGCACCAGTGCACGCCGATGTCACCGAAGGCGCGTGAGCCACCGCCGAGCGACGCGTCGACCCGCCAGTTGTGATCCTCGGGGCGGGACAGCCAGTCCTGCAGGTACGACCCGTGCACCAGGCGCAGAGCCCCCACGTCGCCGCGGCGTACGCGTCCGCGGGCGTCGCGGACCGCGGGATAGAACCGGTACACGAACGGCACCGCCGTGACGACCGGGGCCGCGCCCGCCAGGCCGGCGAGTCTCCGGGCGTTGTCCACGTCCGTGGAGAGCGGCTTCTCGCAGATCACGTGCTTCCCGGCGGCCATCGCCCGCTCGGCCAGCGGGGCATGCAGGTGGTTGGGGGTACAGATATGGACGACGTCGATGTCCGGAGCCTCGATCAGCTCCTCCGCCGACGACGCCGCCCGTTCCGCCAGCAGCCGGGTGGCCGCGGCCGCCGCCGATCCCGCGTCGCGGTCGGCAACAGCGGCGAGCACACCGCCGGCCGCCCGCACCGCCCGTGCGTGGACCCCGCCGATGAACCCGGCGCCGATGATGCCGGATCGAGGACGATCTGCCATGGGAGAACCCCCTCCGGATCAAGTGATCGGCGTCACACTCGATATAACACCCTCTCGACGCAGAGCGCATTATTGATCTCCAATTGTCGAAGATCCAAGGGCGTCATTGTGGATCACGCAAACGGACCCACGAGGTCCCTATTTGATCAGCGAAAATAATCGACTCTTTTGAATGCCGGCATAAGCAAGTACGGTCGCATTCAGGGAAGGCTGGGCTACCTGATGCGGTGGCGGCCACACCGCGCGAGCGGACCGTCTCGCCGCCTCTGAGCTCCGCGTCTCTCTTGTCGCTTACCTGCTCCGGCCCGGAGTCGGTCAAGTCTCCGTGCCCTCAGTGCGATCAAAGGAGATCGACATGTGTCAAGGTAGTGGTGACGTCACCGCATCGCATGAGGAGGTGGCGCCTCTGCTCGGGCGGCGCGGCTTCCTGCGTACCGCCACAGCCGGGATCGTGGCCGCCGGCGCGACCGGCCTGCTCTCGACCGATGCGGTCGCGGCCGACGCCCCGTCCGGCGAGTCCGGCCACCACAGGGTCCCGCCGGAGCGGATCAGCATTCAGCTCTACACGCTGCGCAACCAGCTGGCAGTCGATTTCGAAGGCACCCTGGCCGCTCTCGCCGAGATCGGCTATCGCCGGGTGGAGACCGCCGGTCTCGCCGGCCGCACCGCCACCGAGTTCAAGGCGGCGCTGGACGCGGTAGGCATCTGGGCGAGCTCGAACCACGTGGGCATCCCGCAGCCGTTCGACGCCGCCGCCTGGAGCACCTCCCTGGCGAATGCCCGAGTGCTCGAATCGCGCTACGTCGTGCACCCCGCGTTCGGGATCGACTTCGGCACCGGCGTGGTGGTCCGCGACCGGGCGACCTGGGCCGCGTTCGCGCGCGACCTCAACGAGGCCGGCCGGATGGCTCGAGCAGCCGGGCTACGGCTCGGCTACCACAACCACAACTGGGAGTTCTTCCGGCTGACGGACGACCCGTCGCGGACCGCGTTCGACGTGCTGATCGAGGAGACCGACCCGCGCCTGGTCCATTTCGAGGTGGACCTCTTCTGGGTGACCCGGGGCGCCCGTGACCCGGTGGACCTGCTGCGGCGGCTGCGTGGCCGGGTGCGCCAGTACCACGTCAAGGACATGAACCAGGCCGGCAGCTTCGAGGACCCGGGACAGGGTCTGCTCGACTTCCCGCGGATCTTCCGCACCCATCAGGCCGAGGAGTACATCGTCGAGCGGGATGACGCCGGCAGCCCGCCCCGTACCCCCCAGGACGCGCTCGTCACCGCCCGCATCGGCTACCAGTTCCTGCGCGCGGTCCGTTTCTGACCTCCCGCTCCTGACCCCGCACGTTCTGACGTCTCGCCGAGGAGATTCGTCATGAGAAGGACCATGTCCCTGTTGGTGTGCGGGCTTCTGGCGGCAACCGGGCTCGGGGCGGCACCCGCCGCCGCGGCCCCGGCCACCGAAGCCGAGCCACCGCCCGAATCCCGATTCCAGAAGGTCGTACTCAATGACCGGCCCGGCGAGCCGATGAGCCTCGCCGTACTGCCGGACCTGCGGGTGCTGCACACCGCGCGAACCGGCGAGGTACGCATCCACAATCCCCGCACCGGCCTGAACACGCTCGCCGCCGAGGTGCCCGTCTACCAGCACGACGAGGAGGGCCTGCAGGGGATCGCGATCGACCCCGACTTCTCCCGCAACCGCTGGGTGTACCTGTACTACTCGCCGGAGCTGGACACGCCGGAGGACAACCCGGCGACGCCCGAGGTCAACGAGGGCGACGCGCCGGCGGAGGGCACCCAGGCGGACTGGGAGCGGTTCCGCGGGGTCCTGCGGCTCTCCCGGTTCAAGCTGGTCGGCGACGAGCTCGACCTCGGCACCGAGCAGCAGATCATCGACGTGCCGGTGGATCGCGGCATCTGCTGCCACGTCGGCGGGCAGATCGACTTCGACGGCCGGGGCAACCTGTTCCTGTCCACGGGCGACGACACCAACCCGTTCTTCTCCGACGGGTACGTGCCGCTGGACGACCGGCCCGGGCGCAACCCGGCGTTCGATGCCCGGCGCAGCGCCGCGAACACCAATGACCTGCGCGGCAAGCTGCTGCGGATCCGGGTCGGCGAAGACGGCGGTTACACCGTGCCGGGCGGCAACATGTTCCGCCGCGGCACCCCGCGGACCAGGCCGGAGATCTACGCGATGGGGCTGCGCAACCCGTTCCGGTTCGCGGTCAACCGCACCAACGGCGACGTGTACATGGCCGACTACTCGCCCGACTCCCCTGAGGCGAACCCGGCGCGCGGACCGGCCGGCCACGGCCGGTGGATGATCATTCGCCGGCCCGGCAACTACGGCTGGCCGTTCTGCGTCACCCCCGACATGCCGTACATCGACTACGACTTCGAGACCGGAGGGTCCGGGGAGCCGTTCAACTGCCGGGCGCCGGTGAACGACTCGCGGCTGAACACCGGGCGCCGAGTGCTGCCGGCGGTGGTGCAGCCGGAGGTCTGGTACAGCTACCCCGACGCGGACGCGGGGCTGTTCCCGGAGCTCTTCCGGAACATGGGCGGTGACGGCATCGCGCCGATGGCCGGCCCGGCGTACCAGTTCGACCGTCGCAGCCCGTCCCGGATGAAGTGGCCGCAGTACTACCACGGCGTGCCGCTGTTCTACGAGTGGTCCCGGGACTACATCAAGGAGTTCCGGCTGAACCGGCCGAACGGGAGGACGCTGGAGGACATCCGGCACGTGCCGGTGCCCGTGGACAACCCGATGGACATGGAGTTCGGCCCCGACGGCGCGCTCTACGTGCTCGAGTACGGCGACGGCTTCTTCGCCGAGAACCCGGAGGCGCAGCTGGCGCGGATCGACTTCGTCCGCGGCAACTACACGCCGGTCCCGGTGGTCACGGCCGACGTCACCCAGGGCCTGGCACCGGTGACCGTCACCTTCTCCAGCGCGGGGACGGCGGACCCGGACGGCGACCCGATCGCCTACGCGTGGGACTTCAACGCGGACGGCGTGGTCGACTCCACCGAACAGAACCCGACGTACACGTACACCGAGAACGGCGTCTTCGACGCGACGCTGCGGGTGACCGACCGCACCGGTCGCACCGCGGCGGCGTCAGTGGCGATCATCGTCGGGAACGTCGCGCCGGTGGTCGAGCTGACCACCTCACCGGCGCCCGGTGAGCCGTTCGCGTTCGGCCAGACTGTGACCTTCACGGTGACGGTCACCGACGACACCCCCGTGGACTGCTCGACCGTCTCGGTGGCCTACATCCTCGGTCATGACGAGCACGGTCACCCGCTCAACTCCACTGCCGGGTGCAGCGGGTCGATCCAGACCTTCGTGGACTCCGGTCACGCCGGGGCAGGAAACCTGAGGGCCGTGTTCGTGGCGTCCTACACCGACGCCCCGGCCGACCCGGACGTGCCGCCTCTGACCGCAGACGACGAGGTGGTACTCACTCCGACCACTCCATGATCACCTGATAGGAGGGCGCCGTCCCGCAGTGCGGGGCGGCGCCCTCCTATGTCCAGCTTTCAGTCGACGGAGAAAACGCGGTCGCGGAGACCGCAGTGGGCTCGGCCACATCGCGGAAGCCGCCCGCAACGGCAGATATATGCAAGACTGCATGCACATGCATAACGCAAGTTCCGCGAGCTCGGGTCCGGGCTGCAGCACGAGAGGTGAACATGACGACCGCGATCATCAACGCACGCGTCTTCGACGGCCACGGTGTTCTCGACGTTTCCACTGTTGTCATCAGCGGCACCGATATCACCGCAGTAGGAGGCGAGCCACCCGCAGACGCCGAGATCGTCGATGCCACCGGAGCAACATTGCTTCCCGGGCTGATCGACTCCCATGTGCACACGAACCCGCAGAGCCTGGCGCTCGCCCTGCGGTTCGGAGTGACCACCGAGCTGGAGATGCAGGGTACGAACACGCGATACAACCGGGCGCACATCAGCGACGACGACTCGGTCGCCGACGTCCGCTCGTCCGGCTTCGGCATCACCCCGCCCGGCGGGCATCCGAGCGAGCTGTTCCCGAAGGATTTCCGGCCGGGGCCTCCTCCCGGCGCGCAACCGCCGGCAGGCGGGCGCGCCCCGTCCGGGCCGGCACCGGTGATGCCGTTCTCCACCACCGCGGAGGAGGCGGTGGCGTTCATCCCGAAGCTCATCGAGACCGGCTCGGACTACATCAAATTCATGGTCGACGACGGGAGCGTGGAGGGCCACCCCGGCCTGCCCGCGCTGGACCAGGCAACTCTGACCGCCGGCGTGCACGAGGCCCGGCGTCGCGGCATGCTCACCGTCGCGCACGCATTGACCGTCGATGCCACCCGGATGTCGATCGAAGCCGGGATCGGGGGCCTGGCGCACCTGTTCATGGATCAAGCCCACACCGAGGAGATCGTCGATCTCCTCGCCCGCTCGGGCGCCTTCGTAGTGCCGTGCGTGGTCCTGAACGCGTCGATGATGGGCATCACCGGGGCCGCGCTCGCGGACGACTCACGGGTGTCGTCACGCCTGGACGACCAATGGATGGAAACCCTGCGGTCCAGTTTCGGTCACTACCCCCAGGGCGACATCCGGCACGTGCTCGCCTCGGTCAAGGCGTTGCACGACGCCGGTGTCGACATCCTGGTCGGCACGGATGCGTCGGTCGCCCTCCCGTTCCTGGGCGGCGTCGCGCACGGCGCCAGTGTCCATCACGAGCTGCAGTACCTCGTCGAGGCCGGGCTGACCCCGATCGAGGCGCTGCGCGCGGCGACCAGCACACCGGCCCGCCGGTTCGGGCTGGCCGACCGGGGCCGCATCGCCCCGGGACAGCGGGCCGACCTGCTCCTCGTCCACGGTGATCCCACCAAGGCCATCGGCGACACACTCAACACCCGTGCGGTCTGGCGGCGCGGCAACCGGCTCGCGGATGCGGCCGTACGGTAGCTAACCCATGTATGGCACCAAGCATATGTTCCAAGCACATAGAGCCGTAGACTTGTCCCGTGACGACTCAGGAGCACCCTCGCCAGAGCCCCGACGCGGACCTGCTGGATGAGGTGGGCCCCGCGTTCGCCCGGCTCCGCAGGCGGACGACACAGGTCCCGGTCTCCCCACCGGTCGAGCCGAAGGACATCAACCGCAACCTCGTGCTCAACGTCATCGACGAGGCAGAGAACGAGATGAGTGTCGGCGGCGTCGCCGACGCCTTGGCCATCGATCCCTCGGTGGCCAGCAGAATGGTCTCCGACTGCATCTCCCAGGGATACCTCGTCCGCGCACCGGCGCAAACGGATGCACGGCGCGCGGTCCTGCAGCTGACCGAGGCCGGCCTCAGTCTGCGCGATCGTTTCCGCTCGCAACAACGTCAGGCCTTCGAGTACATCACTCGTGACTGGACCGACTCGGAACGGCGTGAGCTGGCGCGCTTGATCATCAAATATGCCGACTCCGCCGTCGCGGCGAGCAGAGACTCACCCGGGCGGAAAACCGAGTGAGTCTCAGGCCGCGCCCGGGCCGGGCAGCACGTCGATCGTGTCCATGTGCATCGGCTCGCCGCAGTGCGTGCAACGCAGCTCGGCGCGGCTGACGGCGCCGCAGGTGCGGTGCCGGTGCAGCGCCGGCGGGCCGGCCTCGCCGGTGCGCCACCGGTCACCCCAGGTGGCCATGACGATCAGCAGGTCGCACAGCTCGGCGCCGCGGGGAGTGAGGACGTACTCGCTGCGCGGTGGCCGCCGCGAGTATTCACGCCGGGCCAGCACATCGGCCTCGACCAGCCACTTCAGCCGGTCGGTCAGCACCTTGCGGGAGATGCCGAGGTCGGCCTGGATCTCGTCGAAGCGCCGGATGCCGACCCAGACGTCGCGCAGGATCAGCGGCGACCAGGGATCGCCGATGACGTCCAGGGTGCGGGCGATCGAGCAGGCCATCCCGGCGAAGTCGGTGCGGTGCATGAAGCCAGCCTACGCATGGGTTCCCTGAGGAGACTTACATTGCTACGGTCTCCTCAAGGAACTGACCGAGGAGAATCTCATGACCGCTCTGCCCCAGGGTGACGTCCGGCTGCTCGACCTTCCCGCCGCGCGCGAGCTGCTCGCGTCCCGCATCCCGGCGCGACTTGCGTTCGTCTGGCCGGACGGTACGCCGCGAGTCGTGCCCACCTGGTTCCACTGGAACGGCTCCGAGGTGGTGATGGCCGCCTACACGGCCGGCCCGCACATCCGCCACCCCGCCGCCCGCCTGGCGGCCCTGCGGCGCAACCCGGCCGTCGCGCTCACCATCGACACGGAGGCCTCCCCGCCGGCCATGCTGACCATCCGTGGCACGGCGCGGATCGACGAGGTGGACGGCCTCGCTCCCGAGTACGTCGCCGCGGCCCGCCGCTACCTCGGCGACGCGGCGGACGAGGTGATCGCGAACGCCGACCAGCCCGGGTCACGGCAGGCCCGGATCGTCGTCACCCCGGCCTGGGTGGGCCTGGTGGACTTCACGACCCGCCTGCCGTCCCCTCTGGGCGGAGTGCTGACGCAGACCTGAACCGTACGCCGGTGCGCTCCTCGGCCGGCTGCCGCAGCCCTCATCGGGACGCGGCGCGCAACCAACGAAAACGCCAGAAGCGATCCGGGTACGGACCCGACCCCGCAACGCCGGCGAAACGGGCCGAACGGCCGGCGGCAACGCGGAGTGGCGCGGGAGGCGCGGCAGTGCAGCGGCGCCTCCCGCCGACCGGAACGCTTCAGCCGTTGCGTGAGATGATCTCGCTGATCAGCGCGCTGCCCGGGAAGTCCATCATCAGCACCCCCGTCCGCATCACGGGCGCGTGCACCTCCGGCCCCTCGTTCAGGTACGTGAGCAGGAACGGATTCACCCCCTGCACCCCCAGCACTCCCCCGGCCACGTGCTGCGGATGCGCGAACACACTCGACCCGCTGGTGAAGTTGACGTACACGGCCGACCGGTCACCCGCGCTCGTCGCATCGAGGAACCGCCGCACCCGGTCGCGTTTCGTGGCGATGGCGCCCACGTTCGGCACGTCGTACGCGTCCTGCACATAGGTCGATGACCCGCTGCCCCAGGCCGCAGACTGTGCAAGCCCGTACCGCTCGACCGGCCCGCCACCCCGGCCGTGCAGCACGCTCAGCACGACCTTCCCGCGGATCGCCCCGAGCGACGGCATCGACGCCCCGGCCGTACGATCCACCGACGGCTGCCAGAACAGGTTCGGATACCGGGCCACGTACGCGTCGAAGATGTCGGCGAAGCTCCGCTGCCCGGCCACGTCCGTGCACGAGCCGAGCCCACCGTGGCATTCCTGCTTCAGCCGCATCACCACGGCCTCCCGCGGATGGTCGGCGAGGAACGTACCCAATTTGATCAGCACGTCGTCGAAGTTGGCGTTCTGGTAACTCGCGCCGTGGTGGATGGTGAAAGTGTTCCCGGTGTTCACCCGCACCCGGATGTCGATCGCCCGAATCCCGGCGATCAACTGCCGGGCCAGCGTGCCACCGCTGTCGCCGAAGTTCTCCTGCGTCTGGGTGAGGCTGCCGCCGTGGATCGACATGCTCTGGTGCGTGCCGGGTATGGACAGAGCGGCCAGGCTTGTCGCGTCCGCCAGCGGGCTCATCCAGCCCCGGTTGTCGGCAGCGCCGAGCGTCCGGTACGACGCGTCGGCGGCCAGCGCCGGCTGCTGCGGCACGAGGAACAGAGTGACGACGACGGCCAGCGCCGTGACAGCAACTCGAAAACGATTCACGAACTCGAATGTATCGTCGCGAGCCGAGATGGCAGGTTAATCGGCGACGTCCGCTCGATGTCGCCTCGGCCCACGGCAGTCGATCCGTTCGGCGTCCGGCCAGTCACCGATCGTCGGCACCGGACGAGGCGGACGCGCCTGTGGCCCGGTACGTGCGCGGCGCCACGATGCCGGCCTGCCGTGGCCCGGCCGTCGCGACGTCCGGGGCGAACGGCTCCGGGGCCGGGCCGGAGCCGAAGAAGTGGGCGAGGGCCGCGACAGCCCGGCCGGCGGCGCGGCCGTCGCCGTACGGATTGACGGCGTTCGCCATGCGCCGGTACGCCGCGTCGTCGTGCAGCAGCGTTCGCACCTGCGTGACGATGGTCGCCGGGTCGGTGCCGACCAGCCGGGCGGTACCCGCGTCGAGCCCTTCCGGGCGCTCGGTGGTCACCCGCATCACCAGGACCGGTTTGCCGAGGCTGGGTCCCTCCTCCTGGACACCGCCGGAGTCGGTGAGGATGACGTCGCAGCGATTCATCAGCCGGCTGAATCCCGCGTAGTCCAGCGGCTCCACGACGATGACGTTGGAGCGGCCCGCCAGCGGTGGCAGCAGCGCCTCGCGTACCGCGGGATTGCGGTGTGCCGGGATGACGACCCGCAGCCGTGGTTCGGCGACCGCGAGCTGAGCCAGTGCCTGGCCCACCTGCTGCAGCGGCCGTCCCCACGATTCCCGCCGGTGTGCCGTGACGACCAGCACGGGCGCGTCGTCGTGGTCGAGAACGTCGAGAGCCGGGTCGCCGTAACCCTGATTGTGGGTGACCGCCCACAGGAGCGCGTCGATGACGGTGTTGCCGGTGACCACCACGTTGCCCGGCGGCACATCTTCGGCCAGCAGATTCGCGGCCGCCCTGGGTGTAGGCGCCAGGTGCAGCGCGGCGAGGGAGCAGATGAGCCGCCGATTGGCCTCCTCCGGGTACGGCGCCCAGATGTTGCCGGTGCGCAGGCCCGCTTCGAGGTGGGCGACCGGCACGCGCTCGTAGAAGGCGGCGAGGGCGGTGGTGAACGCGGTGGTGGTGTCGCCCTGCACCAGCACCGTGTCGGGGCGGTGACGGCGCAGCAGCGGGCCGATCTCGGCGAGCAGGTGCTGGGTCATGCCGGGCAGGGTCTGGCGGGGCCGCAGCATGTCCAGGTCCACATCGGGCACGATGTCGAACAGCTTGATCACCTGGTCGAGCATGTGCCGGTGCTGGGCGGTGGCGACGGTTACGAGGTCGAACCGGGAGTCGTCTCGCAGTGCCCGGATGACCGGGGCCACCTTGATGGCTTCGGGCCTGGTGCCGTACACGACCATGATTCTGTGCACGTCGGGTCCTTTCGGCGGTGACGCCGGTTGGCAGGGCGCGGGCTTTCAGTTGCGTGCGGCCAGCGATCCGTCGGCCGGTGCGGATGCGCCGGCGGCCGGCCGGCCGGCGATCCGGAGGGTCTTGGCCCAGCTGCCGTCGCGGCGCAGGAGCCGCGCGGTCGCCCGCCAGCCCACGGGCAGCCAGAGGTAGGCGTAGATCGAGAACAGCACCGCGTAGAGCAGCGACTGCGGCAGGGTCACGTCACGCGTGGACCGTTCGCAGGCGCGCCAGTAGATGTAGGCGATCAGCGGGATCACGCTGAACACCAGCAGGTACCACCACAGCAGCAGGCCGTTGTCGGCAAGGAACGTGGCGACGGTCTCGTCCCAGCGGGTGACCAGCACGTAGGCCTGCCGGGGCAGGTAGGCGATGAGCGACAGGGTGATGAGCAGGACCGTGATCGGGGAGATCAGATAGATCATCAGGTCGACGGTCCGCCCGGCGGAGAGGCGGCCGCAGCTGAGCAGCTCCGGTATCCGGTACCAGCACTGCAGATGGCCCTGGTACCACCGGGTCCGCTGGCGGGCCAGCGGGCCCAGGGTGGCCAGCCCTTCCTGGCTGACGTACGTGGCCGGGGTGAATCCGGTGCGCCAGCCCCGGGCCTGCAGCCGCAGCCCCATGTCGAGGTCCTCGGTGAGGAAGTCGGTCCACGGGTCGTCCCCGAGGCACTGCAGTGCGGAGAGCCGGACGAACTGCCCGTTGCCGCCGAGCCCGGCGTTGCCGTACCGCTGCCGGGCACGCTGGAAGATCTCGGTGAAGACGAGGAATTCCATGTCCTGCATCCGGGCCAGCCAGCCGTCGGCGCGGTTGTACATCCGTACGCCGACCTGCACCGCGCCGATCCGAGGGTCGCCGAACAGCGGCGCCACCGTGTCCAGGGCGTCGGGCTGCAGTCGCCCGTCGGCGTCGACCACGACAACCACCACATGGTCGTCGTCGTAGCCGGCTGCGGCGGCCGGCGCGAGGGAACGCAGATGGCGGTAGCCGGCGTTCAGCGCGGCGCCCTTGCCCTTGCGGGCGTTCGGTGGTCGCCGGCGCAGCAGGTGGATCCGGCGGTCCCGTTCGGCGTAGCGGGTGACGATGGCGGCGGTGGCGTCGTCCGAGCCGTCGTCGATCACCAGCATGCTGTTGTTGCGGCCGGGCAGGGCGAGCAGCCGGTCCAGGCTGGCCGCGATCACCAGTTCCTCGTTGAGGCACGGCACCACGAAGACGAAGGAGAAGTCGTCGGCGGTGGCCGCCGGTGGACCGGCGGACCTGCGGCGGTGCCGTTCGGCGGCCAGCGCCACCAGGCCGTACACCAGGAACGACAGGATGGGCAGGAACGGGATGAGGGTGGCGAAGTGCAGCATCCAGGTCATCGCGGGAGCCTTCTGTCCGGAGCCGGGTCGGCACGGGTCATGTCCACCACCGTCGGACGACGGCCTCGGCGGCCTTGCCGTGCGGGGAGTATCCGAGCGGGTCGGTGGTCGGTTGCGCCGGTGGCACGTCCCAGCACCACCAGAACACTCCGGCCCACCAGGGCTGGTCGCTGAGGCCGGCGAGCAGTGCCTGGTATGCCGCCGCCTGCTCGGCCTGGTCCGGTTCGGTGCCGACAGTCCAGTCCCAGGGCGCGGTGGTGCTGCCGCGCCGGCTGGTGTAGCCGGCCTCGGTGAACAGAACCGACCGCGCGGTGCGCACCGCCAGCGCGGACAGGTCCCGCACGATCGGTTGCCAGGCCCGGCTCAGCTGGTCCACGTGGGTGGTGGGGCGGTCACTGAGCTTCCAGTACGCGTCGATGCCGATGAGGTCCACGGCGTCCCAGAAGGCGACCTGCCGATACTCGTCGAAGTTGGCCGCGTACAGCAGGGTGCCGCGGTAGTGCCCGCGGACGGTCTCGATCACCCGCAGCCAGGCGTCGCGGTGGCCGGAGACCCCGGCGAGTTCGGTGCCGACGGCGAACTGGGCCACGTTCCATCGCGCCGCCAGGCCGGCGTAGTGGGCGATGAAGGCGGTGTAGGAGCCGAACCACGCCACCGGGTCGGCCGGCCGGATGGTGCCCCGGTATCCGCCGTCGCCGGCCAGGTCGAGCAGCGGCTTGAGGAGCACCTTGAGGCCGGCGCGGTGCGCGGCCGAGACGATGTGTGCGAGAGCGGAGTCGCTCGGCGTGTCGGCCGACGCGGCGATGGTGGCGGTACGGTTGCCGTGCTGGTACCAGGTCGGGTTGAACTGCACCCAGGTGGCGCCCGTGGCCGCGATCTCGTCCAGGTACCGCACGGCTTGCGGGCTCTGGTAGCCCTCCGCGGTGTACGTGGGCATGGCGAAGCCTCGTTGCTGCTCGGCGCCACGTGGTTCGGTCGCGGCGGAGGTGGGACGCTGCGGTGTGCCGTTGCGGGCGACGCCCGGTGCCAGCAGCAGCGTGACGGCCACGCCGCCGGCCACCATCGACGCCGCGAGGCCGCCCAGGGTGGCCGGGCGCCACCTCACGGCGTGGCCACGAGGTCGGTGGCGGACACGAAGGTGTAGCCCATCGCGCGGAGGCCGTCGATCACCCGCGGCAGCTCGCCGACGCCGAGGAACGGGTGGTAGAAGAAGCTGGCCACGCCGTCGCGGACGACCAGGTTGGCGCGGGCGGCCGCGAGCAGGGCGGGTATCGAGTCGCCCGAGCTGGTGACGTAGTCGAGATTCTCCGGCACGACGGTCGCGCCGTACACGTCCCGCACGACGTACGGGAAGAACTGCCACTCCCGCCCGGCGTCGGGGATAGGCCGTTCGGAGAGCAGGCCGGGGAAGTACAGGGACCGCTCGTAACGGTGGGCGAACCGCTTGCCGGCCGCGGCGTAGGCGCCCGGGGACGCCATGTAGTGCGGGAACTCGAACATCGACGGCCGGGGCAGGCCGGCGCGGCGCAGCTCTTCGAGGCCCAGGTCGATGCGGCCCAGCGCCCACTCCGGGGAGTCCTCGGCCACCGGGCCGTCCAGTACGCATTGGGGACCGTCGAGGTGACACCGGTAGAACTCGGCGTCCTCGCCACTGAGCCCGTGGCCCGGGTTGCCGACATCCGCGTACTGGTGCGTGTAGCCGTGCATCAGCACGGTGCCACCGTGTGCAGTCGCGTGGCGGAGCGCTTCCACCAGGGCCGGTCGTTCGGCCAGCCGGACGGTCACGTCCTTGCCGTTCCCGCCGATCCCGCGGGGGTCGCGATGGACCGGGTACACCCCCACGCTGAACGGCACACCCTGGCTGTGCAGGTAATCCGTCACCGCGCGCAGCTTGGCGGGATCGGCGGTCGGGCCGACGTCCTCGAGCCGGATCAGCGCACGGTGCCGTTGCGCGGTGCCCGGCGCCAGCACCTCGAAGAGCAGGTCGGCGAAGGCGAGGTAACGGTCGTTGTCCTCGGCGATGTACGGCAACGGGTCCTCGCTGACATGGATGAGGTTGCCGGACCGCACGGCCCACGGGAAGGAGCCACCGTTCTCGGGCCACGCGGTGCCCAGAACCGCCGCCCGGGCGGTGTCGGTGACCTCGACGCGCATGAGCCCGGCGTCGGCGACCCAGTTCATCGGCAACGACGCACCCCGGTATTCCATCCGGGTGAACCGGCCGGGCTGCAGGCCCCGCGGGGTGAAACCGTACCGGCGGGTCCACTGGGTGCCGCTGCGGGCTTGCAGCTGCCGGACGTCGCCTCCGATCCACATCACCGGGCGACGGTTGCGCAGCACGTCGTCGAGGAACGCCGCGGGTGGCGCGGCACCGGCCGGACGGTCCACGAAGAACACCGCATCGTAGGCCGCCATCTCGCCGGTCCGGTACGTGCTGACCGGCCGGGCGGTCCAGCGCCCGAAGTGCGAGATCAGGTTCACGAGTTTCGTCGCGCTCAGCTCGGCGCCGCCGACGGTGCCCGGTTCACCGCCGTAGAGCACGAGCGCGCGGGTCTTCGCCGACGCCGTCACTCCCGCGCCGTCGACCCCGCTCTTGGCGTATCGCAATGGCAAACCGGACATCGCCGGATAGATCCGTGCCGGCTCCGCCGGGGCGCCCGGCGCGGGCGCCGCAATGGGCGCGGGCGGCCGCGTGTCGTCCGTGTCCGGAAAGGAGCCGGACACGATGACGACTGTTGCGGATATAACAACAAAAATTGACGAAATGGAGAACACCACGACCGAATTGCGTGATCTTGCCGACCGGCGAAGGCGAAACACCACGCCGGCCACAATCAGGACCGCCACGAATGTGGTGAACAGCAGCATGGCTGCGCCGGCGATGAACCAGAGCACTTCCAGCAGTGTGCTGACCAGGCCGGATGAGCCGTCTTCGGATGTCGAGGTGATCATTGTTCGGGGTGTCCCCCGGCCCCTGGGATTGGCTGATCCTGGCCGGGGACGGGTGCTGCTGCCGGCACTGCCGAACGGCGGCCGTGACACAGCGACCCGAGCCACTTCAGCGTCATGAAAGAATTGATCTTTGTCGGCTGACACACGAGGCGTAAGCCTACGCCACATAGGCGAACGTGAATAGATAGCGATTCGAGCGATGCGTGATCCTTTTATTGCTGATCATCGGCGCATCAACGCGCGGGTCCGTCAGGGGAACGCCGAAGGCTTCTCGAGCCGGGCCGGTCCTGTCCGTGACACCTCCGGGACACGCCGCCTGCCCGCCGTCACGCCACCTTCCACTGCGGACACCCGATATGGCACATTGATCCAGCGCGAAACTCACGGGGAAGAGGTCGATGCAGTTGCCGGCGAATCGGGTGGGCCTCCGACGGATGCGGATACCCGGCAGGACCACTGCGCTCGGGATGCCCATAGCTCTGACGCTGGCCGCCGGATCGTTGTGGCCGACTGTCCCTGCTCACGCGAGCGGCTTGCTGCCTTCCGCCACACGGGCACCGGCGGCCGCCGCCGCGTGCCACAGCGCGGGGGTGACGGCGGCCGACCGGGCTGTCGCGGACCGCCTGCGGCCGTCGATGAACGGCCGGCGTCTGGGGCGGGCGGTCAGCGGCGGGCGCATCGCCTGTGCCCGCGCCATCGTGCGGGTGGTCGAGGCTCGTGGCCTGCCGCAGCGGGCGGCGGTTGTCGCGGTGACCACCGCGATCGTCGAGAGCACCCTGTTGAATCACCTCGTCGCGACCGATCACGACAGTCTGGGACTGTTCCAGCAGCGCCCGTCTCAAGGCTGGGGCCGGCCGATGCAGGTGACGGACCCGGTCTACGCCACCGACGTCTTCCTCAACGCCATGATCCGTAAGCATCCGGGCGGCGCCTGGATGAGCGGCGACATCGGGCAGATCTGCCAACGGGTGCAGACCTCCGCGGTTCCAGGCGCCTACGCGCTGGAGGTGCACGACGCCCAACTGATCGTCGCGGCACTGTGGGCGACGGCCCGTGCAGCGACGCCCGCGAGACCGGCACCCACCGTGGCGGCGTCACCGGCACCGCCGAAACCGCAGGGCCCCTACCAGCGTTCGCTGTCCACCACCTATACCGGCCTGGCCGCCACCGACGATCGGCATCACGTGGCGATGACGGACTGGAACGGCGACGGTCGCGCCGACCTGGCGGTGGTGCAGGGAACCGGCACGGTCAGCGGCAAGACCGAGGTGCGCATCATGGACGGGGCGACGCGCTTCCAGGTGTTGCAGCTGCATACCGTGACAGCGTTCGGCGCGACCGACGGCCGGTTCGAGTTCTCCCTGGCGGACTGGAACGCCGACGGACGTCCGGATCTGGTGGCGGTGCAGAAGTCGGGAACGGTCAGTGGCCGCGCCGAGGTTCAGATCCTCGACGGGGCATCGACCTTCCGCCACATCGCCCTGAAGACGACCACGGCACTGCCCGCTGCTGAAGGCACCGAAGGTCTCACGCTGGCGGACTGGAACGCCGACGGACGGCTCGATCTGGTGGCGGCCCAGACATCAGGCACCGCCGGCAAGAAGGTGGAGGTGCGTGTCGTCGACGGCGCGTCGCAGTTCCAGCGAGAACTCGTGGCCCCCGTGGTCACCTCGATCCCTGCCGGTGGCCGCTACGAGGTTTTCACCACGGACTTCACCAACGACAGGCGCCCCGACGTCGCACTGGTGCAAACCTCGGCGACGGCGAGCGGGCGGACTGAGGTACGGGTCCTCGACGGCGCGTCCGGCCTGCGCACCTCTCTGCTGCAAACCAAGACCGTGATGGGGCTGATGGACGACCGGTACGACGTGGCGGTCGCCGACTGGAACAGCGACGGCATGCAGGACCTCGTGGTGGTGCAGAAGTCCGGAACTCCCAGCGGGCGCACCGAGGCTGCCGTCCTCGACGGTGCGGCCTGACCCGCACGCCGATCAGCCGGCAGTGCTTGTCACCGTGGGGTCGTGGACGCGGCCGATGAACAGCGGCACGCCGCTCGGCCGGTGGTGGATGACGTACAGGAACGGCCGGTCGACGAAGAAGTCGGGCCCGCTGGGGATCGACGGCGGCCGGACGATCACGGCCGACGCCGCGGCCGCCTCGGCGCCCTTCTCGTCCACCCCGATGAACGTCTCGTGCACCACATCGTCGATCTTCAAGGACGGCTCGGTGCTCATCCCGGTCAGGTCGGCCCGCGACGTGAAGGCGGTCGGCATGCCGAGCCCGCTCAGCGTGGCGCCGAGCTGGACCGGCAGCCGGAACGTCCACTTCGGCAGCCGCAACCGGATGTCCTGGGTGCGGAAGCCGCGCAGCAGGGCGGCCAGCCACGCCTCGTCGAGCAGCGCCTCGACCGCGGCGAGGCCCGGCCCGGTCGGCATGACGATCGCCATGGCGAGGCTGCCGTCGGCGAACGGCACGTCGACGGCGCGCCAGCCGTCTCCGTGGAGATAGCCCATCCGGTCGAACGGCCCCCGCATCAGCGGCACGTCGACGACCCGGCCGTCGTCGCGGGTGAACGGCGCTGTCGCGGTCGCGGAGACGCTGAACGGGTACGTCCACGGCGCTTTCAAGTAGATGGTGTTCGTCAGGATCAGAGTCGTGTCGGCACTTAGCGAGCCGGACTGCAGCAGCTCCGGAATCCTCGCGTTGGTCCGCTCCGACGCCCAGGCGTTGATCTCCTGACGGGCGGCCTCCGTCGCCCCGCGGAAGTCGACAGGGTGTGCCGCGGCACCGTAGTAGCCCGCCAGAACGTTCTGGAAGGGTGGCAGCAGGGCGAGGTCGAGTCGCGTCCACAGGGCGTTGGCGGTGGTCAGCTTGGGCGTCTTGATGCCGTCGCCGTCCTGGTACCGGCCCGCCAGCAGCTGATCAACGGTGTTGAGCCCGTTGTCGAGCGCGGCGGGGCGCGGCTGCGGCGCGTGCAGCACCGTGTCCATCTCGTCCGCCGTGGTGCTTCCGGCGCCGGCCCGCGTCATGGCCAGCGCGAGCGCGACCGAGTACGGGGCGCACACCACGTTGCTGTCGCGGGACGCTGCGGCGAGCGAGCGGTACAGGTCGGCGGTGAAACCACGGACGGCGACCGCGGCGCCCGACGCCGAGGCCGGATCGGGTGGTACGCGCTCGTGACTCGGTGAGGCGGCTCGCCGGCGCGCGTGGGCGGGAGCGGCGAGCGCGGCCGCGGCGAGCGGTGCGGCTTGCAGGAGGGATCGACGCGACACCATGCAGCGACGGTAGAACGGCCGTCCACCGGTACGCCAGAGTGCGGGCCAAACAAATCGAAGCAAGTCGATATATTGCGGCGTACGCACCCCCGGCCGGCGCAGGGCCGGGGGTGCGCGCCGGTCGCCGGTCCCTCGGCCGGCGACGGATCAGCCCTCTTGACCGAGAGCTGACGCGCGAAAGAATGAGAGCGCTCACATTCTGGAGCCGATATTGCCAGATGGTTACGGCCGTTTCAAGGCACCGATTCTTGCCGCTCCACAGAAACGACGACGACTAACGAAAGTACGCTCGCGTTACAGTTTTCCCCCTGTTTTAGCGTCATCTTCGCGGAATGATCCAGGGAGAAAACTTTCTGTTACTCATCGGTGGATCACCGGTTCGCGGCCCGCGCCATGAAGACCCTCTTGAATGTTTCATCTGACCCTGGCAACCTCCGAGCCAAGCTTTGTTAGCGCTCCCAACGTCAAGGAGGAGACATCACCATGCCCGGACGAAGACGATTGCTTCTCGCCGTCGCCCTCACGGTCGCATTGACCGCCATCGGTGTCACGAGCCGGCCCGGCCCGGCCGCGGCGGAGTCCAACGGCGGTACCCGCGTCATGCCGCTGGGCGACTCCATCACCGAGGGCACGCAGGTGCCCGGCGGCTACCGGATCGGCCTGTGGCAGCGGGTGGCGACCGCCGGATATCGGGTGGACTTCGTCGGGTCCCAGTTCAACGGGCCGGCCTCCCTCGGCGACCACGACCACCAGGGCCACCCCGGATGGCGCATCGACCAGATCGACGCCAACGTCAGCGGCTGGCTGCGCGGCACCACTCCGCGCACTGTGCTGCTGCACATCGGCACGAACGACATCCTGCAGAACTACAACGTGGCCGGTGCGCCGGGCCGGCTGTCCGCCCTGATCGACCGCATCACCGGCGCGGCGCCGTCGGCTGACGTCTTCGTGGCCACCATCATCCCGCTGGCCAACGCCGGCCAGGCGGCTGCCGCCCGCACCTTCAACGCCGCCGTCCCCGGCATCGTGCAGAGCAGGCTGGCGGCGGGCAAGCGGGTGCACCTCGTCGACATGTCCTCCGCGCTCACCACCGGTGACCTGATCGACGGCATCCATCCGACCGCCGGCGGCTACGACAAGATGGCCGCCGTCTGGTACGCGGCGCTGCGCTCGGTGCCGGGATCCATCGGCGAGCCGGTCCCGGCCACCGGCGCAGCGCTGGTCGGCGCCGGCTCGGGGCGATGCCTGGACGTCCCGAACGGCAGCACCGCCAACGGCACTCAGCCGATCATCTGGGACTGCAGCGGCGCCGCGAACCAGCGGTGGGCGTACGACGGGCAGACTCTCCGCTCGGTAGGCAAGTGCCTCGACTCCCCCACCGGTGCCACGGCCGGCACCAAGGCGCAGCTGTGGGACTGCAGCGGCGGGGCCAACCAGCGGTGGGCGTTCACCTCCGGCGGCACGATCCGCAACGCGCAGTCGGGCCTGTGCCTGGACGTCAACGGCGGGGCCACCGTCAACGGCACCGCCACCATCTTCTGGACCTGCGCGGGTTCCCCCAACCAGCTCTGGTCGAGGCGGTGACCGCTGTCTCCGGCGGCCATGAGAACCGATGGCCGTGAGAACCGCTGTCCCGGTCGGCTCTCGCCGGCCGGGACAGCGGTCCCCCGGACTCAACTACTCCATGTCCAACGCTGGTTCGCGCCACCGTTGCACGACCAGAGAATCATCTTCGTGCCGTTCGCGACGGCGGCGTTGGTGGCATCGAGGCACAGTCCGGACCGGGCGCTCGTGATGGTCCCGGCCGCGTTGACGTCCCATTGCTGATTGAGCCCGCCATGGCAGTCCCAGATGATGACCGCGGTGCCGTTCACCGCACCGTTGCCGTTGGCGTCCAGGCACTTGGTGCCGTACACCGTCAACTGCTTGCCCGCGGTGTACGACCATCGCTGCTGCACGCTGCCGGCGCAGTCCCACAGCTGCACCTGGGTGCCGTTCGCGGTCGAGGCGCCGGGCACGTCGACGCACCGCCCCGATTGACCACCCACGAGCTGCCCGCTCTGCTGACCGCCGCCCTGGCGCCGGACGATCGACCGGGACTCGGCCGACCGGTTGCCCTGGGCGTCCACGACGAAGAGCCGGTAGTCACCGGTCGCCGACGGGATCGCGATGGAGGTGGCGGCGCCGCCGGCGGTCGTCATCGTCGATCCGGTGGCGAAGTTGGTCGTGCCGGAGGGCGCGAGCCAGATCTTCTTGCCGGCGTCCCCGGCGCTGCGGATCCGCAGCGTCGATGTCCCGCTGCCGGTGAACGTGCTGGCCGGCAGGACGTGGTCCGGCAGGGACAGATTCACCGGTGGGACGATGTCTTGGTACGCGTCCTGCAGCCCGGAGTCGACGGCGATCTGGTACGCGGCTGCCGGCCACACGTAGTCGGCCGAAACGAGGATGTCCTGGATCGTGCTGCCGGGCAGGTTCTTGTTGGAGACCTTGTTGATCGGCCCGTACGTCTGCGTGATGCTCAGGTCGTGCTTGCGCCCGAAGTCGTCGGAGTTGATGAGCCAGGTGACGTTCTTGTCGACGCTGAGCAGGTTGTCGCGGAAGGTCAGGAACGCCGAGCCCTCGTCCGGGTGCAGCCCGTATTTGTGGCCGGCGGGAACGCCCTGCAGATAGTTGCCGGTGATCGTCGTTCCCGGCTGGCTGCCGAGGGTGTAGATCGGTGCGGTGTCGCTCAGACGCTGCACCGTGTCGATGATCTGGTTGTGACTGATCGTGTTGTTGCGTGCCGTGGTGGTCGGCCGGCCGGGCACGATCGACCCGGCCGAGCCGTCGAAGTTCCACCATCCCCAGCCGAGCGTGATGCCGGCCCACGGCGCTTTCTCGATCCGGTTGTGCTGCACGGTCAGGGTGTCGGCGAAGTACGCCGAGATCGGGCTGTGCCCGTTGAAGAGCACCGCGCTGTCGTACAGAAAATTGTTCTTGATCTCGATGTTCCGGCAGAGTCCCTCGACGGTGGCCGGATATTTCTCGCGGTTGCCCGCCGTGTGGTCACCGAGGTAGACGTGCTGGGGATGCCCGACCGTGATCGCTGATCCGGCGATGTCGCTGGTGTGATTCCCGATCAGCCGGCTGTTCTGCACGTCGTTGATCATGTTGATCCCGTCGGCGCCGGTGTGCTGGATCCGGTTGCGCTCCAGCAGGATCCCGTCCGCGTTCTGCAGGTGGACGATGCCGGGCGTCACGTCGACGTTGCGGTAGTGATAGGCGTGGAAGTTCTGCCTGGCGTAGGCGATCGCGCTGAGGTTGCCCTGCTGCGCCTGCTTGTACACCGAGCCGGCCACGTTCGTGAGGTTCCAGTCGGAGTGCCGCACGGTGAGGCCGGAGAAGGTGATGTTGCGGGCGTGGTTGCTCGTCGATGTGCCGGCGACGCGCAGCACGGTGGTCACGGTGGTGGGCGCGAAGACGGAGGCGGCCGGCATGTCGTCGGCACCGGACTTGTAGTAGTAGAGCGTCCGGCCGGCCCTGTCGAAGAAGAACTCACCCGGGGTGTCCAGGAACTCGTAGGCGTTCCTGACCTGATGGGTGCCGCCGACCTGCGCGTTGCCGTTGAAGGCGCCCTGGGCGATCGCTGCCCCGGGCTGCTGGAAGAGCGCCACCCGGTTGCCGCCCTCGGTGGTCACCTGGCGCACGCCGACGACCGCCGTGGTCCAGGTCGTCGCCGTCTCGATCTCGATGTCGTCGTGGTTGGCGGCGATCGCCGGGAAGTCGGCGGCGCTGTACCGGGCGCCGGCGCACTGCGACCCCGACTCCCACGCCCAGTCGGCCTGGCCCGCGGTGACGGCGTACGTCCCGTGGCACCCGGCCGAGACGATCGTCTTCGAGGCCATGACCGCCCGTTTGCCGTTGACGTAGAGCGCCCGCAGCTTGGTGGCACGGCTGAGCGGAGCCTTCCAGATGTTGCCGCTGTGCTGGGTCCAGCCCGTCACCGGGACCCCGCCGTCGAGCACCGGCGTCTCGTTCGGGTAGGCGGCGTAGACCACCCGGTGACCGCCCGTACCGGAGTCGGCCGGCCCGAACTCGATCGTGCTGCTCACCGGATAACTGCCGCCACGCAGGAGAACGTGGATGTCGCCGCTCATGGTGGGCGTGGCGGAGCGGACGACGTCCCGCGCGCGCTGCAGGGTGCGCAACGGCGCTGTGAGCGAACCCGCGTTGCTGTCGTCCCCGTCGGGCGCGACGTAGTAGGTCGCCTGGACCGCGGCCGCGGCGGGCGTCGCGGCCGCGGCGGTGACCGCCGGTACGACCGCAACGACCAACGCGGCCAGCACCGCAACGGTGTTTCTCACCCGGGTCTCCTCCCGCTCGGACGGCCACCCCGCGGCCCGTTCGCCGATCACGATCTGATCCATCGCTGGTTGCTGCCGCCGTTGCAGGTCCACAAGGTGACCGCGGTGCCGTTGGCCGTTCCCTGGCCGGTCACGTCCAGGCACAGGCCGGACCGGATGCCGGTGACAGTGCCGTCGGCGTTGAGCCGCCACTGTTGATCGGCACCGCCGGTGCAGGACCAGATCCGGACCCGGGCGCCGGTGGCGGCGCTGGGAGCGTCGAGGCACTTGGTGCCGTAGACGGTCAGCTGATTGCCGGTGGTCGCCGTCCACCTCTGGTTGGCGCCGCCGTTGCAGTCCCAGACCTGGACGACCGCCCCGTCGGACTGGCTCTGCGCGTTGACGTCGAGGCAGCGGTTGGAGCCCGCACCGCGGATCTCGCCGGTGGGACCCGGACCGGTGCCGAGCGGGGTGACGGACAGATTGTCGAACTGGGCGGTCACTCCCTGCCCGGTGGCGTAGCCGATCTGCCCGGCGACCCACGCGGAGTCGGAGGCGCTGCCCACGGTGACGCCGTCGACAGCCGCGGTGAGGGTGCTGCCGTTGAGCGTCAGCGACAGTTTGTGCCAGCGGCCGATGCCCAGGGCCGCCGTGGTCCCGGCGGCCAGGGTGCGCCGGGTGCCGCTGGTGCTGTTGCTGCGGATGGACCACGCGCCGTTGTCGGCCACCCGCAAGTAGTAGGCGTTGAGGTTGTGCGGGGCGTCGTGGTTGTAGCTGCCGGCCCGTCCGACGAGCTCGGCGTAGCCGCTCTTCTCCAGCAGGACGTCCGAGGAGACGGTGTAGTTGCGCCAGCTCACGTCGCCCAGCAGCGTGAACGGCTCGGCGTGGCCCGACGTCCAGTAGATCGGCGCCTGCTCCGACATCTGCCGGACGCACTGACCGGTGCGGCCGGCCGCGCACGGGGTCACCTCGAACGATCCCTGGTGGTCCGACAGGTACTTCGCCTGCCGCCCGGTCCCGTAGCCGTCGAAGTCGTCGGCGTACGGCAGCGCCAGCACGCCCTGGGCGGGGCTGGTCGCGGTGCCCCGGCCCGCCCCGGTGGTGGTCGTGATGCTGTAGACGTGCCCGGGCTGGACGGTCAGCGGGAACGAGCCGTTCGACAGGGCGATGTCGGCGCGCCGGACGAAGTGGTCGGCCGGATTGCCCGACCGGAGGTTCGTGGACCACACGCGGACGGTCCCGTTCGACAGCCCGCCAGTGACGGTCACCTGGAGATCCTGGGCGGATCCGGCGTCGGCCGTCTCGATGACGGCGCTGTAGTCGCCGCCGGCCGGGGACCTCAGCGAGACGTAGCTGCCGTTGTTGCGGTTGCCGCCGAGGTAGCCGGTCGCGCTGTCCAGATAACGCCATCCGGGCGCGGTGAACTGGGTCGTGTGGGCCATCACCCAGGTGCTGAGGCCGATCGAGTAGTAGCCGGACCAGGGTTGCGGCGCCACGGCCACCCCCGTGGTGGACCACGGGACGTTCGGGGTGACCGCGGCGATGACCGGCCAGTTCAGGTACGCGGTCATCTTCCCGTCGATGTAGTCGCGGTTGATGCCGCGGGCCAGCGCCGGCGCACCGGCGTTGTAGTCGTCGGAACCGTTCTCGCTGGCCCACAGCGTCTTGCCGGAGTTCACGGCGTTCGCCGAACTCGGGCAGGTGGTCTGCGCGCTGCGATAGCCGCACACGTAGTGGCTGCCGAACACCGAGACAGCGGCTCCGAAAGCGGGGTCGCGCAGCGCGTCGTCAGCGGAACCCCAGCCGAAGTCGTCCGACGCCACGATCCTGACGGTGGCGTACCCGCGGGAGTTCAGGGCCGAGCGCAGGTTCTTGTACCAGTTCAGGTCGCGGCCACGTTCGTTCCAGCCGCCGAGGTAGTCGATCGTCAGACCGTGGGAGGCGGCGCATCCGAGCCAGGAGATCAGGTAGTCGATCGAGTCGCTGGACCAGAAGTTGCCGTTGCCGATCCATCCCGGAGCTCCCCACGACAACCCGACGAGCTTGATGTTCGGATTGCGGGCCTTCGCCTGGGCCATCATCCACCACTCGTACCCGCGGTTGCAGTTCACCGCGCCCCGGGTGTGCTGGTGGCTGGGTTCCGCGCCGGAGGTGGAGTTGGTGTCGCCGCCGATCTCCACCTTCATGATCTGCATCGCCGCGCCGTAACCGGGCTTGAACAGATAGTCGAGGATCTCGCTGCGCTGCGGCTCCGGATAGTCGAACAGCAGACGGCTGTTGCCGCCGCCGCCACTGATCGCCCCGACACCGTCGAACACCCGGCCGGCGGACGAGCCGTTGATGGTGATCGCCGTCGCGGCCCGTGCGGGCGCCGGGGAGACCACCAGCGCCCCGGCCGAGGCCAGGAGCAGGGCCGCTGTCGCGGCCCAGCCGCGTGATCGCCACGAACCGTTGGCACGTGTTGTCATGAACGGTTTCCTTCCGCCGGGGACACCTCGCGGCGCCCGCGATGACCGGCACGCTCGCGGCCAACGTGGTGTGTGGGCGTCGCCGGGTATTACACAATCGAGAAGTTAGCGTTAACTAATGGCCGCCGTCAAACGGTGAGCGCCTATATCTGATTAGGCTCGGTAAGCGAACGTGAAACGCGCCTGCGAGCGAGATCAACCGGCCAGAGCCTCGGCGTAACACTTTTAGGTTCGCAAAAACATTCACCGAGCGGGAAAACCCGGTGAATACATCACTCGCTTATTATGGTTAACATTCCCTTGCATCGCCAGTCGCCTTTATCAAGGCGCGGAAGCCAGGAGGTCTCATGAGCCATGTGACGCGCCGGCACCTCCTCGCCGCCGGAGCCGCCGGCGTGGGCGCCGCGATGGTGCCGGCCGGAATGGGCGAGGCCACCGGAGCCGGATCGCCCGCCACGAGCGCGGCGGCAGTCAACGACCTGGTGCTCCGGTACGACGAGGGTGCGGGCACCGATTGGCTGCGCGCCCTGCCGATCGGCAACGGCCGCCTCGGCGCCATGGTGTTCGGCAACGCCGGACCGGAGCTGGTGCAGCTCAACGAGGACACCGTCTGGGCCGGCGGGCCGTACGACTCCAGCAACACCCGCGGCGCGGCGGCGCTGGCCGAGATCCGGCGGCTGGTGTTCGCCGACCAGTGGAGCCAGGCGCAGAACCTCATCAACCAGACGATGATGGGCAGCCCGGGTGGGCAGCTGGCCTATCAGACCGTCGGCAACCTGCGTCTCGCCTTCCCGTCCGGCGCGGTCTCACAGTACGAACGGACACTCGATCTCACCACGGCGACCGCTTCGGTGACTTATGTGGCGGGCGGCGTGCGCCACCGGCGGGAGGTGTTCGCCAGTGCGCCGGATCAGGTCATCGTGATGCGATTGACGGCCGACCGGGCCGCCGCCGTCAGCGTGACGGCGACCTTCGACAGTCCTCAGCGCACCACGGTGTCCAGCCCGGACGGGGCCACGATCGCGCTGGACGGCGTCTCGGGCACGATGGAGGGCATCTCCGGCAAGGTCCGGTTCCACGCCCTGGCCCATGCCGTCACCACCGGCGGTTCCGTGACCAGCTCCGGCGGGACGCTGCGGATCACCGGGGCCACCAGCGTGACCCTCCTCGTGTCGATCGGCTCCAGCTACGTCGACTACCGGACCGTCAACGGCGATCATCAGGGCATCGCCCGCAGCCGCCTCAGCGCCGCGCGGACCCTCACCCACGACCAGCTGCGCAGCCGGCACCTGGCCGATCACCAGGCGTTGTTCGGCCGGGTCACGATCGATCTGGGCCGCACCGCGGCGGCCGACCAGACCACCGATGTGCGGATCGCGCAGCACACCGGCCAGGACGACCCCCAGTTCGCGGCGCTGCTCTTCCAGTACGGCCGGTACCTGCTGATCTCCTCCTCCCGGCCCGGCACACAGCCGGCGAACCTGCAGGGCATCTGGAACGACCAGACGGCACCCCAGTGGGACTCGAAGTACACGCTCAACGCCAACCTGCCGATGAACTACTGGCCGGCCGACACGACGAATCTCGCGGAGTGCTACGCACCGGTCTTCGACATGATCCGGGACCTGACAGTCACCGGGGCCCGCACCGCCCAGGTCCAGTACGGCGCCGGCGGCTGGGTCGCGCACCACAACACCGATGCGTGGCGCGGCTCCTCCGTCGTCGACGGAGCGTTCTGGGGGATGTGGCAGACCGGTGGCGCCTGGCTCGCCACCATGATCTGGGACCACTTCCAGTTCACCGGCGACCAGGGCTTCCTGCGGCAGCACTATCCGGCGTTGCGGGGTGCCACCCAGTTCTTCCTCGACACCCTGGTGACCGATCCGTCCCGCGGATATCTGGTCACCAACCCGTCGAACTCGCCCGAGCTGGCGCATCACGCCGACGCCAGTGTCTGCGCCGGGCCCACCATGGACAACCAGATCCTGCGCGACCTGTTCACCGCCTGCGATCGCGCCGGCGAGGTGCTGGCGACGGATGCCGCATGGCGTGCGCAGGTTCGGGCCGCCCGCGACCGGCTGGCGCCGACGCGCATCGGTTCCCGCGGCAACATTCAGGAATGGCAGGCCGACTGGGTGGAGACCGAACGCAACCACCGGCACGTCTCCCACCTGTACGGCCTGCACCCCAGCAACCAGATCACCAGGCGCGGCACACCCCAGTTGCACGCGGCCGCGCGCCGGACCCTGGACCTGCGCGGCGACGACGGGACCGGCTGGTCGCTGGCCTGGAAAATCAACTTCTGGGCGCGGCTGGAGGACGGGGCGCGCGCTCACAAGCTGCTCCGCGATCTCGTTCGCACGGACCGGCTCGCTCCGAACATGTTCGATCTGCACCCGCCGTTCCAGATCGACGGCAACTTCGGCGCCACCTCCGGGATCACGGAGATGCTGCTGCACAGTCACAACGCCGAGCTGCACCTGCTGCCCGCACTGCCCGCGGCCTGGCCCACCGGGCAGGTCACCGGCCTGCGGGGCCGCGGCGGCTACACCGTCTCCCTGGCGTGGACCGCCGGTCAGGCCGACGAGTTCGTCATCCGGGCGGACCGCGACGGCACCGTGAAACTCCGCGCCCGCCTGTTCACCACCAACCACACCGTCGTCGACCTCACCGACGGCAGCACGCCGGCGGTCACCCGGCCCGAGAGCGACGTCGTCCAACTCGCCGTCCGGGCCGGCCACTCGTACCGGGCGGCCCGTCCCGGCGCAACGCCATCGCCATCGGCATCGGCATCGGCATCGGCGAGTTCGAGCACCGGACCGTCGGTGGGTGCGACGGCCACGTACGCCGTGACCAGCTCGTGGACCGGCGGGTTTCAGGCAGAGGTGACGGTGACGGCCGGAGCCACGCCGATCAACGGATGGACCGTGACGTGGGCGTTCCCGAACGGTCAGGTCATCAATCAGGTCTGGAACGGCTCGTACACCCAGAGCGGGCCGACCGTGGCCGTGTCCAACGCGGCTTACAACGGCGCGCTACCCGCCCGCGGTTCCACCAGCTTCGGCCTCATCGCCGCCGCGAACGGCGCCGACAACGTGCCGGCGATCATCACGTGTACGACTCGATGACCCTCCGCGTGCGGGGCGGGCAGTGCCCGCCCCGCACGCGGAGGGCATCAGGAAGCCGTACAGCCGGCAGTGAGGTTGCCGGCGGAGCCGGTGCCCTGGAAGCCGAACTCGGTGCTCTGTCCCGCGGCGACGCGGCCGTTGTAGCTCACGTTGCCGAATCGCACAGCGCCGCTGGTGCCCGAGGCGGTGCTGTTCCACCAGTTGGACAAGGCCGCACCACTCGGCAGCGTCACGCCGACGGACCAGCCGTTGATCGGCGCGGAGCCGGCGGTGACCCGCACCGTGGCGACGAAACCGCCGTTCCACGAGTTGAGCGAGACCGACGCCGAGCAGCCGGCGGGAAGCGGCGGTGTGCTGGTCGACGGGGAGGACGACGGTGAGCCGGACGGGGAGACCGATGGGCTCGACGACACCGGCGGGCTGGCCGGCGAGTCCTGGCGGCCCTTGTTCAGCTCGTCCAGCACCGCGGTGTAGGCAGCCTTCTTCTGATAGCTGCCGTTGCCGCCGGTGAACAGCAGACCCCGCTCGGAGGCACGCCACGACTCGCTGTCCGCGATGCCCCACACCGTGATGCCGGTGCACTTCGCGACATTCAGACAAGCGCGTACGACCTTGCGGTAGTTCTCCGCCTGGCCCTGGCCGATGTCGTTGTTGCTCAGGTCGTCGTCGATGTCGAGTTCGGTGATGTGCACCTCGACGCCGAGATCGGCGAACCGCTGGATGTTGGCCTGCAGGTCGCCGCTGATGATGCTGTTCGGGTTGTCGTTGAAGTGCGCCTGGAACCCGACGCAGTCGATGTACTGCCGGTAGTTCCGGACGATGTCGTACAGCGCGTCGGCCTTGCGGTTGGCGGCGCCGCCCCGGACCGTGAGGCCCTCGACGTCATAGTCGTTGATGCAGAGCTTGGTGGTCAGGCCGTTGGCCGCGACGACCTGCTCGGCCCGGGCGAACGAGTCCCGGATGACGTCGGTGTCGGTCGCGTCGAAGAAGTCACCGTCGCCGTTAGCGTCGCGGTTCAGGCTGTGCGGCCACACCGTGCGGCGGCCGCCGGTGTTGTTGTCGTCCAGCGCCTCGTTGACCACGTCCCAATACGCGATCTTGTTACCCCACCTGGTCAGGGCATTGCCGATGAAGGTGTTGAGCGTCGCCTGGCCGGCGCCCTGCAACGAGCCGGCCTGCGAGTGCCACACCATCGTGTGGCCACGGACCAGCATGTTGTTGGTCTGCGCGTAGTTCACCAGAGTGTCCGCGGCACCGGTGTTCTGCAGCCCGCCGCTCGACGTGGCGATCGTGGACGGCTTCATGTCGTTCTCGGGAGTGAGCTGGCTGAACTCCTGCGCCACGATCGGACTGAGCCGGCCGGGCGACGCGGCGACCCCGAAGAAGAGGCCGGCCTTGGCGGCGGCCGCCCGCAACGTGGTCTCGGCCGCGGCGGCCGGCGTGGTCGGCTGGACCAGCGCCACGCCGCCGGCCGCCAGCAGCACTGCCGCCGGCACTGCCATCTTCGTCCATGTCTTTCGCTGGTCCGGGCTCCGGCTCACGCGACCTCCTTCAATCAGCGGTTGTCCATCGACGTGCAGCCGGCCGAGTGGTGACCGACCCGACGTGATGGTTCCGCCCGGAGTATCGATACACGTGAGTCCGCATGTCAACCTTCCGGAAAACTTCCGGAAACGAGAGATGCCCACGAACAGCTGTTTCTTCCATCGGCGATTGATCGCAGGCCGGTGGCGGGCGAATCTGACGATGGCAAATTTCGGGAAGCTTCCGGAAGCGTTTCTGCCGGACGGCCGGCCGGCAGCGCGCACGGCGACAGCGTTTCGCGGAATCTCGGCCGCGGGGCCGGTAACGTCAGAGACGGTTGCGCCGCGCAGGAGGACGCATGTACGACCACCGTTACACGCCGCTCTTCCAGGACTGTCTCTCGCGATATCTCAACCGGCAGGACATCATGTCCGCGGTCGCTCAGACACTGACCCAGCTGGCGATGAAGCCGTTCAAGAACCCGCAGCTCCAGTCGCACCGGGTGAAGGGCGCCCAGCAGGACACGTTCACGTCGTACGTCACCAACCAGGGTCATCGCCTGATCTGGCGTCGTGTCGGTCACGTCATCGTCCTGTTGCTCTTCGGCGAACACGACGCCGTCTACCGGCGCGCGGAACGCCTCAAGATCGAGATCGACGACACCCGGCACATCCTGCACGTCATGGACCAGGATCCGGTCAGCGGCGAACCGGTCTCCTACCAGGACCGCCGGGCCGAGGAAGGCCGGCTGTTCATGGCGTGGAACGACGCCGATCTCGCGCAGCTGGGCTTCGAGCCGCAGGAGGTCCCCGTCCTGCGCCGCATGGACACCGATGACGACCTCCTCTCCATCGAGACGACGATGCGCCCGGCCGCGTGGGAGAAGGCCATGAATCTCGTCATGTACGGCAACCCCGACGGCACCGTCGCTGCCGTCGACGCCCTTGCCGAGCCGGCCCAGGAGCCACCCGCACCGGAGGATCCCCGGATCGTCGAGGCGCTGCGGACACCCGCGTCGAGCCCGGAGTTCGTCCACGTCCCCGCCGACCGGCTCGCTGACGTTCTCACCCGCCCGATCGAGGACTGGATGGTCTACCTCGACCCGGCCCAGCGTGGCCTCGTCGATCGTGACTACAACGGCCCGGCCCGCATCCGCGGCGCGGCCGGCACCGGCAAGACCGTCGTGGCCCTGCACCGGGCCCGGCGGCTCGCCGCCGGGAACAAACGAATCCTGTTCACCACTTACGTGCGGAACCTGCCGGCCATCTATGACGAGGTCTTCGGCCGGTGGGCGCCCGACGAGCAGGCCCGGATCGAGTTCGCCGGCGTGCACAGCTGGGCCGCCGGCTATCTCCGGCGCCACCGCGCGCCGGTTCCCTTGCACCCCCCGACTGCCGACGAGGCCTGGAACGCCGCCGTCCAGCAATGCGCGGGCAAGGGGACGAGGCTCGCCCAGGCGGGCCTGTGGGCGCCCTTCCTCAAGGAGGAGGTCGACTGGGTGGTCCGGGGCCGGGCGCTGCCCACCCTCGACGCGTACCTTTCCGTCGAGCGCAGCGGTCGCGGCACTCCGCTTTCCCGGGAACTGCGGGAAGAGGTCTGGAAACTCACCAAAGCTTACGAGCGCGAGCTCGCCGCCCGCGGCACGGCCGATTTCACCGACGTTCTCCTGCGAGCGTACGAGATCGCGAAGAACCGTCCCCCCGAGTACGACGCGGTCATCGTCGACGAGGCTCAGGACCTCACGGATGCCGCGCTGCGCCTGTTGTACGCCGTCGTCGGTGACCGGCCCAACGGCCTGCTGCTGGTCGGCGACGGACAGCAGTCCATCTATCCGGGCGGCTTCAACCTCGCCTCCCTGGGGATCAACGTCGTCGGCCGCTCGCACGTCCTGACCGAGAACTACCGCAACACCCACGAGGTTTTCGCCGCCGCGCAGCTGTCGTCCGCGACCATCACTTCGACGACGGCACGGACCGGCCCGAGCCGGGCGACCGGGGCATCCGGATCACGCGTACCGGACCGGCGCCGACGGTGATCGCCGCCCGCACCAGGCAGGACCACGACACCGCCCTGGTCGACGCCGCCGAAGAGGCCGTCACCGCGCCCGGTGTCGGCGGCGGAGACATCGCGGTCCTCGTACCGACCAACGCCATGGCCAAGGAGTACGGCCATCTCCTCGCTCAGCGAGGGCTGCCCACCCAGCAGTTGAAGGATTACGACGGCCGGCCCAACGACCGCATCAAGGTCGGCACCTACCAGCGGGCCAAGGGCCTCGAGTTCAAGCAGATCCTGCTGCCCTGCCTCGATCAGGCCGGCAAACAGATCCACCACCGTGACAAGGAGAACCGTGACGCCTATCTCGCCCAGGTCCGGCGCCAGCTGTTCGTCGCGATGACCCGCGCCCGCGATGCGCTCTGGCTGGGCTGGACCGGTTACCCGAGCTCCTTGATTCCGCGAAGCCTGACGGCGAAGGCCCGCACCCCGGCGGGGGTGTGAGGTGGCTGACCGTCTCGCGCACCCCTTCAAATACGCCCTCTCGTGGTGGCTGATCGCGGAGATCGCCCGGCGGCACCCGGATCTGCTCGTGCAGGAACGCGACGACGATTTCGTCATGGCCAACATGCTGGAGCTGACCCGGCCGTCGGACGCCACCCACATCTATGTCAACCGGGTGAAGAAGGGCAGCATCCACGCTGTCGATGCGGATCGGCGGAGTACCGCATGGCCCTTCGAAGCGCTGGTACAGCAATACCCGGCAGAACTCGTCCGGATCGTGGAGGAGGCGGCCGGCCTGCCGAGCCCGGCGCACGCGCCGCAGTCGACACCCCGCACCCTCGTCTACCGTGTCGCTGCGGACATCGCCGTGACGACTGTGCACCGGCCCCGCTATCTCAGCGCGCACGACACGTCGAGCCGGCCGGGTGACCTGGACGAGTTCCCGCTCGTGCGGGAGCGCGACCCCGGCGCCGACGAGGCGGTGCGGCAAGGGGGCCGGTACTGGTCGCTGCTCGACCACGAGGGCTCGGCGGTCGCCGTCCTCGACACCGACGGATACGTCTTCACCGACACGGCGCTCTTCCACCTGCCGACGGTGTACGCGGACAACGGGCGCAGTCTGCACCGTACGACGGCGTCGGTCTTCGCCGGGCTGTTGTGAGCCCTCACGGCAGGATGGGGGCCAGAGCCGCGGTGACCGCCGGCGTCAGGCGACGCCCGTGACCGCTGTAAAGGGTGGGCAGGTGCCGCACTTCGTCGCCCACGTACACGTAGCCGTCGCAGTCGAGGATGGCTACGGGTTTCTCGTCGCGCAGAACCGTCCAGTAGCGGTAGTGCGGCACGCCGTGCAAGTCGTCGGGGCGGCGCTGCTCGGCCCGCCCGGCCGCGATGGGGAACGGCTCCAGGTACTGCGTGTTGATCTGGCAGCCCATGCCGCCGCTGGAGTCGAGGAAGACGCTGCGCACATCCCAGGTCCGCCCGGAGTTGAGGGTGATCGCCAGGAGGTGGGCGACGGTGCGGAAGGCCAGAACCGCCGGTGTCGAGGGTGGCGTTCGTGACGGCGGGGCCAGCCCGGCGGCCCGTTCCAGTCTCGGGACGAGCTCGGCGGCTGCTTCGGGCTCGAACATCGCCTGCATGGGCTCAGCCAGGTGATCATGGTCGCCGAACACGTGGATGCTGCCGGCCCGGTTGATGTCGATCAGGCTCTTCTGTCCCTGGACCAGGCTGAGACAGTCGTACTGGCCGCCACCGGGGTGGGTCTCGATCAATCTCAGTTCGGGGTGGCGGCGGACCAACCGGGCGGCCAGCCACCAGGACTGCATGATCACAAATCGCACGGGTGGCATCGTCATCGTCTCCCGGCGCACGCCAGGGCGTAACTCTTGCCGTGCTGCGCGATCAACTCGTTCTCGATCGACATGGCGAGTGCGGTGTCGTGGACCAGCAGGCCGAGCTCGATGTTGCGGTGCTCGGCGTTGTAGGAGAAGTTCGCGCTGGTCAGCAGCACCAGCGCATGGTCGACGATGACGAACTTGGCGTGGTTCGTCACGGGCTTCTCGTCACCGGGACGCGGCTGGGTGCCCCACACCGTGACCCGCGGCAGATCGGCTGCGGCCTTCGCGGGCTCACCGGTCACGGTGTCGAGATAGAGCCGCACGGCCACTCCCGGCCGCTCGCTCGCCGCCCGGAGCAGCGCCCACATCTCCGACTTGCCGGTGAAGTTGTAACTGGAGCAGACGACCGAGGTCCGGGCCCGCTCGACCATGCGACGGGCCTCGCTGGTGAGCCGTCCCGTCTTCGCGCCGGCGCCCGGCATGGTCCAGACCGGGGTGACCGTGGCCCGGCCTATCGTGCCGTCCGGGCGTGGTCCGCGCGCCCCGGCGACGGCCTGCAGCACGGCGCTGCTCAGCGCGGGGTCCGTGTGGCCGAGGCCTGCGGCTTTCACAAGTGTGGTCGCGGTGTCCCGGCGCGACCTGCCGATCTCTTCGAGGGCTTTGGACGTGTGCCGGCCCTCGCGCAGCGCGGCGGCGAGCCGGCCCGCCTCGCTGCCGTCGAGAAAGGCGCCGAGGGCGGCGTACGGGTCAGTCGGCATCGAAGAGCCCGGTGACCTGCTCGCCGCCGATGGTCGGCAGGGTCAACAGCAGCCGGCGGTCGAGGAACCGGTTCGCGCGCTCGCACGAGGTCTCGGAGGCGAAGCAGCAGCAGTGACAGGCCGCGCCGTGCAGGAAGTCCTCCGGGTCGGAAGGGGTGCGCATGGCACAGATCGGGTCGGATGAGCAGCGGGCCGCCCGTCGCAACGCGGAGCGCACCAGGTCGCCGACCTGACCGGCAAGGGCGACCAGGCCGCCGAGCGTGCCTTCGCTGTCGGAGGCCGTGGTGCAGATCAGCAGCCCGGCGGCGGCCGGCCGGTCGCTGTCCGGCTTCCACGCGTAGATCCGCTCGGAGAGACTGGCCGCGCCGTAGCCGCAGCTCATGGCCATCTCCCGGATGAGCACGTGCGACAGCGTGTGCACCAGCCAGTAGCGGGGCGGACGGAATCGCTCGTCGGGATTGATGCTCTGAGCGGTCTGCGAGAACCGGCGATGGAAGTTGCGGCGGTGCGCCTGGCGGTGCGCCTCCCACAGGTTACTCTTCTCGATCTGTTCCTCCCACGGCGCGACGAGGTCTTCGCGCAGTTGCAGGAAGACGCCCTCGCCTCGATCCTCGGTGGCCGGGATCCATCGGGGCTTGCCGTTGCGGGTGAGGGCGACCAGCCGGTGTGGCAGGTCGCCGGCGCGTTCCATCTCGTCGATCCGGGTGAAACCGATGAAGGCGTTGACCTTCTTCATCCGGTTGACCTCCACGACCCGCTCGACCGGCTCCGGCAGGTGGTCGGGATGGACGGTGGTGACCATGAGGCCGGTGGAGTTCTCCTGCTTCGGGAACAGCGCGGGCTGTTGCAGGTAGGCCCATTCGGGGATGAGCAGTGAGGTCGGATCCCAGTCCTGTGCGTCTTCCAGATCGGCGTCGTCGTCGGCCGACGGGTTGAGCACTTTCTGCGCTGCGGCCAGCAGTGCGGCGTCAGTGACGCCGCCGGCGTCGACCTTCTGCTTCACCACCAGCTTCCGAAGCCATTTCGGGCTGTCAGAGGCGTCTTCCAGGTCTTCCCGGCAGGCCCGCAACGCGTCGATGATCGCGTCGCGCTGGTCGGCTTCGGTGCGCGGCATCACGATCACCGACTGGGTGGCCGCGAACCAGAGGTTCGAGGCTCCCATGGTGATCAGTCTTGCCCGGTGGCCGCAGCCGGAGTCGAAGGCGTCCAGATGGGGGTGGCGGCCCCGGCACTGAGGTATCTTGCGGGCACCGGTGGCGCCCTGGGCCTCGTTCATGCTGCGGTTGCTCTTGCACTGCTCACAGTAGATGGTCGCGCTGACGGCCTGTCCCACGTTGGCGTCCCGCAGTTTCAGGGTCGGATGCGCGATCCCGGACGGGCACGCGCCGCCTTTGTGCACCCACCGGTCGTACGGGAACTCGTCCAGGTGGCCGTCGGGGCAGCCCAGCAGATAGCGGGCCGGCACCGCAACGCGCGTGTTCCTGCCCTTGCGCACCGGTTTGTTGCCGCTGCGGCCGGGGCAGTTCGTGTGGCCGAACTCAGCCAGGTCCGGCCGGTACGGGTTGGTGTTGCTGTACTGGAAACGCGGCAGGGCCGCGAGCAGGTCACAGCCGGTGCAGCGCATCCACTGCGGGAACACCCGGGCGGGCACGCCGAGATCGTCGCCGGCTTTGCTCTGGCCCGAGGTGGCCTGCCATGGATACGGCCGCAGCTCCGTCGCCTGCGGGCCCAGGTGCACCTGGACCGCCCGCAGCAGGCGAGGCTCGATGATGGTGGGGATGTGGGCCCGGCGGGCCCAGATCCGGTCCCAGTCGTCGAGCCCGGCGGGCATGACGGAGAACTGCGGCAGATCCATGATCGCGCCGGGACCGTAGCTGTAGAGCAACGTCGACGGCCGCGCGGAACCCACCTTGGCACGGTTCTTGTCGTTGGCCTGCTCGGCGTCGGCGAGCGGGTCCAGCGGCGCCGACTGGAAGATCATGGTGTCGGTCATGCCGCTACTCCTGATCCATCGGGAAGACCCAGGCCGGGGCGTTGTCGGGCGGGGCGGCGAACATCCGCTCCTTCATCGGGCTGACCAGGAGGTTGATCTCGGGTTGGACCTCGCGCATCGAGTGCGCGACGACAAACGGTTCGCTTTCACCGTTCCACGGCTCGGCGGCGGCCTTCTCCGGACTGGTCATCAGCGGGTACGTCTGGCCTTCCTTGCCCTTCTCGTACACCAGCGACATGGTCATCTTGTTCGCGTGCTTGTGCCGTTTCGCCCAGCGTTGCAGGCGGTTGTGCAGCCGATCGGCGGCTTCACCGGCAACGGCCTCGTCCCTGGCGCCGGCCAGGATCCGTTCGTTCAGCCGGGCGATGAGGTGCTGGATCGCTTCCTGCTGCGCCTCGACGCGCCCCGCGTTCGCCTCCGGTGACAGGCCTTCGGCCAGGTGGGCCTGGCTGACGCGCACCGCGCCGACGAGGACCCCGTCGATGCCCCGGTCGAGGGAGGTCGGCGAGAAGGGCGTCACCGACAGTGCCTCGACCTGCTTGTAGAACGTCTCGTGGTAGTGCCGGAACTGCTCGAAGTGCGCCAGGTCGCGGGGCCGGGCCCAGTTGCCGAGCGACACCACCAGTCCCGGGCGATTCGTCGGGTCCCGGCCGACCCGGGAGGAGGCCTGAATGTACTCAGCGGTGTTCTTCGGCTGGCCGACCACCAGCATCAGCCCGAGACGCTGCACGTCAACGCCGACCTGGAGCATCGAGGTGGCCAGCACGACGTCGAACGGCGCCGCGGGCGCGGGCGGCAGTTTCTTGCCGTCCTTGACCGCCGCGATGCGCTCCAGCGTGGCCTGCGTGCTCAGATAATCCGGGTCGAACGGTACCGCGAGCTGATCGAGGGTCTCCGCGATGTCGCGGGAGGCGATCCGCGACGTCAGTTCGCCGGTGCGCAGCTGGCTGAACGCGGCACCGACCCGCCGGGGGAACCCGGAACCACGAGCCGGTCGGCCGACCCGGGTCTGCACGTCGTCCGCGACGTACCGGGCCATTCCCGCCAGCTCCCGGGTGGCGTTGAAGTAGCCGACCAGCGTCATGTACGGGTCCGCCTGCGCGCCGCACCGGTCGAACAACGTCTGGCCGGCCAGCAGGAGCACCTCGGCGACCCGGATCTCCGCGCTCGACAGCCGCACCCCTTGCGCGCAGACACCGATGTAGCGCCGGCCCGGTGTCTTCGCGTCCGGTGCGATCTCGCGGGAGAAGAAGGTGTCGGCCACGTCGAGCACCTGTGGCGGAAAGATCTCGACCCCGCGCCCGTACAGGCCGCGCACCTGCTCTTCGGCGTTCCGCACGGTCGCGGTCGACGCCACGATCAGCGGTTTGACCGTTGCGCCGTCGGCCCGCTGCCAGGTCGCCACCGTCTCGACCACCACCTCGAACAGGCCGACAGCGGTCCCCAGCGCGCCGGTGATCAGGTGCAGCTCGTCCTGGATGATCAGATCTGGTGGGCGCAGCCGTACGGTGGGCGCCACGGTCGCCGCGGGCAGGCCCTCCTCAGCGTTGTGCTTGGTCTTGATCGAGCAACCCGCGTAATCGGGGTGCACGTACCCGTGCCGGCCGCATCTGCGGGCTACGTAGCCGAACAGGGCGGCGGCCTCCCCCTCGCGGGCCAGCCGGGCGAACTTGTCGACCGTGGCGATCACGAACGCCGGCGTCAGCCGGTAGATCTCCTCGTCGACGGTCAGCACCGGCAGGCCTTCGGCACTCCGGCCCTTGGCGAACGGGCACTGCGCCAGATCGTCGCCGCAGAACACCAGGATGCGACGGTCCGCCTTGCGTGCCTGGACATGCTTCGGCGAGATCGGGGTGCCGCACCACGGGCAGCGCTGAATCTGCAGCACCGTCAACCGGTGGCCACGACCGGGCTCGTGCACCTTGTCGAGTTCGATCTTCGCTTCGTCCCAGCGTTTCGGGCTGACATCAGTGCCGACCCACAACCCGATCCGGAACGGCGTGCCACCCCAGGTCTGTTCGTCCGCACGTCGCAGCAGCTCCGCGGCGCAGACCATCGCGGTCGCGCGCTGGAACTGCTGAGCGGTCAGCAACCGCAACGTGTAGCGCATGAGCACGGCCACACCGTCGGAGCCGTCGAGGTCGCCGCCGGCCGCGGCGACCCGGCCCTGCCGGCGGCGCATCGCGAAGGTGAACGCCGCCAGCCCGAGATAGGCCTCGGTCTTGCCGCCGCCGGTCGGGAAGAACAGCAGCTCCACCTGCGCGAGCTCGCCACTGCGCGCCGGGGCGGCCGGGTCGGTCAACGCGGGCAGTTGCATGAGGATGAACGCCAACTGGAACGGCCGCCATGTCGGCGCCGCCTTCGGATTTCCGAGAACCTGGGCGGTCGCGTCGTCGATGCTCAAGGTCTCGTCGGCGTTACGTGCGGCGGCGATCAGCGAGTGCTGCCGCTGATCGTGCATGACCCGGTTCATGAACTGGAAGCAGCGCAGCGCCTCAGAATCCTCGGTCAGGCAGGCGAGCCCGGCAGCGAGCCGCTGATGCGCACGGGTCGCGTTGTGCAGCACCACGTCGGCGGTGTCTCGCAGATGCGACGGCAGGTCCCCGGCGCGGGTTCGCTGATCGGCGAGCCAGGCGCCGTACCCGTCGATCAGCGGGGTCAGCCCCGCCGTCAGCGCGGCGGCGTCGGCGCCGGCCAGCCCGGCCATGCTGAGCAGGGCGTCCTCCACGGACTGGGCGTGCACCTGCGGGGTCTCGGCGGCCGGCAGCCACGACGTCCACACCGCCGTCGCCCGCCGCGCGCCCGGCTCGACCGCCCAGTCCACCGAACAGGTACGCCCGACGGCGAACTCCAGCCGGTCCCGGTATTGCAGGTCCAGCCGCCGGACCTCCGGGTCGTGTTCCGGCCAGTCGTCGGTCAGCACGTCGCGGACCGGCAGGAACACCGCCGCACCGCCCGCCTCCACCCGCAGCCGGGTCTGGAACAGCCACTCGTTCACCGGGATCCGCACCGGCGTCACCCGGTCGTTGCACAACGCGATCTCCACCAGGCGGCGGCCGTACCGGGGATCGTCGAACCGGTCGACCCGTAACTTCACCTGATCCGCGACGGTGAACTCCGCGGTCCGGCCCGGAGTCAGGTCGGCCACAGTGATCGTGGTGG
The DNA here is from genome assembly GCF_056134165.1 of Actinoplanes sp. 13. Lineage (NCBI taxonomy): Bacteria > Bacillati > Actinomycetota > Actinomycetes > Micromonosporales > Micromonosporaceae > Actinoplanes > Actinoplanes sp. 13. Next base: position 9,727 of record NZ_JBVYOQ010000027.1, on the reverse strand, counting down.
TGTGCTGCTGCGGGGTGCGGCGGTACTGCTGGCGTGGCCGGCCCTTCCGCTCCTCGCCGTCCTCTTCCAGGGGTTCGCTCCGATAGACGCCCCAACTCGACAGGACGGTGAACTCGGCGAGATCCTCCGGCACTTGAAACCGCAGCCCCATCGACGCCGGCACCATCAAACCCTGCTTCGGCGCACGATCGTCGACCGCATCGTCGCCGGTCTCGGCCTCCCTCTCGTCCGGCGGCGCGGCCGGCACACCACGCTGGGCGTGCACATCCTCGTCGTGCACATCGGCGAGCACCGCGTCCTCGGCCTGACCGTCCAGCCGAACGCCGTCCAACTTCACCGGCGCGATGTGCCCGACCAGATAGAGCTGGCGCGGACTCTCCAGCAGAACCTCATCCGGTCCGTTGCGCGGACCCAGGAGTTCTCGCCCCAGAATGTCGAAGAGATTCTCGCGGACAGTCGCACCAGTCCCGTCGGGATCGTGCGCAAGAGTGTATGCGGCAACCGGGCTCTCAGGCATCGACATGGCCCTTCGTCTTCCGCGGCTGACGAGCAGTCTTCGGTTTCGGACCGGCCTGCGCCTCGATTCCCGCCCGCCGATGGTTTTCCGCCAGCAGCCGGTCCAGCATCTGTACCCGCGTCGCCGGACTCATCGACCATCGCCGGACCTGCCGATAGGTGTGAAACCCGTGCGACATGTCCAGGTCACTCCAGCCGTATGCTGCGGCGACCGATCGGTTCAGGTCCACCTGAAGCCGCCGCATCTCGGCTACATCCACGTCCATCGTGCCGGTGACGCCGGGATCGTTGACCAGGTTGTACAGCTTTGTCAGTCCCAGCTCTCGCTGGAGCATGATCTCTCGTCGCCTGACGTCCAACTGCTGCCCGGCGTCCTGCAACTGCCGAATCGCTGCCGGCCGCGGATAGGTGTCGAAGACATCGGACGGCGCATAGAGGACCCTCGTCTCCAGCGTCGACCCATAGGCCATGGCCCAGAATCGATGAAAATCTGACGACAGGACCGCCTGGTCCGCCCAGGAATCGGTCGCGAATATCCCGAGCATATGGGTGAAGATCTGGCCGGTCGGCACCCTCACGGGCATGACCACGCTGCTCACCTTGGCGATTACCAGAACCTCGTCGAGATCGGCGATCGCTGCCCGCAGCGCTGGTCTTTTCTCGCCGTACTGCCACCATTTCGTCGCCAGCGCCTTTCTGTTCAGCGTCATGCGCTCGGGCCGGACGGTATCCCTGACACGTGCGAAGGGAAGGCGATACCGGGCCGCCTCCTCCTCGGTGCGATCGAAGAAGTCGATCACCCACCGCGTCGGCGAGCAGTCCGGACGACCGTTGAGGTCTTCACCTCCGAGAAAGGGGAACAGGACGTCCGCGTTGCGCGCGTCCTGAGAAATCCACCGCTGCGCTTCCTGCGGATCTATCACGAATCCGGTTCCATAGACCTTGCACCCCTCGAAGGAAACCCCGCGGTTCTCGGCCAGCTTCCACGGCAAACCGCTCACTAGTCCGACCGGCTCCAGAAGCGTCGATATCCGGCTGGCCGGCGTGTCGTCCGATACGCGGATCACGGAATCGATCATCTGGGCGCGGGTAGCCCACACCGCCGCGAATTCGAGGCTGACGTTGGAGGACGGCCACTTCCGGCTGCGAATCGACCGGGAAATTTCGGTGCCGTACTCGGCTAGTTGATCCAGTCCGACGCTGCGGGTATCTCCTTGCGCAAGGGTGTTCGTCCCGATCATGCCGAGGTTGCCGGTGGCCTTCAGCAGGTCGTGCGCTCGCAACAGGAAGTACGCAACCAGGTCGGCGTTGCCCCGCGCCCCCTTGGCCGCGACATGCACGAACCAGTCACGCATATTCACCCCGAAGGCGCCGGTGAGTTTGAATCCTCCGAGGAACGGCGGGTTGCCGATGACGGCGTCGAAGCCGCCGCCATCGAGTATCACGTCGGGAAGTTCGAGAACCCAATGCAACGGCTGCCATAGCGTGTACTCGTTCTGGACTGTCGGCTCCAGCCCGTCAAGAATGATGTCGTCGAGCTCCCTCTGGTCCCCGCGTTCGCCCAATGGCGGGTACCCGCGTCGTACCGCCTGCTGAAACGCGCGGTACGAATCATCGAGAGCTCGGCCGGGTCTGCCGCCGAGGGCGAGGCCCGCGGCTATGACGCCGTCGGCGACGTGGCGCAGCTGGGCGGTGAGGTCTTTGATGCGGGCGAGCTGGCGCTGCTTGGCGGAGGTGTTGCGGTGCGGGTCGCGTTCGTCGACTTCGGTGGCCAGGCGGCGGCGCAGGTCGGTGACCTCGGCGACGATGTCGTCGATGCCGGGGTCGAACAGGCTGGCCTGCTGGTGCTTCGGCGGGTTGATGTGCAGGTGGCGGAGTTGGTCGAGGCTGGTGAGCCCGAGCAGCGAGTTCCCGCAGAGGATCTTGTCGTCGACGAAGGAGAACGGCAGGTCGCGGTCGAGGGAGACGAGCCACAGGGAGAGTTTGCACATCTCGACGGCCATCGGGTTGATGTCGGCGCCGTAGAGGCATCGGGCGACGACCTGCCGGATGGCGTGCTGGAGGATGTCCGGGCGACTCTGCGTGCCGGGCTGTTCGGCGGCCCAGGCTTCGACGAGGCGGGCGCCGAGGTACCGGGCGGCGCTGACCAGGAAGGCGCCGGATCCGCAGGCGATGTCGGCGACTTTGAGCGCCAGGATGTCGCCGGAGGAGCGCAATCGCCATTCGCTGGACTCGTTGGTCTGGTACGGCCCCGGCGAGTAGCAGAGCGGTTCGAGCGCGTGATGGACGATCTCTTCGGCCAGGGCTCGTGGGGTGTAGTGAGCTCCGGAGTGCCGCCGTGAGGGTGTCTCGATGACCAGTAGGCCGCCGTCGAGGACGACCACGGGCCGTTCGCGCAGGTCCGCCCGGATGATGCCGGCGAAGCGGCGGATCCGGCCGCGCAGCCGCGTGTCGGTGGTGACGGTGCGCAGCATCCGGTCGGCCTGCTCGCTGGGGCCCGCGGTGAGCAGTTTGACCAGCGCCGCCGCGGTCTTGGTCTTCGAGCCCGGCTGGTCCTCCTTGGTCCACGCGATGACCGCGGTGGCGAGATCTTTGGGTTCGGGGTGGTCGGAGGCGAGGCGTTCGAGGACGCCGAGCGGGATCTCCGGCTCCTCGCCCGGCGTGCCGACCAACCCGAGGACGGCTTGACCGCGGACGACGGTGCAGGAGTAACCGAGCAGACCCTCGTAGATGTAGCCGATCTGTTCCACGTCGACGTCACGGAACGAGATCCGGCGCGCGGGCTGTCCCTTGAGCCGGGCGACCTGGACGGCGCGCAGCACCGCGAACATGACCCGGTCGGAGATGGGGAGGGCGAGGGTGCCTTGCGGCCCGAGTTCTGTCAGCAGGGGCGTGTGGCCGGGGTCGAACAGCGACCCGCCGTACGCCGGCATGCGCATGTTCTCGAACGAGGCGCCGCCGAACAGGGCCTGGCTGGTGGCGAGGAGGCGATGCCAGGTGAGATAGGTGGAGTCGAGGGCTTCCTCGTGCTCGTGCAGGGCACGGTGTTCGAGACGGTCGAGCTCGCCACTGATGCCGTACCCCTCGGTGAAGAGAGCGGACGTGGGCAACAGGCCGCGCTGCTCGGCGAAGAGGAGGAAGACGACCCGCATCATGACCGTCACCGCGCTGCGGTAGACCTCGTGCGGGTCGTCGGGCAGCGGATCCGGCCGGCCTCGGCGGCGGGCGTCGGCGGCGGTCTCGGAGAAGGCCTGGACGAGGGTTTCGACCGCGCGGCGAACCTGGGCGCCGAGCGCTTCGGTGATCTCCTCGGCCTCGGCGACGGAGTCGGCGAAGAGCTTGGCGAGGCGTTCCTCGACGTCGCCGCCGATCAGGTACTGGCGGTCGAGGAGGGTGAAGAAGGCGTCGCGGGCACGGCCTTCCTCGATCCAGGTCTGGGAGTCGACGATGCCGGAGGCCACGGGCGTGCCGGGAGCGGCGCAGACCAGCCCCCACCAGCGGCCGTCGGTGACGACGCCGATGGGTACGCCGCTGTCGCGCAGCATCTGTTCGAGACGGTCGATCGGGGTGGCGGCCCAGCCGTCGGTGCCGGCCTGGTGCAGGCTGTCGACCCGGTCGACCACGCTGACCAGGGCACCGATGCCGTCGGGGCCGCGCAGCAGCGCGGTCGGGAGCGTGGTGACGGCGTGGTTCGGGGAGCTGGCCCGCGCACCGGGCACGGTCACGACCGGTGGCCATTCGAGATGGCGCTGCCAGCCGATCACCTTCTCCAGGACGGTGCGGACCCAGCTGTCACGGGCTCGGCGGTACGCCTCGACGGCGGTGGACTCGTCATGGCGTACCCCGGAATCGGTCTTCTCCCAGATTTCCTCGAACGCCGCTTTCGCGGTTCGCAGGATGTCGCGGCGAGCCGGGTCGAGGGCGGGCATGCCGTGCGGCCAGACCCGGGCCAGCGGGGGGACGGCGAGAAACGGTCCATCGGTGTCGACGAGCTCGAGCCAGGCGCGGTGGGAGTCGGCGGTGCTCGCGGTCCTGGCCCGGGCGGCTCTTACCGAAACGACCATATACGCGAGGTTAATTCACTTTTGTTGCGGTGGCCGGGAGTTCGGCAACCTCAGCCTGCGGCATCCGCCGGGGTCAGCGCGAAGACGAGGGCCGCCGCCGTGGTGTGTGGCTTGATATCGGTGTAGCGGGCTTCGATCGCGGCGATCTCGCGTGCCTCCTCGTCGGACAGCTCGGCCTGGCGGCGTCGCATCGCCTCGATGTCACGCTGCCGCTGCCGCTGCCGATCGGGATCCTCAGGGATCAGCGACAACTGGGCCTGCCGATCAGGAGCGGTCATCTCCTCCAAGGAATCGGCCAGGTTTCGCCGGAACGCCGCGAAGATCTGCCGGGCACGCGCCGCGTCCGACTCCTGCCGCCGAGCGAGCCGGCCGGCGATCTGCCCCTGCCGTGACCGGGCCCGTCTCGTCATCGTGTCCAGCAGTTTCGCGCGCAGCGGCGCGTCCGGCTCGTTCCACTGCGCGGCCAGCCGTTGCCGGACGGCTTGCGGGGCAAGGGTCAGCCGCGGTGCGTCCAGGGCGAGATCGAGGGCGGCCTCGGTGCGTCCCTCGGCCATCGCCCGCCCACTGTACGGCCGTACTCCGGCCAGAAAGATCTCTTCATGCAGCCGTACGCCGCCACGGCCGACCAGCACCATCCGGGTCACCGCGGCGACCACCGACGCGGGCAGGTCCTCGACCACCACGACGGTGACCCGGTTGAGCGGCGACTCCGCGCTCCACAGTGACCGGCGCAGCAGCCGCTGCGCCTTGGCGACCAGCGGATGCCCCAGGTGCACGTAGACGATGTCGTCGCGCCCCTTGGCCTGCTCGTCGTCGAAGGTGAACGGCCGTGGCCGGCCCGGATCGAGCTTCGTGTCCAGGCCGACCAGGGTCTGCTGCCAGGCGGGGCTGACCGTGCCGATCTCGAAGACGCCTTCCTCGCCGGCCGGGGACAACTGCGGCTGGTGATTGATCCGCAGGGCGGTGTCGACGACCCGGCGCAGGTTGGCGGGCTTGAGGTGCAGGCCGGCCTTGCTGTCGGCGTAACCCTGGGCCAGGTCGGTGAGTTGCGCGTTGAGTTCCCGGCTGCCCTTGAGCACCCGGTTGACAACCTCGGTGGCGTCCACTCCGGTGGACGGCGCCGGCATGGACCGGCGGGCGCCGTAGTGCTGTTGGATCTCCGCGCCGATGACCTGGTTCACCGAGCCGAGGTCCCGGGCCACCTTGGCGACCTTGTCGGCGACCCGCGCCATGAAGCTCATGTCCGCCGCGTACGTGGTGGAGGTGGTCTCCGGGACGAAGTGGAACACCTGCGGTGAATGCTTCTGCCCGTAGCGGTCCACCCGGCCGATGCGCTGTTCCAGCCGCGACGGGTTGAACGGGATGTCGAAGTTGATCAGTCGGTGGCAACGGCGTTGCAGGTCGATGCCCTCACCGGCCGCGTCGGTGGCCAGCAGCACACGCACCGGGTGACGGGACGGGTCGGCCGAGAACCACGTCCGGATGAGCTCCCGTTCCTCGCTGGGGGTCGATCCCTGGATGACCGCGAGGACCTTGCCGTAGCCGTGTTGTTCCAGGATCCGGTGCAGCCAGTCGGCGGTGTCGGCGTACTCGGTGAAAACCACCACCCGCTCCTCGTTGAAGGAGCCGCCCGGCCGGCAGACCTCGTCGAGCCGGGCGATCAGGGCGTCGAGGCGGGAATCGGCGCGGTTCTCGTACTCCAGGCCCCAGTGCGCCAGGCGTTCCAGAGCCTGTGTGTCTCCCAGCGGGGAACCCTGCCGCAGCGCGGTGGCTTCGTCCTGCTCCGGCAGCCCCTCCTCCTCGTCGTCGGCGTCAGCGCCCAGGATCTCGTCGTAGGCGGCGAGCATCGCGGCGGTGTCACCGTCCCGATTCTGCAAGTAGGCGTGCAGCGTCGTCCCGAACGCCCATGGGCTCGACATGAACCGCTTCTTCAGCAGCATCGCCGTGATGTCACCACCACCACTGCGGTCCTTCTCGGCACGCAGCAGGGCATCCAGCTCGGCGAATCGGGCCTGCTCGTCCTCGGACGGCGCGAAGCGGATGGTCTCCACCGTTCTCGGCGGGAACCCCATCTCCGGCAGATCACTTTTCAGCCTGCGGACGGTGACCTCGTCGAGTGCCTTCGGATCGAGTTTCGCGCCACGCTGGAATCGGCGCGGATCAACCATCTCCAGCAGCGCGGTGAACGACTCCGGATGCCCGTTGTGCGGCGTCGCCGAGAGGAACAGCCGGTGCTCGCAGCGGTCCGCCAGCGCGCGCACTGCTGTCGTCCGCAGTGTGTCGATCGCGTAGCCACGCTCCCCCGTCGCGACCGACGGGCTCGACGGCGCCACATGGTGCGCCTCGTCGACCACCAGGATGTCGAACGCATACCGATGGCCCGAGCCCCGTGACGCCGGTGCGTACATGTCCCGGAGCAGCCGCTGGGCACGGAGCTGGGGCAACCACGCCATGCTCACGATCACTCGCGGGAAGATCCGGAACGGGTTCGCCGCCAGCCCGTGCGCCCGGCGCACCTCGCGCATCATCTCACTGTTGACGATGACGAACTCCAGCCCGAACTTGTCACGCATCTCGTCCTGCCATTTCACCGACAGGCTCGGCGGGCACACGATGATCGCGGTCCGGGCCCGGTGCCGCAGCAGCAGCTCCTGCACCACCAGCCCGGCCTCCACCGTCTTGCCCAGACCGACGTCGTCGGCGAGCAGAAGGTTCGTGCGCGGCGCGGCCAACGCCCGCCGCAGGGGTTCCAGCTGGTACGCCTCGACGGAGACACCGCTGCGAAACGGTGACTGGAACGACCGGTCGTCGGCAGAGGTGACCGCACCCCAGCGCATCGCATCGACGAACCCGGCCAAGTCGTGCGGATCGTCGAACGCCTCCTCGAGCAGGCTGGTCGGCAGACCCTGAGCCGGCGTGATCGTGTGGCCGACCTCCAGCTCCCAGATGACGGTCAGCTCCTCACCGAGCCGGTCCTCGTCCAGGGCCTGCAACGTCACAGCGTGATCGAGCACAGCGGCCGACTCGTCAGCCGGGCTGCGAGGCAGGCCCTGCTCTGCCACATGTGCAACAGCCCATGTCGAACCGCGTACCTCGACGATCTGACCGGGAGCCGGAACCGCCGACACAGCAGCGGACATCGTCTGTACGGCCATGAGCCCACCCCCGAAGCACTGCGAACCGCAGCCATCATCACCAACCGGCGAAGGGCGGGCAGCGGATTGGCGGAGTGCGTCCTCGGCCTTGCAGAAGCCGTTATAGTGCGACGATCGCGGCCCGATGAGGTGGTGGCCGCAAGGCACTAATCAGCGTCCACGGCGCATTTCTTCTGCTGCCAGGCGTCGGCTGCCGGTGGTTGCACCCCCGCCGGCAGCCGGGTGGTGGCGTCCACCCTCGCGCAGCTGAGCTGAGCGGTGGTCAGGCTGTTCGCCCGGGCGTCGGTCAGGTCCGCGCCGGTGAGATCCGCGCCCTTCAGGTCGGCTTCGGTGAAGTCGACGCTCCGCAGGTTCGCGCCGGACAGATTTGCTCCTTGCAGGTCTGTCCCGTCCAGCACGACACCCTCCAGGTTGGCCCCCCGGAGATCGGCCTGGTCGAAGTAGGAATTCTTGAGATTGGTGTTGCGCAGGTCCGCGCGGGACAGCACCGCCTCGGAGAAGTTCGCGACCGAGAGATCCACCCCACGGAAGCTGGCGCCCGGAAGGTTGAAGCGCGTCAACCCCAGCATGGTGTTGCTGAGGTCCAAGGCGATGTGCGCGTCCGGATCCGGCCGCCGGCCCAGCACCGTCATCGCGGCACGCACATCAGGAGTGGCCGCCGGGATGGGCTCGTCGTTGTCATTCCAGGGCGCGTGCGAGCGGACGAAAGCGCACAGCACCTCGATCACCATGTTCTCGTCCGCCCGGAACTCCTTCATCAGCGCCTCGAGGGCGTAGATGCCGCCGAGCCGTACCCCCAGTTTGTCCGCGTCCTCCTGGCCCAGCTGGTCCACCGCCTGCACGAATCGGTCGGCCCGCTGACCCTTGAGCGCCAGGTCCTGCTGCTCCTGGTCGGTTTTCTGCTGCAGTGCGAGCTGATCCCGGTTGAAGTCGTTGGTGAGGATCAGACCCACCCCGACGAGCAGGACGGACAGGATGCCGGCGATAGCGGTGCCGAGCTCCCAGTAGTCCGGCCCCGAGTTCGCCGCATCGGGACGGCGGCGCCGGTTGATGCCCGGCAATCTGACCTGATTACGCATGCGTGCCATTCAACCCATTGAATACGTTGCTTCCCTGATCCGGTAGGAGGCCAAGAAGCGGAACGGCGCGCCGCGTACCCCGAATTCGCTGGCCTGCGGCGTCCGGCTGCGGTAAGCACGTCGCATGACGACATCGGAGCCGCCGCGGTTGACCGTGGTGCAGCCGGGCGGCGGGCGCGTGGGCGAACTCGGCGACATCGGCGTGCACTTCAAACTCTGGGGCGAGGACACCGGGGGTGCGCTGGCGATCGTCGAGCACCCGTTCCCGGTCGGCGCACTCGTGGCACCGCACATGCACACCCGGGAGGACGAGTACTCGATCGTCATCGAGGGTGAGATCGGCTTTCACTCGGGCGACCGGGAGGTGGTGCTCGGGCCGGGCGGCTACATCGCCAAGCCGCGCGGTGAACTGCACGCGATGTGGAACGCCGGCGCGGTTCCGGCCCGGATGATCGAGATCATCAGCCCGGCCGGCTTCGAGCACTTCTTCCGCGAGGTGGCGGAGCTGATCGCGGCCGGCCCGGCGGCGGCCGGGCAGGGCGGCGACCTCGCGGAGCGCTACGGCCTGCAGTTCGGCGAGCCGGAGTGGCTTCCGGGGATCGTCGAACGGTTCGGGCTGACCACTTAGAACTCCTAACTCTTTGAGTGGTGGAGACGGCGCCAGCAGATCAGGGCGCAACCGAGTTTGAGCAGGGCTTCGTGGATGTCGTCACGGATCTCCCAGCGGATGCGTAGCCGCCGGAACCAGTGCAGCAGCGCGAATGTTTGCTCCACGACCCAGCGCATCTTGCCCAGCCCGGAACCATGTTCGGTGCCGCGGCGGGCGATGACCGGTGTGATGCCTAACTCGCGCACCAGGATGCGGTACTTGTCGTGGTCGTAGCCGCGGTCGGCGTAGACCTTCGGAGCGCGG
>NZ_JBVYOQ010000026.1:0-109239 GCF_056134165.1 Actinoplanes sp. 13 | reverse complement strand
CAGGTAACCGCGGCCGAGCGGGCGTCACCGAGCCGCTCGTACACCGGCAGCTGGACCTCCTGGCGGATCCGCAACGCCTGGTCGTACTCACCCCGCCGGTACAGGATGTCGGCGATACTTCCCCAGGTGACCGCAGTTTCCCGGGTGTCACCGAGCCGCTCGAACACCGGCAGCTGGACCTCCTGGCGGATCCGCAACGCCTCATCCACCTCACCCCGCCGGTACAGGATGTCGGCGATACTTCCCCAGGTAACCGCGGCCGAGCGGGCGTCACCGAGCCGCTCGTACACCGGCAGCTGGACCTCCTGGCGGATCCGCAACGCTTCGTCGTACTCACCCCGCTGGTACAGGATGTCGGCGATATTTCCCCAGGTGACCGCGGTCGAACGGGCGTCACCGAGCCGCTCGAACACCGGCAGCTGGACCTCCTGACGGATCCGCAACGCCTCATCCACCTCACCCCGCTGGTACAGGATGTCGGCGATCTGACCCCAGGTAACCGCGGTCGAACGGGCGTCACCGAGCCGCTCGAACACCGGCAGCTGGACCTCCTGGCGGATCCGCAACGCCTCGTCGTACTCACCGCGCCGGTACAGGATGTCGGCGATCTCGCCCGAGGCGGCCGTTGCCTCACCTTCGGAGCCACCGGCAGTGAACATGTCCCGGGCCTGGGAAAGCAGCTGTTCGGCCCGGTCCGGCTGGCCGCGGGTAGCCACCAGCCGCGCGTATTCGGCGGTGACCCGCGCACGTTCCAGCACGGCGGCGCCGTCGGCGGTTGTGACGGCTCGCTCGTACAAGGCGACCGCGGTTTCACCGTCACCGCTGACCGTCGCCGCCTCCGCCGCCCAGCGCAACAGCAGCAGCGGGACAGGGCTGGTGTGCCGGTCGAGTACCGCGATCGATTCCTGTCCCAGCGTCAACGCCTGTGCGGCCGGGCCGGCCTGCAAAGCCCGTACCGCATCCGCGCCACACAACGCCACCACGGCCGGGTCGTCGGCCAGCACTGCCAGCCGGGTCAGCTGCAGATCCACCGCCCAATCCCAAACCTCCTGTGCGTCGGGGCCGCCCCAGGCGTGCAGCAACGGTTGCACCACCTCCGCCGCCCACTGTGCTCGCTCCGCATCGGTCAGCGGGGCCAACCGGCCCGCGGCCAGGGCGTTGACCGCGGTTGCAGGCGCCCGCTGATCGAGCACGTCGGGGAAGGTGTCGGCCAGCCCGAGCCCGCACAGACGTTGCGCCGACCCACCGGTGCGGGCCCCGAGCAGGCTGGTGACCGCGGCCGGCACCGGTAACTCGAACACACTCAGCGCGCGTAGCAGCGCGATGTGCGCAGCCCCCGCCTGCTCGATCAGCGCATCCAGGGCCAGTTTCTCCACGAACTCCCGGACCTCGACATCGTCGGGTAGATCACCGCGGTTGAGGTAGGCCTCGATCCCGGCCACCGCCCGCTGCGCCCGTGCCTGGTCGACCTGGTCGCTGTAGACCAGCCGCAACCCGACCAGATCCTGCAAACCCGGATTACCTCGGCTGACCACCACAGCCCGTTGCGCCAAACCCGCCCGTGCCTCACGCACCTCATCCGAGACTGCCGTGCGCTGCCGGGCCGCCAGCTTGCGTTGCGCGACCGGCGACAACGGCGTCAACTGCACCCCGGCCAGCCGCTTCTCCCAACCGTCGAAGGTGAACACGAACCGGCTGGTCACCACCAACCGGCTATCTCCCCGGTCCGGGTCGAACGCCCGCAACACCGCCTCCAGCACCGGCGCGAACTCGGCCGCCACCCGATGCGGGCCATCGGGCCGCTGCTGCAGGATCTGCTCCAGGTCATCGACGATCAACAGCAACGGCCGCTGCCCGTCGTTCCCCTTCTGAGCGCACGGACCGGACAGCAGATCCACCAGCACCGCCCGCAACGCCTCGGGCCGCTGCCGCACCTCGGCCCTACGTGACTCGATCAACGACCTGGCGCGCGGGTCGTCCTGCACCGCCGTGTCGATCGCGTCCAACACACCTAGAGCCGTGTAGTCGCCGAACACCACCGCCACCGCATGATCCGCGAATCTGTCGGCCAGCCGGGCCGCGAGACTCGACTTACCCAAGCGGCCCTGACCGTGCAACAGCACCCCGGCCCGGTCACCACCGCGCAGCGCTCGCAACGACTCGCGTATCTCCCGCCGCCGGCCGACGAACATCTCCGCCGTCGCCACCGGCACATGACTGCGTTTGATGTCCAGGAACGTTTTCGTCCCCCGCAACGCCGACACCATCTGCCGCTTCCGGGACCCGGCCACCACCTTGCCGCCTCCGGCCGGGCCCAGCCACACCCGGGCCAGATGCCAATCCGCCCGTAAACGCGCGTTGTCGCATGCCAGAACCTTGCGGCGGGCATCCCCGACCGCCGCCGGGAGGTCCTTACGCGACCCCAGCTGCTGGTACAGGTTCTGCGCGAACAGGGTCGCGGCGCCGTCGGTGACCGATCCGTCCCAGCCGATCACCGCCGGCACTCCCGCAGTCACCAACTCCGTCGCCAGCGAGTGCGCCACCGCCACCTCACCACCAGCACCGGCGGTGTCCACAGGCTCCAGATCCCGGGCACGGCGGCCAGGACCGGCCGGCAGATGCCCCGACGCGTCCGCACCCGACGCCGTCAAACATGCCGACACGAACATCAACCGCGGCACCTCCGGCAACACGTCGACCAGGTCCGCCGCCGTGGTCGGCCGTTCCTCGCCGACCTCGTCCTCCAACATCAACACCGGCACCCGCGGCCCACCCGCAGGCGGCTGCCAGTTGTTCACCCCATGGCACGACAGATGCAGCACCGGCAACCCGCCCAGGTCAGCCCACCGCAACCCCAGCTGCTCCGGATCACCGGTGTCCTCGACCACCAGATCCACGCGGGTGTCGCCGACCGCGGTCAGGATCGCCGACTCCTCGGCCTCGAAATCCAGCTCGGCCTGGCCTCGGGGGGCCGAGGCCATGAACATCAACCCCAGCCGGAACCCGTCCGGTTCCGGCGCCGCCGCCGGGGTTCCCAAGCGGCGGATCACCTCGAACCGGCGCAACCGATCCGCCGCCAGAAACCCGCCCTCACCGGCCAGAATCTCCCACGGCGCCCGCAAGACCGCCCACCCCGCCTGCGACGGCGACAACGGCGCCTGCACCTCGAACACCAGCGGACTCGTCGGCTGCTCGAGCAGACGCTTCAGCTGACCCTGATCGCCGTCAAGCCAGTCGAACAACTCCCGACCCAGCTCGATGAACACCCCGTCATCCGCACCCGCGTGCACCGCACGCACATACCGGGCCGCGACACCCCGCAACAACTCCACATCCACGCCGGACAACAACCGGCGAGATCCCACCCGCACCCCGCCGGCCACCAGCTCAAACGCGGCACCATCCAGCATCAGGCCCGACACCACCCCCACGGCAACCTCCCATGTACGGGCAGCCCCGAGGCAGACAACGGCCACCACTCCCACAACAAAACTGACGGACAGCCACCAGACCAGCTCACCCCCGCCACCCACCAGCCGAGAACCGCACACTGCCGCGCCGCTTCGCGGCTTGCCTCGACTCTGGTGGTCGGGCCGGGGGGGCGCCGCTTTCCTCCTCTGTGCCGGCCATCGCCCGGCACCCGTGAGTCCCGCGAACTGATTGCCGCTCCACGGCCCTGCCGCGACCGCAGGGCTGGCCTGCCATCACCCGAGCTCCCCGAGCACACCACCCATACGTCGTCCGACCGGCCGGGTCGAGCCCGGCCACTCTGCCGCACAGCTCCCTGATCGACAGTGGCCTTGTCGATCAGGGAGCCGCCGTTGAGGGTTGTCTCCCGGCTCGGCAGGCAGGCAGGCAGGATCCACAGGCAGCCGGGTGATCGACAAGGCAGCGGAGTGCCGGCCGGCTGTGCCTGAGCGCTGCCAAGCCACCGGTCCGCCAGGTTGTCGAAGAGCCGGCCCCGGCCGACGGTCACTGGCTGCCGAACAGACCTCGTCCGGGTCGAGGCGCCGCGTGAGCACGGGCTCACGGGTCAGACCCACAGACCTGGAAGGCGCTCCTGGAGCGTTGAGACGATGCGTGACAAGCCGGCGTTGAGATCGTCGCCGAGGTCGCCGATCTGAAGCAGCGACGCCGCCAGACACTCATCCCACTTCACCACCGCAGTGGATCACCGCCGAATGCCGTGATCGGCGTCGGCCAGAGGGGGGCTGTCACGGTGACGCCCTTTCGGTCACGCGCCAGAACGGGGCACCGTGTTCCTGGCCATGCCATCCGAAGCCGTCGGCGACGTCGTCGAGCCGGCGGTGGCGGCGAACCGGGCTGCCCCCACCGGAGGTCTCCCAGTCACTAGGGTGAGTTCGCCGGAGTGACCTTGCTCCGGCCTCTGGCTGCTCGTTCAGCCCTCTCCGTCGATCCCATACCGGCTGTCGGCAGACCGGGCCGGCGTCGCAGCCGGAGCACATGGGGGAGGGTAAGAAAGTTGAAGTCTGCAATCAGGTGGATCACCGCCACCGCAGTGTTCTCCACCGCGGTGCTCGCAGCACCGCCCGCGGCCACGGCCGCTGACGTCCCGGTGGCGCGCGTGAGCAACGGCCTCGACGGTGCCGAGGGCCGGGGCAACAGCACCACCGCGACGATGTCCGCCGACGGACGGGTCTTCGCCTTCGTGTCAGACGCCACCAACCTGGTGGACGCGCCGCCCGCTTCCGCGCAGCTGTACGTTCGTGAGGGCCTGACCGGGCCGGTCAGGCGGGTCAGCGTGGCGTCCGACGGCGCATCCGCCAACGCGAGGATCGGCTCGGCGGCGTTGTCGGCGGACGGGCGCTACGTGACCTTCGACTCCATCGCCACGAACCTGGTGGACGGGGACACCAACGCGGTGTCCGACGTCTTCGTCCACGACCGGCAGACCGGCGCGACGACGCGCGTCAGCGTCGGGGCCGACGGCGTTCAGGGCGACGGGGAGAGTGTCACGCCGAGCATCTCGGCGACCGGGCGGTTCGTCGTCTACACGTCGAAGGCGACCAACCTGGCCGCGCCGTCGCCGGTCACGGGTCTGCGGGTGCTGGTCCACGACCGGGACAGCGGGACCACGACCGAGGCCAGCATCCGGCACGACGGCAGTGCCGGCAGTGTCAACTACGGCGCGGCGACCATCTCCGCCGACGGGCGGTACATCGCCTTCGGTTCGCACACCCGAGGGCTCTTCCCGGGTGACACCGCCGGCTCGATCTATTCGGCTTTTGTCCGTGACATGCAAACCGGCACCACCAAGCGCATCAACGGGCGTACGCCCGGGCGGATGCTGGTCGCTTTCGGCAGTGCCGTGTCGATTTCTGCCGACGGCAACTATGTGGCGTTCAACGCGGCCTTCTCCGGGCTTGCCGCGAACGACTCCACCACTCAGGTCCTGCGGTACGAGCGGATGACCGGCCGTCTCGAGCTCGTGAGCGCTGGACTGACCGCAGCCGCCGGTGACAAGAGCAGCGGCTCGCTCAGTGGCAGCGGACCGGCGATCTCGGGCAACGGTAAGCGGATCATGTTCGTCAGCGACGCGACGAACCTCATCGCGAAGGACACCAACGGCAAGGCGGACGTCTTCGTCCGGGACATGGCCCGCCGGACGACGGAGCGGATCAATTCGGTCGGGGCCGTGGAGTCCACCTGGGCCTTCTCGTCGGTGCAGCGCGGCGCCCTCGCCGGTGACGGTTCGGCCGCCATCTTCGACACCAAGCATCCGCTGGTTCCCGGTGACCCGTTCACCACCCACGTCTACCTGCGCACCCTCGGCTGACACCGCGCGCCAGTGGTTCCGGCGCAAGTCTGGACCGGCCGGAATCACTGGCGCCGGCACCGCACACTGCGTGCATGGGAACCATCCAAGATCCGAACCCCGACCGCGACTGGCTCAAACGCAGCTATGTCGACACCAGCAACAGCCCGTTCTCCGTCGACACCCAGACAGAGATGATGGGTCGCCTCGCCGAGGGCACCGGAGGCACCAGCGCGATGCGTGCCGTCATGCGCGTCACCGCCTGGATCGGCCTGGCCGGGATGTTCTTGTCGATTCTGGCCGGGATCCTGAAGGGGTGAAGCCGGCGAGGTGCCTCAAGCCAGATAAGTACGGGCGCCGTGCGCGGAAAGCGCTTCGAGCACAGAGTTTGCGTCGCCGTTCTCGATGGCGGTGTAAAGGCGTTCGTGGCGCAGCACGCCGTCCTCGGCCCGCGCAGTCTCGGCCTCGCGGCGCATGTTGACCGCCATGTAGAGCTGGATCTTCACGAGAACGGTCTCGTAGAGGGCAGTCAGCTGCCGGTTGCCGCTCAACGCCACCACCTCGACGTGGAACCGCCGGTGGGCGTTGGCCAGTTCCAGACGGTCGCCGGCCCCGGTCGCCGCCCGGATGCTCTCCAGGGCGGATCGCAGCCGGCTCAGATCGGGAGACGCTGAAGCCGGCGCCGAGCTGATCGCATGACGTTCCAGCACGTCGCGGACCTCGTACAGCTCACGCACGTCGTCGGCGGAGAGGGTGGCTACGCGGGCGCCGCGGCGCGGGATGTGCTCGACCAGGCCCTGTTCGGCGAGGAGGCGCATCGCCTCGCGCAAGGGGGCGCGGCTGATGCCGAGGCGGCGGGTGAGCTGCTCCTCGACCAGGCGTTCACCGGGGTCGTTGCGGCCGCTGAGGATGTCGCTGCGCAGGCGGTCGACGGCCAGCTCGACGAGACTGTAGGTCTCCAGCTGTCCGTCGCTCACCCGGGCAAGTCTGCCAGCCGGGCCCGTCCCGGCCGCCGTCGGGCCGCTGGTCAGGCTTCGGCCAGCACCTTGCCGGTCTCCAGCAGCGACTTGAGGTCGCTGAGCACCCAGGCCCAGCCGCCGCCACCGTCGCCGCCCGCCTCGGGGGTGCCCTGGACCATGGTGGCGTGCGCCGGCGCGCCGGTCAGCTCGTGGGTGACGGTCACCCGGCAGACGCCGGGGCCGGAGTCCTCGATCTCGTAGGTCAGCGTGGTGAACGGCTCCGCCGCGAGGGCCGGGTCCATCAGGATCCGCCAGGTCTGCACCAGCCGGCGGGGCGGCTCGGCCTCGAGGATCTCGCCTTCGCCGATGACGTCCGGAACGTGCCAGCCCTGCGCCGCGGAGTAGTCCTTCATCTCCTGGCTGGCCGTCGAGTGGTACTTGCCGCCCTTCTTGAGCTCGTAGAACTGGGGCGCCGCGTAGCCGTAGCGCGCGTTCCATTCGGGGTCGGTGATCGCGGTCCAGATCTTGTCGGCGGAAGCTTTGATCCAGATGCGGTGGACCTGCGTCGTGCTCATGACTCGTCCTCCAGGGTGCGTTTCAGGTCGATGAGTGCCGTGACGTGGTGCTCGGTGTACTTGTCGATCCACCGGTCGTGGATCTGCCGGATGGGGACGGCGTTGAGGAAGTGCAACTTCTCGCGGCCGGAACGGCGCACGACGACGAGCCCCGCCTCCTCGAGCACCTTCAGGTGCTTGGCGACGCCGAATCGGGTCATCTCCAGCTTCGACTCCAGTTCGGTGAGCGTGCGGCCGTCACGCGCGAAGAGCAGGTCGAGCAGGAAACGACGGCTGGGGTCGGCCAGTGCCTTGAACACCCGGTCGTCGTCGGTCATGACGCCAAGTTATGTGACCATCTGGTCACATGTCAATGGGAAATCGTCACGTTACACAACGCGATCCTTGCTGAAACCAAGTTGTCGACAATCGACGATGTGGATACACACGAGATCGACGATCGGGGCGTCTGGATCAGCCGGTTCCCGGCCGCCGAGTTGCACGCGCGGGCGTCCGAAATCGATCCCTCGCTGCCACTGGCCGGGGTGACCTTCGCGGTCAAGGACAACATTGACGTCGCCGGGCTGCCGACGACCGCCGGCTGCCCCGACTTCGCCTATCTGCCGGCCTCCAGCGCGCCGGTGGTGCGCCGTCTGACCGCGGCCGGGGCGATCGTCGTCGGCAAGACCAACCTGGACCAGTTCGCGACCGGGCTGACCGGGGCGCGCTCGCCGTACGGCACGCCGGAGAGCGTGTTCGGCGGCGGGCTGATCGCCGGGGGCTCCAGCTCGGGCTCGGCTGTCGCTGTCGCGAACGGATCCGTGGCGTTCGCGCTCGGCACGGACACCGCCGGGTCCGGCCGGGTGCCGGCGGCGCTCAACGGGATCGTCGGGGTGAAGCCGACGCGGGGGTTGCTCAGCACGCTCGGTGTGGTGCCGGCGTGCCGGTCGCTGGACTGCGTGTCGGTGTTCGCCCGGGACACTGCCATGGCGGAGCGGGTCATGCGGGTGGCGCGCGGGCCGGAACGTGCCGATCCGTGGTCACGCACCGGCGACCGGCCGGTGATCGCGGACCCGCGGATCGGGGTGCCGGAGAGTTTGGACTTCTTCGGCGACACCGGGCAGGAGAAGGCGTTCGCCCGGGTCGCCGGTGATGCCACCGTGGACGTCACGCCGCTGCTGGAGGCTGGTGACCTGCTTTATCGCGGCCCGTGGGTGGCGGAGCGGCTGGCCGATCTCGGCGACTTCCTGCGGAGCCGGCCCGATTCGGTGCTGTCGGTGACCCGGCGCGTGCTGGAGACCGGGCTCGGGTTCACCGCTGTCGACGCCTTCCGGGCGCAGCACCGGCTCCAGGAGTTGCGCGCGGCGACCGCCCGCCTCTGGGAGCGGATCGACGTGCTGGCGCTGCCGACGATCGGGACCACGTTCACGCACGCGGAGATCGCCGAGGATCCGATCGGGCACAACCTGACGCTGGGGCGGTACACGCAGTTCGCGAACCTTCTCGACCTGGCCGCGGTGACGGTGCCGAACGGGTTCACCGCGGACGGGCGGCCCGCCTCGCTGACGCTGTTCGGCCCGGCGTTCAGCGACAGCACCCTGATGAAGCTGGCCCGCTCGCTGCCGGTCGAGGACACCATCACGATCGCCGTGGCCGGCCTGCACCTCAGCGGCGAGCGCCGCAACGGCGAACTCCTGGAGCGCGGCGGCACGCTGCTCGGCGCGGCCCGCACCGCCTCCCGTTACCGGATGTACGAACTGCCCGCCGGCGCCCCCGGTCTGGTCCGGGTGGACGAGGGCGGCGCGGCCCTGGAGGTCGAGCTGTGGCAGCTGCCGGCCGCGAAGGTCGGCGGCTTCCTCGCGGGCATCCCGGCGCCGCTCTCGCTGGGCCGGCTGGAGCTGGCGGACGGCAGCGAGGTGACCGGCTTCCTCTGCGAGGCGTACGCGGTGCGCGGCGCCCCGGACATCACCGCCGGCGGCGGCTGGCGGAATCACCGTCTGAAGGGATCTGACTCATGACCGCACGCATCGGGCCGGTGCAGGCCGCCCCGTACGCCTGGCCCTACGACGACTCGGTCTCGGTGGACCGGATCGCGCTGCTCTGCATCGACTGGCAGACCGACTTCTGCGGGCCCGGCGGATATGTCGACGCCATGGGCTACGACATCGGGCTGACCCGAGCCGGGCTGCCGGCCACCGCGAAACTGCTGTCGCACGTCCGTGAGCTGGGCATGCTGGTGATCCACACTCGGGAGGGACACGATCCCGACCTCTTTGACCTGCCGGCGAACAAGCGCTGGCGGTCCGCCCGGATCGGCGCGGAGATCGGTGGCCAGGGTCCCTGCGGCCGGATTCTGATCAAGGGTGAGCCGGGCTGGGAGATCGTGCCCGAGGTGGCCCCGGCACCCGGCGAGGTCGTGATCGACAAGCCGGGAAAGGGCGCGTTCTACGCCACCAACCTCGACCTGGTGCTGCGGACGCACGGCATCACCCACCTGATCCTCACCGGCATCACGACGGACGTCTGCGTCCACACGACCATGCGGGAGGCCAACGACCGCGGGTACGAGTGCCTGATCCTCAGTGACTGCACCGGGGCCACCGATCCGTCCAACCACACCGCCGCGCTGCACATGGTCACCATGCAGGGCGGCGTCTTCGGCTGCGTCGCCACCTCGGACGACGTGATAGCGGCAACGGGAGCCTGACATGCCGACGGTCGATGCGACACCGCACCCCTTCACCTTCGATCTCGATTCCACCGCGCTGCTGGTCATCGACATGCAGCGGGACTTCTTGCTGCCCGGCGGCTTCGGGGAGTCGCTCGGCAACGACGTCTCCCGGCTCCGCCGCACGATCGCGCCGCTGACCGCGCTGCTGGCGGCCTGGCGCGCCGCGGGTCTCCCGGTCATCCACACGCGGGAGGGGCATCTCCCCGACCTGTCCGACTGCCCGCCGGCCAAACTGCGGCGCGGGCCGATGATCGGCCGGGAGGGCGCCTTCGGCCGGGTCCTGGTCCGCGGCGAGTACGGCCACGACATCATCGACGAGCTCCAGCCGGCCGGCGCGGAGGTCGTGATCGACAAGCCCGGCAAGGGCGCCTTCCACGCCACGGACCTCGCCGAGATCCTCGAGAAGTCCGGTGTCGAGTCGCTGATCGTCACCGGCGTCACCACCGAGGTCTGTGTGCACACCACGGTCCGGGAGGCGAACGACCGTGGCTACGAGTGTCTGGTCCTCGCCGACTGCGTGGGCTCCTACTTCCCCGAGTTCCAGCAGGCCGGCCTCCGGATGATCGCCGCGCAGGGCGGCATCTTCGGCTGGGTCGCCGAGTCACCGGCCGTCATCAAGGAGGTCACCCGATGAGAACCGCTTACTGGGTGCGCGGCGACACCAACGCCTTCTTCGGATTCGGCGTCAACGTCCTGGTCAATGTGCTCACCCTCACCGGCCTCTGCCTGGCCGTGATCCGGATGCCGGCCGGCGACGTCTTCGGCGTGATCCTGCCGGCGCTCGGCATCGCCCTGGTCGCCGGGAACGTGTATTACACCTTCCTGGCCCGGCGCCTGGCCGCGCGGGAGAACCGTACCGACGTCACTGCCCTTCCGTACGGCCCGAGCGTCCCGCACATGTTCATCGTGATCTTCGTGATCATGCTGCCGATCTACCTGACCACCAGGGACCCGATCGCGGCGTGGACGGCCGGCATCGCCTGGGCGTTCATCATCGGCGTCATCGTGCTGATCGGCGCCTTCGTGGGGCCCCACATCCGCAAGTACACGCCGCGGGCGGCCCTGCTGGGCACGCTGGCCGGCATCTCGATCACGTTCATCTCGATGAACCCGGCCGGCACCATGTGGAACTACGCGTGGATCGCCCTGCCGGTCCTCGGCCTGCTGCTGATCGGCCTGCTCACCGACGTGAAGCTGCCGTGGAACCTGCCGATCGGCCTGGTCGCGCTGCTGGTCGGCACCGCGATCGGCTGGATCGGCGGCGCCATGTCGGTGCCCGACGTGACCAGCGCCGCGCGGGACATCGCGTTCGCCTTCCCGCACCTGAAAGTCGACCTGCTGATCGACGGCCTGCGGGACCTGGCGCCGCTGCTGGCCACCGCGATCCCGCTCGGCGTCTACAACTTCACCGAGGCGATGACCAACGTGGAGAGCGCGGCCACCGCCGGCGACCGGTACAACCTGCGCAGCGTGCTGCTGGCCGACGGCGCCGGCGCGGTGATCGGCTCCTGTCTCGGGTCGCCGTTCCCGCCCGCCGTCTACGTCGGGCACCCGGGCTGGAAGGCGGCGGGTGGGCGTACGGGATATTCCATGGCGACCGGCGTGGTGATCGCGCTGCTCTGTTTCTTCGGGTTGTTCGGTCTGCTCGGCGCGATCTTCCCGACGGCGGCGATCGTCCCGATCCTGCTCTACATCGGACTGCTGATCGGCGCCCAGGCGTTCCAGGCCACACCCCGGGCGCATGCGGCGGCGGTGGTGGCCGCGCTGATCCCGAACATCGCCTCCTGGGCCACCGGCCAGATGGACAACGCGCTGGCCGCGGCGGGCACCTCGGCCGCGCAGGTCGGCACCGAGGCGCTGGCCGGCGCGGGCGTCGTCTACGACGGTCTGAAGACGCTCGGCCAAGGCGCCATCCTGGCCGGCCTGGTGCTCGGCGCGATCGTCGCCTTCATCATCGACAAGCGGTTCTGGCACGCCGCGATCTTCTCGGCGAGCGGCGCGCTGCTCACCTTCGTCGGGCTGATCCACGCGGAGAAGGTGCAGTTCAACGCGGACGGCCCGGTCACGCTCGGATATCTGTTCCTCACCGGTGTCTGCGTCCTCTTTGCGCTCGGCCGGCACACCCCGCGCGAACCCGAGCCGGACGAGGTCCCCGCCGAGCCCGAGTTGGCTCCCACCGGCAGATGACACGATCCGGTGCGGTCCCCGAGCGGGACCGCACCGGCGAGAGGAGATGTTCGTGGAGAGAGACCTGCCGGAGGTCATCGCCGAGGTAACCGCCGCGTTCGAGGCCTACGAACGCGCGCTGGTCCGCAACGACGTCGACGGCATTCTCGCCTTCTTCGCGGCCGAGGCGGTCCGGTTCGGCGTCGCCGACCAGCAGACCGGGATCGAGGAGCAGGCCAGGTGGCGGCGCGCGCAGGGTGGCCTGCCGCCGGGCCGTTTCCTCAAGAACACGACGATCAGCGGGTACGACCGGAGCACAGCGATCGTGACCACCCTGTTCGGATATCCCGGCAGCGACGTGCTGGGTCGCCAGTCGCAGACCTGGGTCCGCCTTCCCGAGGGCTGGCGGATCGTCACCGCGCACGTCTCGGAGCCCCGCCATCAGTTCCACGCCTGAGACCCGGCGCAGCGACGGGACGGTTGCGTCCTATACTCCCCGGTGCGATCGGCCGGTGTCGTTGGAATCTCCTGTCGACGCGCCCATCATGCTGCGCGGTCAGGAGCGGGAATGGTTCGTGGGAAGTCGCACCGGCTGGCGGCGGGCGCCGTCGTCACGGTCACCGTCGCGGGGGCTCTCGCGCTGCAGATGGGTGCCTCGGTGTTCGCGGAGACCGAACCCACGCCGGGCAACTCGCGGCCGGCCGGCGCCACCCAGGTGACCGTCGGGTCGGGCCGGATCGCGCTGAACCAGCCCGCCGACCCGTACCTCGCGAAGGTCGTTCCCTCGGCGAATGCCCACGTCACCGGCATGTACTCGGCGCCGGTGACGTGGCCGGTCATCGGCATCCACCTGGCGCTGCTGCCGAACGGCCACGTGGTGAGCTACGGGACGCCGCCGGGCGTCGCACAGCAGGCCGGCTTCACCTACGCCGACTGGAACCCGGCGGCCGGTGTTGCCACCGGCGCGCACCGGGTGACCACGTCGATGCATCAGTACGACGCCTTCTGCAACTCGCTGGAGCGACTGCCCGACGGCCGGCTGCTGATGGTGGGCGGCAACTCGGTCAGCGCGACCATGATCTACGACCCGGCGACCGGCGGGCAGACGATGGGCGCCCCGCTCAATCGGCAACGGTGGTACGCCTCGGTGCTGCGCCTGCCCGACGACCGGATGCTGGCCCTCGGCGGCGGCAACTCCTACAACGTCGACGCCTTCCGCAAGCCGGACGACAACTCCACCGTGGCCACCGTCCCGGAGATCAGCACGGGCACCGGCCGGTGGACCACGCTCACCGGCGCGGACAGCACGATGGCGTTCGGCGCGCGGGACAACCGCTGGTGGTACCCGCGGGCGTACGTCGCACCCGACGGCAAGGTCTTCGGTGTCTCGTACGATCGCCTCTGGAAGCTCGACCCGGCAGGCGCCGGACGGATCACCGCGCTCGGGACGCTGCCGGCGCCGATCGGCGCCTCCGGCTCCTCGGTGATGTACGCCCCCGGAAAGCTGTTGTTCGCCGGCGGCGGCCAGTACAACAACGGGACCAGCCAGGTCGCCACCGACCGGGCCACGCTGGTCGACATCAACCGCCCGCAACCGTCGGTCACGGCGACCACCGCCATGCGGCTCGCCCGCAACTGGCTGAATCTGACCGTCCTGCCCACCGGTGAGGTGCTGGCCAACGGCGGCACCCGGGTCGGCACCCAGGCGGGCGCGGCGAACTCCACCTACGACTCGGAGATCTGGAACCCGGCTACCGGCAGGTGGCGCAACGCCGCCACGGCGAAGCGGATCCGCAGTTACCACTCCGGCGCGCTGCTGCTGCCCAGCGGCTCGGTGCTGACCGCCGGCGGCGGGGTGCCGGGGCCGGCGGACAACTTCGACGCCGAGGTCTACTACCCGCCGTACCTGTTCACCAAGGGCACCGACGGCCGGGCGCGCTGGGCGTCGCGTCCGCAGATCACCGGCATCAGCGGCTCGCTGGCGTACGGCCGCACGGTGTCGCTGAGCCTCGCCGACAGTCGCAAGCTGGCGTCGCTGTCGCTGATCCGGGCCGGCAACGTCACCCACTCGTACAACACCGATCAGCGCCGGGTGCCGTTGACGTTCCGGCAGAACGGCACCACCGTGACCGCGACGATGCCGGCCGACGCGAACCTGTTGCCGCCGGGTTCGTACCTGCTCTCCGGGGTGGACAGCCGCGGCGTGCCGACGCCCGCCCAGACCGTCACGATCAAGCGGTCCGGAACGGGCACCGTCACCGTGTACGAGAAGGACCGCACCGCCGCGGACTTCGCCGGCCCGGTCACGAAGGTGCGGTTCCCGGTCACCGACGGCTACCTCCGGGCGGGTGCGAGCCTGCGGGTCGAGGCGGCCGACCGCGCCGGGATCGCCGGCGCCGAGCTGTTGATCAACGGTAAGCTCGCCGCCCGCGCCGGAGCCTTCCCCAGCGGAGGCGGTGCCGCGCTGCGCTGGAGCACCACGGCGAAGGACGGCACGGCGACGATGACGGTGCGGGTGCGGGACCGGCTGAACAACGTCACGGAGATCGTTCGCAAGGTGCGCGTCGACAACCGCAGACCGAAGGTACGGATCACCGGCGCACCGAAGAACAACAGCAAGCTGCGCGGCACGGTGAAGATCGCCGCCGCCGCCTCCGACCAGTACGGCATCAACCGGGTCGAGCTGCTGGTCAACGGCAAGGTGGTGGCCGGCGACCGGAAGGCCGTCTACCGGCTGACGCTCAACCCGAAGAGGTACGGCAAGAAGTTCACCGTGCAGCTGCGCACGTACGACCGCGCCGGGAACGCCGGGTACAGCGGGAAACGCACCTATCGCCGCTGAGCAGCCGTCCCGCATGACTCGGAGTTCTCAGGGCTGTTCCCGGGCGTGCCGGGAACAGCCCGGTTCTCAGCCGACGTAGCGGCGCGCGGTCGACCGGCGCTGCGTCTCGTCCAGCGGGCTGAGCCGCGCCTCGACCAGCGGCGGCCGCGGGCGGCGCTCGGCGATGAGCCAGCCCAGGCCCCGCAGCGCGTCCAGGGCACCCAGCACCGAGGTGCGGTCCCGGGGCACGGTGCGCGCCAGGAACGCGGTCCGGCGCAACGCGGGACCGACCGGGCGGCGCAGCCAGGTGAACCAGAGCGTGTTGCGCAGACCCACCCGGCGCCGGTGCCGGGAGTCGCGCAGCTGCGACGCCCGGTGGTGGACGGTCAGCTCCTCGAGGTAACAGATCTCCCAGCCCGCGGAGAGCAGATCGGTGGCGAGCAGCTCCTCCTCGCCGCCGAGCCACAGCCGCTCGCTGAACCCGCCGGCCGCCTCGAACGCGTCCCGGCGCACCACTGAGGCACCGGCCAGGAAACTGCCCAGCGCCGGGCCGGGCAGCCAGTCCGGGCCGGGCACAGGCGAGTGCCGCAGCTCCGCCACGATCGGATCCTCGACGCCTGCGGGCTCCACCACGATGCGAGCGTTGACCAGCGCGAGCCGGGGGCAGGCGTCGAGCACGTCGGCGGCGCGGGACAGCGAGCCGGGACCCCACCAGGTGTCGTCGTCGCAGAACGCGACGTACGGCGTGCGGAGCAGCCGTACCCCGATGTTGCGGCCCACCGCGCCGAGGTTCTCGCTCAGGGCGACCAGCTCGACGGCCGGGAACTGCTCCCGGACAGCGTCCGCGGTCCCGTCCGTGGAGCCGTTGTCGACCAGCACCACGTGCGGACGTTCCGGCAGCTCGCTCAGCCGTTGCAGACAGGCGAGCGCCTCGTCTCGTCGTTGCCAGGTGATGACGACGACGCCCACCCGCGGATCCCCCATGAAATGCCTCCTCGTGACCGGCGCCTGAGTTACCCCGGAATCCGCTGTTCGCACCTGGTTATTCGAGGCCGGGCCGGGAAAACGGGTGAACGTTCGTCGGCGCGAGTTTCGAGGAGGCGTTGTGGGCGTCGATCCCCGCAGTCAGTACCCCAAGCCCGAGCTGGACGGTGGCGACCTGGAGCCGCCGGGCCTGACCTCGGAGATGCCCGACAAGCCGGACCACGGCGAGCAGAGCTATCAGGGCAGCGGCCGGCTGACCGGGCGCAAGGCGGTGATCACCGGCGGCGACTCCGGGATCGGCCGCGCGGTGGCGATCGCGTTCGCCCGGGAAGGCGCCGACGTGCTCATCTCCTACCTGCCCGAGGAGGAGTCGGACGCGCAGGACACCGTCGGCTGGATCCAGAAGGCCGGGCGGAAGGCGGTGGCCGTACCCGGGGACATCCGGGACGAGGCGCACTGCCGGACCATCATCGAGACGGCCCGGACCGAGCTCGGCGGCGTGGACATCCTGGTCAACAACGCCGCGTACCAGCTGATGCAGCCGGGCGGGATCATCGACATCACCGACGAGCAGTTCGACCGGGTGATGAAGACCAACCTGTACGCGATGTTCTGGCTCTGCCGGGCCGCGGTGCCGTTGATGCAGCCGGGCGCGACGATCATCAACACGGCGTCGATCCAGGCGTACCTGTCGTCCAGCGCGCTGCTCGACTACGCCACCACCAAGGGTGGCATCGTGGCGTTCACCAAGGCGCTCGCCGAGGACCTGGCGGACAAGGGCATCCGGGTCAACGCGGTGGCGCCCGGCCCGATCTGGACACCGCTGATCCCGGCCACCATGACCGAGGAGAAGGTGAAGTCGTTCGGCAGCGACACCCCGCTCGGCCGGGCCGGTCAGCCCGCCGAGCTGGCGCCGGCGTACGTGTACTTCGCGAGCGGCGAGTCGAGTTACACCACCGGCGAGGTGCTCGGCGTCACCGGCGGCAAGCCGGTCAGCTGAACAACCCGGTCACCCAGTGGAAGGCGTCCATCACCCACTCGGTCTGCTGCAGATGGGCGAACCCGACGCCGACCAGGAAGATCCCGGCGATCATGTGGGAGCCGCGGGCGGTGTGCCGCTGCCGGCCCATCTGCCGCTCCAGCACCAGGCGGCCGACCAGACGGGACAGCGCGAACACGCCCGCGGCCACGCACACCGCCACCAGGAAGACGATCGCCGCCGTGGTGAAGTTGCCCTCTGACGAGAGCACCCAGATGCCCCAGCAGACGAAGGCGAAGATCAGCGCGGCGTTGGACCACTCGCTGCCCCGGCGCAGCCGGCGGATGTGCCAGCTCAGGCTCTGCGGCTCGCGCGGCGCCCGGCCGGACTCCTCCGGCCAGCCGGTGCCGGTCGGCTCGTGCTCGGCACTGAACTGCTGGGTGCGCGGCGTGACCTGGGCCCGGCCGCGGCTGAACGGCGACTGCTCGGGCGCCGGGGACTGCGGCGCGTGCGGCTGCTGGCCGTGCGGGGGCTGATTGGGCTCGGGTGCGCCGAAAGACCTGGTGGGCGGCGCCTGCGAGGCGCCCCGCGGCGTGCCGGACGGTGTGGTGGGCGGGACCGCCTGTGCCGTCGGCTGGTCGGCCCACGGGTCCTGCGGCGGCATGTCGAGCGTCCGCTCCGACCACTGCGGTTGCTCAGGCATCGTTCCCCTCTCGGCCTGCGTAGTACGACGGCGTACCCCCGAGCGTAGCGAGCCGGCAAATTGGGTCGCCCGCACACGCCGCGGTCCGTTACACAGGGGCCATGACGGATGCCCTGCGGCTGCGGCCCGGAACAGCTGACGACTTCCCGGCGATCATCGATCTGCTCGGTGTCGTCTTCCACGAGGAGATCCCCGAGGAGATCCGGGCGACCGAGGAGGCCGTCTGGGAGCCGGAACGCTCGCTGGTCGTCGACGACGCCGGCGCAGTGGTCGCGCACACCAACATCCTGACCAGGGATCTCACCGTGCCCGGCGGTGTCGTGCCGGCGGCGCACGTGACCGGGGTGGGCGTCCTGCCCACTCATCGGCGGCGGGGTCTGATGACGCGGATGATGCACCGGCAGCTGCGGGACGTGGCCGAGGCGGGGCGGGAGCCGATCGCCGTGCTGTGGGCCAGCGAAACCAAGATCTACCCCCGGTTCGGGTACGGCCCGGCGTCCCGCCGCCTCAGCCTCTCGATCATGAACCGTGAGGTTCGTCTCCCGGCCCCGCCCGCCGAGCCCACCGGGCAGCTGCGGATGGCCGGCCCGAAGGAGCTGCTGCCCGCCTTCACCAAGGTCTACGAGCAGGTCCGCGCGGAGCGGGTCGGCCTCTCCAGCCGGGACGACCGCTGGTGGGGCCGCCTGCTGGCCGACCCGAAGGACGGACGGGACGGCGCCACCCGGCAGTACGCGGTGGTGTACGAGGGGCCCGGCGGGCCCAGCGGATATGCGCTCTGGCGGGTCAAGGACAACTGGAGCAACCACGGCCCGGACGCCGAGGTGCAGGTCCGTGAGGTGGCCGCCACCGACCCGGAGGCCTATCTGGCGCTCTGGCGCTTCCTGCTCGGGGTCGACCTGAGCCGGTCGGTGTCGGTACGCCTCGCTGCCGTCGACGAGCCCCTGCAGTTCCTGGTCGACGAGCCGCGGCGGCTCGGCGCGGCGATTCTGGACGGCCTCTGGGTCCGGCTGGTGGACCTGCCGCGCGCGCTCGCCGCCCGGCGGTACACGGCACCCGTCGACGTGGTCCTCGACGTCACCGATCCGCTGCTGGAGCAGAACACCGGGCGCTGGCGTCTCACCGGCGGACCGGACGGGGCCGCCTGCGAGCCGTCCTCGGACCCGGCCGACCTGTCCTGCACCGTGACCGAGCTCGGCGCTGCATATCTGGGTGCGACGTCGCTGAGCTCGCTCGCCGCGGCCGGGCGGGTGCGGCAGCTGACCGGCAACGATCCGGCGGCGGCGTTCGGCTGGCCCCGGCAGCCCAGTCCGGCCGAGGTGTTCTGAGGTGCCCGCCGCGGCGGTACCGTCGGCGTCATGGGTCACCCCGAACGCCGGCGCCGTCGCGTGCGCCCGTCCTCGACGTCCGCCGAGCCGGCCACGCCGGTACCCACCCCGCCACCCGCCGGCCCTGCTCCCGCGGGCGTGCCCGGAGGTCCGGCGCCGACTCGGCCCCGGCCCAGCGCTCCGGTTCCGGGGCCGCACGCCGTTCCCGGCCCGCCACCTGTTCCGGCTCCGCCTGTCCCCGGCCCGCCGCCCGTTCCCGGCCAATCCGCCACTCCGGGCCCACCCGCCACTCCGGGCCCACCCGCCACTGCGGGGTCACATGTCGCTCCCGGGGCGCATGTCGCTCCCCCGGTGCCCGCGCCGCCGCCCGGCTCCGGCCCGGCTGCCGTGCCCGCTCCCCCGGTGCCGGCGCCGCCGCCCGGCCCGGGTCCGGGTGCCGTCGCCGTGACGACCGAGGTCGAGGGCGGCGGTCCGCAGCGGCGCACCGGTTACGGCCGGCGACCCACCTCGGGGGCGGGCGCCGGCGCTGACGAGCGCGAGTCCGAACGCGGGCTCCGCGGCCTGGTCGGTTCGGGGTCGTCGCAGGTCAGCGTGGGTGCGGCGCTGCGAGCTCGGGACGCCTCCCGGCCCAGCGACGAGGATCTCGCCGCGGCCGAACGCGACCTGCCGATCGTGCGGCGCAACTGGCTGCCCCGCGAGGACCTGCCCCGCCGCTGACCCGGCGTGTGAAGTTCGGGTGCGCTCCGCACCCCAACTTCACACACACCGACGTGGCGACGTTGCGTGGGGACATCAGGTGCGCTCCGCACCCCAACTTCACACACACCGACGTGGCGACGTTGCGTGGGGACATCAGGTGCACTCCGCGCCCCCACTTCACACACACCGACGTGGCGACGTTGCGTGTGAAGTTGGGGTCGGTTATGCACCGGAACTTCACACGCTGGGTCAGGCGGTGGGGGTGGAGTGCGGGAGCTCGGGCAGTTCGCGGGCCACCTCGTACTCGGCGAGCTGGCTGATCCGCCGGGCGTGCCGGGCGTCACCGGAGAACGAGGTGGCGATGAACGCCTCCACGAACGCGGTCGCCTCGTCCAGCGTGTGCTGCCGGGCGCCGATCGCGATCACGTTGCTGTCGTTGTGCTGCCGGGCCAGCTCGGCGATCTCGGTCTTCCAGACCAGCGCGGAGCGCACACCGGGCACCTTGTTCGCGGCGATCTGCTCGCCGTTGCCGGAGCCGCCGATCACCACGCCGAGCGAGCCGGGGTCGGCCACCACCCGCGCGCCGGTGTGGAAGCAGAACACCGGGTAGTCGTCCTCGGCGTCGTAGACGTGCGGCCCGACGTCCACCACGTCGTGCCCCTGCTTGATCAGGTGGTTCACGAGGTGCTGCTTCAGCTCGAAACCGGCGTGGTCAGAACCCAGGTAAAGGCGCATGTCAGGAGTCTTTCAGAAGGTGAGGGCCGAACGCAGGGCAGATGCCACCTGATCCGCCGCGGCCCGGGCGGCGTCGATGGTGGCCAACTTGCGGGCGAAACCGTGGTTCACACCCATGTACCGGGTGTGCACCACCGGGACGCCGGCCGCGATCAGGGCGTCCGCGTAGTCGGCGCCCTCGTCCCGGAGGGCGTCGTACTCCGCGGTGATCAGCAACGTGGGTGGCATCCCGGACAGGTCCGCCACGGCCATCGGCGAGACGTCCGGGCGGAAGCGCTGCGCCGGGTCCGGGACGAAGGTCTCCCACGCCAGCCGCATCGAGGCGCGGTCCAGGCCGTACCCACCGACCTCGTCGTAGGACTCGGCGGAGGTGAGCGGGTCCAGGGCCGGGTAGATCAGGACCTGGTAGTCGAGCGGGGTGGCGGCGTCGCGCTGGCGGCGGGCGGTGACCGTGGCGAGCTGGCCGCCCGCGCTGTCACCGCCGATCGCCAGCCGGGACACGTCCAGGCCCAGATCCCCGCCGGACCGGCGCAGGTACGACACGACGGTCCCGGCGTCGTCGAGCGCGGCCGGGAAGACGTGCTCCGGGGCCAGCCGGTAACCCACCGAGACCACCGCGCAGCCGGACCGCTCGGCCACCCGCCGGCAGAACCGGTCCACGGTCTCGATGCTGCCGTAACACCAGCCGCCGCCGTGCAGGTAGACCAGGACCGGCGAACCGGCCCTGGTCGCGTACAGCCGGCAGGGCACCCCGTCGGCGTCGAAGTCGGCGACGACCGGCAACGGCAGCGCCGGGCCGGTCTCCGCCTCGTTGGCCTCCTCCATGGCGGCGCGGACGCCGAGCAGCTGCTCGTACGGGTCCGCCGCCAGCTCCTCGGGCGAGGGCCGGCGCCGCAGCCCGGCGGCCGCGGTCACTTGAGGATGTAGTGCCATGTGTCAGTCGAGCTGGGCAAGGACCAGGCCGGCGCGGGCCTTGGGGGTGAACCAGGTGCTCTTGCGGGGCAACTTCAGCCGTTCGAGGTTCACCTCGACGAAGTCGTCCACGGTGACCGGAGCGATCAGCACGGCCAGGTCGGCCCGCCCGGCGTCGACCTCACCGCGGAGCCACTCGACCGGGTAGTCGCCGCCGATGTAGGAGATCCGCTTGTCGCCCGCGTCCAGACCGAGCACGTCGCGCAGCAGGACGCGCTCGACGAGGGCGTGATCCAGGTTCTCCACCGACGTGCCGGCCGGGTCGGCGGGCAGGCCGACCGCGAACGAGCCGCCTCGCGCGTACATCTCGATGGTGCCCTTGGCCGGCAGTTGCGCGGCACGCGGCAGCTCGGTGACCGTCGCGCCGGCCGCGCGCAGCCGCCCCAGAAGGTCGTCCAGCTCCGTCGGCAGCTCGCTGACCAGACGGTTGTACGGCTGGATGGCGACCGACGCGGGCGTGGTCACGACGGCCAGGAAGCGTGGCAGTCCGCCGGTCTGGGCAGCCAGGCTGCGGTGGTTGCCGTCGGCGACCACCAGCTCGCCGCCGCCGGCCAGCGCCAGCAGCTGGTCCTGCACCTCGCCCGCGCCGACCACCCAGATCGCGTGGGTCCGCCCGGTGGGGTCGAGGTCGGTGGCGTCCGGCTCGCCGGCCTTGCCGGTGGCGTCGGCCAGCGCCGCGTGCAGTTCCTCGCCCTTGCCGGTCTGCAGCAGCAGCACCGGCGAGAGCAGGGTCCCGGTCCGTTCGGCCAGGGCGACCCGTTCGCGGACCTTGCTGATGAACACGTCCTCGTTGCGGATAACCAGGCCGGGCTCGTCGGCGCTGGTGGAGATCTGCGCGGTCTCGACCATGCTCCACAGGCCGTACGCGGGCGCCTCGCCCGGTGCGGAGATGCGGTAGAGCACCACGACGTGCTCCGCCTGCCGGTACCGGCCCTCGGCCTGGTCGCGCTCCAGGCGGACGGCGGCGTCCGCGAGCGCGTCGGTGAAGGACTTCCCGAGCGAGTCGGGCGCGAGATGCGGCATCTCCACGGCCAGCGCGCTGTGCGGGTTGGCCGAGATGATCTCGGTGATCTCGGCGTCGTCGGCGAACTCGTCATAGTTCTGGGCCCCGGTACCGCCATTGGTGATCCAGGCCCGGCTGATCGGGTGCACGACCGTCATGGGGGGCAACTTACCCGGCGCGCCTACGGTGCCTGCCCACCGGCATGTTCCCGCGTGACCTGCTCAACTGAGCCTTCCGGTGCGGGTTCATCGGGCGTTCCACCGGCGCCGCGGTCACGGTCACCGGCGGGGCCACCATAACTGCGAGGTGGGGTGCCAGATCTCCCCAGTTACCGCGCTGGACGCCGATGGTCGACGTCGCTACCGGCTCACAATCGGGCATGCCCGCCTCCGCGTTGGATGAGGTGTGTGTCACCTCACCCAACGACCGGCAGGCAGCGAAGAGTCGCGTTTTTCGGCCGATGCCCCCGAACCGCAACCAACCGTGGTCAGTCGAAGATGGGGTCGAGGTCCCGGCTGCGCTTGAGCTCGTAGAAGCCGGGGGTGCCGGCCACCAGGACGACACCGTCCCAGAGCTTTCCGGCGGCCTCACCCTTCGGCGCCGGGGTGATCACCGGGCCGAAGAAGGCGACGGTCTCGCCCGGGTTCGGGCCGGGCGCGTGGATCACCGGGGTGCCCACATCGGTGCCGACCGGCTTCATCCCGGCGTTGTGGCTGGCGCGCAGCGCCTCGTCGCGGGCGTCGGTGGTGGCCGCGGCGGCCAGTGCCGGGTCGAGGCCGACCTCGGTCAGCGCCTCGGTGAACAACTTCTCGTCGAGCTCGTACTTCTGCAGATGGATCCGGGTGCCCAGGGCCGTGTAAAGGTCACGCAGCACCTGCGGGCCGGCCGCCTCGGCGGCGGCGATGCAGACTCGGACCGGGCCCCAGCCCTTGGTCATCAGCGACTGGTACTGCTCGGGCAACTCCCGGCCCTCGTTGAGGACGGAGAGGCTCATCACGTTGAACCGGACGTCGAGGGGGCGCACTTTCTCCACCTCGAGCAGCCAGCGGGAAGTGATCCAGGCCCAGGGACAGAGCGGGTCGAACCACATGTCGACGGTGGCGCGTTGAGTCATCCTTCGATGATCCCCCCTCATCGGTGCCCGGTCGGGGTGAGTTAGGTCGCCGTCGACGAATAGGCTTCGAGTCGTACGCAGTCATCGCAGTAGCTCGAAGGAGAGTGCACGTGGCCGGTGTTCATAACCTGACCCAGGTCGAGGCTGCGGAGCGTGGCCGTTTGCTCGAGGTGACCGGGTACGACATCACGCTTGACCTGACCGACGGACACGGCAACCCCGGCTCCGACACGTTCCGGTCCACCACCGTGATCAACTTCCGGTGTTCCGAGCCCGGCGCGGCCACGTTCGTCGAGGCGGCCGCCGCGACGATCCGGTCCGCGACGCTGAACGGCGCTCCGGTCGACCTCGGCGCCTGGTCCGCCGAGAACGGTCTGCCGCTGACCGGTCTCGCCGCCGAGAACACGCTCGTCGTGGACGGCGACTTCAAGTACTCCGCGAGCGGGCAGGGGCTGCAGCGCAGCCTCGACCCGGTCGACAAGGAGGTCTACCTCTACAGCCAGTTCGAGACCGCGGACGCCCAGCGGACGTACGCGTGTTTCGACCAGCCCGACCTGAAGAGCGTCTTCACCTGGCGTGCCACGGTGCCGGCGCACTGGAAGGTCATCTCGAACATGCCGGTGGACCGCGAGGAGCCCGCCGGGACCGGCGCCAAGACGGTTCACTTCGCCGTCTCGCCGCGGATGAGCACCTACATCACCGCGATCTGCGCCGGGCCGTACCACGAGGTGCGCGACTCGCACGACGGCATCGAGCTGGGCGTCTTCTGCCGTGCCTCGATGGCGCGGTACCTCGACGCCGACGAGCTGTTCCTGATCACCAAGCAGGGCTTCGACTTCTTCCACGAGCAGTTCGGTGTGCGGTACCCCCTGCCGAAGTACGACCAGCTCTGGGTGCCGGACTTCAACGCCGGCGCGATGGAGAACTTCGGCTGCGTCACGCACGCCGAGTCGCACTACATCTTCCGCTCGCAGGTCACCGACTACGAGTACGAGCAGCGCGCCAACACGATCCTGCACGAGCTGGCGCACATGTGGTTCGGTGACCTGGTCACCATGCGCTGGTGGAACGACCTGTGGCTGAACGAGTCGTTCGCCGAGTGGGCCAGCCACTGGTGCAACACGCACGCCACCCGGTTCACCGACGCCTGGTCGACGTTCCTGTCCATCCGCAAGGCCTGGGGATATCGGCAGGACCAGCTCTCCTCCACCCACCCGGTCTACTGCGAGATGCCGGACCTGGAAGCGGTCGAGGTCAACTTCGACGGCATCACGTACGCCAAGGGTGCCAGCGTCATCAAGCAGCTGGTCGCCTATGTGGGGCTGGACCCGTTCCTCACCGGCCTCCGGGCGTATTTCGCCAAGCACGCGTGGGGCAACGCCACCTTCGACGACCTGCTCAGCGAGCTGGAGTCGGCGTCCGGCCGGGAGCTGCGCAAGTTCGCCGCGCAGTGGCTGGAGACCTCCCAGGTCAACACCCTGCGCCCGATCGTCGAGGTGGACGCCGAGGGGCGTTACACCAGCGTCGTGGTGAGCCAGGAAGCCCCGGCGGACTACCCGACCCTGCGCACCCACCGGATCGGCATCGGCCTCTACGACCTGGTCGGCGACCGGCTGGTCCGGCGGGAGCTGATCGAGGCGGACGTGGCCGGCGAGCGGACCGAGATCCCGGCCCTGGCCGGCGCGAAGGCGCCGGACGTGCTGCTGCTCAACGACGAGGACCTGACGTACGCGAAGCTGCGCCTCGACGAGCGCTCGCTCGGCGCCCTGGTGCAGCACATCGCCGGGTTCGAGTCGTCGCTGCCGCGCGCGCTGTGCTGGGCGGCCGCGTGGGACATGCTGCGCGACGCCGAGATGGCGGCCCGCGACTACGTGGCCCTGGTCGTCACCGGCCTGCCCGCCGAGACCGACATCAACCTGACCACGGCCACGCTGCGGCAGGCGGCGATGGCGCTGACCAGCTTCGCCGACCCCGCGTGGGCGCCGACCGGCTGGGCGATGCTGGCCGACATGGCACGCGAGCAGCTGGCCGCGGCGGAGCCGGGCAGCGGCTGGCAGCTCACCTGGGCGCGGTCGTTCATCACCGCGGCGCGCACCGGTGAGCAGGCCGTGGAGCTGCGCGGCTGGCTGACCGGCGAGTCCCGGCCGGCCGGTCTGGTGGTCGACACCGAGCTGCGCTGGAGCCTGCTGCAGGCGCTCGCCGCGCTGGGCGCCGCCACCGAGGAGGAGATCGACGACGAGCTCGCCTCGGACCGGACGGCCAGCGGTGAGCGGGAGGCGGCGATCGCCCGGGCGCTGCTGCCGGCCCCGGACAACAAGGCCCGCGTCTGGGCCCAGCTGACCGGGCCGGAGGCGCTGCCGAACTGGCTGAACCGGTCGCTGCTGCAGGGTTTCCAGAGCACCCGGCAGGTGGCGCTGACCGCGCCGTTCGCGGCGAAGTTCTTCGAGGCTGTGGGCGACGTGTGGGCCCGCTCGGACAGCGAGCCGGCTCAGGAGTTCGCCACCCTGGCGTACCCGAGCCTGCAGATCAGCGAGGAGACGGTGGCGCTCACCGACGCCTGGCTGAGCCGGGACGGGCAGCCGGCGTCGCTGCGCCGGCTGGTGGCCGAGGGCCGCGACGGCATCCTGCGGGCCTTGAAGGCGCGGGCGAAGGACAGCTCGGCAGGCTGACCCCTGTCGTGTGACCTCAGGTCCCCGCTCCGGTCCACCGGAGTGGGGACCTTTCGCCATGCCCGAAATTACCGTTGCGTTACACGTGCGGAACAACGCTCTGTGAGTAGTCTGGCACTCCGCGGTGATGGAGGTGGCCTGTGACGATGCTGAGCCAGGGTGCCCCGGTGCGGTGGAGCGCACCGGAGGGACAGTGGACCGAGCCGGACCTGCATTCGTTCCCTCAGGACGGGCACCGGTACGAGATCGTGGACGGCAGCCTGCACGTCACCCCGCCGGCGGACCAGCGGCACGACACCCTGGTCGAGGCGGTGGTCAGCACGCTGCGCGCGGCGGCGCCGCCCGGCTGGTGGGTGTGCGCGCGGCTCGGCATCGAGATCGGCGCCAGCAACGTGGTCCCGGACGTCACCGTCCTGCGGCCGCACTCGTCCGGCGCGATCTGGGTGGACCCGGCCGACGTGGCGCTGGTGGTGGAGGTCGAGGCCGACGAGACGCGGCGGTACGACCGGCTGCTCAAGCCCGCGCTGTACGCGGGCGCCGGTATCCCGGCGTACTGGCGGGTGGAGCCGGGGCCGGCGTTGCGTGCGTACGCGCTGGACGGCGGGGAGTACCACGCCGCGGGCGGGGTCGAGGGGGCCGGGCAGGCCCGGTTCGCCGCTCCGTACCCGGTGCGGATCACGCCCGCCGCGTGGCGCGGCTGATCCGGCTGTGCGGCAGCCGCGTCGGTGAGGACGCGGCTGCGGTCAGCTCCGGCCGGCGTGGGTGGCGAGCTGATCGATGCCGATCAGCAGGCCGCCGGCCAGGTCACCACCGGTGAACGAGGCGGCCATCGAGAGCCCGGCCAGTTTCGCGTCCCGGTCCGAGATCCGCTTGCGCGCCTCGGACCCGGTGACGATCTCCAGGACGCGCTGGTTCGGCGAGACCGCGACCAGCACGGCGTGCCGCGGGTCCTTGATCTGGCGGTGCAGCGCCTCGGCACTCGCCCGGACCGGCTCGTCCAGGTCGCCGAGGTAGATGCTGAAGTTCAGGCCGGTCGTCTGGTCCGCGATGCGCAGCGCCTCGTCGAGGCGGAGCAGCTGCCGGGTCGTGAACGGGCCGTCCTCGGGCTTCTCCAGTGTTTCCACCGGAGTGACCTCACCACTTGTCACTTGCGCCTCCTGTCGGACCGGGCCGGACCGGGGCGCCGGAGCTGTCCTCGATGACCAGCCCGTGCGGCCCGTCGGCGGCCACCAGGGCACGCTGCGCCACCGCGCGCTCCGGCGTGGCGGTGAACCACATCGCCGGGAAGTCGTAGGGCCGGCCGGGCCGGTATCGCCGCGACGGCTTGGACCGGTCGGAGCCGCTGAGAACGAGCGCCGCGACCGCCCCGATGACCGCGGCCGGAATGATCACGAAGACCAGAACGGTGCTGATGACTGACAACTGAACGCCCCCAGGCGCCGGTGATCCGCTTGATTCTGAACATCAATCACGGTAGCGGAGCGCGAGTCGTCCCGGAGCGTCGGGTCTCGAACCGGGGTCTCACGCCGTCGGGATCTACGCGGAATGGGCCTGGAGGTGCGAAAATCACCCTCACGCGCCGTCCGCGTCTTTTCGGCCGCGGACGGCAGGAGGGGGATCCCATGCGCATGTCAGTCCCCGCCGCTGCGGCGGCACTGGTCGCGGGTCTGGCCGTTCCGGTCGTGCCCGCGCTGACGAACGTCGCGGCGGCCTCCGCCGCCGCGGCCGTCTTCGTGGAGCTCAATCCGAGCACCGTGCCGGCCGGGGACGACCTCTCGCTGCGCGCTTCCTGCGACGACAACCTGGAGCCGGCCACCGTCACCGC
Organism: Actinoplanes sp. 13; assembly: GCF_056134165.1. Taxonomy (NCBI): domain Bacteria; kingdom Bacillati; phylum Actinomycetota; class Actinomycetes; order Micromonosporales; family Micromonosporaceae; genus Actinoplanes; species Actinoplanes sp. 13. The sequence goes on along the minus strand of NZ_JBVYOQ010000026.1, from coordinate 81,224 downwards.
GGAGCCGATCGGCTCGATCACCGTGCAGCCGGAGTTCGGCTTCCTCACCGCGAACGCGACGGTGCCGGACGCCACCGCGTCGGGCGACTACCCGGTCGTGCTGCGCTGCCCGGACGGGCGGACAGCGACCAGCACGCTGCATGTGGTGGCGAAGGTGGAACCCGCCAGAGGGCCGGCGACCGGCGGCGGAGGGACAGCCTCGGCCGCCACCACCCCGCCGGTGCTGATCGGCGCCGGACTGGCCACCATGGCGGCCGGCGCGGTCCTCGGCGTCCTGGCCCTGCGCCGCCGGCGACTCGGCTGAGGCCGCGATGACCACGGAATCCGGCCGGGTGCCGAAGTCGGTGCAGCACAAACGACCAGCGCAGGTGATCACGGCGCCACCGCCCGGGGTGGTGACCGGGCCGCTGCCGCCCACGCCCACGGTGCAGGGACGTTCGCCCTTTCGGGTGCCCCGGCCCCGTCCCGGGCGCACGCCGAGGCCGCTGCGCGGGCGGCGCACCGGCCCGATCGCGCTGATCGCGCTGGCGCTGCTCTTCGTCGGTCTGTTCGTGGTCGGCATGGGGCTCGGCGCCGCGACCGGGTTCAACCTGGGCAGCCTCTTCAGCGGGCAGGGCGAGCCGCCGCCGCGCGACTTCCCGGTGCTCGACCCGAGCCGCCCACAACGGCTGGAGATCCGGTCGATCGACGTCTCCGCGCCGGTTCTCGAGGTCGGACTGGCCAACGACGGCTCGGTGGACGTGCCGCCGCTGAAACGGCACAACGAGGCGGGCTGGTTCGACGGCGGCCCCACTCCGGGGCAGTACGGGCCGGCGCTGATCGTGGGGCACGCGGACACGCGGACCGGACCGTCGGTCTTCCACGACCTGGGCAGGCTGAAGAAGGGTGATGAGATCGAGGTGTCCCGCGAGGACGGCTCGGTGGCCGTCTTCGCGGTGAACTCGGTGGAGACCTTCGACAAGGACAAACTGCCGGTGGAGCGGGTGTACGGCGATTACTCCCGGCCGTCGCTGAGGCTGATGACGTGTGGTGGGCAGTGGCTGGGCGGCCGCGAGGGGTACGCGGACAACGTCATCGTGTTCGCCTCCCTGGTGGACTCACGGGAGGGGTGAGGACCTCAGGCCGCTTCGGCCTCGACCAACGAGGAGGGCAGGTCGAGCCAGTCCATCCAGCGCGGGTCGGGCGTGCGGTGCCCGAGGACCCGCCAGGCCACACCGCGCGGGGCGGCGGGCAGCGCGTGCAGCCGCCAGCCGAGCTCGGCCGGGGTCTTGTCGCCCTTGCTGTGGTTGCACTTGGCGCACGCGGCCACCACGTTCTCCCAGGCGTGCAGGCCGCCACGGCTGCGCGGGAAGACGTGGTCGATGGTCTCGGCGGAACCCCGGCAGTACGCGCAGCGGCCGCCGTCGCGGGCGAAGATGGCCCGGCGGGAGAGACCGACATGCGTCCGGTACGGCACCTTCACGTACCGCGTCAGGCGGACCACTGAGGGCACCGGAAGAGTCTGGCGTGCGCTGTGCAGCATGCCGTCGCCGTCCGAGACGCACTCCGCCTTGGCGGTCAGCAACAGGATGGTCGCTCGACGCACCGATACGACGCACAGCGGCTCGTACGTAGCGTTCAGCACCAACGCGGAAGAGCCCACTGTGGGTCGTATGTCAGGCATCGCGATCACCCTTCCGGTGTCAGTTGCTGCTAACCGCTCCCATAGCCCAAACGTGTGTGATGCGCGCCTCGCTGCCGAAGCCCGTGCGCCAATAGTCCCTGATGAATAACCAAATTGCGAGCACAATCTGTGGCCACGCGGTAAACGTCTGAGGTCTCCGGGCGGCCGGACCCGGTACGTTGACTACCCGTGTTGGCTCTTGCTCCTGTCACCCCCGCCCCGAAGCCGAGCAGCTCGGTCGACGTCTTCACGACCCCCGTCATCTCGGAGTCGTGCAACACCGACGTGCTGTGCAGCCGGATCCTCGAGTGGACCGGCAACCAGTGGCTCGCCTCCAGCAGCTACGTGGTGCTGATCAAGCCGCTGCGCATCCTCGGAATCATCGTGGTGGCAATGCTGATCCGCTGGCTGCTGCACCGTGCGATCTCCCGGCTCGCCACGACCGGTTCGCGGGCCGCGATGCCGGCCCTGCTGAAGCCGCTCAAGGAGAAGGTGACGGTCACCGCCGAGGAGGGCCAGTTCATCCCCGAGCGGCGCCGCCAGCGGGCCGAGGCGATCGGCTCGGTGCTGCGCAGCTTCGTCAGCGCGGTCATCTTCACGATGGCCGGCCTGCTTGTGCTCGGCGAGCTCGGATTCAACCTCGGTCCGCTGCTGGCCAGCGCCGGCATCGTCGGCGTGGCGATCGGTTTCGGGGCGCAGAGCCTCGTGAAGGACCTGATAGCGGGTCTGTTCATGCTGCTGGAGGACCAGTACGGCGTGGGCGACACGGTGGACCTCGGCGAGGCCACCGGCGTGGTGGAGAGCGTGGGTCTGCGCATCACCACGGTCCGCGACGCCCGGGGCGTGCTCTGGTACATCCGCAACGGCGAGATCGTCCGGGTCGGCAACAAGAGCCAGGGCTGGGCCATGGTCGTGATCGACATCCCGATCGGCTTCGTCAACGCCGAGCAGGCGGTCGGCGTGCTGAAGGCGGCCGCCGAGGCCGTGGCGGCCGAGCCCGAGCACCAGACCGAGTTCCTCGAGCCGCCGGACGTGGTCGGCGTCGAGCAGTTGACCGTGGATGGCGCGGTGATCCGGACCATCGCCAAGACCACCGCGGACAGTCAGCCGATCATCCAGCGGGAGCTGCGCCGCGCGCTGACCGAGGCGCTCGACGAATCGGGCATCTCGGAGCGGATCGCCGCGTCCCGGCTCGGGCCGCGCAGCGCGGTCCCGCCGGCCTGGTTCACGGGCCAGGACAGCTCCTCGCCCTCGGCCGGGGAGCGCCCGAGCGGCACCGCCTGACCGGCGCTTACGGCACGGTTGAGATTTGCACCCTCGACCGAATGGCCGACATTTACCCCAACTGCCCTGGCGTGGACTCGGACGATCGGGCAGAATCCGCTACAGATTCTGCATGTCTGCACGTTAGCGCCAGGGCAGCCCGCGGGTGGCCCGGCCGTCGCCGGCCCTCGGCGATCGTCGACGTCGATGGAGGGCCAGGTGTCCGAACCACCCGCACGCAAGGGCAGTACGCCCGACGTGGTCACTCAGCGCGATGATCCCGTCACGTTCGGAGAGATCTTCCAGCTGCGGGAGTTCCGCGCGCTCTATCTGTCCACCGCGGTCAACTGGATCGGCGACTACCTCTCCCGCGCCGCCGTCACGGTCCTGGTCTATCACCAGAGCGAGTCGGTGCTGCTGTCCGCCGCGTCGTTCGCGATCAGTTACGTCCCGTGGCTGTTCGGACCGCTGCTGGCCACGCTCGCCGACAGGTACCCGTACCGCCGGGTGATGGTTGTCTCGGACCTGTGCCGGATGGCGCTGATCGGGCTGTTGCTCATCCCGCACCTGCCGGTGCCGCTGATGCTGGCCCTGTTGCTGCTCTCCAGTGTGGGCGGGCCACCGGCGCAGGCGGCCCGCTCGGCGCTGCTGCCGCTGGTGGTGAGCCGCCGGCAGTTGGCGCTGGCGGTCGCCGCCAACCAGACCACCGGGCAGGCCGCGCAGGTGATCGGCTACATGGCCGGCGCCACCCTCGCGGTGCTCATCACCCCGCGGTACGCGCTGGCCATCACCACGCTGACCTTCGCCGCGTCGGCGCTGCTGATCCGGTTCGGGGTGCGGCACCGGGGAGCAGCTGACGGCCGGCCCGGCGGCGGCCACCTGTTCCGCGAGGTCGGCGAGGGCTTCCGGCTGGTGTTCGGCCAGCCGGCACTACGCTCGATCACCATCGTGGTCTACACGATCACGGTCTTCGCCATCGTGCCGGAAGGGCTGGCCGCCGCCTGGGCCGCCGAGGGCACCCGCGACGTGACGGTGCAGGGCCTGGACCAAGGCATGATCATGGCGGCCGGCCCGCTCGGGTTCGTGATCGGCGGTCTGCTCTTCAACCGCCTGGTGCCGGCCGACCGGCGGGCCCGGCTGATCCCGGCCCTGGCGGTGGCGACCCCGGTGATACTCATCTTCACGATCGTCGGCCCACCGGCGCCGCTGGTCGCGCTGCTGGTGCTCGGCTCCGGCCTGTGCCAGGGCGCCCTCATGCCGACGCTGAACGCCACGTTCATGCTGGCGCTGCCGCACGGGTTCCGCGCCCGCGCGTTCGGGGTGGTGAACACCGGCGTGCAGCTCAGCCAGTTCGCCGCCGTCATGATCACCGGCCTGCTCGCCGAGCTGTTCTGGCTGCCGCTGGTGGTCGGCCTGTGGAGCGTGGGCGGCGCCGTCGCGATGGGCCTGCTGGCGGCCCGCTGGCCGAGCCAGGCGACGTTCGCCGCGGCCACCGAGGCGGCAGCGGCCGATCGGGTACAGACGAGCGTCACACCCTAGCCGCAGCGGCCGCACCGGCCGCTCGGCGATTCGGCTGGCAGGATGGAACGGTGAGCGCACCCGTACCGGAAGAGGCCAGCTTCTTCGACGCCGTCGGCGGCGAGCCGACGTTCCGGCGCCTCGTGGACAAGTTCTACGAGGGCGTCGCCGAGGATCCGCTCCTGCGCCCGATGTACCCGGAGGAAGACCTCGGGCCGGCCGCCGACCGGTTCACCCTCTTCCTGATGCAGTACTGGGGCGGCCCGAACACCTACTCCGCCAGCCGCGGGCACCCCCGGCTGCGGATGCGGCACGCGCCGTTCCGGGTCGACCCGGCCGCCCGTGACGCCTGGCTGCACCACATGAAGGTCGCGGTGGACTCGCTGGGCCTGCCCGAACCGCACCGCACCGCCCTCTGGGACTACCTGGAGCGGGCGGCCTACTTCATGGTGAACACCATGGATTCCGCCACCCCCTAGAGGCTGGCTCGTTGATCGGATTGTCACTCACAATCCCGGGAGAGCCGTCTCATGCGTCGTGGCCTGCTCGTTGCCGCCGCCATCGCGGCCGTCGCCGTTCCGGCGGTGGTCAACGCCCCACCGGCGGTCGCTGACCGCGCCCACTCGGCGGTGGTCTCCACCAACCCGGTGGACCACACCCCCCACGTGCTCGACGGCACGGTCTGGGCGCTGGCCCTGGTGGGCGACACGGTCGTGGTCGGCGGCGCCTTCACCAAGGTGGCCGACAGCAGCCGCCGGCAGACCTTCGCCCGGAAGAACATCTTCGCGTTCGGCCTGCGCGACGGCGTGATCCGCACCTTCGCACCGGAGGTGGACGGCGCGATCTACTCGCTCGCGGCCGGGCCCGACCACACCGTCTACGTCGGCGGGGCGTTCAAGACCGCCAACGGCGCGGCCCAGCGCGGCCTGGCCCGGTTCTCGCTGCGCGACGGCGAGCGGGTCGGCTCGTTCGGCGCCCGGACCAACTGGGGCGACGTGCGGTCGCTGGCGGTCCGCGGCAACCGGCTCTACGCCGCCGGCACGTTCTCGGCCGTCAACGGGGTGAACCGGGTCGGCCTGGCCCGCCTGAACGCCACCACCGGCGCCGTCGACCAGGGCTTCGACGCCCGCCTCACCGGGCCCGGGCTCAAGCGGGTCCGGGTCGAGCACTTCGACGTCTCGCCGGACGGGCGCAAGCTGATCGCGGTCGGCGCCTTCCTCAGGTCGGGCGGCGCGGATCGTACGCAGATCGCGCTCTTCGACGTCGCCGGCGCGGGCGCCCAGCTGACGACCTGGTACACCGACGCGTACAAGCCGCCGTGCATGCAGGGCTTCGACACCTACCTGCGGCAGGTCAAGTTCTCGCCGGACGCGTCGTACGCCGTGGTGGCCGCCACCGGCCGTACCTCGTCGGCGCAGAAGCTGTGCGACTCGGCGGCGCGGTTCGAGACCCGGGGCGGCGGGCGGCACAACCCGACCTGGGTGCAGCGCACGGGTGGCGACTCGCTCTACGCGGTCGCGATCACGGGACCGGCCGTCTACCTCGGTGGGCACCAGCGGTGGTTCGACAACCCGTACGGCACGGACGGCAACGGCCCCGGGCCGGGCGCGGTGTCCCGGCCGGGCATCGGCGCGGTCAGCCCGATCACCGGAAAGGCGCTGCCGTGGAACCCGACCCGTTCACGCGGCGTGGGGGTGCGCGCTTTCCTCTCGGTGCCCGAAGGCCTCTTGGTCGGATCAGACACCGACCAGCTCGGCCGCGAATACCACGGCCGCATCGGCATGTTCCCTGTCTAATGGCGTCGCTTCGCTCGCGGCGATTCGCCTGTGAAGCTGATGAGATGAGGCGAATCGCGTGTGGGTGCGGGTTACAGCAGGGCGCCTTCGTCGTGTAGCCAGTCGACGAAAGAAGTGGCTACCGCAGCGCCGCAGTCCAGGAGCTCCACGAGCAGCGGGTCGTGGGCGCCGGCCGCCAGCGGCACCTGCAGCTCCGCGTAGATCGGCAGCTGCCCCCGCTCGGTGGGATCGCCGACGTAGGCCTTGCAGAACCGCCGGGTGTGGTTCCACTCGTTGACCACCCGGTAGGCCCGGTCGGCCCAGTCCGGCGGGACCGTCGCGTGCGGACGGGCACGCATCACCAGGATCTCGTCGTCCGGTCCCTCCAGGGTGAACAGCACGGCGTGCCGTTCCCACATCGCCAGCAGGCTGCCGCCGCCGTCGGCGAGGAACCGGATGTCCAGCAGGTCGAGCGCTTTGCCGATCCGCGTCAGCGAGACCGGCGGGACCGCCTCGGACGCCGCGGTCACCGAACAGTCGGAGCTGGACGGCAGTTCGGACGGGACCGCGGCTCGGGCCGGCTCGCGCTGGGCCGGGACACCGACGCGGATGGTGCTCTGCACCGCAACCTCGCCACCGGTATCCGGCTCGTCATCTGAAGCCGATCCCGGACGCCATGACCACCACGGCATCGTGCGCACCTCACTCCCCAACAGACCCCCCGCCGGACGTTGCGGTGGATCCGAGGGCCGACGGTACCCGTACAGGTCGGGAAGGTCATCCCCCCAACCGGAGGGCGGGACCGGAAGGACGATGCAGTGTCACCCTTTCGGGTGAACAGCCATCGGCATAACGGTCAATTTATGCACGCTCTGTCGCCAAGCTACTCCATATGGTGCAGAAATTCCCACCCAGCCGCCCGCGACGCGGACTCTCGCCGCGGTCGCCAGGGCGTCCCGCGGGCCCAGAAATCCCATCCGGGCGACCGCCTGGACGAGTCGCTGGGAGATCTCGACCGGCGCCCCGTCCTCCGGAGTGACGACCAGAGCGACGTGATCGAGGAGGGCGTCGCGGACCGCCCGCTGACCGACCGCGCGGCCCGACATCCCGCCCGTGGAGATCTCCCGCAGCGTCCCGGCCGCCGCCTCGGCGAGCCGGGCCAACTCCACACCGGAGACCGACTCGACGGCCCGGGTGGCGGTCGGCGGCAACGCCCAGCGCCACTGGGTGTCCCGCCGCTCCGGCAGTCGCTCGCCGCCGGCGGCGAGCACGGCCAGCAGCTCGGCTGCCGAGACCGTGGCGTCGCCCGGTCCGGGACCGGCCACCTCGCGGGTCACCAGCACGTCCCAGGGCAGCCGGGCCCACAGGGCGGTCCGCCCACCGGACGATCGCAACCGCACCGGCGCCGCCGGGTCCAACCTGGTCAGCCTGGCCAGGAAGGCGCCTGCGTCGGGGACCCCGAGCAGGCTGTGGGAACTCATGACCGGGCCTCGGTGTACGGGGCAAGGAAGTCCTTCTCGGCGTCCGAAAGACGCCGCGGGTGACCCTTGATGAGGTTGTACGGCACACACACCGACTTTGCCCGGGACGCCAGCACCCCGTCGTCGAACAGCTCGTACGACACTGTGAACGCCGCCGCCCGCAGCCGCGACACCCACATCTCGACGCGGACCGGGTCGCCGAAGTCCACCGGCCGCAGATAGTCGATCTCGTGGCGGGCGATCACGATGCCCTCCTCGAAGGAGCCCAGCCCGTGTTGCTTGGCGCCGACGAAGAACATCGCCACCCGCGCCTCCTCATAGAGGGTGAGGAAGCGGGCGTTGTTGACGTGCCCGTACGCGTCCATGTCGGACCAGCGCACGGGCACGTCGTAAATGAATCGCTCGTCAGTCACGGGTGAGCTTGCGGTAGGTGACCCGGTGCGGACGAGCCGCCTCCGCACCCAACCGGTCGATCTTGTTCTTCTCGTACGCGTCGAAGTTGCCCTCGAACCAGAACCACTTGTCCGGGTTCTCCTCGGTGCCCTCCCAGGCCAGCATGTGCGTGGCGACCCGGTCCAGGAACATCCGGTCGTGGGAGATGACCACGGCGCAGCCGGGGAACTCGAGCAGGGCGTTCTCCAGGCTGGAGAGTGTCTCGACGTCGAGGTCGTTGGTCGGCTCGTCGAGCAGGATCACGTTGCCGCCGATCTTCAGCGTCATCGCGAGGTTGAGCCGGTTGCGCTCACCACCGGAGAGCACCTTGGTCGGCTTCTGCTGGTCCGGGCCCTTGAAGCCGAAGGCGGCCACGTACGCCCGGGACGGCATCTCGACCTTGCCGACCATCATGTGGTCGAGTCCGTCGGAGACGACCTCCCACACCGTCTTGGCGGGGTCCAGGCCGGCCCGGCTCTGATCGACGTACGACAGCTTGACCGTCTCGCCGATGCGGACCGCGCCCGAGTCCGGCTGCTCCAGCCCGACGATGGTCTTGAAGAGGGTGGTCTTGCCGACGCCGTTCGGGCCGATGATGCCGACGATGCCGTTACGCGGCAGCGAGAACGACAGGTTGTTGATCAGCGTCCGCCCGTCGAAGCCCTTGACCAGGTCGTTCGCCTCGATGACGGTGTTGCCCAGACGCGGGCCCGGCGGGATCTGGATCTCCTCGAAGTCCAGCTTCCGGGTCTTCTCGGCCTCGGCGGCCATCTCCTCGTACCGGTCGAGGCGGGACTTGCTCTTGGTCTGCCGCGCCTTCGCGTTCGACCGGACCCACTCGAGCTCCTCGGAGAGGCGCTTCTTCATCTTGGCGTCCTTGCGGCCCTCGACCGACAGACGCGCCGCCTTCTTCTCCAGGTACGTCGAGTAGTTGCCCTCGTAGCCGATGGCCCGGCCGCGGTCCAGCTCGAGGATCCAGCCGGCCACGTTGTCCAGGAAGTACCGGTCGTGGGTGATCGCCAGGACGGTGCCCGCGTACTTGGCCAGGTGCTGCTCCAGCCAGTGCACGCTCTCCGCGTCCAGGTGGTTGGTGGGCTCGTCGAGCAGCAGCAGGTCGGGCGCCTCGAGCAGCAGCTTGCAGAGGGCGACCCGGCGGCGCTCACCACCGGAGAGCTGGGTGACGTCGGCGTCCGGCGGCGGGCAGCGCAGCGCGTCCATCGCCAGTTCCAGCTTGGAGTCGATGTCCCACGCGTCGGCGTGGTCGAGCTCCTCCTGGAGCTGGCCCATCTCCTCCATCAGCTCGTCGGAGTAGTCGGTGGCCATCTGCTCGGCGATCTTGTTGAACCGCTCCAGCTTGGCCTTGGTCTCCGAGACCGCCTCCTCGATGTTGCCGAGGACGGTCTTCGCGTCGTTGAGCGGCGGCTCCTGCGCCAGCATGCCGACGGTGTAGCCGGGCATGAGCCGGGCCTCGCCGTTGCTCGGCATGTCGAGTCCGGCCATGATCTTGAGCAGGCTGGACTTACCGGCGCCGTTCGGGCCGACCACACCGATCTTGGCACCCGGCAGGAAGCTCAGCGTCACGTTGTCGAGCACGACCTTGTCGCCGTGCGCCTTGCGCGCCTTTTCCAGGACGTAGATGTACTGGGCCACGGTGTGCCCTACCTCCGAGATCGTGGATTATCGGTGCCTGAGTCAAAGGGCAATCTTTCCAGGTGTCCTCGTCACTACTGACAACACCCCGGCACAGATCATTCCTCGACGACCTCCTGCTCCTCCACCTCGCCGTCCGCGTGGGTGATCAGGAGACGCTCGCGGTCCACCGAGAAGTGGTTGCCGTCCCAGGCCTGTGCCGCGTAGCGGTCGTCGCCCTCGGACCAGGCGCCGGCGAGGAAGAGCGCGGTCTGCCCCTCGATCCATTTGGCGTCGGTGCCGCCCTTGTTGGCGTGATAGTAGAGTCGGCCGGACCGGTCCGCGCAGATCCAGACCACCGTCTTGCGGACTGTGCGCACCTTCAGCACCTGCCGCAGCTCGCCGTCCGCGCCCTCGGCGGCGCCCATCTTCTGCGTCTGACGCGGGCAGAGCGGGCCGGTGGCCTGCACGGACGTCTGCGTCGGGTCCGGCTCGGGCTCCGTGGAGAAGGTGTTGCGGTCCCGCTGCTGACCCAGCAGGTACCCCCCGACCATGCCGATGATCGTGAGCAGCGCCGTGGCGATCACCACAGGGAAGAACAAAGGTCGCCGCCGCTGGGAATGATCATCAAGGGGAGTCACCGGCTCAGGATGGCACCCGAGTCCCACCCGGTCCATCACGGCACGTTGACCCGCGCAGACCGGAGGGGGTGCGAAACCGAGAGCTTACGCACAGTAGGCTCGCGGTGGGAACAGAAACCACCCGGAGGTGTACTCAGCGTGGCCCAACGAAGTTCCTTCGTCGTCGTCGCCAACCGTCTGCCAGTGGACGAGGTCACTACGCCGGACGGTGAGAAACAGTGGCGTCCCAGCCCGGGAGGCCTGGTCACAGCCCTGCACCCGGTGCTGACGCAGCATCGTGGCACCTGGATCGGATGGGCGGGCGGAGATGGTCCGGCGCCCGAGCCGTTCGAGCTGGAGGGCATCCACATCCACCCGGTCCCGCTCAGCGCCGAGGAGCTGGAGCGGTACTACGAGGGTCAGTCCAACGCGACCATCTGGCCGCTCTATCACGACGCGGTCGAGACGCCGGTCTACAAGCGCCGCTGGCGCGAGACGTACCGGATCGTCAACCAGCGGTTCGCCGAGGCCGCCGCGGAGGTGGCCGAGGAGGGCGCGACCGTCTGGGTGCAGGACTACCAGTTGCAGCTGGTGCCGGCCCTGCTCCGGGAGATGCGCCCGGACCTGCGGATCGGCTTCTTCCTGCACATCCCGTTCCCGCCGATCGAGCTGTTCATGCAGATGCCGTTCCGCGCCGAGATCCTGCGCGGGCTGCTCGGCGCCGACCTGGTCGGCTTCCAGCAGCGGCTGGCCGCGCAGAACTTCGTCCGGCTGGCCCGGCACCTGCTGGGCCTGCGCTACGAGGGCCAGTCGATCCAGGTCGACGGGCGCCGGGTGAAAGCGGGCGCGTTCCCGATCAGCATCGACACCGCCGACATGGAACGGCTGGCCGCCGACCCGTCGGTGCAGGCCCGGGCCAAGCAGATCCGTGCCGAGCTGGGTGACCCGGAGACGGTGATCCTCGGCGTCGACCGGCTCGACTACACCAAGGGCATCGAGCTGCGCCTGAAGGCGTTCCGCGAGCTGCTCGCCGACGGCAAGCTGAAGGTCGGCGACGCGGTGATGGTGCAGGTCGCCACGCCCAGCCGGGAGCGGGTCGAGCACTACCAGACCCTGCGGGTGAAGGTGGAGCGCGAGGTCGGCCGGATCAACGGCGAGTTCGGCAAGGTCGGCACGCCGGCCGTGCACTACCTGCACCAGTCGGTCAGCAAGCAGGAGCTCGCCGCGATGTACGCGGCCGCCGACGTGATGATGGTGACCCCGCTGCGCGACGGCATGAACCTGGTCGCCAAGGAGTACATCGCCTGCCGCGGCGACACTGGCGGCGCGCTGGTGCTCAGCGAGTTCGCCGGTGCGGCCACCGAGCTGCGCCAGGCGTTCCTCTGCAACCCGCACGACCCGGACGGCGTCAAGGAGTCGCTGCTGCGGGCGGTCGGGACGGAGAAGGGCGAGCTCCGCCGCCGCATGCGGGTCATGCAGCGGCACCTGCGCACCCACGACGTGGCTCGCTGGGCGCGCACGTTCCTCGACGAGCTGGGCGGCGGCGAGACGGACGAGCAGGCTGACAAGCCGGCCGACGCCTGACCGCGGCACCCGTCCGATGGCGCCGGGCCGTTTCGGCCCGGCGTCACTACTTTTTTGCGGGTACGACCTGAGCACCCGCCCGTCCGGTCGGGCCTCAGCCGGCCGCCGGCTGGAAGTCGTCGGCCACCGCCACCACGTCGCCGATCACGACCACCGCCGGCGGGCGGATCCCGGCCGCCGTCACGTCCGCCGCCACCGCCCCCAGGGTGCTGCGCAGTGACCGCTGGTGCGCGGTGGAGCCCTCCTGCACCACCCCGACCGGGGTGTCCGCCGACCGGCCCTCGCTGATCAGCCGCTCGGCGATCCGGGGCAGGTTCTTGAGCCCCATCATCACCACGAGCGTGCCGCGCAGCCGGGCCAGTGCCGGCCAGTCCACCAGCGAGTCCGCGTGGTCCGGCGGGATGTGCCCGGAGACGACGGTGAACTCGTGCGCCACCCCGCGGTGGGTGACCGGGATGCCGGCCAGCGCGGGCGCCGCGATCGAGCTGGTGACGCCGGGCACCACCAGCACCGGGATCCCGGCCCGGGCGCAGGCCTGCGCCTCTTCGCCGCCGCGGCCGAAGACGAAGTTGTCGCCGCCCTTGAACCGCACCACGAACTTGCCCTGCGAGGCGCGGTCCACCAGGATCCGGTTGATCTCCTCCTGGGCGGCCGACGGCCCGTACGGGATCTTCGCGGCGTCGATCAGCTCGACCTCGGGCCGCAGCTCGCCGAGGAGCATGCCGGGGACCAGCCGGTCGGCGACCACCACGTCCGCGGCGGCCAGCAGCCGGCGGCCCTTGACCGTGATCAGCTCGGGGTCGCCGGGGCCCCCGCCGACCAGGGCCACGCCCTTGAACTCACCGATGGCCGGCGGCACCGTCTCCAGGGCGTTGGCGACCAGGTCACGCACCGCCATCGCGCGGCGCCGGTCGCCGCCGTCGGTCACCGCCACGGTCACCTGGCCGTGTCGGGTGACGGCCGGTGTCCACGCGGTGGCCGCGTCCCGGTCGTCCGCGCGTACACAGAAGATCCGCGCGGCCTCCGCCGCCGCGCTCACCTGGGCCGCCGCCTGCGGATCGTCGACGGCGACGTGGATCAGCCAGGCGCCTGCCACGTCGTCCGGCGCGAAGCGCCGCGGTGTCCAGGACACCCGGCCCGCGCCGACGTGTGCCTGCAGCGCCGGGGTGAGTTCCGGCGACACGATCTCGACCAGCGCGCCCGCCGCGATCAGCGCGGGCACCCGCCGGGTGGCGACCGAACCGCCGCCGACCACCAGCACCCGGCGGCCGGTCAGGCGCAGCCCCATCGGATAGATCGTCACTTCTCCGAGACTCCCGCCGCGTCGAACGTCGCCACCTCGTGCAGCACGCGGACCGCGGCCGACACGACGGGCAGGGCCAGCACCGCGCCGCTGCCCTCGCCGAGGCGCATGCCGAGGTCGAGGAGCGGCTCGAGGCCGAGGTGTGCCAGCGCGACGGTGGCGCCCGGCTCGGCGGACCGGTGCCCGGCGACCATCGCGGCCACCGAGTCCGGGGCGAACGCGGCCGCCGCCAGCGCCGCCGACGCCGCGATCACACCATCGATGATCACCGGCACCCGCTGGGCGGCCGCGCCCAGGATGAATCCGGCCAGCGCGGCGTGCTCCAGGCCACCGACCGTGGCCAGCACGCCCAGCGGGTCGGCCGGGTCCGGGCGGTGCCGGGTCAGGGCGGCGGTGACCACCTCGGTCTTGTGCGCCAGTGTCGCGTCGTCGATGCCGGTGCCGCGGCCCGTGACGGCGGCCGGGTCCGCGCCGGTGAACGCGGCGATCAGCGCGGCGGCGGGAGTGGTGTTGGCGATGCCCATGTCGCCGGTGAGCAGCGCCTTCGCACCCTGCTCGACGAGGGTCGCGGCGACCCGGATGCCGATCTCGACGGCGGCCAGCGCCTCGTCCCGGGTCAGCGCCGCGGTCACGGTGAGGTCCCGGGTGCCCCGGCGCACGTTCGCGTCCAGCAGGTTGGCGCCGCCGTGCAGCGGGATGGCCACCCCGACATCGACCACCATGACGTCCGCGCCGGCCTGCCGCGCGAACGTGTTCACCACCGCGCCGCCGGCCACGAAGTTCGCCACCATCTGCGCGGTGACCTCCTGCGGCCAGGGCGACACGCCCTGCGCGTGCACCCCGTGGTCACCGGCGAAGACCGCGACCGTGGCCGGGGCGGGCAGCGGCGGCGGGCAGGTCCCGGCCAGCCCGGCGAGGCGCACCGACAGCTCCTCCAGGGCGCCCAGCGAGCCGGCCGGCTTGGTCAGGCGTGCCTGCAGGTCACGGGCGGCGGTCATGGCCCGCTCGTCGGCGGGCCGGATGGCGGCCAGGGTGGTCTCCAGCGTCACGGTCGCTCCTCGATCACTTCGCTCAGAGTCTGCACGAATCCGTCTGTGGTCGCAGTGTCGCGCACCGCAATCCGCAGCCATTGCGGGCCCAGCCCCGGGAACGTGTCGCCCCGGCGCACCGCGTAGCCACGTTTGCGCAGCTGGAGCCGGATGTGGTCGGCGCCTTCCAGGCGTACGCAGACGAAGGCCGAGGCCGGCTCACCGGCCACCGTGACGCTCGGCACGTCCCGCAACCGGTCCACCAGGTGGGCACGCTCGGCCGCGAGCCGCTCCGCGATCTCGCGTTCCACGGCGATCGCGGCCGGCGACGAGCAGGCGATCGCCGCCGCCAGGGCCGGCGTGGAGACGGCCCAGAGCGGCTGCGCGGCGGCCAGCCGCGGCAGTATGCCGGCCGGGCCGAGCAGATAGCCGATCCGCAGACCCGCCAGCCCCCAGGTCTTGGTCAGGCTGCGCAGCACCACCAGACCCGGCAGGTCCGCGCGCCCGGCGAGCGACTCGGGCTCACCGTCGACGCCGGGACGGCAGGTGGTGTCCGAGAACGCCTCGTCGACCACGAGCACCCGGCCCGGCCGGGCCAACTGTGCGACGTCGGTGGCGGGGTGCAGCACCGAGGTGGGATTGGTCGGGTTGCCCACGAAGACCAGGTCCGCGTCGTCCGGGACGAGAGCCGGGTCGAGCCGGAAGCCGTCCTCCTCGCGCAGCAGCACCCGCTCGACCCGATGACCGGCGTTGATCAGGGCCGCCTCGGGTTCGGTGAACTGCGGGTGCACCACGACCGGCCGGCGACTCCCGCGTAACGCCTGGGCGATCATCACGAAAGCCTGCGCGGCGCCGGCCGTGAGCAGCACCTCGCGCGGGTCGCGGCCGTGCCGGGCGGCGACCGCCGCCGTCGCGGCGCTCCCGTCGGGGTACGCGGCGAGCCGGCTCAGCGAGTCCCTGATCGGCTCGGCCAGCCAGTCCGGCATCTCCTCGCGCCGCACGTTGACCGCGAGATCGACCAGGCCATCCGCCACCTCGGCGTCGCCGTGGTGATCGAGATCGAACGTCATGGCCCCAGCATGCCGGACCGGTCCCGGCCGCCGTTCCCCACCTTTCGCACCCCGTCAGCCACTTCCGTTTCATGGTTTAGATGTCTCACTTCGGGCGTTCCGGGGGAACGTGAACGCATTTGTCATACCTTCAAGGAGTGACGAGCCGACGCCTCACCGTAGCCGGAAGAGTCGCCCTCCTGATTCGAGCCGGACTCATCGCCGGCCTGGTCGTCGCCGGTCTCTCCTATCCCCTGGCCGCCCTCGCCGGGATGGGAGTGAAAGCCGGCACCGACGCGCTGGAGAAGATGCCCGAGGAACTCATCGAGGTTCCACCGGCACAGAGCACGTACGTTTACGCCGACGACGGCAAGACGCTGCTCACCATGTTCTACGAGGAGCACCGCAAACGGACCCCGCTGGCCGCCATGTCGCCGTACATCACCAAGGCGATAGTCGCCTCCGAGGACTCCCGCTTCTACGAACACAACGGGGTCGACGCCAAGGGCGTGGCCCGCGCCTTCGTCGCCAACCAGAAGGCCGGCGGCGTCTCCCAGGGTGCGTCGACGCTGACCATGCAGTACGTCCGGATGGCGCTGCGCGACGGGGCGAAGACGCCGAAGCAGGCGCTGGAGGCCACCGAACAGACGGCGGCGCGCAAACTGCGGGAGATGCGGCTCGCCATCGAGGTGGAGCAGCGCCTCTCCAAGGACGAGATCCTGGAGCGGTACCTGAACGCGGCGTACTTCGGGCACCGGGCGTACGGGATCTTCGCGGCCGCCCAGGTGTTCTTCTCGAAGACGCCGAAGGACCTGACGCTCACCGAGGCCGCCCTGCTCGCCGGGCTCGTCAAGGCGCCGTCCGCGTACGACCCGGCGACCAAGGACCAGCGGGCCGCGCTCCAGCGCCGCAACTACGTGATCGACCAGATGCGCAAGATCGGCGCGATCACCGCGGAGCAGGCCGCCACCGCCCGCAGATCGAAGATCAAGCTGCGGCTGTCGCACCCGCCGAACGACTGCGTCTCGGTCGCCCGCAAGCACAACGACTGGGGCTTCTTCTGCGATTACTTCCGCAGCTGGTGGCGCGAACAGCCGGCCTTCGGCCGGACACCGCAGGAGCGTGAGGAGAACCTGCGCCGCGGCGGTTACCGGGTGGTCACCTCCCTCAACCCCGAGATCCAGGGGTACGCGATGAAGCACGTCCTGGACAAGGAGAAGCGTTCCAGCCCGTTCGCCCACGGGCAGGTGATCGTGCAGCCGGGCACCGGCCGGCTGCTCAGCATGGCGGTGAACCGGCGGTACTCCCTGGACCAGGAGAACAACGGCCGGCACAGTGACTGGTCGCTGGGACGCGACGTGAAGGGCAACTATCCCAACACGGTGAACCCGCTGCTCGGCGGCGGTTCGATGGCCGGTTACCAGGCCGGCTCCACCTTCAAGATCTTCACGATGCTGGCCGCCCTGGAGGAGGGCATGCCGCTGTCGACCTCGTTCTACTCCCCCGACCGGTACTACTCGAAATACATCACCGCGCCCGGACCGGCGACCTGCGGCAACAATTGGTGCCCGAAGAACTCCACCAAGTCGATGACCGGTAACCAAACCATGTGGAGCGGGTTCGGCAAGTCCGTCAACACGTACTTCGTGCAGCTCGAGGAACGCGTCGGCGCGGACAAGGCGGTCAAGATGGCCGAACGGCTCGGTCTGCGGTGGCGCACCGAGGTGGACCGCCGGCTCGCCAGCCCCGAGCACGCCTCCGGGTGGGGCGCCTTCACCCTGGGCGTCAGCGACGCCACCCCGGTGGAGATGGCCAACGTCTTCGCCACGCTGGCCGCCGAAGGCATGTACTGCGAGCCGCTGCCCGTCCAGTCCATCCGCAAGGCCGACGGCAGCCACGCCGTGCACGGCGGCAAGCTCGTCGCCGCACCCCGCTGCCACCGCGAGCTGAGCGTCAACGTGGCCCGCGCGGCCACCGACGCCGCCCGCTGCGTCACCGGTTACGGCGCGGCCCGCGGCAGCTGCGGCTGGGGCACGTCAGAGATGGTCCACGCCACGCTCGGCCGGCCGGTGGCCGGCAAGAGCGGCACCACCGACGGCAACAAGACCGCCTGGTTCAGCGGTTACACCCCCCAGCTGGCCGCGGCCGCATTCGTGGCCGACCCCGACAACCCCGAACACGTGGTCGGGACGAGCCGCGGAACGATCTCGAAGTTCACCGTCGCCCAGACCCTCCGCGACGCCCTCAAGGGACAACCGAAGGAGAGGTTCAAGCCGCCCTCGGACAAGCTGGTTCGCTGAGCCGCCCGCGCACGCCCGGCCAGGCCCCGGCGACCCGACCAGCGCGCCACCCACGCGACGCCGCCACTGAGGCGCCGCAGCACTGAAGCGGCGCAGCCATCCACGCGGCGCAGCCATCCACGCCGCGCAGCCATCCACGCCGCGCAGCCATCCACGCCGCGCAGCCATCCACGCCGCGCAGCCATCCATTCGTGGCCGGGTGCCACCCGCAGCCGGGGACCCCCAACTCACGGGCGGGGCGCCAGCCACCCGGGCCGGACGCCGGCGGCCCACTCAGCGCGGGCCGCCGGCCCTTGCCGAGCGCGGGCCACCGGCCCGGGCCGACCGCCGGCGCCGGGCGCCGGTGGGGTCTGTCAGCGGCG
Organism: Actinoplanes sp. 13; assembly: GCF_056134165.1. Lineage (NCBI taxonomy): Bacteria > Bacillati > Actinomycetota > Actinomycetes > Micromonosporales > Micromonosporaceae > Actinoplanes > Actinoplanes sp. 13. Next base: position 63,217 of record NZ_JBVYOQ010000026.1, on the reverse strand, counting down.
CAGGCGGGCGGCAGGGACGTCGCGTGACCGTGGGGGCCGCCAGGCCGGGTCGCGACCGGCCAGGCCGACCGCCTGGCGCAGCAGGTCCTCCTCCGGGTCGACGGTGACGACCGGGCCGAACAGGCCGGGTGTCCCCTCGGCCGGACCCTGACCGAGGAACTCGACCAGAATCTCCAGGGTCCGCGGATCGGCGGCATAGTCCTGCCCGGTGGCGCGAGCCAGATCCCAGCCGTGCATGACCAGCTCGTTGACCGCGACCATGCCCATGACGGTGGCCGGCAGCGTGACGCCGCCGGCCAGGGCCGTCCCCGTCCAGGCGGACGGGTCCTTCCACGCGGTGGCCAGCTCCTCGATCAGCACCGGCAGACGGCTGCGCCACTGGGGCGAAAGGTTGGCGGCGGACGGCTGCGGAGGCGGGCCGTCGGTGCCGGGGGCGTCAGCGCGTTTGCGTGCCGCCTGGGTGAATGCGAAAGACAGGCCCATCAGGTGATCCAGCAGGGCCGCGACCGGCCAGCCGGGGCAGGGAGTCGGCTCGGCCAGGTCGGCGTCGTCGACGCCGAGCAGCAGGGCCCTGATCTGACGAACCGGCGGATCGAAATCCAGCGGCAGACGGTCGGCCACGATCCCCTCCTTCGCTTGTGGTGTGCCTCACGGTACGAGGGGGGTGCGACACTTTCCGGGTGCCGGCATCGGCTTTCGCACGCTGGGTCGTTTCCGGCGGTGGTACGTGCCGCGCAGGTCTGCGATATGCCTTCGCCCACAGCCGACCGGCCCACCGGAACTCCGGTGGGCCGGTCGGGAAGCACTGATTTCAGGACGCGGTGAGCGGGCCGATCAAGGGTGGACAGCGGGGTCCTTGGCCGGGCGGCCGTCCGGTGCGCCGGGTTCGCCGTCCGGACCGAAACCGAGGTCGGGGCCGCTATGGCCGTACCCCTGCGGTCCTTCATGGCCGTAGCCCTCCGGCCCGTATCCCTGCTGGCCGTTATGGCCGTAACCGGCCGCACCGTCGTGGCCATAACCCTGCGGACCGTGGTGCCCGTAGCCCGACGGGCCGTCGTGTCCGTATCCCTGTGGTCCATCGTGTCCGTATCCCTGCGGGCCGTCGTGTCCATAGCCCGCGGGTGCGTCGAGGCCGTGCCCCTGTGAGCCGCCGTGGCTGTGACCCTGCGTGGCATCGGGGATGAAGCCGGGTGGCGGCAACGGTCCGGAGTCGATCGGCGAGTGCCCGACGCCCGGCAGAGTGGCAGCCGGGTCGTACTCGGAGGCCAGGCCCGACCCGGGACCGGACACCACACCCGGCCCGGAACCCGACGGCATCGCCGGACCGGACCCCGGCGCAAGAGCCGGGCCGGAACCGGGGGCCGGAGCAGGGCCGGAACCGGGGGCCGGAACCGGACCGGAACCGGGGGCCGGAGCAGGGCCGGAATCGGGGGCAGATGCCGCACCCGAGCCCGGAATCATCGCCGGAGCGGAGCCGGGAGCCACGCCGGCGCCCGGTCCGTGCGGCGATGCCAGGCCCGCGGCCGGCGCCATCGCGGGCACCGGAGCGGCCGGTGGCAGGCTGGGCGGCATCGGGGGCATGACCGGCAGTGGCGGCAGCGGCGGAGCGGGCGGCGGTGGCGGAGCGGGCGGCATCACACCGGCCGCGGGCCCGACGGGCACGGGGTGCTGGGGCGCGCCGGGGTGCGGGGGCGGACCGGGGTGCGAGGGCGGACCGGGGTGCGAGGGCGGACCGGGGTGCGGCGGCGGGCCGGTTTGCGGACCCGGCGGCGGACCGGAATGCGAGCCGGGATGCGGACCGGATTGCGGGCCGGGATGCGGACCGGATTGCGGGGCGCCCTGGGCTCCGGCGAGCGCCGCCACCACCAGTCGCTTGGCGATCTCCGGAGCGGCGGCCCAGTGCAGGCCGAGCTGGGAGGCGTGCACCTGGCGCCAGACGAAGCCTTCCGGGTTGCCGCCGGCCCAGGTCCAGGCGGGCGCCGAGCCGGCACGCGGCGTGACGATGGCCCGGTGCTGCTTGTAACCGGTGATCCGGGCGCCGGCCGGGGCCAGCACCGAGTTGCCGGGCGCGGTCGCCTCGCGATAACCGGCGACGGTCTGCTCACCGGAGGTGGCGGTGATGTCCAGCACGCCGCACATCGGGCGGCCGTCGAGTTCGCGGCCCAGCCACGGCAGGGCGACCCCCTCGGCCACGATCGGCCCGCCCTCCCGGGCGAACTGCGCGACGGCCGCACCGAGCCGGCGGTTGGCGGAGAGCTCCTCGGCGTACCCCTCGGGAAGACCGGCACCGACCACCAGCCCGCGCGTGCCCGGCGGGAGCGCCTCGTCCCGCAGCGGGTCGAGGACCGCGACGTCGGCGCCCGCGGCAGTGAGCAGCTCCGCCGTCTCCACGTAGGTGTAGGGGGCGCCCTGTCCCCCGGCCAGGGCGATCACCGGCCGCTGGTCGAACGACTCGCCGCCGACCGCCTCGGCCGGTGTCCAGATCGGGCCGGGCAGTGACGGCGCCGAGCCGGCCAGGGCCATCAGCCGGTCCAGGTCGAGCATCCCGGTGATCGCCTCGCCGAGACGCCGCACGGCGCGGCTGGCCTCGACGGTGCGGTCCGCGACCGGCACCAGACCGTGCACCCGCGCCGGGAGGACGTTGGGCAGGTCACCGCGGTGCAGCGCGCCCAGCACCGGCATCCCGATGTCGTCCATGGCGCTGCGCAGCATCTGCTCGTGCCGTGGGGAGGCGACCCGGTTCAGGATGACGCCGCCCAGGTGCACCATCTCGTCGAACATCCGGAAGCCGTGCACCAGCGCGGCCAGCGAGTGGCCCATCGCGGCCACGTCGACGACGAGGACCACGGGGGCGCGCAGGGAGGCGGCCACGGCCGCGGTGCCGTCGATCTCCGGCTGGCCGGTCAGGCTGTCGAACAGGCCCATCGCGCCCTCGACGACGGAGAGCTGGGCGCCCGAGGCGCCGTGCAGGAACAGCGGGGCGACACGCTGGGCGCCGACCAGGCGCGGGTCCAGGTTGCGGCCGGGACGGCCGGCGGCCAGACCCAGGTACGCCGCATCGGTGTGGTCCGGGCCGACCTTGAAGCCCGCGGTCGGCACGCCACGCGCCGTCAGTGCGGCGAGCAGCCCGACGGCTATCGCTGTCTTGCCGTGGCCGGACGACGGCGCGCTCACGACCAGACGAGGCTGGGCGGTGATCAATCTCTCCCCCGAGGGTTCCGCGTTCGACGGCCACGTGATAGTGACTGCCGGGATGTCGCAGACTACCTGGCAGCGGCGGGTCGCACCGCCTGGCCAGGTAGCCTCGGGGCGTGTACCGGTTCCTGCTGACGCCCCGCTGGCTGGCCGCCGCGGCGCTGACTGTCGTCGCCGCGGTGATCATGGTGATGCTCGGCAACTGGCAGCTGCGCCGGTACCAGGAACGCACCGCCATCAATGAACGGATCGACTCCGCGAACTCCGCGCCGGCCGTTCCGCTGACGTCCCTGCTCGCCGCGCCGACCGCTGCCGGCACGCCGGGCCCGGCCCCCGGCGAGTCGCTGGCCTGGACAAAGGTGACGATGACCGGGCGGTACGACCCGTCGCACGAGATCCAGGCGCGGGGCCGCACGGTCGGGAGCGAGGTCGGCTTCGAAATCGTCACCCCGCTGCTTCTCGACGACGGGACGGCGGTCCTGGTGGACCGGGGATGGGTGCCCGCACCGCCCGGTGGGGCCCTGGCCTCGCCGGATGTGCCGCCGGCCCCGACGGGACAGGTAACGGTCGTCGGACAGGTTCACCTGTCGGAAAGTCGACCTGCCCCGATCGAACGACGGGACGGCCGGTTGGACACCCGGCGGATCAGCCTGCCGCGGCTGGCGACCGAGGTGCCGTTCCCGGTGTACGGGGCGTACGTGCTGCTGAGGGAGCAGACGCCGGCGGCTGATCCGGCCTTCGTGCAGGTGCCGATCGGGCATGAGGACGCCTGGCAGAACGGCGGCTACGCCGTCCAGTGGTGGCTCTTCGCGGGGATGGCTTTCCTGCTCTTCGGCTGGCAGGCCCGCCGCGAGGCACACGGCCTGGACGGGCCGGCCGGCAGCAGGCCGGCCGCGCCCGCGACGCATGACCGGGTCGCCGAGGCCGACCAGCGGCGCGCGAACCGCCCTCGCGACCGGGTCGAAGAAGCCGACCAGCGGCGCGCGGAACGTCCCAGGGACCGGGTCGAGGAGGCTGACCAGCGCCGGGCCGCCGCCCGTTCCTCGACTGCGACGGCTGAGTCGGGTGAGGACTCGGGCGGCCGTCTCGCGGCGCCGGGCGACGCCGATTAGGGTCGGCGCATGAGCTTTCCGCCGGATGACCCGTGGAGCGTGCCGGCGCCCGCTCCGGTCTCCTCCGATCCGGCGGAGACCAGCCCGGAGACCGGTCCGGTGATCGTTGCGATCGCCGAGATCGAAGTCACCTCGACCGTGGTGCGCACGCCCGTCGGTGATCTCCCGCTCGCCGGGTCGCAGTGGCAGGTCACCGATCACTGGCACGGCCAGCGGCGCACGCCGGCCTGGGCCAGGATCGCGGCAATCGTCGGCATCTGCGTCACGTTCGGGCTCAGCCTGCTGTTGCTGCTGGTCAAGGAGACGGCGGCACAGGGCACCGTGCATGTGACCGTGACCAGCGGATCCCGGCAATATGTGGCCCGCATCCCGGTGCACCGGGAGGACGACATCGCCTCGATCAACCAGCAGGTCAATTACGTCCGGAGCCTGGCCGCCCTCTGACCCGCACCGCCCGGCTCGGGTGGGCGCCGGTTCTTCAGCCGAGCGGCTGGTGACCGCCGACAGCGCGGACCATGTCGATGGTGTCCGCCTCCGCGGCGGTCTTGTCGTCCCGGTAACGCAGCACCCGGGCGAACCGCAGCGCGACCCCGCCCGGATAGCGCGGTGACGTCTGCACCCCGTCGAAAGCGATCTCGACCACCTGCTCGGGGCGGACCTGCACGACCCACCCGTTGTCGGAGACCGCCAGCTCCTTGAACCGCTCCGTCTGCCAGCGCAACAGCTCGTCGGTGAGGCCCTTGAAGGTCTTGCCGAGCATGACGAACCCGCCGGTCCGCGGGTCGCGGGCGCCGAGGTGCAGGTTGGACAGCCAGCCACGCCGTCGGCCGTTGCCCCACTCGACCGCCAGCACGACCAGGTCGAGCGTGTGCCGCGGTTTGACCTTGACCCAAGCGCCGCCGCGACGGCCCACGTCGTAGGGCGCCTCGGGCGATTTGACCACGACGCCCTCCTGGCCGGCGGCGAGAGCGGCGGCGAACGCGGCCGCTGCCTGCTCCGCCGTCTCGACGGTTTCCCGGCCGACGGCCAGCTCGGCGGGCAGCGTGTCGGCGAGGGCCGCCCAGCGCACCCGGCCGGGCTCGTCGAGCAGGTCGGTGCCGTCGAGGTGGAGGAGATCGAAGAAGTACGGCACGAGGGCGATGTCCTGGGTCGCCCCACCACGGCCGGCGCCCCGGGTGGCGGCCCGGCTGGACGTCTCCTGGAACGGCCGGGGGCGCCCGTCCGCGTCGAGCGCCATCGCCTCACCGTCGAGAATGGCCTCCCGGACCGGCAGCGCCCGGACCGCGGCGACCACGTCCGGCAGGCGGCTGGTGATGTCGTCGAGGCTGCGGGTGAAGACGGCCACCTCGTCACCGGAGCGGTGCACCTGGATCCGGATGCCGTCGAGTTTGGTGTCCACCACCGCCGGGACGCCGGTGGTGAGCAGGGCCGCCGCCACGTCCGGCGCGCTCTGGGCCAGCATCGGGCTCAGCGGTGTGCCGACGCTCAGGTGGATCTCGGCCAGTGCGGGCGCGCCGCCGGTGAGGGCGGCGTGGGCGACCTGTTTGAGGTCTCCGGCGAGCAGGAGCGCACGTCGTACCGCTGTGGGGGGAACCTGCGCGGCCGAGGCGATGGCGTCGGCCAGCAACCCGGCCTGCGCGCCCTGGCGCAGCTCGCCGCTGAAGAGGCCGACCAGCAGGCGTTGCTCGTCGGCGGTGGCCGCACCGAAGAGCGCGCCCACCGCGTCGCGCCGGCGTGCCTGCGAGCCGGCGCCGGCGATCGTCGAGATCTCGGCGATCGCCGCGTCGACGCCGGACACGGTGAGGGTGGCCGCCGCGGCCGGCGGCGGCAGATCACGCAGGCCCGCATAGCCCACGCCGGTCTGCCGTTGGCGCAGCTCGCCGGCGAGGAACGCGGAGCCGGCCGTGATCTCACAGGGTTCGAGGCGGCGCAGCGCGCCGGCCAGCAGCTCGATCTTGGCCTTACGACCGGAGGTCGCGCTGACGGCGGCCGACGTCGCCGCTATGTCGAGGAAGAGCACAGACCCATCCTGGCAGCTTCGTCACGCGGCTGCCCTGGGCTCCGCGACGCGGTAGCCCCTGGCGCGCACCGCGTCGGCGACCCGGGTCAGCTCCGAGTCGAGGGCGCAGAGCACCTTGGAGAGCTCCTCGAGATGGTCCTTGAGGCTGGCGTCGTCCCACCCGGAGACGTCGACGTCCCCGAGCGCGCGGGCGGCGACCCGCAGTCGTGCGATCGACTCGATCCGATCACGAGTCCGGAGCCGATCGAGGGTGTTACGCGGGCCGGCGGGCTTGGCCCGGACCACGCGGCTGGTCGCGGCGGGCGAACTCATCGAACGCATGTTCGAATCCTAACAGGATTGATCGTCCGCGCCACCCTGCTGATCGGGTTGTGGGAAACCGCCGATCACCGCGCCATGGCGTGCCGGAAGCGCTCCTCCGCGTCGGCCGGCTCGGCCCGGGCGGCGACGAATCCGTCCGGCCTGACCAGATAGAACGACCCCGGCCGCAGGGCGGTGGCGGGTGCCGGCGGGAAGGTGTGCACCGGGATGCCGAGGTCGGGGGCGGCGGCCTCGTCCACTCCCCCGTACCCGTGGACCTGCCAGCACGCGGCTCGAAGAACCTCGTAGTTGCCGCCGGTCCACGGCAGCCGGCGCCCGACCACCGGGTCGCGGCGGCCGCCGGAGGTCCGGGCGTCCGGGGAGAGGCGGTAATGGATGCGGATCTGCGCGACGTACTGGAACAGCCGGGAGCCGCCGGAGACGCGGGGCAGCACGCGCACGCCGATCGGCGCGAGCAGCGGGACCACGATCCGGCGCAGCAGGCGGAACGGCAGCCGGCTGGAGGTGACGAACCCGAACAGCCGGTCGGTGGTGCCGACCAGCATGCGGGCGACCGGACGGCGCTCCGCCTCGTACCGGTCGAGCCAGCTGTCGCGGCGCCGGCCGCGCAGCACGTCGGCGAGCTTGAAGGCCAGGTTGTGCGCGTCCTGCAGGCCGGTGTTCATGCCCTGGCCACCGACCGGCGAGTGCACGTGGGCGGCGTCGCCGGCCAGCAGGAACGGACCGTCGCGGAAGGCGGCGGCGACCCGGTGGTGCACCCGGTACGTCGCGAACCAGCGTGCCTCGGCGTACTCGACGCCGAACGCCGCCCGCATCCGGGCGCGGGCGTCGTCCTCCTCCAGCCGGCCGTTGCCGTCCACGTCGCGGACCAGGCCGATCAGCCGCCACCCGTCGCCCCGCATCGGGAAGGCCAGCAGGAAGTCCTGGCCGTCCGGGCGCACGTTGACCGAGTCCGGCACCAGCCCGGTGGCGGTGGTGGCGTCCAGCACGAAGAACCGGTGCGGGTTGGTGACACCCTCGAATTCGATCCGCCGGGCCCGGCGGACCACCGAGTTGGCGCCGTCGCAGCCGACACAGAACCGGGCCCGCACGGTGTCGTTGCCGACTTTGGCCTCGACGCCCTCCTCGGTCTGCACCACCGCGGTGACCGGGCTCTCCCAGAACACCTCGCCGCCGAGCTTGCGCAGGTTGTCGTAGAGCAGCTCCTCGTTGCGGCTCTGCTCGAGGACCTGAATGAACGGGTACGGCGTCTGGCCGGTGCCGAGCGGCCCCAGCGGGATCCGGCCGAAGGCGCGCGCACCGAACCCGGGCGCCAGCGCCACCGCCGGGCGCGCCGCCTCCAGCACGTGGTCACCGATGCCGAGCTGGTCGTAGATCTCCAAGCTGCGCGCCTGCACGACCAGCGCGCGCGACTCCCGCGTCGGGCCGTCCTTGCCGTCCGCGACGATCACCTGGACCCCGAGCCGGGTCAGCCAGTTGGCGAGCATCAGGCCGGTCGGGCCGGCGCCCACCACCAGGACCTCACACGACAAGTCGGACATCGGTCACCTCGTTCCTACTTTTTCGTCAAGGTCTCCGCGACGTTCTTGAGCAGCAGGGCCTCGGCGACGCAGACGCGCTCGAACTCGCCCAGGTGCAGGCTCTCGTTCGGCCCGTGCGCGCCGGAGAAGGGGTCCTCCACGCCGGTCACCAGGATCGCCGCGGCGGGGAACAGCTCCTGGAAGGTGGCGATGAACGGGATGGATCCACCGACGCCCATGTCCACCGGGTCGGTGCCGTCCCAGGCGGAGCGGAACGCGGCGCGGGCCGCGTCGAACACCGGACCGGTCGCGTCGATCACACACGGCGCGCCGTCGCTCTCCAGCTCGAGCAGCAGCTCGGCGCCCCACGGCACGTTCTTCTCAAAGTGGGCGCAAACCGCTGCGTACGCCGACTTGGGGTCGTCGCCCGGCGCCAGCCGGACGCTGATCTTCGCCCGGGCGGACGGCTGCAGCGCGTTGGCCGCCTCCAGCGTGCGCGGCGCGTCGATGCCCAGCACCGAGATCGACGGCTTGGTCCAGATCCGATCGGTGATGGAGCCCTTGCCGATCAGCTCGACGCCGTCGAGGATCCCGGCCTCGTGGCGGAACCGGTCCGCCGGGTAGTCGACACTGGCGCCCTCACGGCCCGCCAGGCCCTCGACGGCGACCTCGCCCGCGTCGTCGTGCAGGGTGCTCAGCAGCCGGGCCAGGGTGATCAGCGCGTCCGGCACCGGGCCGCCGAACATGCCGCTGTGCACCGCGCTCTTCAGCACCCGGACCTCGACGAACATGTTGACCAGGCCGCGCAGCGAGGTGGTCAGCGCGGGCTGCCCGATGTCCCAGTTGCCGGAGTCGGCGATCACGATCACGTCGGAGCGCAGCTCCTCCAGGTGCTCGTTGATGATCGCGTCGAGGGAATCCGATCCGTACTCCTCCTCGCCCTCGACGAAGACGACCACGCCGACCGGCAGCTGGTCGCCGAACGCGCGCAGCGCGGCGACGTGCGCCATCACACCGGCCTTGTCGTCGGCGGCGCCCCTGCCGTAGAGGCGGCCGTCGCGCTCCACCGGCTCGAACGGGTCACTGGCCCACAGCGCCGGGTCGCCCGCCGGCTGCACGTCGTGATGCGCATAGAGCAGCACGGTCGGTGCTCCGGGCGGGGCTGCCTTGCGGCCGATCACGGCCGGCTGGCCACCGTGCCGCACGATCTCGGTCGCCAGGCCGCACCCGCGCAGCAGCTCGGCGACCGCCTCGGCGGACCGCTCGACGTGCGTGTGGTCGAAGCCCTCGAAGGCGACGCCCGGGATCCGCACCAACCGTTCCAGGTCGGCACGGACACCGGGCAGCTCCCGCGCGATGGTGGCGCGCAGATCGGATTCACTCAAGCTCATGCCGCCGATCGTAGGCCGCGGTTGTGACAGCCTCGGCCCGGCAACGGCCGACTGCCGCCGATCAGGCGTCCGGCGTACCCTCCGAGCCGTTCTCTCCGCGGCTGCGGCGACGCGCGTCGCTCGCCCAGTTCATCGCCCGGCCCGCGGCCGACCCGGCGAGGTCGGCGGCGCCGCCGCCGAGCCGTCGCACGAGCCCCACCAGGGGGTCCTGCGAGTGCGCGAAGTCCTCCCGGTACGCGTTCGCGGCGGCCTTCACGTCCTCGGAGACCGACGCGTCGCCGTCCGAGTCGCGGCGCGGATAGTCACCGGACACGATCCGCGCGTACTCCCCCGAGTCGATCCACTTGCGCAGCTCGGCGGCGCGGGCCACCGGGACCGGGTGGGTGCTCCACGCGGTCAGGCCGATCTTGTGGAAGCTGTCGCGCAGGTCGCCCCCGCCCTCGTATTCCACGGCCTGCTCCAGGAACGCGGCGGTGTCGATCTGGGAGAGGTCGCCGCCGCCGGCCAGCTTCATCAGCAGCCGCAGCGAGGCGGCCGGGTCCTGACCGGCGAGCAGCCCGGCCCGGTCGGCGGAGAGCTCGGCCTTGCGCCACCACTCCATCATCGCGCCCATGATCGCCCGCAGGGCCAGCGCGCCGACCGGCAGCCAGCTGATGTTCGCCGCCCAGCTGGTCAGGATCATCATGATGGTCTTGTAGACGGCGTGGCCGCTGCGCACGTGCCCCAGCTCGTGCCCGAGCAGGGCGCGCAGCTCGTCGTCGTCCAGCTTCTCCACGGCCGCCGTGGTGATCACGATGAACGGCCGGTCCAGGCCGATCGCCTGGCCGTTGATCACCGGATTCTGCGTCACGTAGAGCTCGGGCAGCTCGGCGATGTCCAGCGTGCTGGCCGCCTCGGTGAACCGCTGGTACACCCGCGGGTACTGCCGGTGATCCACCCGGATGGATCCGGCCAGGAAGGTGAGCCGGAAACCCCGCTCGTTCCACATCCCGAAGAACGTCTTCACCACGTCGTCGAAGCCGCGCAGCTCACGCAGGGCGGACAGCGCGCCACGGTCGGCCGGGTGCTCCCAGGCCCGCGAGCTGATCCCGGTCAGGGTGACCCGGCGGCGTACCGGCCGGTTCTCCTCGTCGGTCGTCATCGATCCCACCCCGTTCCCCACCGCTGACGCGGCGGTCAAGGCTCCGTCCGGCAATGTCTGAGCAGCACCCCGGCCTCGTTCGTGCCCGGCCGCCGCGCCCGCGACCAACGTACGCCCGAAGCGCAAACGTGTCGTCAGGGTCGGCCCCTTACGGGGCGCCCGGCGGGACGAACGGCAGACCGGGGGTGACACCTTTCTCGATCAGCCGCCACAGCGCATCCGTGTCGAGGTGCTCCTCGACCAGATCGCCGAGCACGTCCAAGGCCCGTTCCCGGACCGCCGCATACCGGGTGCCGGGAGCCACCGCGAAACCGCGCCGGCCGGCCTGCTCGGCGACCCGGGTCAGGAACCGGCGGCGGAACTCGTCCGACTCGAAGGCGCCGTGCCAGTGCGTGCCGTAGACGTTTCCGGCCACGGCGCCCTCCGGCCGGCCGTCGGCGTGGTGCAGCAGCGGATCGGGGGCGGTCGTCACGGCGTACCCGTGATGGATCTCGTAACCGTGCACCGGCGCACCGAGAGCGGACCCGGAGGAGTGGGCCAGGGTCTTGCGGGCCGCGAAGCGGATCGTCACCGGCAGCAGGCCGAGCCCGGGCACCGTGCCGGCACCGCTCTCCACCTCGTCGTCGATGCTCTCGGAGAGCATCTGGAAGCCGCCGCAGATGCCCAGCAGCGGCTTGCCGGCGGCGGCGTGCGCGCGGACGGCGTCGGCCAGGCCGGTCTCCCGCAGCCAGGCGAGATCGGTCACGGTGGCCTTGGAACCGGGCAGCACCACCAGATCGGCGTCGGCGATCTCGGCCGGCTCGACGGTGATCCGCACCTGCACGCCCGGCTCGGCGGCGAGGGCCTCGGCGTCGGTGGCGTTGGAGATCCGGGGCAGGCGGATCACCGCGACGCGCAGCCACTCGGTGCCGTGCGGCGCGCCCGGACGGCCGAGGGTCCGGCCGTACGCCAGGGAATCCTCGGCGTCGAGCCAGACGTCGAGGTGGAACGGCAGCACGCCGTGCACCGGCCGGCCGGTCGCCGCGGTGATCATGTCGAGCCCGGGACGCAGGATGCTCAGGTCACCCCGGAATTTGTTGATCACGAAGCCGGCCACCAGCTCCTGATCCTCCGGCGCCAGCAGCGCCAGGGTGCCGAAGAAGGCGGCGAAGACACCGCCGCGGTCGATGTCGCCGACGACGACGGTGGGCAGGCCGAAGCGGCGGGCCAGGCCCATGTTGACGAAGTCGCCGGAGCGGAGGTTGATCTCGGTGGGGCTGCCGGCGCCCTCGCAGACGAGGACGTCGTACTCGTCGCGCAGGCCGGCGAAGGCGGCGAAGGCGGCTTCGGCGAGGCGCGGCCTCAGGGAGCGGTAGTTGCCGGCGGTGACGGTGTCGACGGCCTCGCCGAGAAGGACCACCTGGCTGGAACGGTCGCTGCCGGGTTTCAGGAGCACCGGGTTGAACCGGATGTCCGGGGCGATGCCGGCGGCGGCGGCCTGCATGGCCTGCGCCCGGCCGATCTCGCCGCCCCGGCCGTCGGCGGTCACCACGACCACCGAGTTGTTGGACATGTTCTGCGCCTTGAACGGGGCCACCCGGACGCCGTTGCGGTGCAGCCAGCGGCAGATGCCGGCGGTCAGGATGCTCTTGCCGGCGTCCGAGGTGGTGCCGGCGATCAGGAGACCGCCGGTCATCGGCGGGCTTTCCCGAGGACGGCGGCGCGCGCCGTCGCCACCGCCGCGGCCAGACCGAGCGCCACCACTCCCACGGCGCCCGACACGCGTGCCGCCCGGCGCAGATGCTTCGCCGACGGTTTCGGCCCGTCGCCCAGGAACGGCCGGGTCTCACTGCGTCCGAAATAGACGTTGCGCCCGCCGAGCCGCACGCCCAGCGCCCCCGCCATGGCCGACTCGCACTGTCCCGCGTTCGGCGACGGGTGATCGTTCCGGTCGCGTCGCCACACCCGAAGCACCTCCTGGGGCCGGCCACCGGCCACCGGGGCGACCGCGGCGGTGATCAGCCCGGTCATCCGGGACGGCACCAGGTTCAGCACGTCGTCGAGCCGCGCCGACGCGGTGCCGAACCGGGCGTACCGCGGCGACCGGTGCCCGACCATCGCGTCGAGCGTGTTCGCCGCCCGATATCCGAGCAGTCCGGCCGGTCCCAGCAGCGCGCCCCAGAACAGCGGCGCCACGACCGCGTCCGAGGTGTTCTCCGCGACCGACTCGACCGTCGCCCGGGCCAGTTCCGGCTCGTCCAGGGTGGACGGGTCACGGCCGCACAGGTGGCTCAGCCGGCCCCGCGCCGCGTCGAGGTCCCGGCTCTCCAGGTGACGAGCCATGATCCGGGATTCCTTACGGAGCGTACGACCGCCGAGCACCGTCCAGGTGGCGGCGGTCGTGACCGCGAACCGCACCACCGGCAGGTCACGAGTCGCCCGGGAGGCCGCCAGCCCGGCCAGGACCGGAACGCCCACGGCCACCATGGTGAAGACGGCGCCGGCCGGCCGGGTGGGCCGGTGGATCCGGCGTTCCAGGGCCGCCGCGGCAGTCCCGAACCCGGCCACCGGATGAAATCTCCGCGGATCGCCGGCCACCGCGTCCAGGAGGTATCCGGCGATCAGGCCGGCCGCGTCCGCGGTCCACCGTCGTGGCACTGCACTCCCCTCGTCAGCGGCCGGAGGGCGTCAGGTCGAACGCCCACACCGCCAGGCCCGAAGGACTGTCGGCGTCTTCCGGGTACGGCACCGGCTCCAACTCGCCCCAGGCGATCGAGCCGGGCGCCCGGTCCTCGAGGAACTCGAGGACGATGCTCCGCAGATCGTTCGTCACCCGGAACTCCTCGGTGAACGGCAGGTCGCCCGGCTTGCAGGTGCCGGCCGAGCATCGCAGCTGGCCCGCCACCGCGTCGTGCCAGACGTAGAAAGTCACGGTGCCCTGGTGACCGGAATCAGCCACCTGGCTCCGCAACGTTGTCGCGGTCTCCTCGAACACGGTTACCACCTCGTCGGCTGACAACCCCATCCGCTCGTGCGGCGGCGCGCCGAACCAGTGCGTGTTGGCCTCTTCGGCCGCCTGATCCCCCGGTGAGAGCACCACCGTCTCGGTCACGATGGCGCGGATGTCCTTCAACAGCACGGCCTCAGTCTGCCGCGTGGCGCGGTGATCACCCCACCCGGGCCGCTCCGACGGCCGGTCCGTTGCTCCGGACTGATCGGCCCATCCCGATCGAAGGACCCCTGAGGACCCGGCTGACCGATCGGCCCATCCCGATCGAAGGACCCCGCGCGTCGTCAGGAAGGCACCGGCGGCCCGGCCGGGCGACCCCTCCCGGGCCGGGCCGCCGGGCGCCACCACCGGCCGCGGATCTGCAGGAAGATCAACGTCCACCGGCGGCGGCGACCCGGGAATGCCTACGCGGGTACGGGTTCGCGCCGCCCACCCCGCCGCGACCGGCGACCGTCGTTCGGCGGTGCGGGCACCGGCTCCTCCTCCGGGGCCGGCTCGTCGGTCTCCTGCTCGATGCCGGCCACCACTTCGAGGAAGGTGGGCGCGGACTCACCGGGGAGCCGTTCGGGCAGGCCGTCGCCGTACCCGATCGGCACTTCGGCCTCGCTGACCGGCACCGACGGCTCGCCCCGCGAGATCGTGTCGTCGTCCGGCGCCTCGATCGCGCTGGTCGGGTTCGGCTTGTTGCGGTAGAACCGGTCACGGCCCCGGCTCAGGTCGTGCCCGATGGAAAAGGCCTCCATCTCGTACGAGACACGCGTCTTCTTGTCCTCGTCGACCCAGTCACGGGTGTAGAGGCGGCCGTAAACGATCACCGGGTCCCCGACCATGACGGAGGAGGCCACCCCCTCGGCGAGCCTGCGCCACGCGGTGACCCGGACGCGCAGCGTGTTGCCGTCCACCCAGTGGCCGGTCTCCCGGTCGAAGCGGCGGGACGTGGAAGCCACCCGGAAGTTGGCGACCAGCGCGTTGGAGGTGGTGGTGCGCCGCCACTCGGGCGGGGTCAGAACATTGCCGACCAGAGCGATGTGAGTGTCGAACACGGTGTTTCTCCCTCGGACGTCGGTGCATCGGTCGAGGCAGAGCTTGGCCGGTCCGCGAACCGCCGGGGGATCTTGCGGACGCGGCCTGTGGACAGGCCGCGGTTGTGGATGACGGCCCCGCTCGACACGGCGATCTGATATGGCGCGGCGGACCGTACTCATGGGTAACCTGGGGCTGTGGAGACCGACGTCCTGGGGTGGCCGTACGAGCGGCACAACATCGATCTGGGCACCGACGACGAGGGTCCCGTTGTGGCCACGCTGGTGCGCCGCCGGGCCGAGACGCCGACGCGGCGGGCCGTGCTGCACGTCCACGGCTTCGTGGACTACTTCTTCCAGACCCACATGGCCGACTTCTTCGTCGAACGCGGCTGGGACTTCTACGCGCTCGACCTGCGCAAGTACGGCCGCAGTCTGCTGCCGCACCAGACGCCCAACTTCGCGCGCAGCCTCACCGACTACTTCCCCGAACTGGACGAGGCCGCCCGGATCATCCGCCAGGACGACGGCCACGACCAGCTGCTGGTCACCGGCCACTCCACCGGCGGCCTGATCACCTCGCTGTGGGCGCACACCCGCCGCCGCCGGGGCATCATCGACGGACTGTTTCTGAACAGTCCGTTCTTCGACTTCAACTATCCCTGGCTGGTCCGCCGGCCGCTGCTGGCCACCATCCTGGCCGTGGGGGGCCGCTCCCCGTACCGCAAGATGCCCGTCGCCTCGGCCGGTCTGTACGGGCAGAGCCTGCACAGCGACCACCACGGGGAATGGAACTACGACCTGTCCTGGAAGCCGATCCTCGGCTTCCCGGTGCGAATGGGCTGGCTCGAGGCGATCCGGCGCGGCCAGCGCCGGCTGCGCGCCGGTCTCGACATCGACGTGCCGGTGCTGGTCGCCTGCTCGGACCGCACCTACCGCGGCCGCCAATGGCACGACGACATCCGGGTCTCCGACTCCGTCCTCGACGTGGAACACATCACGCGCTGGGCGCCGGGCCTCGGGCCGCGGGTCACCATCGCCCGGTTCAACGGCGGCATGCACGACCTCACCCTCTCCGGCAAGGAGGTACGCACGGAGGTGTTCCGTGAGCTGGGCCGCTGGGTCGACGCGTACCTGCCGACGCCGGGCACGCCCGAGATCGAGGTGCCGCCGGCGCCGGAGGATCAGGCGGGCGTCACGACCGCCCTGGAGGCCGCCGAAGCCGCGGTGGAGAACGCCGCAGTCGACGAGGCGGACGACAGAACCGGCATGACCGCCTAGTATGTGCTGGCCAGCGCTCGTAGCTCAGCGGATAGAGCAACGGACTTCTAATCCGTCGGTCGCAGGTTCGAATCCTGCCGGGCGCGCCCCCTTCCCAGTCCCCTCCCCCGATCTCCAGCCGGAAGGCGTGGAGCGCACCACGCCGGCGTGGTTCCGTGCCAACCGGATCACATCGCGGGCTTCCGAGCCGCTCCGAAGACGCCGGCCGACTCAGTCGTTGTCCGCGGGCGGGGCGCCGTGCCACCTCCACTTCTGCGGGCGCGGGTGTCCGGGCAGGTCGAGGCGACCGGTGGCCCACCGCAGCACGGTCCACGGGTCGAGGGCGGCGAGCGTGGCCGGCGTGTCCGGGAACAGCCGAGCGAGCACACGGGCGCAGACGTCGCGCGGTGCGTTGAGATCCACACCGAGTCCCTCGGCGATGTCGTGGCTGTGTACGAGCGTCTCGACGCACCCCATGGCGGCAAAACCTTCCGGGTCCGCGATCCCGCTGGGGTGATAGGCGCGAACGTCCGACGGTGCGGCGCGCACCGTCGCGGCGAGGATGCCGCCACCGGCGACAGCGAACTCCACCACCTCGACGGGGGTGGCATCGGGGTCCGCGTCGGCCATGAAGCGGACGTAGCGGGTGGTCGGTCGGGCGACGAGCTGAGCGGCGTAGGACAGCAGACAGTCGCCGATGTGCTCGGCGGTGTGCCAGCAGTCCCACTCCAGCGCGCCGGCACGGGTGGACCAGTCCCGGTCAGTGATCGGCTCCAGTGCGTCGCTCAGCGCGGCGAGCGCGGAGTCCAGGTCGTCGGCGGTGACGGTCATCGTGGCCCCTCGGTCGTTCGTGCGGTCGGATGCAGCAAGACGGTACGGGGCCGCTTTCAACGACATACTTCGATAGCCTCAGGGCGGTGACGGCGTTCCGCAGCGAAGGGTGGTGGGTGCCATGACCGCTGACGAGTCGGTTCCTCCGGGCGTCGACATCTCGAAGCCCAGCATCGCCCGCGTCTACGACTTCATGGTCGGCGGCAAGGATCATTTCGCCGTCGATCGGATGGCGGCCGAGCGCGCCCTGCAGATCATGCCGGATGCTCTGGAGGCCGGCCGGGCGTGCCGCGCCTTCCTGCGCCGGGTGGTGCGTTTCCTGGCGGTCGAGGCCGGCGTCCGGCAGTTCCTCGACGTCGGCTCAGGCCTGCCCACCGAGACCAACGTGCATCAGGTCGCCCATGGGGTCGACCCCACCGCCCGCGTCGTCTATGTCGACAACGATCCGATGGTCTTCGTGCACGGGCAGGCGCTGATCGCCGGTGACGGCACGACCCGGCTGATCGAGTCCGACGTCCGCGAGCCGCAACGGCTTCTCGACCACCCCATGACCCGGGCCCACCTCGACTTCAACCGGCCGATCGGGCTGCTGCTCTTCTCGATCCTGCACCATGTGCACGACGACGAGCATCCCGAACAGATCGCCGCCGTGCTGCGTGACGCCCTGCCGCCGGGCAGCCACCTGGCGATCATCCATTTCTGGGATCCGGGCGACGAGCACCCGGCGATCTCGGCCAAGGTCAAGGACGCGGAGCGCGTGTTCAACGAGACGCTCGGCACCGGCCGGTGGCGCAGCCGCGCCGAGATCGAAGGCTTCTTCGGCGACTTCGAGCTGGTCGAGCCCGGCCTGGTTCCGCTCGCCGAGTGGCGGCCCGGCACCGAGGCGCCGGCCCAGCAGAAGGACACCTATTACACCGTGCTCGGCGGGGTGGCTCGCAAACCGGGCTGACGATCAGGCGTCCGGCGCGAGGTCCGGAGCCGGGTCAGCGGCCGGCTTCCGCGTCACCTGCAACTCCCGGGACACGTCCCGGTGGTTGCCGGTGAGGGCCTCCCGGTCTGTCGCCGACAGCAACGTCGCGCTGACGATCGTCTCGTCCTCCGGTGCGTTCTCCTGCGGGCACGGCCCACCCGGCGGCGGCATCATCGTGATACCCGAGATCCCGGCGACCGGCCCGGTGATCCGGAACCCGGTGATCTCCCGGCCGTACCCTCGGCGTTCGCCGGCGACGGCCGCCCCGAGATCGGTGTGCCCGAAGATCCGGTCGTGCGTCATGGTGAACGTGCGGTCGGCGCCGTCGCGGCGGCAGACCACCCGGTATTCGTCGATGGTCGTGTGGGCGAGCCGGAACGTCACCTCGGCGGCGTTGGCCTCGAAGACGGCGTCGTTCCAGCCGAACGCCTTCTGCACGTCGGCCCGGTCGACGAAACCGGTCATGGTGGCGCGGTCGAACTTGACGGCCGCGTGCGCCGGGGTGGGCGCCAGCAGGGTGCCGATCGCGGCGATGACGAGAACCGAGCGCATACCTGCCTCCGAAACAGCGGGACGCGACCCGACCGATGGTCCCACGCGATCCCCGCGGTGAGCCGGGGAACACGGGAACCCGCTGGTCGGGTCAGGTTGGTTTGATCTACTGGCTTAACCTCGGAGACACAGCCGCGGTTGTCGGTGCGGCCCGTTTCCCGAGCAGGAGTTGCGATTTCGTTGTTCGTCCTCGGCATCATTCTCGCCGCCGTCGCGGTCATCGCCCTTCTGGCAGCCGTCGGCCTCAAGGCGGACAAGTCCCGCCGTCAGGCTTTTCTGACTTTCGGTGGCGCGACGGTCCTCGCGATCGCCTGCATCGTGGCGGCCAGCATCACCGTCGTGCCGACCCGCAACGTGGGCATCGTGACCAGCTGGAACAAGCCGACCGGCCGGACCACCGGCGCCGGTCTGCAGTGGACACTGCCGTGGCAGGGCATCGACGAGTGGGACGCTTCCGGTCAGACCTATTCTCACCTGGGCGATCAGTGCGTGTGGGTGACCATCGCGGCGCAGCGCCGGGCGTGCATCCCGGTGCAGATCGAGTGGTCGGCGAAGGCCGAGAAGGCGCCGGAGAACTGGGCGGCGTACCGCGAGGTGGGTGACCGGAGCCGGTTCGAGGTGTTCGTCGAGCGGCGGGTGAACCCGCAGATCAACGGTGCCATGACGTCGATCTTCGCCGACTTCGACCCGCTCGGCTCGGTCGACGTGACCAGCGGTGACGCGCCCGCGCCCGACCTCAACAAGACCTACAAGGAGACGCTGGTCACGGCTCTGAACACCGAGCTGGGCGACGAGATCGTGGTCAAGTCGGTGGCGTTCGAGTCGCCGCGCTACGACGAGCCGACCACGCAGGCGATCGCCGCCTACGGCCAGAAGATTCTTGAGGCGCGCAACCTGGAGATCGACAAGGCGAACGCGAAGACCCGGGCGGAGATCACCCGGACCGACGCGAGCGTCGACCAGGTGGCGCGCTGCCTGCAGATCGCCGAGAAGCTCGGCAAGGAGCCGGGTCTCTGCATGGGCGCGGCGGTCTCGCTGACCCGGCCGGTCGGTTCCACCGAATAGAACCCTTTTTCAGTACGCCTACGTAAGGTCCCGTGGCATCCACGCGAGCGAAGTGCCACGCGAGGCCACGGCGCGACCGCCGGGCTGAACGTCGTGGTCATCCCCCGACGGTCGCGCTGCGGCCGCAAGGTCGCAGGCGGGTCGCGTGGATGCCACGGGACCGTGGTCAGGTCGTACCAGAAAAGGTTGCTCTCAGGCCGCACCCAACGCCTCGGTCGGCGCCAGCCGCGCGGCCCGGATCGCCGGATAGAGGCCGGCGACGGCGCCGATCAGCAGCGTCGCGCCGAGGCCGCCGGCGATCGCCCACAACGGCACGACGGTGGGCCACTGCTGGGTGGTCGCATAGAACAGGGTGACCGCGGCGCCCCCGAGCACTCCGCCGGCACCCCCGAACAGCGACAGCAGCAGTGACTCGGCGACGAACTGATTGCGGATCTGACCGCGGGTCGCACCCAGCGAGCGGCGCAGACCGATCTCTGCGCGCCGTTCCAGCACCGAGATGACCATGGTGTTGGCGACACCGATGCCGCCGACCAGCAGTGCCACCGCGCCGAGGCCGAGCAGCAGCCCGGTGAAGGCCCGGTCGGCGGCCCGCTGCGCGGCGAGCGCGTCGGACGGCTTGGAGATCTGCACCTGGTCCGGGCTCTCCGGGTTCGCGGTCGGCGCGAGCACCGACCGCACCGCCTCGACCTGCGACTCCTCCGACCGGGTGTAGACGGTGGTGGCGTGCCCGTCGAAGCTCAGGTACTTCTCCGCGGCGTCCCAGCCGACGATGACCGCGTTGTCCAGTTCCGGGGCGAGCGGCACCTTTGCCAGCACGCCGGCGACCGAGAACCATCGCCCACCGATGTAGACGGACGGCACCTCGCCGAGCCGTTGCGCCGCCAGCGAGCCGAGCACCACCACCGGGTAACGGGCGGTGGCCGCGTTCAGCCACGAGCCCCGCGCCAGGTCGGCGCCCACCGTCGAGGGCAGGTCGAGCTGGGCGGCGAGCAGGGACAGCCCGCCGGTCTCCTGCTCCGGGATCCGGTCGGTGCGGTAGACCGAGGCGCCGGACACCTCGCCGGTCGCGGTCGCCGAGGTCACCGGCCCGATCCGGCGGATCATCGACAGCGCGTCGTCGGGCAGCACCGCCTCCTCCCCGAACATGGTGTTGCCCGGCGCGACGGTGAGCATGTTGGTGCCGAGCGCCGCCAGCGCGCGGTCCAGGTCGGCCCGGCTCGACGTGGAGATGCCCACCACGGCGACCATCGCGGCGATGCCGATGGCGATGCCGAGCGCGGAGAGCACCGCGCGCAACGGCCGGGCCTGCAGTCCCGCGCCACCGAGACGCAGAAGGTCGGAGGAGCGCAGCCGGGCAGGTCTCAGATCGGACATGCCTCGATCACCTTCCCGTCGAGCATCGGCACCTGCCGGGGCAGGCTGCCGGCGATCTCGTGATCGTGGGTGATCACCAGGACGGTGGTGCCGGCCTCGTTCAGCTCGCGCAGCAGGTCCACCACCCCGGCCCCGGCGACCGAGTCGAGGTTGCCGGTGGGCTCGTCGGCGAGCAGCACCGCCGGATCGCCCGCCACCGCCCGGGCCACCGCGACCCGTTGCCGTTCACCGCCGGAAAGCTGGTGCGGGCGGTGCCCGAACCGGTCGCCCAGGCCGACCCGGGCCAGCGCGACGCGGGCCCGCTGTTCCCGCTCCTTCTTCGGTACGCCCGAGTAGAGCAGCCCGTCCGCCACGTTGGTGACCGCGTCCCGCCCCGGCGCCAGATGGAACTGCTGGAACACGAAGCCGATCCGCCGCGCCCGCAACGCGGACAGCTGCCGATCCGACAACGCCGCCACGTCGTGACCGTCGATGCGCACCGTCCCCGCCGACGGCCGGTCGAGCGTGCCGATCAGGTGCAGCATGGTGGACTTGCCGGAGCCGGACGGCCCCACGATGGCGATCAGTTCGCCCGGCTGCACGGTCAGGTCGACGTCACGCAGCGCGGTGACCCCGCCGGGATAGGACTTGGTGACCCCGGCCAGTTCGATCACCGGGCTCATTGCGGCACCCCGACCTTCATGCCCTCGGTGAGTCCGCCGCCGGACACCTCGACCCGCCCGGCGGCGAACAGGCCGGTCTCGACGGCGAGGATGCGGCCGTCGGCGGTCTGGACGCCGTACCCGCCCTCGGCCAGCGCGAGCAGGGCGCGCACCGGCACGGTGAGCACGTTCTCCCGCCGGCCGGCGGCGAACGCGACCGTCACCGCGGCGTCGTTCAGCCCGGCCGGAGTCTTGGCGAACGCGATGGTCACGCTCAGCACGGTCCGGTCCTCCTCGCCCGGGTTCTCGGCCTGCTCCACCGAGGTCTCGACATCGCTGATCCGGCCGGCGGTCTTCGCTCCGTCGGGCAGGGTCACGGTGACCGCCGCGCCCTTGCGGGCCAGGCGCTGGTCGCTGATCTCGAGGCCGACGGTGGCCACCCGGCCGGTGCCGGTGACCTGGAGGATCTCGCTGCCCGGTTGCACGGCCGCGCCGGCCGTGGCGGTCAGCACCGCGACGCGTACCGCCCGGGGCTGGTAGACGACCCGGCCCAGCTCGATCGTGCCGGTCTCGGTCAGGCCCCGGTCGTCCTGCCACTGCTCGACGGCGTCGGCGGTCGCCGAGGTGTACTCGTCGTCGACGGTGAAACCCCGGTAGCCCAGCGCCCACAAGTTTTTCTCGAACTGCTTGACGTCGGTGCCCTCCACCCCCGGAGCCAGGTTTCGGTACGCCGGAAGCGTCCCGTAGAGCAGTAGGACCGGCCGGTTGTCCACCCGGTAGAGGGCCTGCCCGCGGGTCAGGGTCGCGCCCGTGGCCGGCAGCCGGGTCACCGTGCCGGCCAGGCGCGTGACGACCGGGGTGCTGTCGCCGTACCCGAGCGATCCGTCGTGTTCCTCCTCGTCGACGAGCGTCTCCCTCGTCACGTCCGCGGTGGCGGCCACCGTCGTCCCGGCCGTCCCTGTGCCGCTCTCGGTCTCGGGCATCCCCGCCACGAACGCTGCGGTGGCGGCCGCGCCTGCGGTGAGCACCGCGGCCACCGCAACGGTCGTCCGCCGCCTCACGCCCCACCACCCGCGGTGCCCGGCCCTTCGACGCGCCGCGGGCCGCCGCCACCCGGCCGGTGCTTCATGCAGAGCTGCTCCGCCTTGTCGAAGGTGGGGTTTCCCGGGCCGGTGCCGAGCGCCCCACCGTCGATGTGGATCCGGCCGTCCGGCTCCGGGTCCGGGAAGCCGGGCACGCCGTTGTCCCGCATGCACTGCGACATCTGCCGGGCCTTCTCGAGATCCTCGGGACTGAGCTGCTCACGCTCCCCGCCGTCCGGCCCGTACTCGCGGCAGGCCTGCTCGGCGGCCTGCATCTTCTTCTGATCCACCGTGGACGGGACGCGGACGGTGAGCCCGCCGTCCACCGGGTCCGGGAACCAGGTCATGCCGTTGTCCCGCATGCACTGCGAATACTTGATCAGCCGGTCCGCGTCGTCGAGGGGCGGCGCCGAGGCGGAGGCCGCGGTCGTGGGCGTGCCGCTGACGGCGGTCGCGACACCCGGAGTTCCGGTGGGCTCGCCGCAGCCGGCCACCGCCGCGGTGAGCAGCAGGCCTAGGGCGAGGGTGGTTCTCAATCTCGTCTTGTCCATGGGAGGCAGTGAAGCGCCGCCCGGGTTTCCCCGGCGTCACGAAAAACGATGACGGCGAAGTGACACGCCCGCGGGCCAGTATGTAGGGATGCGGATCCTGGTGGTGGAGGACGAGCCGCTGCTCGCCGACGCGGTGGCGCAGGGGTTGCGGCACGAGGCGCACGCGGTGGACGTCGTCTACGACGGCGGCTCCGCCCTTGAGCGCATCGATGTCAACGAATACGACGTGGTCGTCCTCGACCGTGACGTCCCGGTGGTGCACGGCGACAAGGTGTGCCAGGTGCTGGCCGACCGCAAGGCGGACATCAGGGTGCTGATGCTGACCGCGGCCGCCGGCGTCGACGACCGGGTCGCCGGGCTGGCCCTCGGCGCCGACGACTACCTGCCCAAACCGTTCGCCTTCCGGGAGCTGTCCGCCCGGGTCGCGGCGCTGGGCCGGCGCGCCCGCCCGGCCGCGCCACCGGTGTTGCGCCGGGCCGGGATCAGCCTCGACCCGTACCGGCGGGAGGTGCACCGCGACGGTCGTTACGTGCCGCTGTCCCGCAAGGAGTTCGCGGTGCTGGCCGAGCTGCTGCGTGCCGACGGCACCGCGGTGTCAGCCGAGACGCTGCTGGAGAAGGCGTGGGACGAGAACGCCGACCCGTTCACCCACGCGGTCCGGATGACGATCCTCAAGCTGCGCCGCAAGCTGGGCGATCCACCGGTGGTGCTGACCGAGCCGGGAGTGGGGTACCGGATCCGATGAAGCTCACCGTGCGCACCCGGTTGACCCTCTTCTACGGCGGGCTGTTCGTCGCCGCCGGGCTCGTGCTGCTCGGCGCCATCTACATCCTGGTCGGTCACGAGGCGTCGAACTTCGCCATGCGCACCACGATCTCCGACGAGGGGCAGCTCATCCCGCCGCCGCCCAACGGCGAGAGGTACGTCAAGCAGATCGTCGAGGGCACCCAGGCCGACACCCTGCGCTCGCTGATCACCCAGGGTGCGGTGGCGCTGCTCGTGGTCAGCGCCGCCACGATCGCGCTGGGCTGGCTGATCGCCGGGCGGCTGCTGCACCCGCTGCACCAGATCACCGCGGCCGCCCGCCGGATCGCCGAGTCGCCGGCCGCCGACCGCGGCCTGCACGAGCGGATCGCGCTGGACGGGCCGAACGACGAGATCAAACAGCTGGCCGACACGTTCGACCTGATGCTGGCCCGCCTCGACCAGTCGTTCGACGGGCAGCGGCGGTTCATCGCCAGCGCGTCGCACGAGCTGCGCACCCCGCTCACCCTGAACCGGACGCTGCTGGAGGTCGCGCTCACCCCGGAGACGGCCTCCCCGGACGTACGACAGCTCGGCGCCACGCTGCTGGCGATCAACGACCGGCACGGCCGGCTGATCGACGGGTTGCTGCTGCTGGCCCGGTCGGAGCGGGAGGTGACCGAGCGGGCTTACGTCGACCTCGCCGACATCGTCGACCACGTGGCCCTCTCCTCCGGCACCGTCAAGGTCACCGCCGAGCCGGGCGAGGCGGCTGTGCTCGGCGACCCGGTCCTGCTGGAACGGCTCGTCCAGAACCTGGTGGAGAACGGGGTGCGGCACAACCTCCCGGCCGACGGCTGGGTCACCGTCACCACCCGGACCCGCCCCGACGGCTGGGTCGAGCTGCAGGTCGCCAACTCCGGGCCGATGATCCCCCGCTACGACGTACCCGGCCTGTTCGAGCCGTTCCACCGCCACGGCGCCGAGCGTCTCCACTCCCCCGGCGCCGGGCTGGGCCTGTCCATCGTCCGGGCGGTGGCCCGGGCCCACGGCGGCGACGTCCGAGCCGACGCCCGCGACGAGGGCGGCCTGATCCTCACCGTCCTGCTCCCCCGAGCCCCCTGACCCTCCCTGCCACTTCCCGCGCGCCCCTCCCGCGCCGTTCACCCCGCGTGTGAACTTCGGGTTCGATACGCACCCGAAGTTCACACGCTTGGGACCGCCACTCGGCGGGCGGTGACCGTTACGGGGCCGCCGCCCGGCGGGCGGTGACCGTTACGGGGCCGCCACTCGGCGGGTGGTGATCGTTATCCGGCTGCCACCTGGCGGGTCGTGACGATCTTGCCGGGGCTATGTAGAGTTGCGATATGGCTGCTCCGAGGATCGCCGAGCACATCGCTCAGCTCCTGCTCACCGTGGCCGCACACCGCTGGCCGGCCGACCTGGCCGCCGTCATGCGCGCCGAGTGGGCCGCCGAGCTCGCCTGCCTGCGCGGCCGCCCCTGGCGGATGCTCACCTTCGCCGGCAGCCTCGCCGTCGCCGATCCACCCGGCGTCACCCTCTCCGCCCGCGCCGCCACCACAACCGCCGCCGCGCTGGTGGTGCTGATCTGCGCGGCCCTCTTCAACGGCGTGCGCGCCGCCCTGCACAGCGTCGAGACCCTCCTGCCCTGGTCCGGCGAAGCCACGCTCGTGTGCGCGCTGTTGGCGACCGCGATCCTGGTCATGACGCTGGCGGGTGCACGCTGGGCGCCCCGGCGCCCGGTCCGCGCCACCCTGCTCTTCGGTCTTTGCGCGTACGCCTTCCTGCTCGCCGGCAACGAATCAGCCGTCATGCCGTTCATGGGCTGGCAGGACGTCACGCCCGCGGTGCTCACCTGGACCGCCCTGACCGCGTTCACCGCATGGACGGTCCACCGGCTCCGGGCTTCCGGCCGCCGGCGCACAGCGATCGTCACCGGCATCGCCGGCGGCCTGTTCGCCGTGGAGTCCGCGGCGATCACCGGCTGCCTGCACGCCGCACACACCCTCGGCATCTCCGCAGCCTCGGCTCCCGCCTGGTTCCCGCTCGCCATGCTTCCCGGGGGCACCGGCGGTTTCGGCCCCCATTTCCCCGACGGCCGTGCCACCTTCAGCGCCCTGCACGGCACCGGCCCCGCCTTCCACGCCTCCGACATCCTCCTGGCCGGCGCCGCCACCCTGACCGGTCCGCTGCTGCTCTGCACGGCCTTCCTGACCGCAGCCCTCCTGCGCACCGGCACCTCTGCCCACCCGCAACGGGTGGCCACACCCGCGCGCCCCGCCGCCTTCCTGCACCCCATCGCCATGTTCGGGCCTGCCACCGCGCGCTTGCGGGCCGGCCGTGGCCGGAGCCTCCTTCCCGGTCGGGCCCGATCCCTGACAGGGCGGATCGACCGCCGGACAGCGGCCGGCGTCTCCACCGCAGCCGCGGTCCTGCTCCTCGCCGACCGGCTGCCCCGCTCCACCACCGTCGCGGAGTTCGCGCTGCCCCGCGTGGTCGACAACTCCACGGTGTTCGGCTTCGGCTTCCTCGCCCAGCCGGCCGGTCGCGCCGTCCTGGCCTTCGCGGTCGCCCTGCTGGTCGTCCACCGGACAGCCACCCGCCGCACGCAACCCACCCGCTGACCGCCCTGATCGGCCCGGGTGGTCGCTTCATGCCACCCTATGTAGAGGAGCGACAATGGCAATGAGCAGGCAACTATTCCGCTGGACGCCCGCGCTCCTCGTCGCCCTGATCACCGGCCTGCTCGCGCTCAGCCGCCCGGAGTCCCTGCGCCTCACCGACCTCCAGGTCTACATGGGCGCCGTCGACACGTTCCGCAGCGGCGGCGAACTCTACGACTACATCCGCAACGGGAACGCCCCGTTCACCTACCCACCGTTCGCCGCCCTGCTGATGCTGCCCCTGTCCTGGCTGCCCGCATGGCTGCTGTACACCGCCTGGACGGCGGGCACCGGCCTGGCCGCGATCGTTCTGGCGCTGCTCGTCAACCGCCGAGCCGCACCGTGGATCGCGCTCGCACTGATGCTCTCCGCACCGGTCTCTTCCACCTTCAAGTACGGCCAGGTCAGCCTCCTGCTGGCCGTCCTCGTCACCACCGACGTGCTGGCCCTGCGGCACAGCCGCCACCAGGGGGTCCTGATCGGCCTCGCCGCCGCCGTCAAACTCACCCCGCTGATCTTCATCCCGATGCTGTGGCTGACCGGTCGCCGCCGGGCCGCAGCCGTAGCCACCAGTACCTTCCTGGCCTGCGCGACGCTGGCCGCTTACCTGCTGCCCCACGAATCCTGGCGGTACTGGACCACCGAGGTGCACGACGTCGCCCGCCTGGGCTTCATCACCTCCGTAGGCAACCAGTCCCTCAACGGCGCCCTGCTCCGCCTCGAAGCCCCGCACCGCGAGCTGCTCGCCACCCTCCTGGCCGGCGCCATAGCCGCCATAGCCCTCCGCCACACCACCACGCAGCTCACCGCGCTCACGCCGCTCACCCCGCCACGCTTCGCCACCCTGCGTGACACCCCGCTGCGCCCCACCACGTTGCAACCGACGGTGCTGCGCCCCACCGCCCGCTTCCACGACCCCCGCGTCGCGCTGGTGATCACCGGAGCAGCAAGCGTCGTACTCTCCCCGGTCTCCTGGACCCACCATCAGGTTTGGCTGGTCCTGGCCGTTTTCCTCCCTCTCGCCCTCGCCCTCCGAGCGGCCGTTCTGGCGATCATGGTGCTGCCGGTCACCGCCCTGCCCTGGTGGCCGTTCCAGGAGTCCCGACTGCTGCTCGCGATCACCCTGGCCCTGCTGCTGCCCGCGCTCCTCCCCACCCGAGCCGACCGCACCCCGCACCGCACCCCGCACCGCACCGCCGCCACGCCGGCGCCGCCCCCAGATCGCGTGCCGACTTCAGGCGCGCAGCGAACCCCGAGTCGGCACACCACCAGCGGCCCAGAGCTGCGTGACGAGTTCGGGTGCGGATCGAACCCCAAGTCGGCACACTCGCGGAGCTAGCCCGTCGGCGCCGGCTCCGTCCGGGGCTGTCCGCCCGCCGGCTCCTGCGACGCGCTCCCCGAGCCTGCCGTCCGCCGGGCCAGACCGACCACTCCCCAGCTCATCAGGACCGCGGCGACGCCCACCACCACCAGCCCCACCGCCCCGAACCGGACGCCCTCGTCGAACAGCACCACTCCGGCGACCGACGCGACCAGCGGATTGGTCACGCTGACCGTCGCCAGCGGCGTGGCCAGCCCGGCACCACGGTAGGACAACTGGCCGAGCAGATAGCCCACCACCGCGAACACCACGACGAGCCCCAGGGCCGGCATCGACATCCCGCCGACACCGCCCGTGGTGAACGAGGCGATCACCGCTTTCGACAGCACCGAGCCGATCCCGAACGCAGTGCCGGCCGCCGCCGCGAGCAGCATCGCGCGAACCCGCGGCCCCGACGGCCATGCCAGGAGAGCACAGCCGGCGACCGCACCGGCAGTGACCACGGTCAGCGTGCGCACGGTGGACTCGGCTAGCAGCGACGGGCCGTCCCCCTCGACCGAGAGGGTCAGGATCGCGGCCAGCCCGGCCACGGTCAGGCCGGCGCTGATCCAGGCCGCCCGGCTGATCCGGGTGTGATAGCGGATGACCTCGATCGGGAGGGCGACCAGCAGCGTCAGGGTGCCGAGGGCCTGCACGACCGCGACCGTGCCGAAGTTCAGCGCCAGCAGGTGCAGCCCCGCCCCGGCGCCGGTCAGCAGCAACGCCACGGCCCACCGGGACCGCCCGCGGTGGCTGTGCTCGGCGAGCCGCTCCTGAGCGACCGCGGCGGTGCCGTAAGCAGCGACTGACAGCAGCGAGAGGCCGACTGCCCACGCCAGCGATCCCATCGCCCACCTCACAACCTCCGCGCGGCTCGGCCGACCGGGCGAACCTCACTCCCTGGAACATACCGACCAGGAAGGCCGGAGCCGGCATCCTCACCCCGGAGAGCGGGATCGTGCCCGTGCCAGGCGGGCTGCGTGGCGCTCAACCAGACCGTGCGCGCGGCGAACCGCCGCAGAGCGCCGGGCGGCGGCGCGGTCGGCCCGCCGCTGCGCCGACACGGCGGCACGCTCCCTCAGCTCGGCCCGCCAGTCACGGGCGCCGGACTCGGATGTGTCGATGTGCTCGTCAGCCATGCCCGGATCGTCGCGCGACGGTACGACACTTTCCGGCGCGCGGGCCGGCCCCGGAACGACCGCGAAACGGCCGCGGGCAGCGGCAGGAACCGGGCGCCGCACGACTACGGCACGCGCGTCCGCGTACCCCCTCGATGATCGAAAGCCGCACCGGTGAAACCGGCCTGAACCACACCCGCCGCCGGCCCGTAACAGTTACCGGATTGACCGGCAGATGGGACCTCAGGCACACCGTTCCGGGCCCGGCACGCCGGGGGACTAGGCTTGACGCCTTGTGAACTGGGCTTCGGCGTGGCGGCCCGGGCGGCCAACCGAAACATGGAACGGAAGATGATGATCGACCAGGCCAAGGTGCGAGTCCTGCTCTTGGAGAGCATCCACCCCGACGCGGTGTCCCGGCTGGAGGAGGACGGCTTCCAGGTCGAGCTCCTTCGCAACGCCCTCGACGAGGTCGAGCTGATCGAGCGGATCGCCGGGGTGCACCTGCTCGGGATCCGGTCCAAGACGCAGGTGACCGCGAAAGCGCTGGAGGCCGCCGACAAGCTGGTCGCCATCGGCGCCTTCTGCATCGGCACGGACCAGATCGATCTGGCCGCCGCCACCGCCGGCGGCGTCGCCGTCTTCAACGCGCCGTTCTCGAACACCCGCTCGGTGGTCGAGCTGGCCATCGCCGAGATCATCTCGCTGACCCGGCGGCTCACCGAGAAGAACACGCTGATGCACAGCGGCGTCTGGGACAAGTCGGCGGACGGCGCGCACGAGATCCGCGGCCGTCGCCTCGGCATCGTGGGGTACGGGAACATCGGCACCCAGCTGTCGGTGCTCGCCGAGAACCTGGGCATGTCGGTCTCGTTCTACGACACCGCCGACAAGCTGGCGCTGAGCAACGCGCACCGCTGCGCCAGCCTGGACGAGCTGCTGGAGTCCAGCGACATCGTCACCCTGCACGTGGACGGGCGGCCCGGCAACGCCGGCTTCTTCGGCGCCGAGCAGTTCGCCAAGATGCGGCCCGGCAGCCTGTTCCTGAACCTGTCCCGCGGCATCGTCGTCGACCACCTGGCGCTGCGCGACGCTCTGCAGAGCGGGCGGCTGGCCGGTGCGGCCGTCGACGTCTTCCCGAAGGAGCCGAAGGGCCGCGGCGACGAGTTCGTCTCCGAGCTGCGCGGCCTGCCGAACGTCATCCTCACCCCGCACATCGGCGGGTCGACCGAGGAGGCGCAGTCGGACATCGGCGGCTTCGTGGCGAACAAGCTCGCGAAGTACCTGACCGAGGGCAACACCACGCTCAGCGTCAACCTGCCCGGCGTGACGCTGCCCGAGCTGCCCGGCATGCACCGCATCGTGCACATGCACAAGAACACGCCGGGTGTGCTGGCCGACGTCAACCGGATCCTCGCCGAGCACAACGTCAACGTCGAGGGCCAGATGCTCAGCACCCGCGGTGAGTTCGGCTATCTGATCACCGACATCGCCCGCGGTTACCCCGACGGGGTGCTCGAGCAGCTCCGCGCCATGGAGCAGACCGTCCGCCTGCGCGTCCTGAACTGAGCCGTGATCGGTGCGGCCCACACCGGGCCGCACCGGTCAGGACGTCCGTTCCTCCACTGTCAGCACGGTGATCGAGGAGGCCGCGTCCACGTCGTACCGATTGGCCTTCTGCCAGTCCTTCGGCGTGAGCGTGGAGCCTGGCGGCAGGTCCCGCAGGGTCCGCGCGCCGGCCGTCACGGTGCCCGCTCCGCCGCCGACACGCACCCGCACCGGGTTGTCGGCCGGCGCCCGCAGCAGCAGTTCCTCGACCCCACCGGTGATCTTCATCGGCACGGTTCCGGAGGCGTCGGCCAGGTTCAGCTCGGCCCGCCGGGTGCCGCCGACCATCTCGATCCGGTCGATCCGCCCGTCGCTGGTGTCGATGACGCGCTCCGCGGCGTACCCGGAGAAACGCAGCGTCCAGCGCACCTTGGCGGCCAGTACGACCTCGATCTCACCGCCGGAGCCGCTCCGGTCCCGGGACAGGTCGACGAGCAGCCGGTCCTCGCGTACCTCGGCGTTGGGTTGCAGGCCGGCGCCCTCCGGCGTGGTGACCCGGTACAGGTCGGTGCCGAGGTCGGCGATGCTCACCCTGACCCGGTCGGTCGCCGCGAGCAGCTCGAAGGTCGCGATGGTCCGGCCGTCCAGCGGCCCGGTCGCGGTGCGCTGGTCGGTGCCGTCGCCGCCGAGCTGGAGCATCTCGCCGATCTCGGTGTCCGGGCCGGAGTAGTAGACGACCCCGGTGAGCGCGACGGCGGCGAGCGCGACCGCCCCCAGCAGCGCCATGCCGACCGTGACCAGCCGGGACTGCCGCCGGGCCGGCGGTGCGGCGGGGGTGTCGCTCCAGACCTTCGGTTCGTTGCGGCCGCCGGGGGCGGACCGCTGGTCGGCGATCAGGTCGACGTGCCGCTCCGCCCCGTGGTCCACCCATTCGGACGGTGTGGTGGTGGCCTGCGGCCAGACCGGCGCGGAGCTGTCCCTGGACGGGCTTCCCCACCCGTCCACACCGACAGCCCGCGGCGAGGCCGGCTCGAACGTCACCGGCGTCCACGGCGCCGCCGGGGTCCCGGTCATCGCCTCGGCAACCGGATCAGCGGGCGCGGGAGTCTCCGCAGCCGGCCCGTTGGTACGCACGATCGGCAACCCACCGGGGCGGACACCCCCGATCGGCCCGTCATCGAACCCGAACGAAGCCCGCCCGGGCCCGCCCGGAGACGGCTGCCCCGGAGCGGCAGACGGCGACGCGGCGGACAGTGACGCGGGAGACGGCGACGCGGCAGTCTCAGGTGACTCCGGCGCCCCCGCGCCGAACCAGTTCACCTGCTCCCCGCTCAGCCCGTCCTCCAGCCCCGCGGCGCCCGGCCGCCGACGGGGCAACCCAGCACGGTCGGCCGATCCCTCGTCCGTCGCCCCGGCCACCACCGGGTCGGACGAAGCGCCGACAGCGGTACGGTCCACTCGATTCCTCCCTGCCCAACGCCCCCAGGACGTGACGCCCCCGAATGGAGTACGGAGGAAACCGCTTCTCGGATGAGTGACCGGAAGGTTTACCGTTGGTCAGGTCGCACGAGACCCCGCCGGGTCGCGATCGCCACCGCTTCCAGCTGACTGTGCGCACCCAGTTTGGCGAGCACCGCCTTCTGATATCCGCGGCACGTGTGCACGCTTATCCCGAGCCGCCGGGCCACCGCCCGAGCGTCCAGGCCGGCCGCCATCAGCTGGAGCACCTCGTCCTCGCGGGCGGTCAGACCGCTGCTGCGCGGCGCGCTGACCGGTGTCGTGCTGCGGAGCAGGCGGGCCAGGATGTCGGTGGAGACGGTCATCCCGCCGCCGTGGGCAGTGCGCAGCGCGTTCAGCACATCACCGAGCGCGCCGTTCTTCGACAGGAACCCGGCGGCGCCGGCGGCGGTGGCCCGGCGGACCAGCGCCTGTTCCTCGCTGGCAGTGAGGATCACCACACGGATGTCGGGGTGGCGCACGCGGATCAGCTCGGCGATCGCGATGCCGTCGGCATCGGACAGTTCCGGATCGAGCACGATCACATGGGGTTCGAGCTCTGCGGTGAGCCGCAGCGCCTCCGCTCCGCTTCGCGCGTGTCCGACACTACGCAGGTCCGGTTGCCCGGCCAGCGCGTGTCCGAGCAGCTCGGCGAAGGTCTGGTGGCTGTCTACGACGAGCACTCGGATCGCCTCGTCGCTGTCCATACGTCGCCTTCCTCTCCTCGCCCGGCGGGCTCCGCGCAGTCTAAGGATTACCCGAAGCCGGTCCCGACCTACCAACAGCCTGCCGTTGTGCCGCCAGGCCCGACCCCGCCGGTACGGCCGACGATCGGTTGCCGCCAAGCGGATGCGATAACCAGTCTTTCGGCCGACTGACCCCCTCGCATTGGGGCTTGCCGGTAAAGACGGCTCAGAGCACAGTTCCGGATCATGTTCGACATCCAGCTCTTCGGCCGCCTCGAGGTCCGAACCCGGGGCATCAGCCTCTCCGGGGACGACTTCGGCGGCGAGCGTCCGCGTCACCTCCTCGCGTTGCTCGCGTTGCGGGGCGAGCGGTCGCTTGTAGAGCTGGGGGATCTGTTGGGCGTCCCGCCGGCGACGGTCAAGGACGACCTGAAGGTACTCCGTGACCACCTGGAGCCCGGCGTCCGGGGCCGCGAGTCGGTCATCGTCCCGCATCGTGGCGGCTACCGGCTGGCGCCCGAGCGGGTCCGGGTCGACGTCGCCACCTTCGACGCCCTGATCGCCGCGGCCGCCGGGCGGCCCGCCGAGCGCGCCGCCCGGCCGCTCGCCGCCGCGGCCTTCGTGGCCTCGCGCCCTCTGCTGGAGGGCGAGGACGCACCGTGGGCCGCCGAGGCGCGTGGTGAATACCGCGCCAAGCTGCTGGTCGCCCTCCCGCAGAACGCGGCCCAGCCAATATAAAGAGGTGCTTCCGCCCACCTCGCTGCTTCCCGTCCCGCTCGCGCCCGAGCTCTCGCTGCACCTCGTCGACGGCCCGGTCGGCCTGTTCGACCTGACCGACGGCGAGTTCCACAGCGACCGGCCGCCACCGTTCTGGGCCTTCGTGTGGGCCGGCGGCCAGGCTCTGGCCCGCTACGTGCTGGATCATCCTGATGAGGTGGCCGGCCGCCGGGTCCTCGATCTCGCCACCGGCTCCGGGGTGGCCGCGATCGCCGCCGCCCGGTGCGGCGCCGCCGCCGTCCAGGCCGACGACATCGATCCGGCCGCAGTGGCCGCCGCGCACCGCAACGCCGCCGCCAACGGCGTGGCTCTGCGGGACGAGGTCGACCGCCCGGAGGTGGTTCTGGCCGGCGACGTCTTCTACAGCCCCATCGTCGCCCCGCAGATCACCGCGACGCTGCGCCGGGCGCAGAAGGGCGGCGCAACCGTTCTGGTTGGCGACCCCGGCCGGGGGTATTTCCCGGAACGCCTCTTCGACCTGGTCACCGAGTACGACGTGCCGGTGCCGGCCGCTCTCGAGGAAACCGAGTCCCTGCGCACCGGCGTATGGCGGATGCGTGCACCACGCAACAACTTGTAGGGTACACAT
Source organism: Actinoplanes sp. 13 (assembly GCF_056134165.1). Classification (NCBI taxonomy): domain Bacteria; kingdom Bacillati; phylum Actinomycetota; class Actinomycetes; order Micromonosporales; family Micromonosporaceae; genus Actinoplanes; species Actinoplanes sp. 13. Next base: position 29,174 of record NZ_JBVYOQ010000026.1, on the reverse strand, counting down.
ATGGAGGACACCGCCCGGCTGGCCGACGAGATCGTGCGGTTCGTCAGAATGGCCACCCGCTTCCGGGGCATGCTGAGGACAGGCGACCTCGGAGCCGAGTTCTCCGCGCTGATGCTGCTGCTCCCGTTGCAGGCCATGGGCCCGATGCGAGTCACCGATCTCGCGGAGCTCAAGCAGGCGGACCCGTCGACGATCAGCCGACAGGTCGCGCAACTGGTCAAGGCCGGCCTGGCCCGCCGCGAGGCCGACCCCGGCGACGGGCGGGCGTCCCGGCTCGCGGTCACCGAAGCCGGCGAGGCCGCCTGCGAGCGGCTCCGCGCCGCCCGGGTGGCGCTGCTCGGCGAGGCGCTCAGCGACTGGCCGGCCGAGCGGATCGCCGCCTTCACCGGCCTGTTCGAAGAATTCAACAGCTCGATCGAGGCGCTGTTGCGCACCGACCCCACCACACCGGAGACGCCGTGAGCGACCACCCTGTCGAATTCACGCACCGCCAGATCCTGACGATCCTCGGCGGGCTGATGATGGGCATGTTCCTGGCCGCCCTCGATCAGACGATCATGGCGACCGCGACCCGCACCATCGCCGACGACCTGCGCGGTTTCGACCTGCAGGCCTGGGCCACCACGGCGTTCCTGATCACCTCGACGATCTCCACCCCGCTCTACGGCAAGCTCTCCGACATCTACGGCCGGCGCCCGTTCTTCCTGTTCGCGATCGGCGTCTTCATCGTCGGCTCGTTCCTCTGCGGCCTCTCCGAGAACATGTGGCAGCTGGCCGCGTTCCGGGCCGTCCAGGGCATCGGCGCCGGCGGCCTGATGTCGCTCGCCCTGGCGATCATCGGCGACATCGTCCCGCCCCGCGAACGCGCCAAATACCAGGGCTTCTTCCTCGCCGTCTTCGGCACCGCCAGCGTGCTCGGCCCGATCATGGGCGGCTTCTTCGCCGGCGCCGAGACGATCCTCTGGGTGGACGGCTGGCGCTGGGTCTTCTATCTCAACGTGCCGATCGGCATCGCCGCCATGGCCGTGGTCGCCAAGGTGCTGCACCTGCCGCACCAGCGGGTCGACCACCGCATCGACTGGCCCGGGGCGCTCACTCTGATCATCACACTGGTGCCGCTGCTCACCGTCGCCGAGCAGGGCCGCGAGTGGGGCTGGGACTCCGGGCGCGCGATCGCCTGTTACGTCGTCGGCGTGCTCGGACTGATCGGGTTCATCCTGGCCGAACGGGCCTACAAGGAGGAGGCCCTCCTGCCGCTGCGGCTCTTCGGCAACCGGACGGTCGCCGTCGGCGCGGCCTCCAGCACGATCCTCGGCATGGCGATGTTCGGCGGCCTGATGACTGTCCCGCTCTACCTCCAGATCGTGAAGGGTTCCTCGGCCACCATGGCCGGCCTCCAGATGATCCCGTTCGTGGTCGGCATCATGTCCGGCTCGATCATCTCCGGCCAGCTGATCTCCCGCACCGGCCGCTACCGGATCTTCCCCATCGTCGGCAGCTTCCTCATGGTCATCGCGCTGTTCCTGTTCTCCCTGGTGGGCGCGGACACCCCACTCTGGCGGACCATGCTCGTCATGGTGCTGATGGGTCTCGGCCTGGGCAGCAACATGCAGCCGATGATCACGGCCGTGCAGAACGCGGTGAGCCCCCGCCAGATCGGCACCGCCACCGGCGCCGTCACCTTCTTCCGCTCGATGGGCGGCACGCTCGGCACCGCTGTCTTCCTCTCGGTGCTCTTCAACGTCCTGCCCGGCAACATCCGCGACGCCTTCACCACCGCGCAGCAGACCCCCGAGTTCCAGGCCGCCCTGCGCGACGACCCCGCTCAGCAGCCGCTCCTCGATCGCGCCAACAGCAGCGACGCCCTCGACGACACCTCGTTCCTCAGCCAGCTGTCCGACGTCATCGCGCACCCCTTCAAGGTCGGCTTCGCCGACAGCGTCCACGTCGTCTACCTGATCGCCTTCGCCGTCATGCTGGTCGGCCTGGTGATCGTCTTCTTCCTGCCGGAACTCCCGCTCTCCCAGCGATCGGCCCAGCAGGCCCGCGCCGAGGACGCCCTCCAGGCCGAGAAGAGCGCCGGTGTGCCAGGCCCGGGTACCGGTCCGACTTCAATCTAGATCCCTATCTGGTACGCCTACGCCCCCCGCCGAGCGGGACCAGCGACCCGGTCGCTGGTCCCGCCTCTGCCGCCCGCGCCGGGCGGACCTGCCGTACCCCTCCTCACCCCACCCCGTCCCGCCCCACCCACTCGCGCCGCCCGCCGCCCCGCCGTCGCCCGCCGCCCAGCCCCGCCGCCGCCCACCGCCCCGCCGTCGCCCGCCGCCCCGCCGCGCCGCAATGCCCACCCCCGCCTGCTCCGGTCCCCCGAACGCCCGCAGTAGCGTGAACTCATGGCTGTTGTGAAGATCAACGCGATCGAGGTCCCCGAAGGCGCCGGACCAGAACTGGAGAAGCGCTTCGCCGCCCGGCACGGCGCGGTCGAGAACTCCCCCGGCTTCCTCGGCTTCGAGCTGCTGCGCCCGGTATCCGGCGAGAGCCGCTACTTCGTCTACACCCGCTGGGAGTCCGAGGAGGCGTTCCAGGCCTGGTCCAACGGCAGCGCCAAGGAGGCACACGCCGGCGAACGCAGCCGCCCGGTGGCCACCGGCGCCAGCCTCCTCGAGTTCGAGGTCGTCCAGCAGGTCACCAAGCCCACCCCCTGAACCCGGTGTGTGAACTTCGGGTGCGCTCCGCACCGCAAGTCCCCACACAGCGAGCGCCGAGCTGCTGCGTGGGGGTTTCGGGCGGGCTGGGCACTGCGGGCCACGCCGAGGGGCCGGCCGGGGTCAGGTAGCGGCGTTGCGGGCGGCCGCGGTGATCAACCGCTCCGCCACGGTGCGCCGGTCCAGGCCGAGACGCTGGGCGCTCTCCTGGAGCACCGAGTACGCCTCCTGCACCCCGCATCCGCGCTGGGCGATGATCACGCCGACCGCGCGGTCCACCTCGGCGCCTTCGGTGAGCGCCTCCCGGCGGTGCAACTCGCCGAGGAGGACCTCGGCCTGACCGGCCACGGCCAGCGCGGTGACCAGCAGCTCCGGGTCCGGTTCGCCGGCCCGGTCCAGGTAGAGGCTGATGGCCCCCACGGCGGTGCGCCGCACGTCGAGCGGGACGGCCACGACACTGCCCAGCCCGTCTGCTGACGCCGCCGCGCCCAGGTCCGGCCAGCGGCTGTCCCCGGGCAGGTCACCGGAGGTCACCAGGGCACGGGTCCGGGCTGCTTCGAGCCCCGGGCCGGTGCTCTGGGCGTACGCCAGCTGGTCGAAGGTTTCTCCGGCGATGCCGGCGGTGGCGCTGAGCAGAGGCCCGCCTTCGGCGATCAAGGTGATCGAGCAGCGGGTCACGCCGGGTAGCGCTGAGGCGCCGAAGGCGGCGAGACGGTCGAGCGCGTGGCTGAGCTGGTCCGCGGAGAGCAGCCGGACGCTGAGTTCATGGAGAAGGCCGGCGAGTTCGACAGCGTGCGGGCCGGTGGCCCGGCCGTCCACGGGCTGCCGCGTCGGTGCCGGTAGCGTGCCGGACGGCAAGGAGTTGATGCCGGCGGGGCGCGGAGTGGACGCGGAGAAGGCGGAGACAGCGCGCCGGGTCAGCCGGACGCCACGCTGGACGGCCGGGACGCGACGTTGCGGGACGGACACGCGACGGATATTGCCACGTCGATCGAGCACAGGGTGACGCCAGGTGCCCCTATCGGGCGTTGTTATCGGGATAAACCGTCTCATCCGAGCGACGCCGCTCAAGAAACGAGTCCGGCGCCGCGGTCTGGTCGTCCTCCCGTTCGTCCGACTCGGCGAGGATCGCCTCGGCCTGGGCCTGCGGGTCGGCACTGCCGGTGACCGACTCCTCGGGGAGGAGGTCGGCGGCACGTCGCCCGGTCCGGTCGTCCGTCATGAGTTGATCTTTACCCCGCATCGCGCCGGGGAAACACGCCGGAAACGATCGCGCCGCTTCCCGGGTGGGCCGGGAAGCGGCGCGGACGTTAGATGCCGGTGTGCAGGTCGCCTCGCGGCGAGTGGCTCAACACGGCTCCAGCCGAACGGTATTCCGTGCAGGCTAAGGGTGAGGCCCGGGGACACTGGGCACACCGGCATCTGTTATCAACCGTCGGCCACCGGCGACGATTCCTGCAGCCATTGTGGCCTGGATCACACTTACGGTGTTTGCCGAGGGCAGGTCCGGGTAGCCCCGTCGGCGTGACTGATGACACCCGTGAGATGACCGAGTTCCTGGACGCTGCCTACGACGCTCAGGAGCGTCTGAGCAGCGGAGACCTGCAGCGCCGGGCGATCGCCGCCGACCTGCCGGCCACGGTGCTGACCCGCATCGACGCCCTGCCCGAGGGCGAGTACGCCCAGGACGAGGCCGCCGAAGCGCTGCGAGCCCTGGGCTAACGATCCCCCTCGGCCTTCTCCTTGGCGATCGTGTAGGCCATCTGGAGGAAGTCCGACACCGCGGTGGCGGTGAGAACGGTCGCCGCCAGCCGGGTCAGCCGGGGCGCCAGGACCAGGCCCCCGGTGAGCCCGGTGGCCACCCAGACGGCGAGGCAGAACGGGCAGGTGATCAGCTCACCGATGCCGTGGCGGATCGTACTGCCCTCGTCCCGGACCTCCTCGATCAGTTCGGCGGCGCCGGCCGGTTCGGTGTACCGGGTGAACGGGGCACGCAGCGGGCTGGTCACCGCGTCCTTGGCGATCAGGCGGCTCAGCTTGTGGGTGGCGATCGACAGCAGCGCCACGTCCGCGACGGCGGGACGCTCGGGCACCGGGCGGTTGCTCAACCGGGCGGCACCGGCCAGGGTCCCGGCGAGGGCACTGAACGCGCCCATCGCGACGAGATAGCCGTCCAGCGGCCGGTGGTCGTGCGGAGCGTATTCCTGGGCGACCCGGGACACCTTGTTGCGCAGTGAGACCATGTTCAGGAGTCCTGGGTGAGACGGGCGGCGTCGACCTCACGCCCCGGGAAGCGGGCCATGTACTCGGTCTCCAGCTCCGCTGTTCGCTTGAAATGATTCTCCAGGGCCGCGTCCGGGCCGTGCCGCAGCGTCTGCAGCCGGGTCCGGTACAAACTGCCCAACTCGCGGAAGAGGTCCTCGTCGGCCAGACCCGCCGGGTCGATGCCGGTGTCGAAGACCACCGCCGCACCGTCTTCGAAACGGGCGTCGGTCATCGTGCACCTCCGATCTTTTTGCCGTCACTCGCGAGCACGGATGCCCAAGCCGACAGTCGCCAAACCCGCGCCGGTACGCTCGTGGACATGAAGGGGCTGTGGACTCCGGCGTGGATGGCCCGGCATCTGGTCGCGCTCGTGCTGACCGCCGGCTGCCTCGCTCTGGGCTGGTGGCAGTTCAGCCGCGCCACCGACGGCAACTCGATCAGCTGGGGATACATGTTCCAGTGGCCGGTGTTCGGCGGCTTCGTCGTCTTCATCTGGATCCGTGAGATCCAGCTCGCCCGGCGCCGCGCCGCCGGCACGCCCGAGGCCCCGGCCACCGAGCCCGCCCCGCGCTCCGCGGACGCCCCGGTCACCCCCGGCCGACCGGTCCGCGTCGCCACCCGCCCGGCCGCGGCCGAGTCGGCGACCGACCCGGAGCTCGAGGCCTACAACGATTACCTGGCCTGGCTGACCGCCCATCCCGGCGCCCGGCCCGCCGACTATCCCGGCCGCATTTCCCAGTAAAGGAGACCCCCACCGTGCAGGGAGCCCTCACCCGTTACCGGATCATCGCCTGGATCGTCGGCGTGGTCCTGATCCTGCTCGTGGTGATCGGCATGCCACTGAAGTACCTGGCCGACAACCCCACGGTGGTGGAGACGGTGGGCCCGTTCCACGGCTTCCTCTACATGGTGTACCTGGTGCTCACGTTCGACCTCGCGCGGCGCGCCCGGTGGCCGTTCAGCCGGATGGTGCTCGTCATGCTGGCCGGCACCATTCCGTTCTTCTCGTTCTGGGCAGAACGGCGCGTGACCCGGCAGTGGATCCCGGACGCGGCATACGCTCCGGCGCTGAGCGAATAGTCCGTTTACTCGGGCGCAATAACGCTTAGCGGCGATCAAATGACAGCCCGTTATCGGGATTAAGCTCGCAACTCCGGCTATTGGCAAATTTCACTCGGCCAGGCCTTGATTTCTTTTCTTCCGTCGATAGGTTAATGCGGTTGGTTCGGTCCGCAGCCACAAACCCTCGGGTGGCGCCGGCCAACGCCGCTGAATCCTTCCGTGCCGGCCGCGCCCATTCCCCCGGGCAACGGCCGTCACGAGCGGAACCGGGAAACCGCACCCTCGAAGGTGAGCGGCCTAGCGGAAGAAAGGCCCCTGACCAGTGCCACACCCCCGTACCCGGCTCCGGGCGCTCGTGGTCGCGCTGACGGCGCTCGCGATCACCACGTCGGGAGTGCAGGTCGCCCACGCGGCCCCGTCCCAGAGCGAGCTGAAGAAGAAGATCGAAGCTGCTTCGGAGAAGCTCGAGGACGTCACCGAGTCGTACAACAAGATGCGTCTCGACCTCAAGAAGACCAAGGCGGACACGGCGAAGCTGGAGGCTTCATTGAAGCCGACCCAGGCCGCCCTGGCCGTTGCCACCGACAAGGTGCAGACGATCGCGGCCACGTCCTACATGCAGGGCAAGGTGGGTCCGGTCACCGTCCTGGTGAGCGGCGACGAGCAGAACCTGCTGGCGCGCATGGCGTACCTGGAGCAGATCGCCCGGTCGAACCAGCAGGACATCGACGCCTACACCGAGACGACGCAGACGTTCGCCGAGCGCAAGGCGGCCCTCAAGGCCACCCAGGACAAGCAGACCGCTCAGATCGAGGCGCTGGCCGACAGCAAGAAGGCCATCGAGAAGGACCTCGACAAGCTTCTCGACATGCGTGAGGCCGCGTTCGGCAGCCCCACCGAGAACACCGGCGGCTACACCGGCAAGATCCCGAGCATCCCCGGTTCGGCCGGCAAGGCGGTCACGTTCGCGTTCAACCAGATCGGCAAGCCGTACGGTTACGGCGACGCCGGCCCGAACTCGTACGACTGCTCCGGCCTGACCTCGGCGGCCTGGGCGGCGGCCGGCAAGTCGCTGCCGCACAACGCCGCGGCGCAGTACAGCGCCACCGCCCGGATCAGCCGGTCCGACCTGCAACCGGGTGACCTGGTGTTCTACCGGTCCAACGGGCACGTCGCCATCTACGTGGGCGGCGGGAAGATCATTGATGCGCCGTCGGCCGGACGCGATGTCCTGCACCGGACGATCGACATCATGACCCCGAACGGCTACGGCCGGATCAGATAAGCACCGCACACGAAAAAGCCGGCGCACACCGCGCCGGCTTTTTTGTATGTGGTGCGGGGATCAGGCGGCCTGCAGGCCCTCCGCGCGAGCCAGCTCACGCAGCCGGCCCAGAGCCTGGATCTCGAGCTGACGGATGCGCTCCCGGCTGAGCGAGAAGCGCGAGGCCACCTCGGTCAGCGAGTGCTCCCGGCCGTCCTCCAGGCCGTACCGCGCCCGCATGATGCCGGCGGAGCGGTCGTCCAGGTGGTTCAGCAGGCCCTCGATGCGCTGACGCTCCAGCGCGCTGAGCACGATCTCCTCGGGCGACGGGGCGTCGCTGTCGGCGACCAGGTCGCCCAGGTTGGTGTCGCCGTCGTCGCCGACCGGGGTGTCCAGCGAGACGGTGTCCTGTGCCCACCGGGTGAGCTCGTTGACCCGCTCGACGGTCACGCCCAGCGCCGCGGCGACCTGCTCCGGCTCCGGGTCGCCACCCAGCTCACGAACGAGCTGGCGGGTGACGTTCCGCATCCGGTTGACGTCCTCGACCAGGTGCACGGGGAGGCGCACGGTGCGCTCCTGCTGGGCGATGGCCCGGCTGATCGCCTGGCGCACCCACCAGGTCGCGTAGGTGGAGAACTTGTAGCCACGCTCGTAGTCGAACTTCTCGACCGCTCGCACCAGGCCGGTGTTGCCCTCCTGGATAAGGTCCAGCATCGGCATGCCGGACCGCACGTAGCGGCGTGCGATGGAGACGACCAACCGGAGGTTGGCCCGGATGAACAGGTCCTTGGCGCGCTGGCCCTCGGTGACGAGGCGCTCCAGCTCCTCCCGGCTGACGCCGCGGCGAACCTCGCCCTGATCGAGCAGGTGCTCGGCGTAGAGGCCCGCCTCGATTGCCTTGGAGAGTTCGACCTCCCGCGCGGCGTCCAACAACGGCGTCCGGGAGATCTCGTGCAGGTAGACTCCGACGAGGTCGCGCTCTTCGGCGACCTGATCGGTACGCATCACGGTGTTCTTCTCCACGTTGCCCACGGTCCCCTCATTGCCGTCACTAACCCTGTTACGGGCATTACCTGCGTCCATCAGCCCTCTCCCGTAACGTCTGCAGCACGTGCATTGCGGTTGCTGCCACCTACACAACAAATTGCGACCAGCGCTGATTCCGGCTGGTGGGTCGAAAGTGTCACGAATGCCTGGGTCTTACCTGAGAGCCCAGTGCGCGGTACCTGAGTGTGGGCTCCCGGCGCCCGTCTCTTGGACAGGCGGATACCCTTGGCGCGCTTCTCATAACACCATCGGCCTCTCATCCGTCACAGCGACGGGCGTCACCTGAGCTCCGCGACGCTCGTCACCCCGGTGTACGGGATCGATGCCCGCGGGGTTCATGTGCAGCATCGGCCGTCCGGAGTCGGGCCTGAAACAAACACCACCGCAAAAAGGTCCCGTGCGCCGGGCCGACCGGGACCACAGGTCACAATGCGCCACGCCGGCCGACATCTCACTCGCCCGCAAGAGTGACGTTCCGAAGCCGCGAGACATTCCCAGCTGACAGCCAGTTCCGCCGGGCGCAGTGAGCAAAAGCACAACCTCCGTGGTGTGACAAGCTGCACCGATGACTTCGACGCGTACTGCTCTGGTGACCGGCGGCACAGGCGGTCTGGGCGCTGCCACGATCGCGGCCTTCGTGGCCGCGGGGTGGCGAGTCGTCGCTCCGGTCCGGGCAGGCGGCACCGGGCGGCTCCCCACCGGGGTGGTCGCGGTCGAGGCCGACCTCGCCGTCGACGCGGAGGTGCGGGCCGCGGCCGCCACCGCCGCGGAGGACCCGGAGGCGCCGCTGCGGGCCGTGGTGAACCTCGTCGGGGCTTACGCGGGCGGTGGCCTGATCGCCGACACCCCGCTGGCGGAGTTCGAGGCGATGCTCACCGTGAACCTGCGACCGACCTACCTGACCACCGCCGCCACCCTGCCGCACCTGGTGGCCGCGGGCGGCGGCTCGGTGGTCTGCGTGTCCTCCCGTGCCGCCGTGGCGCCGTTCCCGGGCGCGGCCGGGTACGTGACCGCCAAGGCCGCCGTCCTGGCGTTCGCCGGGGCGGTCGCGGTGGAGTACCGCAAGCAGAACGTGCGGTGCAACACGGTGCTGCCGAGCATCATCGACACCCCGGCGAACCGGGCCGGTCAGCCCGGGGCCGACCACAGCCGCTGGGTGGACCCGGCGGCGATCGCCGAGACCATTCTCTTCCTCGCCTCGGACGCGTCGGCGCCGACGAGCGGCGCGCAGATCCCGGTTTACGGGCAGGCCTGAGCCGGGAGCCGCTCGATGTCGGCCGGCGCCGCCGGGGCGGGCACCACACCGGAACTCACCGGGGTGGGCAGCAGCGGGACCGCCGGGGCCACCAGATGGGCCAGGAGCGCGGCGGACACCTGCTCCGGCGTGCCGTTCGCGTCGATGACCACGAAGCTCGGGTGTTCCGGCAGCGACTCGTACGCCGCCGAGGCGGCCCGCAGGTACTCCATCGACTCGTGGTCGTACCCCCGGCGCTCGATCCGCTCGTGTGCCACCTCGGGATCCACCGCCAGCAGGAACGTGACGTCGGGCGCCGGGAACAGCCGGTAGGCCAGCCGGGCCCGGCGCTCAGCGGCCGGGCGGGCGCCGTGCGAGCGCAGGCTGGCGTACTGACAGACCGCGTACCGGTCCATCACGGTTATCTCCTGGTGCACCGTGCGGCGCAGCTGCGTGCGCGCGATGGCCAGCCAGCGCAGCGTCGACTCGATCGCGAGCATGGCCCGCCGGCCGAGCAGATCCTCGGCGTCCTCGCGGCCGAAGAGCGCGGCGAGCCGGCCGAACCAGTGCCGTCCGCCGGCGTTACGCCGGTACTCGGCGGGGAGGCCGGCCGCGGTCAACTGCTCGGCCAGCAGGTGCGCCTGAGTGGTCTTGCCGGAGCCGTCGATGCCGACCAGAGCGATGGTGCGGACGCCGGCTGAGATCGCCGGGGACTGCGCGGGGAGAGCCATACCAACCGACGGTAGCCCCTCCCTGCACATTCAGTTTCGCACCGCTACGCATTCCGGACCTACAGAATGGTGCGAGGGGTTCAAGGTGTGGCGACTCCGGGTAGTCGTTCACGGACCGGACACGGACCAGGAGGTCTCCATGCCACACCGTGTGGACGAGGGTTTGGCCATCACCCTGAAGCGGGTGGCGTCGACGCTGAAGGCCGCCGACATACCTTTCGCGCTGGGCGGAAGCTTCGCCGTGTATGCGCGCGGTGGCTACTCCAGCGACCACGACGTCGACTTCCTCCTGCGCGAGCAGGACAAGGACCGCGCGCTCCAGGAGCTCGCCGCGGTCGGATGCACGACCGAACAGCCGCCCGAGGACTGGCTGGTCAAGGTCTTCGACGAGGGCCGGATGGTGGACCTGATCTACCGCCCGGTGGAGTCCCCGGTCACCGACGAGACGCTGCACGACACCGATCAGATCTCGGTCGAGGCGATCTACATGCCGGTGCTCTCCGCGAGCCAGCTGATGATCCACAAGTTGCTGAGCTACAGCCAGCACTACTGCGACTTCGCCACCGGGCTGCCGGTCGCCCGGTCCCTGCGCGAGCAGATCGACTGGGAGCGGGTGCGCCGGGAGACGATCAAGTCGCCGTACGCCGAGGCGTTCCTGGTCCTGCTGGACCGCTTGGACGTCGTCCCGTTCCCGGGCCAGCGGGAACTCAAGGTAGGGGGATGAGATGACCCACCAGATCGACCTGGAGGCGGAGATCCAACGCCTGCTCACCGAGCACGACCGGATCTCCGAACAGGGCATCACGGTGCAGCGCCGGGAGAACGTGGTGGTGCTCGGCGGGGAGGTGGAGAGCGCCCAGCGGCGTGACGAGATCTGCCGGCAGATCACCAGCCGCTACCCCGAGATCGAGATCACTTGTGACATCGGCATCACCCGGGCACAGGCGCCCAGCGAGGTGGAGGAGATTTCATGATCCGGATCGCCGCTGTGGGAGACGTCCACGTCGACAAGGACGTCGTGGGCCGGTACCGGCCCACGCTGGAGGAGCTGCCCGGCCGCGCCGACGCGCTGCTGATCGCCGGCGACCTGACCCGGCACGGCACGCCCGAGGAAGCCCGCTGCTTCGCCAAGGAGTTCGGCGGGCTGGCCGTGCCCGTGGTGGTCGTGCTGGGCAACCACGACCACCAGAGCGACCAGCAGGACGCGGTCACCCAGGTGCTCACCGACTCCGGGATCACCGTGCTGGAGGGCTCGGCGACCGTGCTGGAGCTCAACGGGCACCGTCTCGGCGTGGCCGGCGCCAAGGGTTTCGGTGGCGGCTTCGCCGGCGCCTGCGCGAGCAACTTCGGCGAGCGCGAGATGAAGGACTTCGTCGGCACCACCGAGGCGAGCTCGGCCCGGCTCGGCGAGGCGCTGCGCTCGGTCGAGTGCGACGCGCTGGTCGCGCTCACCCATTACGCGCCGGTGCCGGAGACGCTGATCGGCGAGCCGCTGGAGATCTACCCGTTCCTGGGCTCTTACCAGCTCGGCCAGGCGATCGACTCGGCCCCTACCGCGCTGGCCCTGCACGGGCACGCGCACCACGGCTCCGAGCGCGGCCGCACGCCGGGTGGCGTCCCGGTGCGCAACGTGGCCCACCCGGTCATCAAGCAGGCGTACAACGTGTACCAACTGCTCACCGATGCGGTGGACACCGAGCTGGCGAACGCCTGATCAGGTTTCCGTTTTTCGGCGCCCGGGTATCACCTGGACATGGAACTTCTTCTACTGATCCTCGCGGTTGTCCTCGTCATCGCCGGTATCCTCGCGCTTCTCCGGCGGCAGATCCTGTGGGGTGTCGTGCTGATCGTGGTCGGTCTCATCGTCGGCCCCGGCGGTTACAGCATCTTCAACGTTTGAGGCTCTTCGAAGAGCCGTTCCCTGTCCCCCTGAAACCTGCACCCGCTGCGACCGAACCGGGGTCGCCGCCGCTTGTGTCCGCATCGGATCGAGCGACGGTGGCCCCGGTTCTCTTTAGTGCGCCACCGCACACGGCGTGCGATGTACGCCCGCTGATATCTGACTCAATCCCCGCGAACGATTGTCAACTCTTCGCGAGGTCATCAGTGGCTCACGTGCATCACTTCACCTACGGGATCTACAACCCGGCAGCCGCTTTCATGCTGGCTTTTCTCGGGTCGTTCCTCGGGTTGCTCTGCACCGCCCGGGCGCGTGACGCGCACAGCCGCAGCCGGCGTAACCGATGGCTCGCGATCGCCGCCTTCTCGATCGGCGGGGGCGGCATCTGGCTCATGCACTTCTCCGCGATGCTCGGATTCGACGTGCCGGCCAGCCCGGTCCGGTACGACCTGACCCGTACCCTCCTGAGCCTGGTCTTCGCGGTGGTGACCGTGGGTGTCGGCCTGATGGTGGTCGGGCACGGGCCCCGCAGCACCCCGAAGACCATCGTCGCCGGGATGATCACCGGCACCGGGGTGATCGCCATGCACTACACCGGGATGCAGGGCATGCGCCTGCCCGGGGTGATCCACTACGACATGCTGCTGGTCGCCGCCTCGGTGCTGATCTCGTGCGCGGCGAGCACCGTGGCGCTCTGGTTCGCGGTGTCGGTGCGCGGCGCGGCCAAGGTCGGCGCCGCGGCGGGGGTGATGGCGCTGGCGGTGTGCGGCATGCACTACACCGGGATGGCCGCCATCTCGATCGAGCTGGACCCGTACGCGCCCGCCGCCGGCGGCATCCGGCCGCTGAGCATGCTGGTCCCGATCACCGTGATCACCACGGCGACGATAGTGGGCGTGGCGTTGAGCGCCCTGCAGGCGATGACCGAGGAGGAGTTCACCGACGGTGCCGGCAACCCCAAGCGGGGCGTGCACGCCGAGAACCCCCCGCCGTGGTCGCTGAAGCAGGCGTCGATCGGCTCGGTACGCCTCTCCCCCGCTGCCCGGGCCGTGATGAACGGCCGCCCGCGCCCCTCGCCCCGGCCCGCCCCGGCGCCGGCCCCGGTAGCGCCTCCCGCCGCATCCGGTAGCTGACCGCGACCCACGGCGGCCCGCCATCCGGTATATCTGATCGGCATGGCCCCGAGGTTGCTGCTCTCCATGCCCCTGCACGCGATCACCGAGGTCTACGGGGAGGCCGGGCTGCGCGACAGGTTCGCGCTGGAGCTGGAGTCCTTCCCGGCGGACGAGCGCAAGCAGCTCGTCGAGGCGCTGGAACTCGCCTCCCGCCTGCACGCCGACGACCGGCGGGTCCGCGAGCCGTACCTCAACCACCTGCTCCGCGTCGTCATCCGGATCATCCGGTACTACCGGGTGCGGGACGTCGACGTGCTGGTGGCGGCGCTGCTGCACGACGCCGTCGAGGACCACCCGGCCGAGCTGGGTGGCCTCGACCCGGACCGCTCGCACGCGGAGCTCCTCGAGGCGGCCGTCGCCGAGCTGGCCCGCCGGTTCAACCCCCGGGTCGCCGAGCTGGTCCGTTCGGTCACCAACCCGGAGTACGACCCGGACCGTGACCGGCACGAGCAGTACCGCCAGCACGTGGCGGAGAACCTGGAGCGCGACCCGTGGGCCCGGGTGATCAAGATTTCCGACTTCACCGACAACGGGGTCGGCGTCATCCACACGTCGATCGACAAGGCGTACTCCTCGGCGACCAAGTACCGCCCGCTGGTGCCGAAGCTGCGCGAGCTGGTCGGCCGCCCGGACACGCCGCTGTCCACCGAGGCCAAGGAGCACATCCTCGACCAGCTCGACCTGGCCGAGGAGCGTTTCGCGGCCATCCTCGACGACTGACCCGAGGGGTCGCCATACGCTGGGGGCCATGCCCTCCACACAACCCTGGTGGCGTGACGCCGTCATCTATCAGATCTACCCGCGCTCGTTCGCCGACTCCGACGGCGACGGCATGGGTGACCTGCCCGGCATCACCGCACGCCTGCCTCACCTGCGCCGTCTCGGCGTCGACGCGGTGTGGCTCTCCCCGTTCTATCCCAGCCCGCAGCACGACGCCGGGTACGACGTGGCCGACTACCGCGGCGTCGACTCCCGGTTCGGCTCGCTCGACGACGCCGACCACATGATCACCGTGGCCCACGAGCTCGACCTGAAGATCATCGTGGACCTGGTGCCGAACCACACCTCCAGCGAGCACGTCTGGTTCCAGGCGGCGCTGCGGGCGGCACCCGGCAGCCCGGAGCGGGAGCGCTACATCTTCCGCGACGGCAAGGGGGAGAACGGCGACCAGCCGCCCAACTCGTGGCAGAGCGTCTTCGGCGGGCCCGCCTGGGAGCGGCTCCCGGACGGCCAGTGGTACCTGCACCTGTTCGACGTCTCCCAGCCCGACCTCAACTGGGACCACCCCGAGGTCCGCGCGGAGTTCCTCGACATCCTGCGGTTCTGGCTGGACCGCGGCGTCGACGGCTTCCGGGTGGACGTGGCGCACGGCCTGGTCAAGGACGCCGCCCTCACCGACTGGACCGCGCCCGCCACCGTGCTGGGCGGCCTCGAGCCGGTCGGCACGCCCCCGCCGATGTGGGACCAGGAGGGCGTGCACGAGATCTACCGGGAATGGCGTGCCGTGCTCGACGAGTACCCGGGCGGGCGGATCCTGGTCGCCGAGGCCTGGGTGCAGCCGGAGGAGCGGCTGGCCCGGTACGTGCGGCCGGACGAGATGCACCAGGCGTTCAACTTCCCCTACCTCGAGTCGCCCTGGTCGGCGAAGGAGCTGCGCGAGATCGTCGACTCCTCGCTGGCGTCGAACGAGGCGGTCGGCGCCACCACCACCTGGGTGCTCTCCAACCACGACGTGGTCCGGCACGCGTCCCGGCTCGGCTTCCCGGTGGGCGAGAGGCGCCGCACCGGCATCGGCGCCACCGACCCGCAGCCCGACACGGCTCTCGGTCTGCGCCGGGCCCGCGCCGCGTCGCTGCTGATGCTGGCGCTGCCCGGGTCGGCCTACCTGTACCAGGGCGAGGAGCTGGGCCTGCCGGAGCACACCACGCTGGCCGACGAACACCGGCAGGACCCGGCCTGGGAGCGGTCCGGGCACACCGAGCGCGGCCGCGACGGCTGCCGGGTGCCGATCCCCTGGGAGGCCGACGCGCCGTCGTACGGCTTCGGCCCGGCCGACGCGAGTTGGCTGCTGCAGCCGGCGATCTGGGCGGAGTACGCGCTGGACCGGCAGGTCGACGTGCCCGGCTCGACCTACGAGCTGTACCGGGCGGCGCTGGCGGCACGACGCGAGCACGGACTCGGTGCCGGCACGCTGACCTGGCTGGGGACCAGCCCCGACGCGCTCGCCTTCCGCAACGGCGGCGTCGCCGTGGTGACGAACTTCGGCGCCGCGCCGGTCGATTTACCGGCCGGGGCGAACGTCCTTCTCAGCAGCGAGCCCCTCGACGCCGACGGCCGGGTCCCCACCGACGTCACCGTCTGGGCGAGCCTCTGACTCCGCGGCAACGGCCAGCAGGTCGGCGTGCGTGCGTTCCATGTCCGCCGCCACCGTCCTGCTGGCCAGCCAGTACATGATCCCGGTGGGGATGAAGAAGACCTGGAAGGCGGCCAGCCCGACCGCGTAGTTCAAGGGCGGCGGGAAGGCGCCGGAGAGCCCCCGGAACGCCACCCCGATCAGCGCGTTGCCGCCGGCCCGGCCGGCCCCGTTGATCAGGTTGCCGAGGCTG
Organism: Actinoplanes sp. 13; assembly: GCF_056134165.1. Lineage (NCBI taxonomy): Bacteria > Bacillati > Actinomycetota > Actinomycetes > Micromonosporales > Micromonosporaceae > Actinoplanes > Actinoplanes sp. 13. The sequence goes on along the minus strand of NZ_JBVYOQ010000026.1, from coordinate 13,185 downwards.
TAGACGGTGCCGCGGTGCTGCGGCGGGTTGACGTCGGCGATCATGGCGAACCAGTTCGGCGAGTTCGCCGACGTCAGCATCAACGCGAACACCGCGATGCCCAGGCAGACGCCCACGGTCGGCTCGGTCACCACGTTCATCAGCACGCCCCGGATGACGTCGCCGGTGCCACCGCCGTCCGGCACGGTGATCTTCATCGGCACGAAGAACAGGACCACGTAGAACGGCACGGCCGCGAGCACCCCCACCGCCGCGACCAGGGCACGGCCACGCGGCGTACGCCGTTGCAAGCGGTCACCGGCGAGCCCGCCCAGGATCGACAGGGCCGCGCCGAGCTGGAAGACAGTCGCGAACACGCTGCCGATCAGCACCGCGGTGCCGGCCGAATAACCCTGGTCCTCGGCCCGGGCGCGGAACAGGATCGGCAACCAGACCAGCGAGCCGAACGCGATCTGCGCGGTGCCGCCCTGCAGGATCAGCCAGATGTTGGTGCGGCGCTTCAGGATCAGCGGCAGGTCCCGGCGGTGGATCCGCTCGTCGTACTCGACGCCGGCCAACTCGGGCTGGCTGTCCCCGCGCGGCACGTTGTAGGTGAACAGATATGCCACGGTCGCCAGCACCCCGGCGGCCGCGGTGATCAGGAACGGCCGCCGCCAGTCCTCGTGCCCCAGGATGCCGCCGGTCAGCGTCCCGGCCAGCGTGCCGACACCCTGCGACAGGCCCCAGAAGCTCATCACCAGGCCCCGCCGCCGCGGCGTGATCAGGTCACTGACCACCGCGAAACTGACCGACGCCACCCCGCCCAGCCCGAACGCCGCAACCATCTGGGCGCCGAGGAACGCCGGATAGCTCTCGGCCAGACCGGACCACGCGGTGCCGATCACCCAGACCACGGTGCCGGCCACCAGCACCGGCTTGCGGTCGGTGCGGTCACCGACGTACGCGAAACCGATCGCCGCCACCGCGCTGATCAGAAACATCGCCGTGGTGGCCAGGGCGATGTACCCCTCGTCGACGGCCAGCTCGGCGCCGATGCTTCCGTAGAGCGGCGGCACGATCCCGATGGCCACGTTGTCGAGCGCCGCGAGGACCACGAAGACCACCACGCTGTAGACGCGGTGCACGGTCCCGCCGCTGCCCATCACGCGCTAGAGGCTATCCGCACTCCCACCGGCCCGCCCTTCAACCACGCGTCCGGTCCGGCCAGGCGGTCACTTCCTTTTTTGTACGCGCCAGTCCGGTCCCGTGCCTACCCCGCGGCCCGCTGCCCACTCCAGCCTTTGCCGCGCCCGCCGGGCGGAGCTGCCGGCTCAATCCACCGGCGTGGTGACTTCGGGTGCGCTCCGCGCCTGAAGTCCCCACACAGTGATGCGGCTCCGCCCGGCGGCTTGATGGCAGACCGGGCCCGGCAGCGCGGCCGATGAGTTAGCGGCGCGGCTGCGGAATGAGCAGCGCGCTCACAGCGTGACCTGGGAAGGGGCAGGGGACGAGGCCGTCATTGGTGCACGTTCCCGCCGGGTGTGTGGACTTCGGCGCTCATAGCAACCCGAAATTCACACACGGTTGCTGGTCAGCTCGGGCGGGGGTGAGTTGTTGTTGATCGTTTGGGTGGGTGTCGGGGAGGCGTTGCCTCGCGGTCGGCGACCGACGGTGGGCTGGTGGGATGCGGATCGTGCGGCTGGCCAACTTCGTGCACGCCACGTCGGGTGGGCTGCGCACCGCGCTGCGGGAGCTGGGGCGGGGTTATGTCGCGGCCGGGCATGAGACGACGCTCATCGTGCCGGGGGCGCGGGCCGGCGTGGCGGAGACCGGGTACGGGCGGGTGGTGACGCTGCCGGGGCCGCTGGTGCCGGGGCTCGGCGGCTACCGGGTGCTGCTGGGCCGGCGGGCCGTGATCACGGCGCTGGAGGAGATCGGGCCGGATCGGATCGAGGTGCACGACCGGTCGACGCTGCGCTGGGCAGGCGGCTGGGCGCGGAAGGCCGGGGTCCCCTCGATGATGGTGTCGCACGAGAGCCTGGACGGGCTGCTGCGCCTGTTCGCCCCGGACCGCAGAGCGGGCGCGCGGGTCGCCGACCTGCTCAACGGGCGCAGCGCCGCGGTCTTCGACACGGTGGTGTGCACGACCGGCTGGGCGGCCCGGGAGTTCGAGCGGCTCGGTGCGCGTACTTCGCGCGTACCCCTAGGAGTTGATCTTGAAAGGTTTTCGCCGGCGCATCGGGATGCCGGGCTGCGCGGGCCGCACGACGTGGTTCTGCTGCACTGCGGGCGGCTCTCCGCGGAGAAGCATCCGCGGCTGTCCCTGGAAACCCTCGCCGAGCTCCGGTCGCGTGGGGTGGACGCGTCGCTGACCGTGGCCGGTGACGGGCCGATGCGCGCGGCACTGACAGCGGAGGCTGCCGAGCGTGCGCTGCCGGCGCGGTTTCTGGGGCACGTGGCCGACCCGCGGGCGCTGCTGGCGACCGCGGACGTCGCGCTGGCGCCCGGTCCGATCGAGACGTTCGGCCTGGCCGCGCTGGAGGCACTGGCCAGCGGCACGCCGGTGGTGGCACGCTCGGCCGGCGCGTTGCCGGAGGTGATCGGCGCGGCGGGCGCCGCGGCGGAGGGTGACGGGGCGGCTTTCGCGGCCGCGGTGCTCGGCCTGCTGGCGCGGCCGGTTGCCGCGCGGCGTGCCGAGGCACGCGCACAGGCCGAACGTTATCCCTGGTCACGCTCGGTGAACGGCTTTCTGGAGGCGCATCTCGCGCCGTCCGCGACCCTGCGGGGTACGACCTGGTGAGGCGGCGCCGCGCTCCGGGCGACGCCGCCTGCTCCTCCGCGCTGGATCAGTTGCCGATGGTGGCCTGCGGTCCGGCGTGCTGCGCGAGCAGCGCGGGGACGTCCGCGGCCGGATCGAGCGTGTAGGAGTAGAAGCTCTTCGGGTCGAACGCGGAGCCGTTGGTCTGCTGCTTGCCCGAGGAGTTCTTCACGATGCTGCCGCTCTGCCGGAGCTGGGCGGCCGACGTGTCGTTGTAGTACGGGTTCGCCACCTTGTCGAAGACACTGTTCTCCAGCACCATCCTCGTGCCGCCGCGCGACAGGTTGCCGTACGAGGTGATGTTCTGCAGGTGGTTGTTGTAGAGGTGGGCGTACGCGACGTTGTCGGTGCTCGGGTTGCGCTGTGCGGTGTTCTTGATCCAGTTGTGGTGGATCGTCATCCGGGCCGTCACGTTCTCGGTCCAGCCGATGCCGAACGCCTTGTTGCCGGTGTCCAGGATGTTCCAGGACACGGTCAGGTACGACGTGTCCTTGCGGCTGTCGATCATGCCGTCGTTCATCCGCATGATCTTGCAGTGATCGATCCAGACGTGGTCGGCGGTGTCCATCTGGATGCCGTCGTAGTCGAAGTCCTTGTCGTCCGGGTCGTCCTCGGCCATCTGGGTGTCCCGGATGGTCAGGTTGCGGATGATGACGTTCCGGACGCCCGCGCCGAGGAAGAAGCCACCGCCGACGATCTCACCGCTGGTGCCGGCGCCGACGATGGTCTTGTTGGACCTGACCTTGAGCTCGGTGCCCTTCGGGGTGATCGTGATGGCGCCGGCCACCCTGATCACGTACGGCTCGGTGGCGGTGACGTACCTGGTCAGGTCGGCGAGGTTGGTCACCGTGACCGTGGTTCCGCCCGCGCCGCCGGTCGTACCGCCACCGGTGGCGGCGAACCCGTCCGGGGTGTTCGGCCAGGTCCGGCCGGCCGGGGTGGTCGGCGTGGCGCCGCCGGAGACCGGGGTGAACGACCACTGCTTGTTCGAGTTGGCGGTGCACGTCTCCTGGATGATCGCCGCACCGTTCGCGGTCGACGCACCCTGATCCGAGACGCACAGGCCGTTACCGGCGTTGATGATCTGGAACGTGTCGGTGCCCGACGCGGCCACCCGCCACAGCTGATTGGTCTGCCCGCTTGCGCAACCCCACTGCTGCAGCTGCTGACCCGAGGTCGCCGACGCGCCGGGCACATCGATGCAGCGGCCCGAGTGGACGTTCTGGATCAAAAAGTTGCCGCCCGCGGCGACGAGCTTGAACTGCTGCCACGGTGAGCTCGCTGTGCAGCCCCACTGCTGGAGCAACGCGCCGTTGTCCGTCGACGCGCCCGGCACGTCGACGCACTTGCCGCTCTTCTTCACGACGAGCTGATAGGTGTTGCCCGCGGTGGGTGCGGCCGCCGCGTTCGACGGCAGCACCGACCAGCCGATGACCGCGGCCGGGACGGCCAGCACAACGGCCGCCAGGGCGGCCCGCTTCTTCTTCGAGATCGTCATGATCAGCTCACCGGGTTCCAGTTGTCCGAGCCTGCGAGGTACTTCTGCGGGGTGTGGTTCGCCGCCGCGGCGGCGCTCATCTGCGGGCGGTTGCTGTTCGTGCCGGCGCCGGCCCCGGTGTTCGCGTACTCGAAGAACCGGGCGTTCTGCCACGAGTTCGAGGACATGTCCGTCCACGGCTGCGCGGTCCGGATGGTGGCACTCAGGTTGCTCTCGCGGAACAGCACCTGCGCGGACGGGCCCCAGGGGCGGCCGAGCTGCGTGGTATTGCTGGTCGCCCCGGTCACCGTGCATTTGTGGAAGAGGAAGCCGTACGCGCTGCCCGGATCGGTGCGCGCCGCAGTGATCGGGCCGCCGGTGCTCCGCTTCTGGTGGACCCGGGTCGTGTCGAAGACCGCTGTGCCGCCGCCGAAGACGAAGTCGACAGTGCCCTCGACATAGGAGTTCTTCACGTAGGACCGGCCGCTGTTGACCAGCAGGGTGTCCTGGGCGCCGAGGAACCGCACGTTGTCGAAGACCAGCTTGTCGCCGCCCAGGTTCGCGGCCACCGCCTGACTGCCCTCGCCGTAGTCGTTGGCGATGGTCAGGTTGGCGGCGGTGAGCTCCTTGCCGTTGGCGAAGAACGTGGCGCTGCCCGAGGTGCCGAACCCGCCCGCCGAGCTGCGGTTGTTGACGATCACCACGTCGTCGGCGGAGTCACCGCCGCCGCGCAGCGTCACGAACGGCTTGTTCGAACCGACGGTAACGATCTCCCGGTAGGTGCCGGGCTTGATGGTGATCGTCCGCCGGGTCGTGTTGTTCGCCGGTACCGCGTCGATTGCCGCCTGCACGGTCCGGTAGGTCCCGGACCCGTCGGCGGCCACCGTGAACGTGCCGCCGGGCGGTGGTGTCGTGCTCCCGCCGCCGACCGGGGTGAACGACCACTGCTTGTTCGAGTTGGCGGTGCACGTCTCCTGGATGATCGCCGCACCGTTCGCGGTCGACGCACCCTGATCCGAGACGCACAGGCCGTTACCGGCGTTGATGATCTGGAACGTGTCGGTGCCCGACGCGGCCACCCGCCACAGCTGATTGGTCTGCCCGCTCGCGCAACCCCACTGCTGCAACCGCTGGCCCGAGGTCGTCGAAGCGGCCGGCACATCGAGGCACTTGCCGCTGTTCACGTTCCGGATCAGGAAGTTGCCACCCACGGCGACCAGCGTGAACTGCTGCCACGCCGAGCCCGCCGTGCAACCCCACTGCTGGAGCAACGCGCCGTTGTCCGTCGACGCGCCCGGCACGTCGACGCACTTGCCGCTCTTCTTCACGACGAGCTGATAGGTGCCGCCCGCTGCCGGGGCCGCCGCCGCGCTCGACGGCATCATCGAATAGCCGACGAGCCCGGCCGGTACCACCAGCGCGGCCACGAGACCCAGCAGGGTTCGCTTCCGAGATCTTCGCTCTGCCACCGCGGTCCTTCCTACGTACGGGGATGCCGGCCGATCCGGCGAAATCCGGCCGGTGCTGCTGTGCCCGTAGATGTCGTAGGAGGGGGCGGACAACAAGAACTTCGGAAAACAGTTCGGGGGCGGCCCGTGCGGGCCGCCCCCGAAGCTCACCGTGCCCGGTCGAGCACCGCGTGTTGCGCCGACGCGTACTGCTCCCGGATCAACGGGACCGGCGTGTCCTCGTACAGCTCCGGGTTCTCCGCGGACCAGGCGGGCGGCGCGTCCCCGCCCAGGGTCACCCACGCGGCCTGCCGGGCCGCGCCGTCGGCGACGTACTCGCCGGGTGGCGGCACCAGGACCGGCTTGCCGAACAGCGCCGGCGCGATGCGGCGGACCGCCTCGCTGCGCGCGCCGCCGCCGACCAGCACGATCCGGTTGGCCTCGGCGCCGTGCGCGACCAGCGCGTCCAGCCCGTCGGCGAGGGCGCAGAGCATGCCCTCGACGGCGGCCCGGGCCAGGTGCGCCGGATCCGAGGTCTTCAGGGTGAAACCGTGGATCGCCCCGGTCGCGTCCGGCCGGTTCGGGGTGCGCTCACCCTCCAGGTACGGCACCAGGACCAGCCCGTCGGCGCCCGCCGGCGCCGACAGCGCGAGCCGGGACAACTCCTCGTGGCTCACGCCGAGCAGCTTCGCGGCCGCGTCGAGCACCCGGGCCGCGTTCAGCGTGACCACGATCGGCAGGAACCGCCCGGTGGTGTCGGCGAACCCCGCCACCGTGCCGGTCGGGTCGTGCGGCGCCACGTCCGAGGAGACGAACACGGTGCCGGACGTGCCGATCGACACGATCACGTCGCCGGGCAGCGCGCCGGCACCGAGGGCGGCCGCCGCGTTGTCCCCGGCGCCCGGTCCGAGCGGCGCACCGTTCGGCAGGCGCCCGGCGATCCCGGTCGGGCCGAGCACCTCGGGCACCCGCAGGGTACGGCCGAAGCCGAGTTCCAGCAGGTCGTGCCGGTACTTGTTGGTGGCGGCCGACCAGTACAGCGTGCCGCTGGCGTCGCTGCGGTCGGTCCTCAGGTCGGCGAGATCGGTCGAACCCGACAGCTTCCAGGTCAGCCAGTCGTGCGGCAGGCACACCGCGGCCACCCGGGCGGCGTTGTCCGGCTCGTTGCGGGCCAGCCAGCGCAGCTTGGTCAGGGTGAAGCTGGCGACCGGCACGATGCCGACCGCGTCCGCCCACCGGTCGCCGCCACCCAGCTCCGCGATGAGGTCGGCGGCCGCACCGGCGCTGCGCGTGTCGTTCCACAGCAGCGCCGGACGGACCACCTGACCGTCCTCGTCCAGCACCACCATGCCGTGCTGCTGGCCGGCGACCGAGGCCGCGGCGACGTCGTCGAGGCCGCCGGCCTCGTCGATCGCCTGTCGCAGCGCGGCCCACCAGGCATCCGGGTGCACCTCGGTGCCGTCCGGGTGCGCGGCCCGGCCCTGCCGGACCAGCTTGCCGGTCTCCGCGTCCCGGATGACGACCTTGCACGATTGCGTGGAACTGTCGATCCCCGCAACCAGAGCCATCTCAGCGAGCCCCGAGCAGGTGGTCGATGGCCAGCTGGTTCAGCCGGACGAAGCCGTAGCCCTGGGCGCCGGCGGCGTCCGCGTCGTAGTCCTCGAACGCGCTGCGGTCGGCGAGCAGGTCGGTGTAGGTCTCGCCGGGGTTGAGGGTCGGCGTGCTGAGCTCGGCCACCTTGGCCGCGGCGAGCGCCTGCTGCACCTCCGGGTCGGCCCGGAACGCCTTGGCCCGCTCCTTGAGGATCAGGTACATCCGGATGTTGGCCCGGGCCGACTCCCACACGCCGTCGTAGTCCTCGGTGCGCGAGGGCTTGTAGTCGAAGTGCCGCGGTCCGTCGTACGCCGGGCCGCCGTTCAGGCCGTTCTCCAGCAGGTCGACCAGGGAGAACGCGTTGAGCAGGTCACCGTGACCGAAGACCAGGTCCTGGTCGTACTTCGGGCCGTGCTGACCGTTCAGGTCGATGTGGAAGAGCTTGCCGTGCCACAGCGCCTGGGCGATGCCCTGCGAGAAGTTGAGGCCGGCCATCTGCTCGTGGCCCACCTCGGGGTTGATGCCGAACAGCTCGGGCCGGTCGAGTTCCTGGGTGAACGCGATCGCGTGGCCGGCGGTCGGCAGCAGGATGTCGCCGCGGGGCTCGTTCGGCTTCGGCTCGATGGCGAAGCGCAGGCCGTACCCACGGTCCTCGGAGTACTGCGCGAGCAGGTTGAGCGCCTCGCGGTAACGGTCGAGGGCGGCCTGCACGTCCTTGGCCGAGTCGTACTCCGCGCCCTCGCGGCCGCCCCAGATCACCAGCGTCTTGGCGCCCAGCTCGGCGCCGAGGTCCATCTGGCGCAGCACCTTGCGCAGCGCGAACCGCCGGACCGAGCGGTCGTTGCTGGTGAAGCCACCGTCCTTGAAGACCGGGTGGGTGAAGAGGTTGGTGGTCACCATCGGGACGACCAGGCCGGTCTCGTCGAGGGCCTTCTTGAAGCCGGCGATGATGCCGTCCCGGGTCGGCGCGTCCGCGCCGAACGGGACCAGGTCGTCGTCGTGGAACGTGATGCCGTAGGCGCCGATCTCGGAGAGCCGGTGCACCGCCTCCACCGGGTCGAGGGCGGTGCGGGTGGCGTCACCGAACGGGTCACGGGCCTGCCAGCCGACCGTCCAGAGGCCGAAGGAGAACTTGTCGTCGCGTGTGGGCTGGAGCGACACGGGTTACCTCCACGTAACAGCACGGATTTGTTTATTGGTTGAATTATTTGGCTCGAGTATGGCACTGTCAAGGGGTGTTGAGCGCCCCCACGACGCCCGTCCGGCAGGCCAGCGTGCGGGCCCATAATCTCGCGCTGGTGCTGCACAAAGTGGCGAACAGCCCGGATCCGCCGTCCCGGGCCGCCGTGGCCGCGGCCACCGGCCTGACCCGGGCGACCGTGTCCGCCCTGGTCGACGACCTGGTCGCGGGCGGTCTGCTGGTCGAGGTGGCCCCGCTGCCGCGGACCGGTGCGGGACGTCCGGCGGCCGGCCTGGCGCTCACCGCGGCCGGACCGGCGGGCCTCGGGCTGGAGATCAACGTCGATTACCTGGCCGCCTGCGTGGTCGATCTGACCGGCGCGGTACGGCAGCGATTCGTCGAGCACGCCGACCAGCGACCCGGCGGCGCCGCCTCGGCCCTGGCCGCGCTGGGCGCGCTCGCCGCCCGGGCCCGGTTCGCGGCCGAGGCGGACGGGCTGATCGTCGCCGGCGCCACACTCGCCGTGCCCGGTCTGGTCAGCAACGGGGTGGTCCGGGTCGCGCCGAACCTCGGCTGGCAGGACGTGGACGCCCCGGCCGTGCTGCGGGCGACGCCGGAGCTGGCCGACCTGCCGATCACCGTGGACAACGAGGCCAACCTGGCGGCGCTCGGCGAACTGCGGGTCACCGGCGGCGACCCCACCTTCCTGTACGTGTCCGGTGAGATCGGCATCGGCGCCGGCCTGGTGCTCGACGGCGAGCTGTACCGCGGTGTGCGGGGCTGGAGCGGCGAGATCGGCCACGTGACGGTCTTCCCGGACGGCCGGCCCTGCCGCTGCGGCGCCCGCGGTTGCCTGGAGCAGTACGCGGGACAGGAGGCGCTGCCGGACGACGGGCCGCTCGCCGCCCGGGCCCTCGGCATCGCGCTGGCCGCGGTGGTCAACCTGCTGGACGTGCCGGCGATCGTGCTCGGCGGGGCGTACGCGCCGCATTTCGACCGGCTGCGCGAGGGCATCGAGGCGGAACTGGGTCACCGGGTGCTGACCTCGGGGCTGGCGCCGGTGACCCTGCGTGCCGCCGCCCTGGGCGCGGACGCGGCCATGCGCGGAGCCGCGGACACCGTGATCCGGGCGGTGCGCGACGACCCGGCCGCCTGGCTGCGCCGCACCTGAGAACACCCACCCGGAGAACACCCGGCGGACACGGCAGCGGCCGCCACCCGAGAGGGATGGCGGCCGCCGGTGCCTGGTGTCGTCGTTACTGTGCGCCGGTACGCTGACCGATCGCCTGGGCGAAGATCTCGGTGATCTTCGTGGGGTCCTTGGCGACGAAGACGCCACTGCCCTTCACGGTCTTCTCGATCGCGTCGAAGTCGTCCCGGTTGACCTCGTTGCCGATGCCGATCAGCACGAGCCGGATCGGCTTCTTCGGATCCTGCGCCTTCTTCAGCTCTTCCAGCAGCTGCGCCCGGCTGAGGCCGTTCGCGTTGTCGTCCTCACCGTCGGTGAAGAGGATGACCGAGTTGACCCGGCCACTCTGGTAGTTGCTCTTCACGTGCTGGTAGGCCGCGAGAATCGTGTTGTAGAGACCGGTCCCGCCGTCCTCCACCGGGTTCAGCCGGTCGATCGACTGATTCAGGATGTCCCGGCCGGTGGACAGCGGCCGGATCCGCTCGACCTGCTCGTACGGCTTGCTGCCGTCCAGGTTGAGGGAGAACCGCCACACGCCGACCTGCCAGTCGTCGCCGAACAGCGCCAGGCCCTGCCGGGCCGCTGCCTGGGTGACCTCGGCACGGGTCGCCCCGCCCGCGGTCGGCACCGGCGAGGACATCGTGCCGGAGACGTCGAAGACTGCCAGCGCCCGGCCGGGCAGCGTGGTCGCGATCCAGCTACCGACCACCTGGCTGAGCGCGCCGCCGTCCATCCCGGCCGCGGCGGTGCCGCCCTGCGACGACTCGCCGGTCGACGGGGTGATCGCCGGCGAGGCCTGCGGGGCGCCGGCCGGCGCGTTGAAGGTGGATCCGTAGGTGCCGTCCGGAGCGCGCAGTCCGGCGGCGCCGAGCGCGTCCTTCGCCGTTGCGGCGGTCATCTGCTGAAGCAGCGCCTGCGCGGCGGCCGCCTTCAGCGGGTCCACCACCTGCGGCATGATCGAGTACGGGTAGTCCAGCGGCACCGGGCTCGGGTCGACGTAGAGCGCGCTGAGCCGCACCGCGGGCTGCTGTGCGTTGTACGCGATGACGGCTTCCTCGGAGAGCGGCGCGGCGCTGAGCGCGGTGGCGAGCTCGTCCTCGGTGGCCGCGCGCGGGAACCGCTCCAGCAGCTCCTCCCGCAGCGACGCCTTGTTCTCGGCGAGCGCCCGCAGCGCCTCGACCCGCTTCGCGCCACCCTCGGCGCCACCACCGGCCACCTGGGCGATCGCCAGCAGGCTGGTCAGCCCGGTGGCGTCCCGGCTGGGCTCGACGATGCCCACCTTCAGCGGGGAGTCGGAGCCGAACTGGGCGAGCAGAGCACTCCACGGCAGCTTCTTGCCCTGCCAGCCGGCCTGCTTCGCGACCGGCTCGGGCATCGCGACCACGAGGGGGCTCTGCGCCACCGAAGCGATCTTGGACGGCGAGAAGCCGGAGGCCTCGTTGCGCAGCCGCAGGAGCCAGGTGGACGAGTCCGCGATCCAGACGTCCGGCACCCGCACCGACTCGGGTGCGACGCCGAGGCCGACGAGCTGCACCGAGTGCTCGCGGGAGACCGCGCCGGCAACCTGCGCGGAGTTCTGTTTGGCGACGTCGACCGCGATGCAGGTGCCGTTGACGTCGGCGCCCTCCTCGGTCCACTTCTGCACGACCTGCTCCACAGCAGGGGCGATCTCCGGCGTAGCGGAGACAGACAGTCGCACCGACCCGGTGCACCCGGAGTCAGCGAACCGTTGATAGGTGAGCCACGAGCCGGCAACCACGACGACTATCGCCATCGCTCCCCCGACTACGCCGGCTCCCTTTGAGTTGAAGTTCCTACGATGGCGGCCAGACACGCGCTCCATAGTGCGCATGTCCGAAGCCGAATGCCATATACGTTCGGTCGAAAATTACTCGGATTGGCCGTTTCCTTCCCCAAAAATACTCTGGGTGACGGCACCCTTCCGGTGGGTGTGTAGTTCGGATCAGGCTGCGCCGGTTTTTGCCGGAATGATCACAGACGTGTCCGACTGACTGATGTCGCCTATGACCTGATCGTCGCCGGGTTCCACCGGAGGAGGCAGGTCGGGCTGGGCTCACCGGCCGGCTCGCCCTGCACCGACGGGATGCCGGAATCCGGGTCGAGGCGGAAAATGGTCACGTTGTGTGATCGCTCGTTGGCTACGTAGAGGTGATCCCCGAGCAGCACCATGTGCCTCGGCCACACCCCTTCGGTCGACACCTCGGCGACCGGCGCCGCGGTCTCGCCGTCCCACGAGAACGCGGAGACGGTGTTCGGTCCCCGGTTCGCCACGTACACGAAGCGACCGTCACGGCCCATCGCCACCTCGGACGGATAGACCTCCCCGGACCGGGTGCTCGCCGCGGCCTCGCCGTGCGGCTCCAGCACCGGGCCGCCGGCCGGCCTGTACCAGCTCAGGCCGGCACCCAGCTCACCGACCAGCAGCAGGGCGCCGTCGGCCGAGCGCAACAGGTGACGGGGGCCGGTGCCGGGCTTCGCCTCGACCGCCGGCTCCGGGTCGCCGAGACGGCCGGAGACCGGGTCCAGCCGCGACCGCCACACCCGGTCCGACCCCAGGTCGGAGATGAGCACGTCAGCGCTGTTCGGGTCGGGCACCACCTGGTGGGCGTGCGCCGAGGCCTGGCGGTCGGCGACCGGGCCGCTGCCGGTCAGGGTGAGCAGGTCGCTGCGCGGGCCGGGCACGCCGTCGGCGTCCAGGGGGTGCACCGAGACCGAGCCGGTGCCGTAGTTCGCCACGACCAGGTGCCGGCCGTCAGCGGTGACGGCCAGGTGGCACGGGTCCGAGCCGCCGGTCGGGTGGATCGCCAGCTCGGCGAGTGAGCAGTCCGGGGCGACCGAGAACGCGGTGATCGTGCCGTCGGTCAGCTCGTTCACCGCGTACAGCACCGGGAGGGTGGGGTGCTGGGCCAGGAACGACGGCGACGGGGTACGCGCGGCGAGCCCCAGCCGGGTCAGGCCTCCGCCGGCCGGATCGCGCCGCCACAGGGTGATGCCGTCACCCTCGCCACCCTTGTCCTCGGTGTAGCAGCCGACGAAGACGTACTCAGCGCTCGAACCCATGCCCCCGATCCCATCACACCCCGGCTTCCCCGCCGGGACCGCTCCCCTTCTTGACCGGTACAGATGACAGGGTTACTGTACCGGTACAGACATCTGAGGGGAGCTGTCATGGAAATGCCGACCGCATATGTCCGGGGAATTCAGGACGTGACCCGTGAGATGCACAGCGCACGGCCGGACGCACCGGTCGTGCCGCACGTGCCGCGCACCGCTCGTACCCCCAAGGTCCGGATCTCGCTGTCCCGCGCGTTGTATCGCGCGTCCGTCGCGATCGCCCCCGCCGGGCACCGCCCCGCCTGATTTACACCCCGCACCGTCCGCACCGCCTGATCCACACCCCGGCCGTGGGGGGGGGGGGGGGGGGGGGGGGGGGGGGGGGGGGGGGGGGGGGGGGGGGGGGGGGGGGGGGGGGGGGGGGGG
>NZ_JBVYOQ010000025.1:0-111000 GCF_056134165.1 Actinoplanes sp. 13 | reverse complement strand
TGTGAACTTGCGGTTCGATACGCACCCCAACTTCACACACCGAGCCGTGCGCGGTGAGTGTGTGAACTTGCGGTTCGATACGCACCCCAACTTCACACACCGAGCCGTGCGCGGTGAGTGTGTGAACTTGCGGTTCGGAACGCACCCGAAGTTCCCACGCAGGGGGTCAGTGGGGGCGGGTGCGCCAGCGGCGGACGACCACGACGGCGACCGCGATCGCGAAGACGTCCGCGGCGATCATCAGCCCGAGCCAGCCGAACAGGACGATGACGATCGGGAAGGCGAGGAACAGCAGGACGCAGAGCACCGAGACGGTGGGGAACGCGGGGATCTCCGGCGCCTCACCCATCCGGGCGGCAAAGCCGGGGTCGGCGGACGCGAGGTCGCGTTCGAGGTCGGCGAGGACGCGGCGCTCTCTATCGTCAAGCATCGATAACTCCTCCGAGACCTCAGACTCGCAGGACCACCCGGGCCCGCGGGCCACTCGGCCGGTGGAAAATCCGCTATCTGAAAACCAGCAGGGCTTCGAGAAGATCGGCACGCTGGGCGATGCTCGCCGCGGAGACCCATTCGGTACGCGCATGCGCCCCGCCACCGGCCGGCGCCAGCCCGTCCACCGTGGGCCGGCCGAGCGCCCCGGTGGTGTTGGTGTCGGCCGCCCCGTCCGCGGGCCGCCCGTCGATCTCCTGGCCGATCTCCGCCGCGACCCGCTTGACCCGTGCCAACAGGTCCGGCTCGCCCACCCGTCCCGGCGAGCCGGGCTCACCCGCGCGCCCCGGCGAGCCGAGCTCACCCGCGCGGCGCGATGAGCCGGGCTCATCCGACGGGCCCGGCTCATCCGGTGGGGCCGGTCGCCAGGTGGGCCGGTGGGACAGCAGCTCAGCGGTGATCCGGGCGCGGGTCCGCACCGGCGTCAGCGAGTCCAGCGCCCCGAGGACCGCCCGCTCGTCGGCCGGGTCCAGGAACCGCAGCCCGAGGTCGGCGTGTGCCGCCCCGGCGACCACGTTGGTGCGGCCGCCTCCCGCGACGGTGCCGGTGTTGAGCAGCACCGGCCGGCCGGCGACCACCTCGCGGATCCGGATCAGCTGGTCGACCAGCTCGTCGATGGCGTTCACCCCGGCGTCCGGGTCGAGCGCCGCGTGCGCCTCGATGCCGGTGACCGAGATCCGCGCCCGGGCGCTGCCGCGTCGCCCGGTCTTCAGGTCGCCGCCGGGGTGCGGCGGCTCGAGGCCGAGCACCGCCCGGGCCCGGCGTGCCTCGGAGCGCACCAGCTCGCCGGCGGTCGGCGAGCCGATCTCCTCGTCCGCCACCACGAGGACCCGGATCTCGGGGTGCGGCCGGTCCGCGATCCGGGTGACCGCTTCGAGCAGCGCCACCAGACCGGCTTTCGTGTCATAGACGCCGGGCCCGCGGATCACGTCGCCGTCGACCGTCCAGGGCATCCCGGTCAGCGTCCCGGCCGGCCAGACGGTGTCGTAGTGGCTGAGCAGCAGCACCGGCTCGCCGGCGTCGTCGCGGGCGGGCAGGCTCCAGATCAGATGGTCGCCGGTGGGGTGTGGCTCGCGCGCGGTGGCGAACCCGGCCCGCGCGGCGTCGGCCTCGAGCACCTCGGCGAGCGCGGCCAGGCGGGTGGTGTCCCCGGTCGGCGACTCCAGGAGGGTGTACCGGCGCAGGGAGTCAAGCATATGCGAACGCTAAGTTCCGCCAGATGCGTTGTCAACGAGCGTCGATCGCGCCACGATGGCAGTCTTACGAGCGCTATCTTGGATCGAGGTGCTGTGATGCCGCTGGTGCGTGACCTGGACGGCCTCGCTGAGTGGACGGCCGCCTCCGCCCTCTACCGCTCGGTCTTCGGATATACCGCCCCGGAGTGGGGGCTGAGCCCGCGCCTGCTGGCCGCGCTCGGCGAGAACTCCGGCACGGTGCTCGGCGCCTTCGACGGCGGCGGCGAGCTCATCGGCTTCTGCTACGGCTTCTGCGCGGTCGAGCACGGCGAGGTCTACCACTACAGCCAGGCCGCGGTGGTCGCCCCCGGCGCGCAGGGCACGGGCGTCGGGCGCCTGCTCAAGACGGCCCAGGCCGCGGCGGCGCGCCGCACGGGTGCGGGGTCGATGCGGTGGACCTTCGATCCGTACGCGCTGCGCAACGCCCATTTCAACTTCACTGTGCTCGGGGCGACCGGAATCAAGTTTTTGCCCGACTTCTACGGGGAGGCCGGCACCGACCGGGTGCTCGTCACGTGGGATCTGACGGGCGCGTGCTCAGGTCGTACCACCGCGGTTCAAGAAGTGACCACGACGGCCGGTGCCGGGACCGCCGCGCCGGACCCGGCAGATCGCGCCCGGCTGCGACAGCAGCTGATCGACCGCTTCGCCGCCGGCGGCAGGCTGACCGCCGTGCGACGGTCGCCGGAGGTTGCCGACCGGGTGGTCTACGCGTTCGAGGGAGTCCGATGACGAGCCCGTTCGAGCGGTTCGACCGCAACGTGCAGCGCCGCTCCGCGCGGGTGCTCAAGCAGCGGGTCCTGGAGCAGCAGCGTGCCTCGTTCGACAAGGCGCTGGCCCGGGCGGCCGAGCAGGACGCGATCGAGCGCGCGGCGGCGCTGATCGTGTCGGCGCGGCGGCGGTATCTGCTGGGTTCGGGCAAGTCGCTCGGCTACGCGTCGCTGCTCGCGGCGGATCTCAGCGCCGGGCTGTCCGGGGTGCATCTCGTCGACGGGGTGGCGCTGCGCCCGCTGGACGTGCTCAGCGACATCCGGCAGGGTGACCTGCTGATCGCCGTGTCGATGCAGCGGTACGCGCGGGAGACCGTGGACGTGGCGGCGGCGTACGCACGGCACGGCGGCGCCCTGGTTCTGATCACGGACGCCGAGGACTCGCCGTTGGCCGGCGGGGCCGCGGCGGTGATCGTGACCGGGACCGAGACCGCCTCCTACGCGAGCTCGCCGACATCGGTGGTGCTTGCGCTGCACCTGCTCGCCACCCTCACCATCGCCAGCTCCAAGGGGGCCGGTCGCCGACTGCGTGAGCGTGACGCGCTCGCGGGGGAGTTGGGGCTCTACACATGATCCGCATCGAGCACGTCGAGCTGCGCCGAGTGCGGCTCCCGCTCGTCCATCAGTTCCGGACCAGCTCGCACGCCAAGCGGGAGCTGGAGCACATCCTGGTGGTGCTGCGGGACTCGCAGGGGTCAGCCGGCTGGGGGGAGATCGCCTCGCCGAGCGGGCCGTTCTACTCGGCGGAGACGGTGGAGAGCTGCTGGGCGGTCGCGCGGTCGTTCCTGGCGCCGCTGGTGCTCGGGACGTCCTGGTCGCACCCGGCGGAGCTGGCGGCCGTGCTGGCGAAGGTCCGGGGCAACCAGTTCGCACGGGCCGGGTTCGACATGGCGGCCTGGGCGCTGTGGTCGGCGCGCGAGGGGGTGCCGCTGGCCCGGGCGCTCGGGGGCACCCGCACCCGGGTGGCGGCGGGCGTGTCCCTGGGCATCGAGCCGACCATCGATGATCTGCTCGCCCAGGTCGCTGCGCGCGTGGCGGAGGGCTATCGGCGCGTCAAGCTGAAGATCGCCCCGGGTTGGGACGTGGAACCGGTCCGCGCGGTCCGATCCGCTTTTCCGTCCGTGCCTGTGCACGTCGATGCGAATGGAGCCTATCGCGCTTCTGATTTCGCCGTCTTTCGTGAATTGGACCACTGCGGACTGCTGATGATCGAGCAGCCTTTCGCGCCGCGTGACTTTGTGACGCATGCCGCATTGCAGAAAACGGTGGACACGCCGATCTGCCTGGACGAGTCCCTCGAAGAGGTGGACGACGTGGTCACCGCGCTGCGGCTCGCAGCCGGCCGGATCCTGAATCTGAAGGTCTCCCGGATGGGTGGGCTCACCGCGGCGGTCCGCGCTCATGACCTCGCCCACTCGGAGGGTGTCCCGGTGTGGTGCGGCGGGATGCACGAGTTCGGCATCGGCCGGGCCGCGAACGTCGCCCTCAGTGCCCTGCCCGGCTTCACTCTTCCGTCCGACGTGTCCGGTTCTGATAAGTATTACGCCCGTGATGTCACCACGCGGCCGATTGTCTGTGTGGATGGTTTCGTCGACGTTCCGGCGGAGGCGGGGCTCGGCCGGGAGGCGGATCTGGAGTTCCTCTCGGCGCATACCGTCGATCACCTGAAGCTGTGAATCCGGCTTCTCGGGAATAAGCCGTTTTGCCCGGTGCTAACAAGATCAAAGCGGGCAAATATTGAGAAGGAAGTCACTATCCCGGGTGTAAAACTTGGCTTTCGGCGGCCCGACGTGGTTACCGTCGTGCCGTCCCGCAATGGCGGGCACCGTGGACGGACCGCCGAATCCCGCCGCCGGCCACGGACACGAAACTCAGGCGGGAGCGGGGGACCCAAGTTTTTCGGCGCGTGAATTGTCCGCGTCTCGGGGTGAAGCCGTATTTTTCCACGGCCGGGCCACTCTGCCCGAACCCGACAGCTCACCTCGTAGGCGTGGAGGAAATCCATGTCTCGTATCGGTAGACGAACGCGCCTTGCCCTCGGTCTGGCGACCGTGGCCGTGACCGGAGCGGGCGTCCTGCTCGGCCCGGCACCGGCCTCCGCGGCCCGCCAGGTCAACTGGGACGTTGTCGCCAAGTGTGAGTCCGGCGGCAGGTGGCACATCAACACCGGCAACGGGTATTACGGCGGCCTGCAGTTCAGCCGCAGCACCTGGCTGGCCAACGGTGGCGGCAAGTACGCCCCGACCGCCAACCGGGCCACCAAGGCCGAGCAGATCAAGGTCGCGAACAAGCTCTACAAGAAGCGGGGCCTCAAGCCCTGGCCGACGTGCGGCAAGAAGTCCGGCGTCTACAAGGCCACGAAGGCCGCGAAGAAGAAGGCCGTGGTCAAGCCCAGCGGCAAGGTCTACGTGGTCCGCTCGGGTGACACGCTCGCCTCGATCGCCAAGAAGTACAAGGTCAAGGGCGGTTGGCGGACGCTGTACCGGCTGAACACCGACCGGCTCGACAGCCCGAGCCTGATCTTCAAGGGTCAGCGCCTGCGCCTGGCCTGACCGTTCCCGCCCAGATCAGTGTGTGAAGTTCGGGCTCGAATCGAGCCCGAACTTCACACACCTGACGTCAAGCGCGGGCCAGCCACTCCAGGGCCGGGACCGCCTCGGTAGCCAGCACCGAGATGTGGCCGGCGCCGGCGACGATCCGCAACTCCGCCCCGGGGATGCGGTCGGCCAGCCAGCTGCTGTGCGAGCTCGGCACCACCGCGTCGGCGCCGCCGTGCACCAGCCGGACCGGCGCGGTGATCGTGGCCGGGTCGAAGCCCCACGGTCCGGCGTTCGCGAGGTCGTCGTCGATCAGCGGGGCCGGGCCGCCCGCCGTCGCGGGCTCCACCACGCTGCCGAACCAGCCCCAGTCGCCCTCCAGGGCCGTCCAGTCGTCCGGGGTGAAATCGGGTTCGCCGTCGCCCCCCGCCGCGTGGGCCTCCTTGGCCGCGCGCCCGGCGGCGGCCGCGCCCAGCGACGCCAGACCGGCGGGGCCCATGCCGGCGAACCAGTCGAGGCCGGTCGCGCCGAACGGGGCCAGACCGGAGATGCTGACCGCCGCAGTGACCCGGCCGGGCAGCAGCGCCGCGCAGGCGAGGGCGTGCGGGCCGCCGCTGGAATGGCCGAGCACGGCGAACTGCCGCACGCCGAGCCGGTCGGCGACGGCGGCCGCCAACCCGGCGGCGGAGGCCATGTCGCGGCCGGGCGCAGCCGTGGAGCCGCCGTAACCGGGCCTGTCGTACGAGATGAACCGCACCCCGAGCCGCCGCGCCGCCTCGAACAGCGGGCGCGGCGGGACACCGACGTTGGGTGTGCCGTGATGCCACATGACCACCCGGTCGCCGTCGCCCCACCCGTACGCGTGCAGGATCCGCCCGTCCGCGGTGCTGACGTCAGTCTCGGTGATCACCCGGAGACCGTCTCACGTCAGCTCGCGCAGCGCCGCCCCGAAGACCTCGTGGTGCCGGGCCACGTCGGCAGCCGAGGTGTCCGGGCACATCAGCGCCATGTTGTGGAACGGGGTGAGCAGAACGCCCCGGTTGGCCAGGTAGACGTGCAGGAAATCCTCCAGCTCGGGGTCCGCGATCGCCGCCGACTCGGTGCCGGTGCGCGGGGCGGGACTGGTGAACCGGTATTCGACGCGGGCGCCGAGACGGCTCACGGACCACGGTAGGTCGTACCCCGCAATGATCTTCTCCAGACCGTCGGCGAAGGCCGATGCCGTCTCGATCATCGTGGCGAACGCGGCGTCGGTGAGCACGTCCTGCAAGGTGGCCCGCGTCGCGGCCATCGACACCGGATTGCCGGCCAGCGTGCCGCCGACCCCGCCCATGTCCACCAGGTCGAGATCGCCGCGCCCGCTGAGCGCGTCCGCGAGCTGGGCGCTCAGGCCGTACGCCCCGACGGGCACGCCGCCACCGATCGCCTTGCCGATCGTCACCACGTCCGGATCCAGGCCCCAGAACGCGGTGGCGCCGCCCGGGCCCGCCGAGAACGTGTGCGTCTCGTCGTTGATCAGGTACGTCCCGTACCGCCGGGTCAGCTCCCGCACCCCGGCCAGATATCCGTCCTCCGGCAGCACGATGCCGATGTTGGTCAGCGCCGGCTCCATCAGCACCGCCGCCACGTCACCGTGCGCCAGCTCCCGCTCCAGCATCGCCAGATCGTTGAACTCGGCGACCCGGCTGGTCACGGTCACGTCGACCGGGGCACCGACGTTGCCCTCGCGACTCTGCCCGAGCCCGTCCGGGCCGACGACGATCAGCGACTCGTCCACCGAACCGTGATAGCAGTAACTGTTCACCAGGATCTTCGGCCGGCCGGTGACCGCGCGCAGCAGCCGGATCGCCCACCGGTTCGCGTCCGTCGCGGTCAGCGCGAAACTCCACGACGGCAACCCGAACCGGCGGGCCAGCTCGGCGCCGGCGATCGCGGCGTCCTCGGTCGGCAGCATCGTGCTCAGACCGCCCAGCTCACCGAGGCGGCGGGTCACCGCGGCCACCACCGGCGCGGGGGAATGGCCGGCCATCGCGCCGGTGTCGCCCAGGCAGAAGTCCACGTACTCGTGGCCGTCGACGTCGGTGATCCGGTTGCCGCGGGCCCGGTCCAGATAGATCGGGAAGCCGGCCGCGGTCTTGTTCATCCACGTCATCGGTACCCGGCCGAACAGGTGGCCGGCCGCTTCGTAATGCGCCTTCGACCGCGGCCGCTCCTGGGCGAAGGTGGCCCGCTCCCGCGCGGCGAGCTTCTGCAGACGGGCGCGATCGACGCCGGAATCCGTTGCCATGGCGAGACGTTAGCAGGGAATTCTTACTCCGCGGTTGCTCGAAGAACGGTAACCGAACGGCCGCGACCATCAGTGACGTAAAGCCGCTTACCGTCCGGTGAGAGCGCGACGACCCGGGGACTGTCGCCGACACGGACCGTCGAGACCACCTTGCCGGCCCGTAGATCGATCACCGAGACGGTGTCCGAGCCCTCGTTCACCACGTACGCGTGCCGACCGTCCGTCGACGTGATCACCGCCTGCGGCTCACGGCCGACCGGGATCCGCTGCAACCGCCGCATGTCCGCGGTGTTGAAGACCTCCACCGTGTCGATGTCGTAGTTCGTGACGATCAGCGTCTTCCCGTCCGGGGTGACGGCGATGCTGTGCGGCGAACGCCCCACCTTGATGTTGCGGGTGACGACGCGGTCCGCGGTGTTGACGACCGAGACCTGACTGGACTCGTGGTTGGCGGTGTAGGCCACCTTCCCGTCCGGCGAGAACGTCACCCAGTGCGGGTTCGGCGGCACCGACATCCGGGCCGCCTCGGTCAGCGTCGCATCGTCGTAGATCTCCACCCGGGCGCCGTTGTGGATCGGCACCCAGATCTGCCCGTCCGGGGCCACCGCCGGCTCGAACGGCCGCGGACCGGTGCGGATCGTCTTCACCACCGACCGGTTCCGGGTGTCGATCACGGCGAGGCCGTTGCCGGTGAAGTTGCTCTCGAACATCGACACGTAGAGGCGGCCGCCGTCCGGGGAGACGGCCAGGAAACGGGGCGTGTTGGCGACCTTCACGACGGAGACGGCCTTAGACCGCAGGTCGACGAAGTGCACGTCCTTCGAGTTCTGGTCGGCGATGTAGGCGGTGCGGTTGTCGGGGGAGACGGCGACGCCCTCCGGCTCGCGGCCCAGCTTGATCGTGTCGACGACGGCGGGCCTGGCGATCGACGCGACCGCGGCGGCGGTGGTCGCGGCCGGAGGCGGCGGGTTGTCCGCCGCGGGCGGGACTGTGGCGGGGACGGACTGCTGCGGGGCGGCGTCGGGCGTGGGGGTGTCGTCGTCGCCGCCGAGGGCCAGGCGGGCGCCGATGTAGGTGCCGCCCGCCAGCAGCAGGACGACCAGCAGAATCGCGGCGATGCGGCCGGTGCGGCGGCGGCTGGGCGGGCCGGGATCGGGGTACGCCCCGGCTGCGTGCGGGGCCTCGCCCGGCGGGGTGCGGGGCCAGTCTGTGCTGCCGGGTTGCGACTGGGGCCAGTCGGCGTTGCCGGGCGTGGTCCGCGGCCAGTCGGCGTTGCCTGGCCTCGCCTGTTGCCACTCTGGGCTGCCGGGTGTCGTCGTCTGCGGCCACTCTGGGCTGCCGGGTGTCGTCTGCGGCCACTCTGGGCTGCCGGGTGTCGTCTGCGGCCACTCTGTGCCGCCGGGCTTCGTCTGGGGCCAGTCGGTGGCGGCGGGCCAGGCGGCGGCAGCGGGGGCGGTGGCGGCCGGCCAAGCCGGCTGCTGCGGTGAGGTGGGTTCGGCGGCCGGCGGCGTGGCCTGCCAGGGATCGACCGGGCCGCCGGACGTGGGCCACGGGTTGGTCTGCCCACCGGCGGCGGGCCACGAATTGGTCGGAGCGCCCGAAACCGGCCACGGGGTGGGCTGCGCGCCGGATGTGGGCCGGGCTTCGGTCTGCTCGCCCGGGGTGGGCGGGGCTTCCGGTTGCTCCCCCGCGGTGCGGGAGGACCACGGGTCGGCGGGGGCACCGGAGGTCGGCGCCGGGCCGGACCGGGCGCCGGAGGTCGGGATGGCGCTCTGCCAGGGCGTGTCCGCGGGCGGGCGGCCCGCGCTGGGCCCGGTGCCGGACAGGGCACCACTGGTCCACGGGTCGGCCGGCGTGGCGGAGCCCGGCCACGGGCTGCCCGACGTCGGCGCCGGACCGGCCGCGGGGGAGTGCGCCGGACCAGCCTCGGGGGAGTGCGCCGGACCGGCACCCGGGAAGTGCGCCGGACCGGCCTCCGGAACCGCCGGGATGCTCGCGGCCGGCGGAGCCGCCGGCTCTTCCGGTGCCGGCGAGCTCTCCTCCACCGGTGGTGTCCGCTGCGCGGGAGGCACGGCAGGCCAGGAGCCGATCGGACGACCCGGCGCCGACGGCACGCCGGAGACCGGCGGGACGCCGAAGGCCGGTGGAACGCCGAAGACCGGTGGAACGCCGGGAGTCGGGGGCGTGCCGGGATTCCCCGGCGCACTGCCGGAGACCGGCGTAGCACTGCCACCGGACGTCGGCCCGGGGCCCGCCGGGGGAGAACCCATTCCGGCGGGCGGGACGTCGGCGTCCGATCCCGACGGCAGGCGGTGCCGCGAATCCGGTCCGTGCTCCACGCGGTCGGGCGTCGTACTCCACGGGTTTCCGGAAGCACCGGCAGCCGGCGGCCAGCCCGGTGCCGCCGCTGTCCCGGCAGCCAGACCTCCGGCTGCGCCGGCCGCGGCGGCAGTCGACGGCCAAGGGCCGGCGGGTTCCGGCGTCTCACCGGGCCACAGGTCCGAGGACTCGGCCGGCTGATCCTCGACCGGTTGGCGCTGCCCCGGAACCGCGGGCCTGCCCGAAGCGACCGACTCCTGCACTGCGGACGCGTAACTTCCCGCATGCTCGTCGACCGCTTCAGGCGGTGTTTCACTGTCTCCAGGAGCCACCGGCGAAAGCGCGGTGGACGGCATGTTCGGCCCGGCCTCCACCGGGTGGGCCTCCGCAGGGCGGGCCTCCGTCGGGCCGGGGTCCGTCGGGCCGGGTTCCGTATTCGCCGGTCCCGGAGACTTGCTCACCCACCCGAAGCCGCCCGGAGTCGCGCCGGGCCACCCACCGGCAGTCGGCCAGGCCGTCTGCGGAGCACCGGCAGGCGGAGCCGGTGGCGATTCGGCGCCGCCCCGCGAGGCCGCCGTTCCAGGCGCTTGCGCGCCGGAGTCCCCGGTGGCCTCGTCCGGCCCGGGCTCGGGTGGCGGCTGCGAAGACATGTTGGCTCCAATGCCGGGTGCCGGCTGCGGGGAAACGTCGGGTGCCGGCTGCGGGGAAACGTCGGGTGCCGGCTGCGGGGAAACGTCGAGGACCGGCTGCAAAGGGACGTGGGGTGCCGGCTGCGAAGGACCACCGACCGCCGTCGGCGCCCCCACCGGAAGCGGCCCGGGCCACGGCCGCAACGGCGGCGGGTCCACCACCTCAGCGGCGGGTATCACCGGCGGAGCCCCCGGCGGGAACGGCCCACGCCGCTCCACCAGGCTCTCGGCATCCGCAACGCCGGGCGGCACAGGCCCGGGCACAGCGACCCCACCCGCGATCGCCGCAGGTGCCGCCCCGTTCATCCCCGGCGTAGGCCGCCACCCGCCGGTAGCCACATCGAAATCGTCCGAGACTTCGCCGCTGACCTGGAGTTTCGCTGTCCCGGCCGGACCGTCCAGGGTGATCGTCCCCTGCAACCGCCCCACCGTCGGGAACCACGAGATCCGCAACACCCCACCCTCCAGGCGGGCGTGCAGGCCGTCGGCGTCGCTGCTCACCGCGGACGCCGCCCCCAGCGGTGGCCCCTGCACCGGCACCTCCGCGGCCAGCTGCCGGGTGCCCGGCGCGACCAGGCCGAAGTCCAGCCCCGGCTCGGCGATGCGGATCGAGGTGCGGCGCAGCGCGGCCGCTGCCGCCGCGGCCACCCGGCCCTCGCCGGTGGTCATCCGGCGCAGCGTCGCGCGTGCCTCGACGGCGCGGGAAAGATCATCGCCGGCTGCTGCCGCGGCGAGCTGGGCGATCAGCGCCATCTGGTCGCTTCCCTGGCGTTTGACCCTCGAGAGGTACGCCTGACGACCGGATCCGAACACCCACTGCCGCACGCTCGGGTCGCGTTCCCGCAGGTGGTCGTGGAGTTCGCCGATGCCGATGAACCCGTCCCGGTCCCGGTCGGCCGCGCCGCTGCGCACGCCGTCGGCGACGAGCCCCGCGAAGGTGGGCGGTTCGGGGCGTGCCGTCGCGGCGATCACCACGCGGCTCTGCCACTCCGCCGACCGTGCCGCCCGGAAGTGGTGGCCCGCGTCGACCGGCCCGCCGGTGCGCCCGTCCAGCATCACCACGGCCTGCCCGGCCCGGCTGTGCTGCAACTGGGCGGCGAGCTGCGCGACGTCGAGCCCGGTGTCGGCGGGGCGGGCCATCGCGGTGTCCGAGGCGGCCAGATAGAGGCCGCCGCCCGGCCCGGTGAGCATGACGCCGCGGAAGTAGATCAAGAGGCAGTCGTCCTGGTCGCGACCGTCGAAGAGCGCCTGGATGTGCTCCTGCGCCTCCTGGAACCCGGGGTCGCGCAGGAACGCCACCTCGAATCCGCCGAGCCCGGCGTCGCCGAGCACCTCGGCGAACCCGGGCACGTCGGCGGACGGCACCGCGAATCTGCTCAGCACAGGATCCTCGTGGCGCTCGACCGTCACCACCACTGCCAGCCGTCGGCTGCTCAATCGCATCACCCTGCACCCATGGTGCGATGTGCGGGCCCGGCGCGAAACCCCGAAACGACTACGAAAAGCCACCCGGTGGCGACACAGCGTTGTTGATCTCTCTCTTCGCCGGTACGGATATGGCGATCTACCAGGGATGATGTTGGAGAGGGCGTACGTTGATCAATTTCAATATCTTGAATGTGCCGAATTGGCGAAGAACCGTGTCAAGTGGTGGGCCGTCCCCGGTCCGGGGAGTAACCGTGACGTCAATCCGTCAGCCCCGCCCCTTGACCACCCTCCAGCGCGGTGACTCGAGGCCCACAGGCTTCAGCCACGGCTGTGTGTGACCTTCGGGTGCGTACCGCACCCGAAGGTCACACGCTCGCCCCCGCGCGCGGCTGTGTTGGGAATTGGGGCGCGGAGCGCACCCGAACTTCACACGAAGGCTCCCGCGCGCGGTTGTGTGGGGAGTTGCGGTGCGCACTCCAACGTCACACGAAGGCTCCCGCGCGCGGTTGTGTGGGGAGTTGCGGTGCGCACCCGAACTTCACACACTCGGGCGGGTCAGACCAGGAGGTCGAAGGTGTGGTTGCCGGCCTTCAGCTGGGCGATGTCGGCAGCCCGCCGCGCCTCGATGCGGGCGACCTCGTGGGCCGCGTTCACCACGGCGGCCCGGTCGGCGATGAGCACCGACTCGCAGGCGGTGACCGGGCTGAGGTCCGCGGCCAGCTTCTGCTGGGCGCCGGCGAGCCGGCTCCAGGCGGCGTAACTGCTCCAGGTCGAGGCGGTCGCGGCACTGACGGTCATCGACATGGGTTGCTCCTAGATGGCAACTGACGGGTGGGACAGCCGCAACCATCGGCCGGGGCGCACCCGACCTGCAACTTCTCGTAGTGAGCTGAGCAACATGCCGCGGCCGGTCCGGTTCCCCCGTGCACCGGACCGGTGGCGGGACGGTCAGCTCTTGACGCCGACCAGCGCGCGCGCCCTGTCCGGCCAGGTCGCCAGGCTCGCGGAGCCGCGCATGCCGGCCGCCGTGATCGCCAGCTTCAGGCTCGCGACGTCGGCGTCGGCCAACTTCGCGTAGGTGGTGATGCCGGCCGCGGCGAGCGCCATGGCCATCTTCGGCCCGATGCCGGGGATCTTGGTCAGGTCGTCCGGCTCCTGGGAGCCGGGCAGCGGCTCGGCGATCACCGGGTCGAACGCCGGCACGGCGACCGGCTCAGCCACAGCGGTCGGCTCAGCCGCGACGGGCTCGACTGCGGCGGGCTCAGAAGCGACAGGCTCGACTGCGGCGGGCTCAAGAGCGACGGGCTCGATGGTGACCGGCTCGGTGGTCGCCTCGGCGGCGGGACCGGCGGCCGCGACCGGCGCCGACTCGGATGTGGCTTCGGCGTCGGGCCCAGCGGTAGCCGCGACCGGCTCCGACTCGGAGGTCGACTCGGCTGCCGGTCCGGCGGCGGCCGCGACGGTCTCCGGCTCGGCGGCGAAAGACCTGCTGCCGGCGGGGGTGGCGCCGTTGGTGGACGTCTCGATCGGCACCGTCTCGGCGGCCGGCTCGGGCGTGGCGGCAGCGACCGGGTCCACGGCCGGCAGCACCTCGGTCCGGTCCTCGCCGGTCGCCAGTCCGGCGGCCGGCGCCGTGCCGGCACCCGAAATGACCTCGGTCTCGGCAGTGGAGGAGCCGGCACCCGGAATGACCTCGGTCTCGGCGGTGGAGGAGCCGGTGGGGAGGACCTCGGTCTCAGTGGTGGAAGAGCCGGTGGGGAGGACCTCGGTCTCGGCGGTGGAGGAGCCGGTGGCGAGGACCTCGGTCTCGGCGGTGGAGGAACCCGCGGGAAGGACCTCGGTCTCAGCCGTGGACGACCCGGCGGGGAAAGCCGTGGCCGATTCGGTGGCGGAAGCTGTGGCGGATCCGGCCGGGATGACCTCGGTCTCAGCCCCCGACGTGCTCACGCCGGCAGGAGCGGCAGCGGCTCCCGCGGTGGCGGCCGACGACGATGCGGCCTGGGGCTTCGACGACTCGGCCGGGGCCGGCGACGAGTCGGCCGGGCGCGACGCTTCGGCCTGGGGCCGCGGGCTGGCGTGACGCCATCCCCAGAGCAGCCAACCGGCGATCACGCCGATCACCAGCCCGGCAACAAAGTAGAGGAATGATGCCATATCGGGCCTCCGGACAGGAGATGAGGGTGCAGATGGTAGCGGGCAGCTTTCCACATCGCCGTGAGCAGCCACGACGAGGGTGGCCACCGGCCACGATCCGACCAGAAAACGCTGCGATCAGCGGCGGGACATCGCGTCCGGCGCGAACCGGTGCGCGGCGTACGTGATCGCCCACAGCACGATGCCGATCAGCAGCAGCACCCCGGCCACCCGGTAGTCCGCCGTGGCCCGTCCGGAGAGCGGGCTGGCGAGGAAGGCGCAGGCCACCGCTCCGAGGACCGGGATGACCGTCGGCGCCTTGAAGTGCTGGTGTTCGACGGGGTCCCGCCGCAGCACCAGGACGGCCACGTTGACCACGGTGAAGACGCAGAGCAGCAGCAGCGCCGTGGTCCCGCCGAGGGCGGCCAGGTCGGCGAACCAGATCAGGCCGAAGGCGATGGCGGTGGTGAACAGGATGCCGACCCAGGGCGTCCGCCGGGTGCGGTGCACCCGGCCGAGGATCCGGGGGAGCACCCGCTCGTTGGCCATGCCGTAGAGCAGGCGGGAGGCCATCATCATGTTGATCAGCGCGCTGTTGGCGACCGCGAACATCGTGATGAAGGCGAAGATCCAGAGCGGGAACCCGGGCGCGCCGGCCGAGATCACCTTGAGCAGCGGGGTGTCGCCCTCGCCGAGGTCGGTGGGCGACACCAGGGCGACCGCCGAGATCGCCACCAGCACGTAGATCACGCCGGTGATGAGAAGGCCGGTCAGCATCACCTTGGGGAAGATGCGCACCGGGTCGCGGGTCTCCTCGGCCATGTTCACCGAGTCCTCGAAGCCGACCATCGCGAAGAAGGCGAGCGCGGTGCCGGCGGTCACCGACAGGACGACGCTGTCGCCCTCGGGCGTGTTGAACTGGGTGAGCCGGGACAGGTCGCCCTCGCCGCCGCCGAGCGCCCAGGCGCCGACGCAGATGACGATCAGCAGACCGGTCAGCTCCACGCAGGTGAGCACCACGTTGGCCTTGACGCTCTCGCCGACGCCGCGGAAGTTGATCAGCGCGACCAGGGTGATGAAGGCGAGCGCGATCGCGGTGAGCGCGAAGCCGTCGCCGATGGAGAGGTCGAACGCCTCGCCGAAGTTCCCGGCGAACGCCTTGGACGCGCTGGACGCCGAGGTGAGCCCCGAGCACATCACCGTGAACGTCACCATGAACGTCAGGAAGTGCACGCCGAACGCCTTGTGCGTGTAGAGCGCCGCACCGGCCGCCCGCGGATATTTGGTGACCAGCTCCAGATAGCTGAACGCGGTCAGCAGCGCCACCACGAACGCCAGCAGGAACGGCAGCCAGACCGCGCCGCCGACCTCGTTGGCGACCTTGCCGGTGAGCGCGTACACCCCGGTGCCGAGGATGTCGCCGACCACGAAGAGCAGGAGGAGCCCGGGGCCGATGACCCGGTTCAACGCAGGCTGTTCCGAATCGGTCCTGATCGCCTCAGCCATGACTCGCCCCCCGTGGAGACCTGCGGAACAGTGACGTTACCCGTACCTTGAGTGGCGGGAAACATCGAAGAGCGTCCGGGGAGGCATTCATGCGCATCTTGCTCGCCGCCAATCCCGAGGCGGATCAACCGTGGGTCACCGACGCGGCGGCCGATCTGGTGCGGCAGACCGGCGGATCGGTCACGGTCGTGGCGGTCGACGAGCTGGAGACGGAGCATCTCGCGCCGCTGCCGCGCAGCGTCTATCTGGAGCGTGCGGAGCAGGCGGCGGACGCCGCGGTGCAACGACTGGCGGGGGCGGGCATCGAGGCCACGCGCACGGTGCTGCCGGGCCGGCCGGTCGAGCAGATCATCCGGTACGCGGAAGAGCTCCGCGCCGATCTCATCGTGGTCGGTTCGAGCGTCCGCCCGGTGGTGGCGCAGCGCCTGCTGGGCAGCGTGCCGCTCATCCTGATCGAGAAGGCCGGACGGCCGGTGCTGGTGGTCACCCGCCCCGTGAACAGGTGACCACCAGACTCGGGTGTTACGGAGCGGCGGGGTAGTCGGTCACGTAGACCGGCTGACCCACCTTGGTCATGTCCGCGGCCTCACCGACGCCGTTGACGACGTGGTTGATCACGCCGGCGCTGAGGTTGACGGTCATGATGTGGTGCAGCTTGACGCCCGGCCGGTTCGGCACCTCGAACCCGTTCTCGGTCTCGATGGCCGGGTTGTTCTGGTTGAACACGTAGACGCCGCCGCCGTACAGGTTGTGCTGGCGGACCTTGTCGCCCACCTTGTACCCGGCGTAGCCCTTGACGTTGCCGTTCATCCAGTCCGCCTGCGTCGGCGGGTCGTACGGCAGCTCGTTCTGGTAGAGAACCGTGGTGCCCCGCTCGCCGTTCCAGACGGTGTTGTACTTCTGGAAGTGCTCGACGAACAGACCGGTCGCGGTCACGTCGTCGCCGTTGATGACCGCGCCGTACCGGCCGGTGTTGGTACGCCACCGGTCGGTGTCACCGTTCACGCCCTGCGTGAAGCCCTCGACGCCGTGGTCCCCGCGCCACACCCAGGTGTGGTCGATGAGCACGTCGTCGCTGTTCACCTCGAGCGCGATGTTGGCCTTGCCGATGTGCGGGCCGCCGACGCGGAAGTACACGTCGCTCAGCGTGGTCGGGTTGGCCGGGTTGCTGATCTTGAGTCCGTGCTTCTTGCCGACACGCAGCAGAACCGGGGACTCCTTGGTGCCGGCGTCGATGGTCACGCCGGCGACGACGATGCCGGGCACGTCGGCGACGTCGAGCGGGATCGAGCCGTTGACCGCGGTGAGGGTCGCGTGGCCGATTCCGAGGACGACCGTGTTCGGCCGCCACACGTGGATGCTGCGGGCGATGTCGTACACGCCCGGGGTCAGCAGCAGGTGCTTACCCAGCGCGAGCGCCAGGTTGATCTTCTCCACCGAGTCGCCGGGCTTCGCGATGTAGAAGTCCGACAGCGGCAGCGTGCGGCCGCCCGCGGAGGTGAAGTCGGTGCCGCTGGTGTTGCGCTTCGCGGCCGGCACCTTGACCTGCCACTTACCCTTCGCGTCCACGAAGAGGTACGGCTTCTCCCGGCTGACCGGGGTGCTCTCCAGGGTGGTGTACGGCGGGTTCGGGAACGCGGACTCGTCCGGCGCGCCCTTCACTCCGGAGAACACCTGGTTCCACACCGCGTTCGACCAGCTCGCGACCTCGCTGTTGCGGGTGAGCCACTGCTGCTGCGAGCCGTTGGTGGTGGCCGGCAGCTTGGAGTTCGCGATGAAGCCGCCGCTGGCGTACTGCGGGCCGGCGGTGCAGTAGTCCATCAGTGTCAGCGGTCCGCCGGTGAACTGCACCCGGCGCATCGAGACGGCCTGGGAGACGGCCCAGAAGTTGGCCCCCGCCCGGCAGCCGTCCTGGCCCGCCCCGTTGACGTTGACGGTCAGGTTGGAGATGGTACGCCAGAAGTTGACCAGCGCGATGCAGTTCGGGTTGGCCGGATCGGTGCTCAGGCAGCGGTTGTAGACCTCCACCTTGCCGTTGATCACGACGTCGCCCGGGTCGGCGCCGAGACCGGTGATCTCGGTGTAGTAGCCGACCTGGAACTGCAGCGGCCGCTCGGCGGTGCCGTAGGTCCCCGGCTTGAACAGGAACGCGTACCGCGCCGTACCCATCTCGTTGTTGACCTGGGCGGCGTGGGTGGCGTCCAGCTTCGCCTGGATCTGCTCCACCGGCATGCTGGGGTCGAAGACGGTCACGTTCGCGCCGAGGTTCGGCGCCGCGGTGCCCTTCGGCGTGGCGGCGGCCGGTCCGGCCGTGGCGCCGACAACGGTCAGCGTCAGGCCGAGAGCGAGCGCTCCGGCGGTGATGCGGCGCAGTGGTGTACGGCCACTACGCTCGCGAATTCGCGTCATGCGGAGGGATCCCTTCCGTAACAAGATCGCAATGATCCCGGTCACAGAAGCAATCGGCTCCGCTCCATGTCAAGAGGGGCCAACCGGCATAGGGTTCGGATCGGTACGAGCCGGGCGTGTTCCGGAACCAGGGTGCCCGAAAAGCCCCCTGAAACCGGTACCGGAAGCGGTTCCGATCACGATGGAGGGTCTACTGCGGAGGCATAGACGACGATGTTGCTGCGGTAGCTCCCGCGCGCCCGGTCGAAGGCGCCACCGCACGTGATCAATCGCAGTCCCGGGTGATCGACCGGGCCGTAGACCTCCGCGGTCGGGAAGTCCCGTTTCGGATAGCCGGCGACACGGGTCACCGTGAAACGAGCCACGGAACCGTCGTCACGTCGTACCCCCACGGTGTCACCGACTTCGACCTCCCGCAGCCGGAAGAAGACCGCCGGACCCTCGCGTGCCGTGTCCACATGGCCGATGATCACCGCCGCGCCGGGCTCGCCCGGCGTCGGCGAATGCCGGTACCAGCCCGCCGGCGCGCCCGCCCGCAGCGGCGGCACCTCGAGGGTGCCGTCGCCGTTGAGGCCCACCCCGCTGATCGGGGCCCGCAGGCCGATCGCCGGGATCTCCAACCGGACCGGCTCCGACCGTGGCATCCCGGCCGGCGGCCGCCGCGGACCCACGCTCGCGCCGGCCGATCCCGGGCCTGGCGATCCCGTGCCGGACGGCGACGGGCCGGGTGAGGCGGGAATCCCGGGCCAGACGGCGACCGCGGCCGGTGGCGTTGGCGAGGTGTTCGAGGCGGCGACCGGCGGCAGCGTCTCCGCCTCGACCCGCAGGCCCATCGTGATGCTCGCCGTGCCGAGCAGGGCCAGCAGCCCCGCGAGCCCGGCCGCCCGGCGGTCCCGGACGCGGAAGCGGTCCTGGAGCCGGAAGCGATCAGGCACGCGACCGGCGGCCGACCGCCACCCAAGCCGCGCCCGCCGCCCCCACCAGCAGGAACACTCCGATCGTCAGGAACGGCACACGCCGGTCCGGTGCCCCGCTGCCACCACCGGCGTCCACGCCGCCCTTCGGCGTCGGCGCCGTCGTCGCACCGTCGCCGGGCTCGGCCCCATCGGAGTCCGGTTCCGGATCGGCGCTCGGGTCGGCGCCCGAACCACCGCCGGGATCCGGGCCGTCGCCGGGCGGCGGTGAGTCCGGCGCCGTCGACCCGTCGGGCAGAACCGGCGAGGACTCGGTGCCCGGCGCCACGCTCGCCGAGCCGGGCCCGGTCGCTGTCGGCGGCCCGGGGTCGTCCGGGCCGGCGCACTGGGTGAGCAGGACGGCGAGCAGGATCAGGCCGAGGAGGATGCCGAGGGCGAGCGCGAGGATCCGGTTGCGTCGCCCCGGTTGTGCGTGCGCCGGAGATGACACGAGACGCCCTTCCTGCGAAGAATGCTTGGCGTCACGTTAATGACCCGGCACGCCGGCCGCACGGGGGTGTCCGTGATCGGTCACTTCGGACTCTCCGGCCGGGCTCAGATCCCGATCGCCGTCCTGATGGCGGTGGTCGCCGTGGCGAGCGCCAGCTGCTCGGCGACCCCGAGCGCCCACCGCCCGGCCCGGGCCAGGTGGCCGCGCGCGCCGGCCTCGTCGTTGCGGCTCGCGGCCTCCTGCGCGGCGGCCACCGCCTGGACCGTCTCCCGCTCCTCGTGGGTGCGGGCCGCCGTGCCGAGCACGTCACGCAGCTCGGCCAGCTGCCCGGCGAGCTGCTTGAGGTCGGCGCCGGCGTGCTGCTCGGCGTGCGCGTTCTCGATGCGGGCGTCGCTGCCGATGATGTTCGAGCTGACCGGCCCGTTGAAGTTGTAGCTGCTGGACGAGGACATGGCGTTTCCTCCCTGGCCGACGGCCTGGATCTCGATCCGGTTGGCATGGGCGAACCTGGCGTTGAGTGCGTCGATCTCCTTACGGAACGCCAGCTCGCGGTCGCAGCGCCGCAGCGTGTTCTGCAGCAGCAGGTCGGTGTTCCCGTCGTCGGAGCGCTGGGTGACGATCCCGAGGTACGTGTTGCGGGCGGCCAGCCGGGCGGCGAGGTTCCAGTGGTTGCGCGCCGCGCGGACGTGCTCGCGGCAGGCGGCCCAGCGGCACTCGTCGACCGCGAGTTCGGCGTTCACCCAGCTCAGCCAGCCGTTGACCCGGGCCAGCCCGGTCTCGTGCAGCGCCTGGGCGTTGCGCGACACCTTGCGGGCCACCGCCTCGTCGACGATGCGCTGGAAATGGCCGACCGCCTCCCGGCCGGACAGCATGGCGTCGCCGTAGTTGCCGTTCTGCGCCTCCCGCAGGGTCTCCACGAAGCTCTGCACGGCCTGGATGTAGCGGATCCCGTCGGCGAGGTCGTGGCGCAGCCCTTCGAAGGTGGCGTCGATCTTGTCGGCGGCCCGTTCGCGCTCCTGGTCGACGTCGACCAGCAGTTCGTCGAGCGCGACGTGGGTGCGGTCGAAGCTCTGATAGGCGCCCTTGAAGTCGCCGGTCTGCATCTGCGCGAGGCCGGCCAGCATCTCGGCGGTGCTCTCGGCCAGGGTGTACCGCAGCTCGCCGACCGGCTGCAGCGGCAGGTCGCTGAGCGCGAGCTGCCGGAAGCACTTCTTCGCCTCGCCGAGATGGTCCCGGGCGAGCTGGAAGTCGCCGGCGAGCCGGCACCGCTCGGCCCGGTTGGCGTTCTGCTGCCCCTCGGCGAGCAGGACGTTGCCGGCGGCGGCGGCCCGGACGTAGTCGAGTTGCCGGAGGTGGTCGTCGTCCAGGCCGGTGCGGGCCATCTCCCGCTCGGCGATGTCGCGCTGGGTCCGGTTCAGCGCCACGAACTGGCCGAGCAGCGCGTCGGCCTCGGCGAAGCGGAACTCGTTCTGCCGCCGGGCCGCCTCGGCGCTGATCGCGTCCTCCAGCGCGGCCTCGGCCCGCACGTACCGGTCGAAGTCGTCGCGGTCGAGCGCCGCCCGGTGCTCGTAGTAGTCGACCTCGGCCAGCAGGCTGGCGAAGTCGTCCGGGTCGGACCGCGGTGGCGGGGTGGTCATGACGGCTCCGGCTCGCCCAGCGTGTCGATGGCGAACGGCGGCGACGTGTCGCTGCGATGCACGAAGATCCGGGTGCCCGGCGGTGGCTGGTGCTCGAGGATCCAGCGGTTGAGCGGGACGCGCACCCACTGCTCCAGCAGCGGACTGCGGATCTGCCGGGCGCCGAGCGCCGCGCCGTGCCGGGTGATCTCGTCGACCACCGCGCGCCCGATCGCGGTGCGGTCGAGGACCAGGTCGTACCCCCGGGCCAGGGCGGCCGTCCTGATCTGGTCGAGGAACTTGTCGCAGATGTCGACGATCACGTTCTCCCGGAGCAGGTCGAACACCACGATCCCGCTGCCGAGCCGGCCGAGCAGCTCGGGGCGGCGCAGCCGGGTGGTGAAGAAGTCGGCGACCGCCTGGTTGAAGTGCTCCTTGATCGCCTCGTACGACATGGCCGGGTCGGTGAACGTCCGCCGGATGTCCCCGGCGCCGATGTTCGACGTGAAGATGACCAGGGAGTGCGTGAAGTACGCCGTACGCCCCTGCCCGTCGGTCAGCCGGCCGTCGTCGATGATCTGCAGGAACTTGTCGAGGATCTTCTCGTGCGCCTTGTCGATCTCGTCGAACAGCAGCACGCTGAACGGCCGGTCGAGGACCCAGTTGGTCAGCGTGCCGCCGTGATCGTGCCCGACGAACCCGGGCGGCGCCCCGGTCAGCCGCTCGCTGGTGTGCTCCTGGCTGTACTCGCTCATGTCGAACCGGCGCAGCGCCGACTCGTCGTCGAAGACCAGTTCGGCCAGCGCCTTGGCCAGCTCGGTCTTGCCCACGCCGGTCGGCCCGACGAAGAAGAAGACGCCCTTCGGGCGGGTCCCGGTCTGCTGGCCGTCGGAGACGAAGTCGAGCCCGACGCGGGCGTTGACCAGCACGTCGGTGACCGCGCGGACCGCCGGCAGCTGCCCGATGACCCGGCGGGACAGCAACTGCTCGGCGGACTTGATCTTGGAGATGTCGAGCTGCTCCCACGGGTCGTCGCGCAGCCCGAACCGGTGCCGGGCCACCAGCCGCCGCGGCATCGACGGCGGGATGAGAGCGACCTGCGAGGTCACGCTCAGCGCGCCGATGTCGACGATCGTCATGCCGTCGGTCAGGTTGGCCAGCACCCGGACCGCGTTGTCCCGGGCCTCCGCGGTCATCGTGTCCGCCTGGTGATAGCCGAGCAGGTTCTCGCGCAGGAACGCGGCCCGCTCGGCGATCCCGGGGCGGTCGGCGAGCACCGTGGCGACGTGCGGGTTGTCGCGGCGCAGCCAGACCGGGAGCGAGGCCAGGTCGCGGACCACGAAGACGATCGTGTTGTGGTACGGCTGACGGCCGGGCGGGGCCGCCGCGCCCGAGGCGAGCAGCCGGCGGGCGTACGCCAGCTGCATCACGTGGTCGGCGCCGAGCTCGGACTCCCGCCCCACGATCAGATCGGCCGACTCGATCACCACCACGCACGGCCGCTCCGGCTGGGACATCAGCCGCAACGCGAGCGCCAGCACGTCGACCGCCGTCCGCGGCTGCGCCTGCCCGGCCGCCAGCAGCTGCTGCTCGAGCAGGTCGGCGGAGGTGACCGCACCGTCGCGCCGGGGGCGGCTCCGGGGCACGCGGGCGCTGTCGCTCGCGGCCTCGCCGAGGTGCTGCCGGACGAACTCGCGACTCGCCTCGTTGTGGTACCGCAGGCCGCCGGCCAGGTCGTACCGCACGATCACGTCGAAGCCGGCGACCGCGAGGAAGTCCATCAGGGTGTCCGTGAACGGCTGGTACCGGTCGTGCCACCGCACCTGGTCGTCGACGTTGCCGTGGATCACCAGATGCCGGCGGCGCTGCAGCTCGTGATAGGCGCGGACGAGCCAGGGGGCGCCGCGCGGCGCCGTCAGCGTGCCCATGGCTGCCCCTTCTGCTGTTTGACCTGCTCGGCGGGCTGCCGCCGGGCGATCGCGCCGGGCGTGCCGGGGCGGTCCCGGCCCTCCCAGGAGACCGTGCTCAGCACGACGCCGTCGCGGATCGCGGAGGCCTGGAGGGCGTCGATCACCTCGACCAGCTGGGCGCAGGCCGCCTCGCCCCGGCCCTGCCGCTGCTCGCGCCGCAGCCGGTCGGAGTTGTAGAGCACCCGGTGCTCGCCGTCGCGCGGCTCCACGACGACCGCCATGGTGTCCCCGCCGGCCCGGACGGCGCGCAGCGCGATCGCGCCGTCCGCGTTCTCGGTCAGGCTGCCGCCGTCCACCGCGAACCCGACGTCGGGCAGCGCCTTGATCAGCGAGCCCAGGATCGCCCGCCGCTGGGCGATCTGATCGATGGTGGCGTCCAGGTCCGCCTCGCTGGCGTCCAGCCGCTGCTCCAGCCGGGCGCAGAGCCGCAGCACGTCGGTGACGTCGCCGGCCGCGATCTGCCCGCGCAGCACGCCCAGCGCGTCCGCGGCCCGGTCGCCGTCGAGCACCCGGACCCGTGCCGTCCGGGCGTCGTCCTCCAGCACGCTCAGCCGGGCCGCCAGCTCGTCGATCCGGGCGACCGCGGCACGACGCGTCCGGGCCTGGTCGCCGCGCACCGCCAGGGCCCGCTCCAGGTGCCGGCGCACCGCGGCCTCGACCTCCTCGACGGCGTCCCCGGTGGGCTGCTCCTGGGTGCGCAGGCGGGCGAACCCGGTCTCCACCACGGCGGCGCCGGCCGGGTCCAGGCGCAGCCGGTCCGGGCCGAAGCCGGCGAGCTCCGCGGTGAGCACCGCGACCCGGTCCGGGCCGGTGCGGCCCCGCTGGGTGTCCTCCGCCCGCTGCCGGCCGATCTGCCGTTCCGCGGCGTCCAGCACGCCGTCCGCGGCGGCCAGCGCGGCCTCGGTGGTGGCCCGGTGGATCGCGGCGAGCGCGTCGGCGAGCGTCGCGCCGAGGCCGGGCACGGACCCGGCGTGGCCGGCCAGCCCGCGGTGCCGCGCGATCGCAACGGCCCGGGCGGTGTCCAGCGCCCGGCGCCGTTCCGCGTCCACCACCTCGGCGCGGCGCCGGCGCCGGTCGCTCTGCTCACGCCGGAGCCGCTCGTGCGCCTGCCGGCCGAGCTGGGCGAAGCTGTACTTGGGCGACCTGCTCATGGGCCCGCCACCCCGAGCGCGCGCTCCAGCCGGCCCCGGAAACCGGGCACCGGCGGCACGCCGAGCCACGTCAGCGTCCCCGAGCCGTCGATCTCGAACTGCAGTCCCACCCCGGACCCCGGGTCCTCGCGCAGGTCGGCGTGCCGGTCGGTCAGGTGGTGGATCCGCTGGTTGGCCGAGCCGCGCCAGCGCAGGTCGGCGTGCCGGCCCACCAGGTACGGCCCGTCGATCAGCAGGTCCACCAGGCCGAGCAGCCGGGCCTGCGCGGGCGTCCCGTGCCGCCGCAGGTGCTCGATCGTGAAGCCGGTGTAGCAGAGCACCGACAGGTCCCGGTGGGCGCGGACCTCCTCGATCAGCCGGCCGACCGCGCCGGCCTGCGCGAACGGCTCGCCACCGGAGATGGTGAGCCCGTCGGCGGCCTCCCGGACGACCCGCTCGGCCAGCTCGCCGACCGGTGTCTCGTGGCCGCCCTCCGCCGGGATCCACTGCGGGCTGACGCAGTCGCGGCAGTCCAGCGGACATCCCTGCACCCAGATCGCGAACCGGGTGCCCGGCCCGAGCACCGTGCACCCGGGGTGCACCGCCGCGACCCGCACGGCCGGCCCGGTCATCACGACGCCATGCCGATGCAGATCAACGCCAGCACCACGACGATCAGCACGATCGCCCAGGTGGGCATCGCGCGCGACCGGGGGACCGGCGCCGGGAGCGGGGCCGGTGCCGCACCGAAGGGCGCGGGCGGCGGTGGGTACGCCGAGAGGGCGCCGACCGCGACCCGCTCGGACATCACCA
Source organism: Actinoplanes sp. 13 (assembly GCF_056134165.1). Lineage (NCBI taxonomy): Bacteria > Bacillati > Actinomycetota > Actinomycetes > Micromonosporales > Micromonosporaceae > Actinoplanes > Actinoplanes sp. 13. The sequence goes on along the minus strand of NZ_JBVYOQ010000025.1, from coordinate 86,265 downwards.
CGCGCGGTGTGACCGCGAGCGGCGCGGCCCAGCCGGCCGGCGGCGGGAACTGATCGCCGTACCCGGCGGCGATCCGCGCACACCACACGCACGACGGGGCGGAGCGGTGGTACGCGTGCCGGGGGTTGTACCGGCAGCCCATCAGCTCGTAGCCGGCCTGGTCCAGCTCGTGCGCCCACGCCTGCCCGCCGGGGCGGCGCGCGGGCTCCAGGAAGCCGTCCTCGAAGCAGCCGCGGATCAGGTCGTGGATCCGGGCGGGCAGGATCTCGGCGGTCAGCGCGTCCGGCGACGCCACCAGCCGCTCGGCCCGGGTCACCCGGTTGTTCAGCCGCTTGATGTTCTCCTCGACGCTCACCGACGGCGGCCGCTCGGTGGACACCCCGCCGAACGGGTGCTCGCCCTCCATCAGCAGCTCGCAGACCATCACGCCGAGCCCGAACAGGTCGTGCTCCCGGGTCAGCCCGGTGCCGTTGAGGACCTCCGGGGCCGCGTACTCCGGGGTGAACTTCTCGCCCCGGTACAGCGTGCCGGTCCGCGGGTCGGTGAACTGCACGCCGTCGCAGTCGAGCAGCGTCACGTGCCCATGCCGGTCGACCAGCACGTTGGACGGGCTGACGTCGCCGACCACCACACCGGCCGTGTGCAGCATGTCGAAGAGCCGGCCGACCCGGGCCGCGATCGCGAAGGTGGTCCGCCAGGTCGGCTCGTCCAGGATCTCGACCCGGCGCAGCGGATCGCGCAGCCGCAGCAGCGGGGTGCCGTCGATCCGGGGCATCACCACGCCGCGCAGGTCACCGTTGCCGTCCCGCAGCGTGGAGCGCGGCCATGCGGTGTGCAGATGCTCCGGGCAGTCACCGCCCCAGGACACCGGGGCCATCCGGGTGAGCACTTCCATCCGGTGCCCGAGCGCGGTGGCCCGGTCGAAGTCGCTGTAGATCTTGGCGCAGACGTGCGGCGAGTCGGCGACCGGATAGATGGTGCCCTCCGCGCCGCTGCCGATCTCCTGGTCGACCAGGATCTGCACCCGCCGGCCGGTGGACGTCCGCAGGCTCAGCGTGGTCATCGCCGGACCGCCAGCACCATCGTCTTGTCGTCGCCGGAGGAGGCGGCGAACTCCCGGGACTGCAGTTTCCGGCTCAGTTCGGTGCCGTCCACCCCGGGCGCGCGGAACGCCGCGAAGTACGCGTCGAAGTCGGCCGGCGCGGTCAGCAGCCGTAGCCCGTCCTGCGACGGGGCGAGGTCCAGCAGGCCGTCGATGAGCCCGTCGGTGCACAGCGCCAGCCCGACGACCGCCGGATCGACGAGCACCCCGCAGCGCAGGTCGGTCTCCCGGCCGAGCGAGGTGAGGAAGACCGTCTCGCTGGCCGTCTCCCGCCCGGACGGCGGCGCCAGCACCAGGTGCGAGCCGCCCGGCGCCCGCTCGACGACCAGGAAGCCGTCGCCGACGCAGACGTAGGCGAAGAACGGCGGGTCGGCCACCACCGCCAGCAGCGTGGTGGCGAACTCCGCGCGGGCCGCGGTGTCCGCCCCGGTCGCGGTCGGCCGGGCCCGCAACGGCGTCAGCGCGCGCTCGACGTGCTCGTCGAACTCGGCGAGGCACTCGGCCGCGAACATCCGGGTGGCCCGCTGCCACTCGGCGAGAGACCGCGGGGCGGCCGCGAAGACCCGGTTCGCCGCGTCCCGCGCGGCCTCCATCGACAGCCGCGACCCGTGCGCGGCCCGCGGCTGCGAGCCGGCCCCGTCGGCGACCGCCAGCAGGTGCAGCGCGTCGCCCACCATGCCGGTCCGCATGCTGTCCTGGTTCTCGATCCCGACGCTGGCGTGGTTCGGACCGGCCACCGACGCCGAGATCACCCGCCAGCCACGCTCCAGGCGGCTGTCAGCCATCGTCTGCGGCACCTTCCCGCTCGAGCCAGCGGCGCATCTCCTCGTTCTTGCGGTTGTCCCGCTGGAAATGGTCGTAGATGACCTCGGCCGAGGCGTCCCGCGACTCCGCCTGCGCCGAGCCGATGCTGGTCGAGACCAGCCGCAGCACCTTGCTGAAGTCGGTGTCCTCGAGCAGGTACCACGCCTTCGGGGCGAGCCCGCTGAGCACCTCCTGGTCGGCCCCGCGCACCCCGAGGGCGAAGAACAGCAGGTGCTTGCCGGCCTCGTGCTGGCGCAGCATCGCGGCCACGTCCCGCCACCGGTCGGTCCGGTTGCCGTGCGGGTCGGTCGGCACGCCGTCGGTGATCAGGTGCAGCATCGGCCGGTACGCGAGACCCACGCCCTCACTGGTCAGCTCGTTGCGCCGGATGCTGAGCACCTCCAGCGCGTACTGGATCGCCTCGACCATCGGGGTGACGCCGCCGGCCTCCAGCCGGGGCGGGTCGAAATCGCGCAACGGCACGTACGGCTGGGTCGTGTTGCCGCTGATCCGGCCGCTCGGATCGACGGCCTGCACGTGGTCCTTGCCGAAAGTGATCATCGCGATCTCGCCGGACATCTGCAGCGAGTCGTTGCCGCGCAGCTCCTCGCACCACTTGCGCAGCGCGTCGTTGAGCTCGTCGATCGCCCCGGTCTGCCGCATCGACGACGACGTGTCCAGGACCAGCGTGATCAGCGTGCGGTTGCGCGCCTGGCGGACGGGCAGGGCATCGACCGTCATGGCCGTACCTCCTCGATGACGTGATGCGAGACGACGAGGCTGTGCTCGCCGCGATCCGGGCCGACCACGGTCAGCGGCTGTCCCGGGACGGCGCGGCCGGCCGGCTCGGCCAGGCTGGCCCACAGGACCACGCCGTCGGCGTCCACATAGCCGCCGTGCGGCCCGAAGTGGGTGCGGGCCACCACCCGGCGCCCGGCGGCCGGGATGACGCCGGGCGGCAACGGCGCGGGCCGCGGCGGCTTCGGTGCCGACAGCGGCGCGGACCGGCCCGGCCGGGCCGGAGCGGCGGCCATGCGCTGCACCGCCTGCGATCCGGCGTGCACCGCCGGCGGCCCGGAGACGTGCCCCGGCCCGGGGCGCACCGGCCGGCCGGGCCCTGGTTCCGGCCCCGGTCCGGGCTCCGGCACGGCCGACTGCATGACGAATCTGCGCGGGCGCATCCGCAGCACGAAGAAGAAGGCAGCCGCAGTGACGACGATCATCCCCAACCCCACCTTCATGGCCGCGCCCCAGGCGAAGGTGCCGCTCAGCGGTTGCCGGCCGGACCGCACATAGGTGGCTCCGCTGTCGTCCGCCGTGTCCGCGCCGTAGAGCGCGTCCAGCGTGGCGCCGCTGTCCCGGACGTCGGCGAGCACGACCCGCCGGGAGTATTCGTGAATGATCGGACAGGACTGCGGCAGCCAATCGTCCGTGCAGTCGAACTGGCGCCCGGTGATCCGCCCGTCCGGTGGAATGATGAGCAGTACGCCGGACGGCGCCCCGGCCTTTCTCAACTCGTCGGACAGAATGCGATCATCGATTTCCGGGTAGGCCCGGAGATTCACCACGTCGACGTCCGTCCGCTGGGCCCGCAGAGCGCCGGCAGCCAGTGGGGTCAGCACGACGACGGCTCCCGCCAGCACGGCCACCAGGACCGTCACGGCCAGGGAGCGGAGCTTGCCGACCGCCCTGTTCTCCATTCCGGAATTCTCGACCCGGACGACCGGCGCGTTTTTCCAGAGAAAGCTATCCGACAGCCGCGCAGTATGATCGGACAATTTCCATCGTGATGATCAGAGGCGCCGCACGGCGCCCGGTCAGAGCAGCATGACGAACAGTGCGGCGAGAACCGCCTGCGTCACGATGCCGCCCGCGCCCAGTCCGACAGCGAGCAGGCCGTCGCGGCGCCCGGCCGGCGATGAGCGGATCACCCGCAGCCCGGTCAGGATCGCGTAGAGAGAGCACAGCAGCAGCGGATTGATCACCAGCCCGATCGCGCCGACCAGGACAGCGCGTTTCGCCGGCGGCTTCGCGGCCGGGGCCGGCGTGACCGGTGCCGGCGACGCATAACCCAGCTGTTCCGACACGGCGTCCGCCGGCTGCGTCAGGAATGTGGTGCTCGGTGCGGGCCCCGGACCCGGCTGCTGCGCCGCACCCTGCTCAGCTGCCGCCGGCACAGTCGGCGCGAACAGGTCCGTCGGCGACTCCACCGTGTGCGCCCCCGGCAGCGGCTTCCCGACCGGCTTGGTGGCCGGGCCCCCGCGCCACCCCGCGGAGATCGTCGTGGGTGGGGCGCCGACCGCGCCCGGCTGCACGTGCGAGGTCCACTCCTGCCCGTCCCACCAGCGCAGGGCGGGGAGGCCACTGGGATCGGCATACCAGCCGGCGGGCGCCGCCGAAGGCTGCGGGGGGCTCGTCATGTGCATCCTCATCGGCAGGACGCGTACCGGCCTGAGCGCAGCGACAGCAGCGTGTGAACTTCGGGCTCATATCGAGCCCGAAGTTCACACGCTGCGGGTGGTCAGGCGCGAGTGATGCGGAGGTTGTCGACGGCTGCCTCGACCAGCGAAGCGGTGGCGGCGTCGGCCGCCTCCACCTGGATGCGGACGGTCTGGCCGGCGTACGACGAGAGGTTCGCCGTCGCAGTCGTCCAGGCCGCGGCCTTGTTGGCCGCCGTCGCGGTCTGTGACAGCACCGTCGTCGTGGTGGAGCCGGAGACCACCCGCACCCGCAGGTAGTCGGCGGTGCTCGCGTTGTTCAGGTGGCTCAGGTACCAGGACAGGCTGAGCGTCAGCGTGCCCGCCGGCAGGGTGATCTGCGGCGAGACCAGCGTGCTCACGCCGCCGTCCAGATCGTTGGCGCCGGCGCTGGCGCCCGCGGTCGCGCCGGTGACCAGGGCGAAGCTGCCGGAGGCCGCGGCGTCGAGCTGGGTGGCGACGCCGGAACTGGTGGTCGCCGCCGGGTTGCCGCGTTCGAACCGGCCGGAGGTGGCGGTGTCGGTGGTCAGCGCCGTCCAGCCGGTGGCGGTCTCCAGGTCGTCGGCCCAGACCGTGGTGCCGGGCGGCGGCTCGGTGCCACCGTCGTCGGCCAGGTTCCACACGGTGTACGCGATGGCGTCGGAGTTGCGGTTCAGCGCGGTGTCGTTGATGTTGGTGATCGTGTCGCACGCGGCGTGGTAACAGGGGTCGAAGCGGCCCGTCGTGCCGCCCCAGAGCTGCACCTGCGCGGCGGTCTTGGTGCCTTCCGCGCCGGTGAAGATGCCGCCCGCCGGGATGCCCGCCGAGATGAACGGGCCGTAATCGCTGCGCCCGTCGAAGTCGGTGCCCCGGGTCGGCACCCCGATCGACGTGAAGTACGCCGCCAGCGTCTGCTCGATCTGCGCGGAGCCGGCCGGGCCGGGACCGGCGCCGGTGCCGTCGGAGTTGTCGCCGTCGTAGAGGAAGTATCCGGGGTTCGGCGAGCCGATCATGTCGAAGTTCAGGTAACCGGTGATCGACGACCGCTGCGCCGCGGTCAGCCCGTTCACGTACGCCCGGGAGCCGCGCAGACCCAGCTCCTCCGCGCCCCACCAGGCGAAGCGCAGGTGCCGGTCCGGCTGGAAGCCGGTCCGCGCCACCTGCAGCGCCACCTCCAGGATGCCCGCCGATCCGGACGCGTTGTCGTTGATGCCCGGGCCCACAGCCACGCTGTCCAGGTGGCCGCCGATCATCAGGGTGTCCGAGGTGTCGCCGCCCGGCCAGTCGGCGATCAGGTTGTAGCCGGTGGCGCCGTTGTAGGTGAACGACTGCTGGGTGGTGGTGAACCCGGCCGCGTCGAGCAGGTTCTTCACATAGGTGACCGAGGCGAGATATCCGGGCCGCCCGTGCGCGCGGTTGCCGCCGTTGGCGGTGGCGATGTTCTGGAACTGGGTGAGGTGCGCCTTCACGTTGGCCAGGGCGATGTCGGGAGCCGCCGCGGCCGCCTGGGCCGGGGTGGCCGCGGCCAGGCCGGCGACCATGGCCGCCACGCCGATGAGTGCTGGTGCTCGCACGGGTTTCCTCCGCGGGCTGAGGGTTCGGGCCGGCGCGGGGGTGGAGCGCCGGCATCCGCCCGAGCATCGCAGAGCGCTCCGGCCGGGCTGTCATATCAATCGATACCTATCGTCACTTCGGAAAATGATGCCGCACGAGAGGCGCATCTCCATCTCTGAATGCTTAAGCTGCGGTGATCGACCCATACGGTTCGACAACGGAAGGCAGAGGATGCGAAGAATCCTGGCGGCCACCATCGCCGCGTCCGTGGGCCTCATCGGCGCCGCGGTGACGCCGGCGGCGGCCCAGGCGCACGGTTCCGGCAATCCCGGTTCCGCGGCGAGTGGTTACACACCCCCACCCATCGACTGGGGCACCTGCACGCGAGCGAGCCTGGTGCGAGCCGGCGCGCAGTGCGGTTTCCTGGTCGTACCCCTGGATTATGCGAAGCCCGCCGGCACCAAGATCAAGATTGCGGTGTCCCGGGTCGCGCACAAGTCCAGCGACGCCGAATATCAGGGCGTCATGCTCACCAACCCGGGCGGCCCCGGCGGCTCGGGCCTCGGTCTCGCCACGCTCGGCGCGGCGATCCCGAACGGCGCCGGCGACTACTACGACTGGATCGGCTTCGACCCGCGCGGCGTCGGCTCCAGCGTCCCGGCGCTGAGCTGCGACCCGGAGTACACCGGGTACAACCGCCCGTTCTACGTGCCGGTCACCAGGTCGATCGAGAAGACCTGGCTGGCCAAGGCCAAGGGGTACGCGAAGGCGTGCGACGTGGCCGGCGGCGAGCTGCTCGACCACCTGCGGACCACGGACACGATCGCCGACATGGAGAGCCTGCGGAAGGCCCTCGGTGAGCGGAAGATCAACTTCTACGGCTTCTCGTACGGGACGTACCTGGGCCAGGTCTACGCCACCCTGCACCCGGACCGGGTCCGCCGGATGGTGTTCGACGGCGTGGTCAACCCCGAGCGGGTCTGGTACGACGCGAACCTCGACCAGGACGTCCAGTTCGACAAGAACATGGACGTCTACTTCGCCTGGATCGCCAAGTACGACTCGGTCTACCACCTGGGCACGTCCGCCCGCGTGGTGAAGCAGAAGTACTACGCCACGCTGTACTCGCTGATCAAGGCGCCGGCCGCCGGCAAGATCGGCCCGGCCGAGTGGAACGACATCTTCGTCTCCGCCGGCTACTACGTGTACGGCTGGGAGTCGGTGGCCGAGGCGTTCTCCGCCTGGGTCAACAACAAGGACCCGGAGGGGCTGCTGGCCCTGTTCGCCGAGCCCGGCGCCCCCGGCGCCGACAACGGCTACGCGGTCTACCTCGGCGTCCAGTGCACCGACGTGCAGTGGCCGACGAAATGGTCCAAGTGGCAGCGGGACAACTGGCGGACCCATGTCAGGTACCCGTTCATCACCTGGAACAACGCCTGGTTCAACGCCCCGTGCATCTGGTGGGGCGCCAAGGCCGGCAAGCCGGTCGAGGTGAACGGCAAGAAGGTCCCGGAGATCCTGCTGATCTCCGAGACCAACGACGCCGCCACCCCGTTCGGCGGTGCCCTCGAGGTCCGCAAGCGGTTCCCGAAGTCGGTGCTGATCGAGGGCGTCGGCGGGACCACGCACTCCGGTTCGCTGAGCGGCATCGCCTGCACCGACGACACCATCGCGGCCTACCTGGCCACCGGCGACCTGCCGGACCGGGTGCGCGGCAACCGGTCGGACGTCAAGTGCGACCCGGTGCCGCAGCCGGACCCGACCGCTTCGGCGGCGCAGGCCCGGACGTTCTCGGACGCCTCTGACGCCCGTGCCGAGGTGCGTGCAGTGGTCGAGGCAGCGGTCACCAAGCGCTGACCCCGCAGTGTGTGAAGTTCGGGTGCGCATCGCACCCGAACTTCACACACTCGGGTCAGGCGTTCTTCTTGGCGAGCTGGATCTGCTCGTACACCTTGGTGCGCAGTTCGATGAAGCGCGGGTCGGCCCGGGTGTGCAGCTGGTCCCGCTTGCCGGGCAGGTCGATGGTCAGCTCGTCCTGCACCACGGTCGGCGACGAGGACAGCATCACCACCCGCTGACCGAGGTACACCGACTCGTCGATGTCGTGGGTGACGAACAGGATCGTCACGTTCAGGCGCTTCCACAGCCGCCGGACGAGGTCCTCCAGGTCGGCGCGGGTCTGCGCGTCCACCGCGGCGAACGGCTCGTCCATCAGCAGGGTCTGCGGCTCGTACGCCACCGCGCGGGCGATCGCCACCCGTTGCTGCATGCCGCCGGAGAGCTGCCACGGGTACGCCGACTCGGTGCCGGTCAGGCCGACCGCGTCGAGCGCCTCGTCCACCAGCTGCCGGCGACGCGCCTTCTCCACCTTCTTCTGCTTGAGCGGCAGCTCCACGTTGTCGCGCACGCTCATCCACGGGAACAGGCTCCGGCCGTACTCCTGGAAGACCACCGCCATGCCGGGCGGCGGCCCGTCCACCGGGCGGCCGTCGACCCGCACGTCGCCGCCGGTCGGGTCGAGCAGGCCGGCGACGCACCGCAGCAGCGTGGTCTTGCCGCAGCCGGAGGGCCCGACCAGGCAGACCAGCTCGCCGTTGTCCACGGTGAACGTGAGGTCACGCAGCGCCTCGACCTCCCGGTTGCCGGACCGGTAGACCTTGCGCAGGCCTTTCACCTCGAGCATCGTCGCCCCTCCTACCCTCGGCGCTGCGCCGCGCGCAGGCCCTCGTACCACCGCAACGCCCGCCGCTCGGCGAGCCGGAACAGCAGCGACAGCACGAAGCCGATCAGCCCGAGCAGGATGATCCCGCTCCACATCTCGGGGATCGCAAAGCTGCGCTGGAACTGGACGATGGTGAAGCCCAGGCCGTTGCTGGCCGCGAACATCTCGCTGATCACCATCAGGATGATCGCGATGGACAGCGCCTGGCGCAGCCCGGCCGCGATCTGCGGTGCCGCCGACGGCACGATCACCCGGGTGATCCGGGCCGGGCCGCTCACCCCGTACGCGCGGGCGGTGTCCAGGACGACGCCGTCCACCGCGCGCACCCCCTCGACGGTGTTGAGCAGGATCGGCCAGACGCAACCGAAAACGATCACGATGACCTTCATCCCGTCGCCGATGCCGGCGAACAGCATGATGACCGGGACCAGCACCGGTGGCGGCACGGCCCGGAAGAACTCCAGGACCGGCTCCGTCGTGAAGCGCAGCCGGCGGTTCAGGCCGATCGCCACGCCCGCCGCGATGCCCAGGACGGCGGCCAGCGCGTACCCCGCGGTCAGGCGCAGCAGGCTCGGCACGACGTCGGCGCCGAGCCGGTCGGCCTGCCAGGTCTCGCCGAAGGCGGTGAGGATGTCGCGCAGCGGGGGAGCGTAGAAGCTCTCGCTGCCCGCGCTGAGCACGTACCAGCCGGCGAACAGCACGATCGGCAGACCGATCAGGATCACGACCTTGCGGAGTACGGCCATCAGGCGGCCACCTCCCCGCGGACCGACTGGTGCCATCGGAGCAGCCGGCGCTCGCCGGTCCGGGCCAGCATGTTGATCACCACGCCGAGCAGGCCGGTGACGATGATCAGGCCGTACATGGTGGGCACCGCCTCGGAGGCCTGGGCCACCGCGATCTCCTTGCCCAGGCCGGGCGCGCCGATGACCAGCTCGGCCGTGATCGCCAGGACCAGGGCCACCGAGGCGGCGAGACGGACACCGGTGAAGACGTACGGCAGGGCGGTCGGCCAGAGCACGTGCCGGATCCGGGCCCAGGTGGAGAACCGGAAGCTGCGGGCCGTCTCGTCGGCGACCGGGTCGACGTCGGCCACCCCGTACAGGACCTGGACGAGGACCTGCCAGAAGGCCGCGTAGCAGACCAGCATCAGGGTGGAGCCGATCTCGGTGCCGTAGAGCAGCACGGCGAGGGGGATCAGCGCGACCGAGGGGATCGGCCGCAGGAACTCCACCGTGGACGCGGTCAGCTCGCGCAACAGCGGGACCGAGCCGATCGCGATGCCCGCGACGACGCCGGCACCGACCGCGATGGCCAGCCCGAGCGCCCAGGCGACCAGGGTGTCGCCGAGGGCCGTCCAGAACGCCGGCTCGCCGGTCTCGCCGGCCAGCGCGGCCACGATCCGGCTGGTCGGCGGCAGGTACCGCTCGTTCACCAGGCCCAGCCGCGGAAGCAGTTCGATGACGAGGAGCAGCCCGGCCAGCCCGGCCCCGCCCAACAGGACGGGATTGCCGAGCAGGGCCGGGCCGCCGCGGCGTGCCGGGGTCACGGGAGAAGCTTCTCCAGGTCCGGGCTGCCCTCGAAGATGCCGTCCTGCGAACCCAGCTTGGCCAGGGTCTCCACCGACGCCCGGTTGATCTCGGCCGGCCACTTCGGCAGCACCAGCTTCGCGACCAGCGCTTGGTCGATCTTGGTGTAGGAGCCGAGCACGCCGCGGACCTCGTCCGGGTGCGCGTCGGCGTAGGCGAGCGACTCGTTGATCGCCTCGGTGAAGCGCTTGACCAGGTCGGGGTCGTCAGCGACCAGCTTCTCGGAGGCGAAGTACGTGGCGACGGTCAGGTTCGGCGCGGCGTCGACGTAGGTGGAGGCCACCTCACGGCCGCCGGCCGCCTTGATCGCGGACAACGACGGCTCGACCACCCAGGCCGCGTCGATGTCGCCCTTCTCCAGGGCCGCCTGCATGTTCGGGAACGGCATCTCGACGAAGTTCACGTTGGTGCCGTCGCCGCCGGCCTTGCGGACCGACTCGCGCGTGACGGTGTCGCCGATGTTCTTCAGCGTGTTCACCGAGACCTTCTTGCCGACCAGATCGGCCGCGGTCTTGATGGCGCTGTCCTTCTTCACCACCACGGCGCCGAAGTCCTTGCCCTGCTCGCCGGTGGAGGCGACGCCGTTGGCCACCATCTTGATCGGCACGTTCTTGGTCTGGGCGATCATCAGCGAGGTGACGTTGCTGAAGCCGAACTGGAACTGCCCGCTCACCACACCGGGGACGATGGCGGCGCCACCCTGACCGGCCTCCATGGTCAGCTCGATGTTCCGGCTTCTGAAGAACCCCTTCTGCTGTCCCAGGAAGATCGGCGCGACGTCGATGATGGGGATGACCCCGACCTTGACGTTGTCCACGCCGCCGGAATCGGAGCCGGAGTCGCCGGAGCTGTCCGTGCCGCACGCCGCCAGGGAACCGGCGAGCGCGGCCACCATGATCCCCGTGAGAAGACGCCGCATATCTACTCCTTGGATGTGTGCGCTCTACGAACACGAATTCTCATCGAGAACGCTAGGATGTGCCCCGTGTCACGTCAACGATTGATTTCGATCATCTGATGCCGCGGGAACCGTACTACGTCCAGTCGCTCGAACGTGGACTCGCGGTGATCCGTGCCTTCGACGCGCAGCATCGCGAGTTGACGCTCAGTGACGTGGCCCGCGCCTGCGGCCTGACCCGGGCGGCGGCGCGCCGGTTCCTGCTCACGCTCACCGACCTGGGGTACGTGCGGTCCGACGGCCGGCTGTTCTCGCTGGCGCCACGGGTGCTCGAGCTGGGGTACTCGTACCTGTCGAGCCAGTCCCTGCCGGAGGTCGCCGCCCCGCATCTGGAGCGACTGGTCGCCCAGGTGCGCGAGTCGTCGTCGATGTCGGTGCTCGACGGTGACGACATCGTCTATGTCGCCCGCGTCCCAACCCGCAGGATCATGCGGGTCGCGATCAACGTGGGCACCCGCTTCCCGGCGTACGCGACGTCGATGGGCCGGGTCCTGCTCGCCGCCCTGCCCGAGCCCGAACGGGAGGCCTACCTCGCCCGCGCGAGGCTGGAGCCGCTGACCGAGCGGACCCTCCGCTCGCCGGACGCTGTGCGCGCCGAGCTCGCCCGGGTCCGCGACCAGGGGCACGCCATCGTGGACCAGGAGCTGGAGGAGGGGCTGCGGGCCCTCGCCGCGCCGATCCGGGACCGCACCGGAGCCGTGGCCGCGGCGGTGAACGTGTCGGTGCACGCGGCCCGTGCCACGGTCGGCGACATCCGGGAGCGGCTGCTGCCGCCGTTGCTGGCCGCCACCGCCGCCATCGAGGCGGACCTCCGGATCGCGGCCGGCTCGCCCCCCGCGACCTGACGCCCGCGTGCGCATCGAACCGTAAGTCCCCACACCGGGTCGGCGACCGCGGTGCGTGGGGACTTCGGGTGCGCATCGAACCGTTACTTCACACACCCGGTCGGCAACATCACGCAGCTTGCATGTCGGCGCCGTGCTGGAGGACCGCGGTGCCGGGGATCTTCTTCGCCGCGTACATCGCGGCGTCGGCGCGCCGCAGCAGCTCGTCCGGGTCGGTGCCGGCGGAGCCCTCGGCGAGGCCGATGCTGGCACGGATGTGCAGCTTGCGGCCGTGGGCGAGGACCGGGTCGCGGCGCAGCGCCTCGGCGATCCGCTCGGCCACCTCGATGGCGCCGGCAGAGCGGTCAGGGTCGCCAGGGCGGGCAGGTTCGGCGGGGTCGGTGTCCTCCAGGATGAGCACGAACTCGTCGCCGCCGAGGCGGGCCGCGGTGTCGTTCTCGCGGATGCCGGCGCGCAGCACGCCGGCAACCGTGGTCAGCAGCAGATCCCCGGTCTCGTGGCCGAAGGTGTCGTTGACCTCCTTGAAGCCGTCGAGGTCGATCAGCGCGACGTGCACCGGCCGGCCGGTGGCCAGCGATGCGGCGAGGCGGCGCTGGAAGAGCGCGCGGTTGGCGAGGCCGGTGAGCGGGTCGTGGCTGGCGGCGTGGTCGACCTGCGCCAGCAGCCGGGCGTTGTCGCGCAGCGCGGAGATCTGCCGGACGACGACGACGGCGGTGAGGGCGACCGCGCTGAACGCGATCACCACGATGTCGTCGCCGCCGGTCGTGGCCTCCCAGAGCAGCAGGCCGTCCACCGCCGCCACCGCGGTGTAGGGCAGCAGGCTGTACGGCCGGCGGCGCTTGCGGGCGCTCCGGGTGCGGGTCTCGGCGGCCGGGCGCCATTGGGCGGCCGCGGCGAGCGCGGCCAGGCAGTAGACCGCGGGCAGGTGCACCTGGTTGACGTAGAGGTCCTCGCCCGCCATCGCCACCAGCGGCTGGGCCATCGGCGCGAGCGCACCGACGAAGACGGCGGACGCCAGGTAGCGCAGGCCCCGGCCGTCGACCGCCGAGTAGTCGCTGAGGATGACCTTGGTCAGCGCGAACACGACGAGGATCGCCAGCACGCAGAGCACCAGCGAGGTGATCACCGGCGGGGTGAGGCCGGCGGCGACCGCGCGGCGGGTGCCGACGTGCCAGATGAAGACGGAGGCGGCCAGCGCGACGCTGCCGGCGTCCAGGAAGACCCGGGCGACCGTGCCGGCCTTCTCGCTGCCGACCGGCAGCCGGCTCAGCGCGTAGCTCAGCACCAGCATGCCGGCGCCGTCGAGGGCGAGCATCCAGGGCCCGGTGTAGAAGGTGCGCACCTCCGGGTGGGCCAGCACGTCGATCGCCTGGGCGCTCTGGCCGGCGCCGATCAGCAGCGGCACCGGGGACAGGTGCCGCCAGAACCGGCGGGTCGGCTCCGGTAGCGCCGGGTTCCGGGAGACGTGCCAGAAGGCGAACGTGGCAACCACCGCGATGGCCGGGACCGTCACCCAGAGCAGCACCGGCGGGCCGACCGGATGCACCACGTTCACGGTGAACCAGCCGACGGCGGCGGCGAACAGCGCGACGGCGGCGCGGGTGGCCGACCGGCCCGGGTGCGACGTCATCGATGCCTTCCCACTTCGCCGAGGCCAACTCAGACACTGTCGGCCGCGGCGGCGCCGATATGAGGCCTTCGAGTACCTCAACTTTGCGATGATTCAGCCGAAAAGACAGGGTGTGACGGACTTGCGGTGGCCGCCGCTGTGGCAGCTGTGGCTGGGGTGCGGGCTTGCCGCCGCGCTGGCCTACATGCTGCTGCCGTACGGCTTGGCGTCCGTGATCCTGGCAGCAGCCGTGGCGATGGGCTCGTGCGCAGTCATGGTCAACGGGGCCAGGCAGCACCGGCCGGGGACGGCCGGCGCGTGGTACGTCTTCGCCGGCGGGGTGCTCTCCTGGGTCCTCGGCGACCTCATGTACGCGTACCACGTCTTCCGCGGGGACGTGCCGTACCCGTCCTGGGCCGACGCCTGCTATCTCGCCGCGTACCCGCTGCTCACCGTGGCGCTGTTCCTGCTCACCCGCCAGCGCGGGTCGATCCGGTCCGGCAACCTGATCGACTCGGCGATCATCGCGGTCGCCGTGGGCATCGTGTACTGGACGTTCCTGATCGAGCCGATCGTCATGACCGGGTCGATCCCGCTGCTCACCCGGCTCGTGTCGGCCGGTTACCTCGCCGCCGGTGTGCTGCTCTGCGCGGTGATCGCTCCGATCCTGTTGCGCCGCGGCCGGCGCACGCCGAGCCTCTGGCTGCTGACCGCGGGCAGCACGATCACGCTCGCCTGCAACGTCGTCTACACCCTGCTGCCCGAGCTGGTGGCGTCGTCGACGATGCTCTACGCCGGTTATCTGTGCGCGTACACGCTGTGGGCCGCCGCGGCCGCCCATCCCTCCACCGCGCACCCGGTCACCGCCGACGGTGAGGGCCTGGGCCGCCGCCGGTTGATCGTGCTGACCGCCACCATGCTGCTGGTGCCGGCGATCCTGCTGGTGCAGGGCGAACACGCCGGCGGCGGGCTGAGCTGGGCCTCGGTCGGCATCGGGTCGATGATCCTGTTCGTGCTGGTCGCCACCCGGATGTCCGGATACATCGCGCAGGTCGACCGGCAGGCCGAGCAGCTCCGGGTCCTGGCGATGCGCGACGACCTCACCGGCCTGCCCAACCGGCGCGACTTCGAACGGCTCGCCGCAGCGGCGGTCGAGGCCGGCCCGTGCCACCTCATCATGATCGACCTGGCCGGGTTCAAACACGTCAACGACCGGCTCGGCCGCGGCGCCGGCGACCAGGCGCTGGTGGCCGTCGCCGAGCTGTTGCGCGAGTACGTCCGCGACGGCGACGTGGTGGCCCGGATGGGCGCCGACGAGTTCGCCGTGCTGGCCTGCGACACCGTGCCCGGTGAGGGCGACCGGGTGTCCGAGCGGCTGCTCGACCTGCTGCGCCACCCGGTGCAGGCCGGCGAGCACGAGCTGTTGCTCAACGCGCGGCTCGGCGTGGCCGACGCGACCGGCGACATCGACGCCACCGAGCTGGTGCGGCGCGCCGACACTGCCCGGTACGCGGCCAAGGCGTCCGGCGGCCAGCTCGTCGCGTACAGCCCCGAGCTGGACGAACGGGCCGAGGCAGCCGAGCGGCTCGGCGCCGACCTGCGGCACAGCCTCGACGACGGCGACTTCCACGTCGTCTACCAGCCGATCATCGACCTGCACGACGGCCGGGTGGCGGCGCTGGAAGCCCTGGTGCGCTGGGACCATCCGGTACGCGGCCCGGTCAGCCCCGTCGCGTTCATCCCGGTCGCCGAGGACAACGGCCTGATCGTCGAGCTGGGGGAGTGGGTGATGCACACCGCCTGCCGCCGGTACGCCACCTGGCGGCGCGACCTCGGCCGGCACGCCCCGCAGTACGTCAGCGTCAACGTCTCCGCCCGTCAACTGGCCGAACCCGGCTTCCCCGACGTGGTGACCGGCATCCTGGCGAGCACCGGCGTCGACCCGCACGCACTGCTGGTCGAGGTCACCGAGACGGCACTGTTCGCCGGCCGCACCGCGGTGGAAGCGGTGGAGACACTGCACCGCGCGGGCGTGCGCATCGCCCTCGACGACTTCGGGACCGGCCACTCGTCGCTGGGCCTGCTGCGAACCGTGCCGGTGGACGTGCTGAAGGTGGACAAGTCCTTCGTGGACGAGATCACGCCGTGCGGGGGACGGGCGGTGATCGTGGACGCGCTGATCCACGTGAGCAAAGGGCTGGGACTGCGGGCGGTGGCCGAGGGCGTGGAGACGGCGGAGCAGGCCGGCTATCTGCGGGACCGGGGATATCCGTACGCCCAGGGTTATTTCTTCGGCCGCCCGGTCGCGGAACCGGACTTCAGCCCACGCGTCCTGGTAGGCCAAGAACTGTCATGACCGGGTGTTCCCGAACGCGGGCTGCGCTCAGCCGCGTCGGAAGCCACTGCTGTCTTGCCGGGGATCGTCGATCGGCGGTCCGGTGGCGGACAGGGCGGGGTGGCTGCGGAGCGCGTCCGCGAGTGCGACCCGTTCCGCATCGGTGTAACCCAGGAAATAGATACCGCGCAGTGGCGTGTCCGGCGCAGCGACCAGGTGGTCCACAGCGGCGCCGACCAGTTCGCCCGCGGTCCGCGGCACGGAGGCACCGGCGACGCCGGTGCCCAGCATCGGAAACAGGATCGTACGGACGGAGGCGTCCCCGGCAGCGAGGTGCTCAGCCTGCCGCAGCGCGTTGGAGACGCCGGTGCCGAGCTGCTGGACCTGACGGAATCCGGCGCCCGGCTCGCCGTGGACGGCGGCGACATGAATGATCCAACGGACTCCGTTGCTCTCGGCCAGCGCACCGGACCTGGTCACGAAGGCCGTCCCCGGAGCGACCGGCTGGTGGCCCCCGACCACCCGGGCCAGCTCGTCCGCGATCACGTCGTCGACGACATGACCTGCCGCGTCCCGGACGGCGCCGTGGTACCGGATGATGCTGGAGATCGCGAACTCGTTGAAGCGCGCCATCATCATGTCGGTGTTCTCGCTGTTGACCCAGATGTCGATGTCCCTGACCCGCTCGATGCCACCCGATCGGGTGCCGATCTCACACTTGCTCGACAACGGCGCAGCCAGCACGAACGTTTCCGGTGCCCGGCCGTGCCGCGGTCCGGTGGCGGCCGGACCGGTCCAGAGCCAGCCGCGCCCGTCGAACTCCTTGACCCTGACGGTGACCGGCTCGAATTCGCCGGCGCTCAGGCCGGCGTGGTGCTTGCCGACGGCGTAGCCGTGCACCTGGTCGGAGATCAGCACGGCCAGGTCCGCATCGGGCCGGTCGGTGAGGGCGGTCCGCAGCTCCTCACAGTCGACCATGCGGGCGGCCTCGACGATGGCGTCACCGGAGAACCCGACGGCGGCCGGCCCGAGCGGACCGATCACCACGGCCATCCGCAGCCGCATCCGATCCCGGTACCGCCGGTTGTCCTCGGCCAGCGTCTCGGCGGCCGAGCGCAGCAGCCGCGCCAGTGCCCGGTGCACCTCGACTTCGCTGGGCAGGAAGACCACCATGCCGTCGCCGGTGCCGTGGTGGTGGGTGTCACCGAGCCGGAACCCGATCTCCTGAAGGACTTCACCGACGAACTCGGACAGCCGGCGCTGGAGGTCGACCTTCTGCTGGGTGGACCGGCGGCCGTAACCGGCTATGTCGATCACGAAGCCCATCCGTACCGCGGCGGCGAAGGGCGTACCGGAGGATTCCACATCCATCAATGTATGGGGGTGGATCCGGTTCCGCCGCGCCGCCGGAGCCGGCACGCAGCGCGGCGGTCCGGCGGGGCTCAGCCCGAGTACATCCCGCTGATCAGCGACTGCCAGGTCATCCGCCCCACGATGCCGTCGACCGTCATGGCCGGCTCGTCATGGTCGTGCAGGAACTGCTGCCAGTTCCGGACCGCCGACTCCGTGTGGGCGCCGAAAATGCCGTCCACGGCGGGCGCGTTGCCCGGGTCCCCGGACTCGTTGCGGAACTGGAACTCCTCCTGGACCGATCGCACCGCGTCACCCTGATCGCCGCGGCGGGCGGTGACCACCAGGGCCTCCCAGGTCCGCCGGCCCACGATGCCGTCGACGGTCAGCTTCTTCTCCTTCTGGTACGCCCGCACCGCGGCCGTCGTCTTCGGGCCGAAGTCGCCGTCGACGACGACGGTGTGGCCGCGGGCCCGCAGGTGGTACTGCAGGCTCGGCACCGGGTGCGCTTTCGCGCCCTCGCTGATCTCCGGCCATGGCTGCAACGCCATCTCGATCATCTCCTCGGCCGGCGGCCGCGTCCGGGTCGCCGGCACCGCCATCGTCGTCCTCGGTGGAGATCCGCTCATGTCTCAGTCGCGGTGCCGACAGGCGGTTGGCACGCGCGGTGTTCGATGAGGCCGACCAGGTTGCCCTCGGTGTCGCGCACGAACGCCTGCACCTCCTCGGTCCCGGCCGGGCCGAGCAGGTCGTCGCGGTGCGTGAAGATCACGTGGGGTTCGCTCTCGACGGGTGTGCCGGCCGCGCGCAGCCGTTCGATCGTCGCCGCGACGTCGTCGACGAGGTAGTAGTGCAGCGCCGGGGGAGCTCCGCGGTCGAGCAGCAGGCGTTGTCCGTCGAGGTCGAAGAAGACCAGCCCGGGCGGGTCGAACGTGGCGACCGGCGCCGCCTTGAACAGGCCGGTGTAGAAGGCGGTCGCGCGCGGCAGGTCCGCGGCGTGCTGAGCGATCTGTGCAGCTCTCATGATCAGCGCTCCTTGGAGGAAAACCTACGGCCGGACCCTAGCCCGATTCGCGTACGACGAACTCCGTGCCCAGCAGGACGGACCGTTCCACCGGCTCCCCGCCGGCCAGGCGCACCACCTGCCGGGCCATCGTGCGGCCGATGTCGTGGATGGGCAGGCGCACCGTGGTCAGCGGCGGCTCCGCGTACCGGGCCGGTTCGGTGTCGTCGAAGCCGATCACCGCGACGTCGTCGGGGACCCGCCGCCCGGAGAGCCGCAGGGTCCGCAGCGCCGCGTGCGCCATCAGGTCGGAGGCGACGAAGACGGCGTCGAGCCCGGGGTGGTCGGTGAGCAGCTGCCGCATCGCCGTTCCGGCGGACTCGTAGGTGAAGTCGCCGACCGCGACGACCGGCCGGCGGCGGGAGTCCCGCATCTCGGCGCGATATCCGTCGAGCCGGTCGATGGCGCCCGGGACGGTCTGCGGCCCGGCGATGGTGGCGATCCGGCGGCGGCCGGAGTCCACCAGGCGGCGGACCGCGAGCCGGGCGGCGTCGGCGTTGGCGACGTCGACGTAGGGGACCGGTGACGGGTTCAGCGGCCGGCCGTTGACCACGACCGGGACGCCGAGTTCGGCCAGCGTCCGGGCCAGGTCCTCGGCGCCGTTCATGGACACCACCATGACGCCGTCGACGTGGCCGCTCAGGGCGGCGTCGCGGACCCGGTCCTGGCTGCTGCGGGAGCTGGCCAGGTGCAGCATGAGTTCTTTGCCGGACGCCGCGAGCTCCTGCGCGGCCCCGTGCACGAGGGTGGAGAAGAACGGGTCCTCGGAGAAGATCCGGTCGGCTGACTCGGCGAGCACGAGCGCGTACGTGTCCATGCGATGGGTCATCAGCCCGCGGGCGGCGCGGTTGGGCACGTACCCGAGGGTGCGCACGGCGGTCAGCACCGCGTCCCGGATGTCGGGTGCCACCGTCGTGGAGTTGTTGACCACCCGGGAGACCGTCGCCCGGGAGACCCCGGCCAGGGCGGCGACCGTCTCCAGGGTGGGGCGTTCCCGTCCCGCTCCGGCGCGAATTCGCAGGTGTTCGCCATCGGTCATGACGCCGGGCATTCCGATCGTTTCCCGGTGCCCGTGAAAATGTGCGCCGATAAACCGTGCGCGGCGTCACTTTTATGAAACAGGTTGGTCATCGGCATCGGCGTGATGATCCTCTTTCGGAGTCAGGGTGCGTGTGTCACCGTACGCAATAGGTGGGGTCCAAGACAATTGATCGCCGAAGGGCGATTGATTTCAGATCGTGAAGAAATGGCTGTCGGGGCAGCTCACGGGCGTGTGCCGTTGCTGAGGGGTGGTCGGTGGGGTGGCGGTCACATTCATCCGGCATTGACGGCGCTGAGCTGCTATATCCGTGGTGGCGGGTGCCGGCCGAACGGCGCATTGATGAAGATTGTGTTTACCGGGCGGGTCGCCGGCGTTTCCGGGAAGCCTGTGTCGGCAGTCACCGAATTTGCCGGGTGGCGCGCTCCGCCCTTACGGTTCCCCGGGTCGGGCAATGAAGGCCGGCACAATGAAGGATCTCAATGCGGCGGCGACATGATCGTCAATTCCCGTGCTTGAGGGAACGCCCCTGTCGGGCGTACGGAAAACCGCCGATCTCGTGGAACCTCCGGGAGTGCACATGCCCACCACCAGTCCGCAAGCCCGCACGAAGGGCCCGTCCCCGCGCCAGGCCTGGCGGCCGTTGCAGCGATCCACCCGGGTCGCCATCATCGGGGCGCTGGTCGCCACGGTGTTCTACCAGGTCTTCCTGCTGGACCCGCAGTACCGCGGCCCGACGTGGCTGTGGGCCGCGATGCTGCTCGCCGAGGGTCTGATCGCCGTCCACGCCATCGGGACGTGGTGGACCATCCTCGCCCACGACGACCGCGGTGAGCCGGTCAACGTCACGGTGTGGCGCAACCAGCTTCGTGCCGGCGCCGTGGTGCCGGCCATCGACGTCTTCATCACCGCCTACGGCGAGGCTCCGGAGCTGGTCCGCACGACGTTGCGAGCAGCCCGGGACATGACGCTGGAGCACGAGACGTGGGTGCTCGACGACGGCGACAGCGACGTCCTGCGGCAGATCTGCGCCGACGAGGGCGTCGGCTATCTGCGCCGGGCCGGCGGCCTGCACGCCAAGGCCGGCAACGTCAACGCGGCTCTCGCACAGACCACCGGCGAGTACGTGGTCATCTTCGACGCCGACCACGTGCCGGAGCCGAACTTCCTGCTCCAGGTGCTGCCGCACTTCGACGACCCGGACGTGGCGTTCGTGCAGTCGCCGCAGGCGTACGCCAACCAGACGAACCTGGTCTCCACCGGCTCGTCGGAGGCGCAGCGCATCTTCTACGAGCTGGTGTGCCCGGGCAAGAACCACTTCAACGCCGCGTTCTGCGTCGGCACGAACGTGATGTTCCGCCGCGCGGCGCTGGACGAGATCGGCGGGATCGCCACCGGCAGCAACTCCGAGGACATCTGGACGTCGCTGGAGCTGCACCGGCGGGGCTGGAAATCGATCTACGTGCCGCAGGTGCTGGCCCGGGGGCTGGCGCCGACGGACGTCACGTCGTTCTTCAAGCAGCAGCTGCGCTGGGCGAGCGGCGGCTTCGAGGTGGTGCTGCGTGGCCGGCTGTTCCGCCGAGGCAGCGGTCTGACCCTCGACCAGCGGCTGCAGTACCTGTTCGTCGGCACCCACTACGTGCTGTCGCTGGCGATGTTGATCTTCATGCTGTTCCCCGCCCTCTATCTGCTGTTCGCGCTGAGCCCGATCCGGGCCGACGGGCTGACCTGGGCGGCGCACTACCTGCCGTTCCAGGTGATGGTGCTGGTCGTCACGTGGCTGCAGTCCGGTGGATTCCGGATGTCGGCGATCGTGGCCAGCATCGGCGCCGCGCCGGTGCACGCCCGGGCGTTCTGGGCGACGCTGCGCAACAAGCCGGCCCGGTGGAGCGCGACGAACCAGGCGGGGGCCGGCAACCGGTCCCTGGGGGTCGTCCTGCCGCAGCTGGCGCTGGCCCTGCTCAACGTGACCGGCATCGTCGTCGGTCTCGCGGTGATGGCCGATCCGGCGCCGACCTGGCTGTCGGTCGCCTGGGCCACCATGATCGTGCTCATCCTGGGCCGGATCATCGCCGAATCCGTCCGGCGCACCCCGGAGGAGCCGTTGCCCACGCAGCCGGCCCCCGTCGCCCGCCGCGCGCCCGAACCGGTCGCCGCGCGCTGACGGCCGCCGTTCCCATCGCTTCAGGAGTTCAAGGGATATCGCTATGACTCTGACCCGTGTGATCGAAGCCCAGGAAAACGTTCAGCCGGAGGTGGAACCCGCCGTCGACCGGCGTGTCACCCGATCCCGGATGCCCGCGGTACGAACCTTTCTGATCACCGTCGTGCTGCTGGCCGGCGCGGCCGCCGGCGGCACCTACGTGCTGAAGGACCGGCTCGCCGCCGCCGCGTACGTCTCCCTGGAGGAGGCCGTACTGACCGCGGACGCCCTGCCGGTCGGCTCCACCGGAGCCGGCGTGGTCACCGAGGTCCTGGTGGCCGAGCAGGCCCGCGTCGCCGCGGGCCAGGAGCTCGCGCGGGTGCGGCTCGCCGAGAACCCGGCCCGCACCGCCCGCAGCCCGCGCACCGAGACGTTGCGGGCGCCGCAGTCGGGCACCGTGTCGCGGATCGACATCGCCGTCGGCGGTGTGCTCAGCGCCGGCGAACCCGTCGTCACCATGTACGACCACACCGCACTGAGCTTCGAGGCGCGCGCGTCCGAGGAGCAGCTGCGCGATCTGCGGCTCGGCATGACCGCCCGGATCACCGGCCCGGGTCTGAGCCGGCCGGTGTCGGCCACGCTCGACCACGTGAAGCCGCGGGTCGGCGCCGACCCGATGCTGGACGCGCCGCTCACCGAGGAGCAGAAGACGGCCCATGAGCGGCTCACCGTCGTGCTGGTCCCGGGCACCGGCGACGTGGACGCGGTGAGTGCCCTGGTGCCGGGCCTGCGGTACGCCGTCCAGGTGGACACCGAAACCGCCGTCGGCCGGACCCCCGCCGTCAACAGCGCCGGATGAGGCGCGGCCTTCGGCGGATGACGACCGCCGCATGTCTGGTGACCACTGTCCTGCTCACCGCGAGCTGCACGCCGGGGGAGGAGCCCGGCAGACCCGCGGGTGAGCCGGCGGCCGGTGTGCTCAGTGAGGACGCCGCCACCACAACGGTGGAACCCCCGGCCACGGAGGGCAAAGCGGCCCTCGCCGACAGCCTGCCGGCGACCGCGAGCCCACAGCAGCGCCCGGCGCGGGCCGGGAAGTCGCTCGCCGGGCAGGCCCTGCCGACCAACCAGTGGTGGACCTCCGCGCTGACCGGTACCGGTGACCAGCCGATCTGGGCCCGGCCGCTGGCGATCAAGCGGACCGGTGCGGGGCTCGCCGTCAGCTCGGCCACCGCGACCGCCTCGGCGAAGGCGGTGGTGACACCGTTCGAGCCGGCCCTCGTCGCGGCCGGGCCGATGGGCGTGCCGGAGGTCGTCGGGTACGGCGCCTTCCACGTCGTGATGCGCGCCGAACTCCGCGACGGCGGCACCGTGGAGATCACTGTGGTGCAGGGCAGTCCGCTGCTGTACCTCGAGTTCCGGGACGCGACGCCGGCGCTCACCGCGACCGGTCCGCTGCGGCGCACGGGCAGCGGTCCGCTGGCCCGGCTCACCGTCGCCGGGCAGCGCTGGGACGTGCAGGCCCAGGATGGGGCGGCCTGGCGCCAGGACGGCGACCGGCTCACCGTGGACGGCTCAGGTCGTACCGCCATCGTGGTGGCCCGGGTGCCCGAGGGGGTGAACGACGCCGAGTGGACCGGGGCGCTGGCCGGCGCCGCCGGCGACCCGGTGATCCGGACGACGTCGCACATGGCCTACGACCGGGCTGCCGGGACCGTGACGCAGACCCTGCGCGCCGAGCGGCGGTCCAGCCGCCCCGGCGTGTGGGCGCTGCTGCCGCACCAGCAGAAGGGGCTCGTCCGCGACGGCGGCCCGCAGCCGCTGGCCGGGACGTACTCGGACGCGATCGGTCCGCTCTCGCTGGTCCGTGGCGCCGCGGTCGGTGTCCGGGTGCCGATGCCCGGCCTGATCACCGAGGTGCCGGCGGTGCCGCTGGCCGATCCGGCGCGGACCGCGGTCCTCGCCGATCTGCGGCGGGATCTCGCCGAGAAGGCGAAGACCGCCGACGGCGGCAGCTATTTCGGGCTCAAGGAGCTGGGCCGGCTGGCCACGCTCGCGGAGGTGGCCAAGGGCATCGGCGCGCGGTCCGAACAGGATGCCGCGCTGCGCCGGCTGCGTGCCGGGCTGGCCGACTGGCTGACGTACGACGGCGCCGGCGACACCCGGTACTTCGCCTACGACCGGACCTGGGGCGGGCTGATCGCCGTACCCGCCGAGTTCGGCAGCAACGACTACAACGACCACCACTTCCAGTACGGCTATCTGGTGCGCGCCGCAGCCGTGCTGGCCGCCGAGGACCCGGGCTTCGTCGAGGACTACGGCGCCGCTGTCGGCCTGGTGGTCCGCGACTACAGCGGCACCCTGTCCGGCAACGGCCCGGACGGCTTCCCGCCGTTCCGCGCGTTCAACGCGTACCTCGGGCACTCGGCGGCGTCCGGGTTCGCGCCGTTCGCCGACGGCAACAACCAGGAGTCGTCGAGCGAGGCGGTGGCGGCGTGGGAGGCGGTCACCCGGTGGGGCGTGGTCACCGGCAACGCCGATCTGACGGCGTACGGGGCCACCCACTACGCCGTGGAGGCGGCGACCGCGCGGATGTACTGGCTGGGGGAGGGCCTGCCGCGGCCGGCCGGCTATCAGCACACGGTGGCCGGGATCGTCTGGGACGCCAAGGTCGACTACGCGACGTGGTTCGACGCGAAGCCGGAGTCGATCGTCGGCATCCAGCTGCTGCCCCTCACGTTCGGCTCGCTGTACCGCGGTGACGCCGGACAGGCCGCCGCCCGCTCGGCACAGCTCGTGAAGGAGGCGGGCGGACCGCCCCGGGTCTGGGGCGACCTGTTCGCCGCCGACCTGGCGCTCGCCGACCCGGCCGCTGCCCGGCGCCGGCTCGGCCCGGGCCTGCCCCGGGAGGAGAGCACCAGCCGCGCCATGGTGCGGTACTGGGTGGAGATGCTGGCCACCTACGGCCCGCCGCAGCCGGCGGTGGTCGCCGACGGCCCGTACGGGCTGGCGTTCGGCGCCGCCGGGCAGCCCCGGCTGCTCGCCGTCAACCCGACGGCCGAGCAGGTCACCGTGACGTTCCGGCACCAGGGCGAGATCGTCGCGACAGTGGTCGTCGATCCCGGCCAGAGCGTCGTCCGCAGGCCGTGACGACACCGGCGGCCGGCCCTCGCGGGGGCCGGCCGCCGGCGTGCGCGGGGCGGGCAACTTTATTTCCAATGGATTTCCGGGCCGCTGTTGACATCGTTGTCATCCGGGTCGATGGTGAAGCGATCTCAGCTCCTGGCGTCCACTGTGCGCCGGCTTCGGATGGAGTCCGCATTGAAGTTGACCGTCGGCCGTCTCGCCGCGTCCCTCCAGTCCCGACCGTGGATCGCCGTCGCCGGAGCGCTGCTCCTGCCGCTCGGTCCGCTCGCTGTCCCCGCCCCGGCGAACGCCGCGCCCGCGCCCGGTGACTTCGGCTCGTCGTTCGAGTCCGGCGACCAGCAACCCGCCGCCAGCACCGCCGAGCTCGACGCCCAGGGCCGGCCGGTGCAGGGCAACCTGACCGGATCGATCCGCACCGGACTGCCCGGCAGCCTGGCCGACCGGGTCGACGCGGTGACCGCGAGCGCCGAGAACCCGCCCAACGAGGTCGCGGCCAGGCTCACGGACGGCGACCCGTCGACCAAGTGGCTGGCGTTCGCCCCGACCGGCTGGGTCGCCTACCGGCTGGCCACCCCGGCGACCGCGGTGAAGTACTCCCTGACCTCGGCCGACGACGCGCCCGGCCGGGACCCGAAGGACTTCACCCTGCAGGGCTCCGCCGACGGCACGACCTGGACCGACCTGGACCGCCGGACCGGCCAGAGCTTCGGCGGGCGCTTCGCCACCAACACCTACAGCTTCACCAACACGACGCCGTACGCCCACTACCGGCTGGCCGTCACCGCCAACTCCGGTGACTCGCTCGTGCAGCTCGCCGACTTCGACATCAGCGACGGCTCGGACGTCCGGCCGCCGGCCACCCCGATGGTCAGTGTGGTCGGGTCCGGCCCGGCACGCGGCGCCAACATGCTGCCCGGCGCAGGGTTCAGCGGCGTCGCGTCGGTGCGGTACGCCGGAGCCGCCGAGACCGCCGGGCGCTCGTACGCGACCAACCGGCTCTTCGACGTGAACATCCCGGTCGGGCCGCGGTCCCGGTTGTCCTACAAGGTGTTCCCGGAGCTGACCGGGCAGGACCTGCGGTACCCGTCCACGTACGTCGCCGTCGACCTGCGCTTCACCGACGGCACGTACCTCAGCCGCCGGTCCCCGCTCGACCAGCACGGCAACGCGCTCACCGCGGCCGGCCAGGGCGCGGCGAAGGCGCTGTTCGCCGACGAGTGGAACGCGGTGCAGTCGGACATCGGCAAGGTGGCCGACGGCAAGACGATCGACCGGATCCTGCTCGCGTACGACAACCCCGGCGCCGCCGCCGGCACCCGGTTCCAGGGCTGGATCGACGACGTCACGGTCACCCGCACCCCGGCCGCGATCGACGGCTCCAGCCTCACGAACTACGTCGACACGCGCCGCGGCACCAACTCGTCCGGCGCGTTCTCCCGCGGCAACAACCTGCCGATCACGTCGCTGCCGAACGGCTTCAACTTCCTCACGCCGGTCACCAACGCCACCTCGAACTCCTGGGAGTACGAGTACCAGCGCGCGAACAACGCCGCCAACCTGCCGATGCTGCAGGGACTGGCGGTCTCGCACCAGCCCAGCCCCTGGATGGGCGACCGGAACCAGATGTCGGTCATGCCCGTACCCGAAGGTGGGTCCCTGACCGGGCAACCGCGTGATCGCGCCCTCGCCTTCCGGCACGACGACGAGATCGCGCGTCCCGACCTGTACCGGGTGAAGTTCCAGAACGGCCTGGCCGCGCAGATGACGCCCACCGACCACGGCGCGATCATGCAGTTCGACTTCCCGGCCGGGAAGACGGGCAGCCTCGTGCTGCACAACGGCACCTTCACGATCGGCGCGGACGGCACGCTCACCGGCTGGGTCGACAACGGCAGCGGCCTGTCCGCCGGCCGCAGCCGGATGTTCGTCGCCGGCGCCTTCGACCGCGCGCCGGCCGGCACCTCGGCCACCGCCGCCACCTTCGACCTCACCACGGGCCCGCAGGTCACGCTGCGGTTCGCGACCTCGTTCATCTCGGTGGACCAGGCCCGCCACAACCTGGACCTGGAGGTCACCGGCCGCACCTTCGAGCAGATCCGGGCCGCCGCGACCGCCGCCTGGAAGGACCGGCTGAACCGGGTCGAGGTGCGCGGGGCGACCGAGACGCAGCTGGTCACCCTCTACTCGAACCTGTACCGGCTCAACCTCTATCCGAACTCGCAGTCGGAGAACACCGCCACCGCCGCGGCGCCGCGCTGGCAGTACGCGAGCCCGGTGTCGGCGCCGACCGGCACGTCGACGCCCACCACGACCGGCGCGAAGATCGTGGACGGGCAGATCTACGTCAACAACGGGTTCTGGGACACCTATCGCACGGTGTGGCCGGCGTACTCGCTGCTCTACCCGGACGTCGCCGCCCGGATCGCGGACGGCTTCGTCCAGCAGTACCGCGACGGCGGCTGGGTCGCCCGCTGGTCGTCGCCCGGTTACGCCGACCTGATGACCGGCACCAGCTCGGACGTCTCGCTCGCCGCGGCGTACCTCACCGGGGTCAAGCTGCCCGACCCGCTCGCCGCCTACGACTCCGCGGTCAAGAACGCCACCGTCGCCTCCGGGCGCAGCGCCGTCGGCCGCAAGGGCATCGAGACCTCCCAGTTCCTCGGCTACACCGCCACCTCGACCGGCGAGTCGGTGTCCTGGGCCCTCGAAGGCTTCATCAACGACTACGGCATCGGCAACATGGCCGCCGCGCTGGCCAAGGACCCGGCCACCCCGCGGGCCCGGCGCGACCGGCTCAAGGAGGACTCGAAGTACTTCCTGGAGCGGGCCCGCAACTACGTCAACCTGTTCGACCCGAAGACGAAGTTCTTCCAGGGCCGCGACGCCGCCGGCACCTTCCGCGCCGACGACCCGCTCGACTGGGGCGGCGTCTACACCGAGACCAACGGCTGGAACTTCGCGTTCACCGCGCAGCAGGACGGCCAGGGCCTGGCCAACCTCTACGGCGGGCGCAAGGGCCTGGAGAAGAAGCTCGACGAGTTCTTCGCGACACCCGAGAAGGCCGACCGTCCCGGCGGTTACGGCGGCATCATCCACGAGATGCTGGAGGCGCGGGCGGTCCGGCTCGGCCAACTGGGCATGAGCAACCAGCCCTCACACCACATCCCCTACATGTACGACTACGTCGGGGCACCGGCCAAGACGCAGGCCCTGGTGCGCGAGATCCTGCGGCGCCTCTACGTGGGCAGCGAGATCGGGCAGGGATACCTGGGCGACGAGGACAACGGCGAGATGTCCGCCTGGCACATCCTCAGCTCGCTCGGCATCTATCCGCTGCAGGTCGGCTCGTCCGACTGGGTTCTCGGATCACCCCAGTTCACTTCTATGAAGGTGCGTCGCACCAGCGGCGACATCGTGGTCAAGGCCTCGGACAACAGCGCCGGCAATGTGTACGTGCAAGGCGTGACCGTCAACGGGAAGGCGCAGCGGGGCGTCTCCATCGACTCGTCCGCTCTCACCCGTGGCGGCACCATCGAGTTCCGGATGGGCCCGAAGCCGTCCTCGTGGGGCACCGGCGCGAACGACGTGCCGGAGTCGCTGACCAAGGGCACCGCGGCCCCCAAGCCGCTGCAGGACACCACCGGACCCGGTCTCGGCGCCACGGCGGAGCCCCGCCTGTTCGACGACTCGTCGGCCACCCAGGTGACGTTCGCGACCGGGACGCCGCAGATCGACTGGTCGTACCGCAGCGGCAAGCAGGCGCCGACCTGGTACACGCTGACCTCGGGCACGAGCGCCGGCGACCCGGCGGACTGGAAGCTGCAGGGCTCCCGCGACGGCATCACCTGGACCACGGTGGACCGGCGCAGCGGCGAGGCCTTCCCGTGGCGCAACCAGACCCGCCCGTTCAAGATTGAAAAGCCGGGGCGGTTCGCGCACTTCCGCCTGGTCGTCACGAAGACGACCGGTGCCGACCGGACGAACCTCGCCGAGATCGAACTGCTCGCCGGCGGCGACGTCCAACTGGGCGGCGGTGCGGTCGCGGTGACCGCCGGGACCACGGTGCCGGCCATCTCCGGTGCCACGGTGTCGCTCCCGCTGGCCACCGTCACCGGCGGCACCGCGGCGGAATACCAGGCCACGATCGACTGGGGTGACGGCTCACCGGTGACCGCCGGCACCACGACGCCGAGCTCGCGGGCGGTGTACCGGGTGAGCGGATCGCACACCTACACCAAGCCCGGTCACTACCAGGCCTCCGTCACGGTGGTTGACGGGACCAGCCAGGACTCGGCCACGGTCGGCGTGGACGTGTCGTACGCGCCGGAGTCCGGCCTCACCGCCGCATTCGACACCGTCTGCATCGGCGACGAAGGTGTGCTCGGGGCGAACTGCGACGCCAAGAACTGGGCGTACTCCCGGTCCGCACTCGAGGCGGCCGGGGTCACCCGGGGCAAGCGGACGGCTGTGCCCGGCACCGCGCTGCACTTCACGCTGCCCACCACCCCGCCCGGACAGCCCGACAACGCCGTCGGCAACGGCCGGACCATCGAGCTCGACCTGCCGTCCGACGCCACCAGCATCGCGTTCATCGGCGCCGGCACCCAGGGCAACCAGAACACCACCGGCACCGCGACGTTCAGCGACGGCAGCACCGCGGACATCCCGATCCAGATGAGCGACTGGACGCTCGGCGGCAACGCCGACGGCACCCCGTCGTACGGCAACGTCGTCGTCGCGAAGTCCGAGTACCGGCTGCGCGGCACCGACCGGGACAGCGCGGTGCCGTTCCTGTTCGCCACCGCCCCGTACCGCATCCCGGAAGGAAAGACCCTCGTCTCGGTGACCCTGCCGGCGCAGTCCGGCGACCCCGGTGCGGCGGGCCGCATCCACGTGTTCGCCGTGGCCGACGACGGCACGCCCCGCCCGCCGCTGACGCTGACGGCCGCGCCGGACCGGACGGCCACCGCCGGCCAGGAGATCACCTTCCCCCTGGGTACGACCACCGGCACCGCCGCCCGCGTCCAATGGGGCGACGGCACGGTCCCGCAGGACGCCACGATCTCGCCGGCCGGGGAGATCAGCGGGACGCACACGTACGCCCGGCCGGGCACCTACACCGTGCACGTCACCGCGTGGGACACGCTGTCCAGCCGTACCGCCACCTTCACCGTGACGGTCGGCGGCGGCGCGTCGGCAGCGGCCCGGACGACCACAGTCCCGGCCGCCGAGCAGCCCGCACCGCCGGCATACCAGCCGGAGGTGACCCTCTCGGTCACCGAAGGCCCCCGCGGCACGGCGATCACCGTCGACGGCTCCGGCTTCGCCCCGAACGAAACCGTCACCGGGGCGGTCGGCGCAGGGCCCGCCGTCACCCTGAGGGCCAACGCCGACGGCATCCTCACGGACGCGACCATCAGCGTCCCGGGAACGGCGAAGCCGGGAGCCACCGCGGTGACCGTGACCGGCAGCGACTCGGCGGCCAGGACCGAACAGCCGTTCACCGTGACCGGCTAGAAAATCCGAACCCGCCGGTGAGCGCGACCCGCTCACCGGCGGGCGGTCAGCTGATCGGGCGCGGCGGGTCCTGGAACGCGTCGACCGGGACCGCCGCGCCCACCGGCTCCGTCAGGTCGACCGTCCAATCCCGGACGACGGCCGTGTTCGGCACCGCCTCGCCGGCCGCCGGCGCGCGTTCCCGCACCCAGACCCGCAGTTGCAGCTGCCCGGCGTCGCGGGTCACGTCCACCCTGTCGATCGGCCGGGTGGCGTCGGCCAGCGCCGACACGGCGACCCGCAGGTGCAGCTGCCGGTCGGCCGGTTCCGCCGGCCGGGCCAGCGTCACCCGCATGGCCGGCACGACCCGGACCTGCGGCGGCGTGTCCGCCGACGGGCCGCCGCACGCGGCCAGGGCCACCGCGGTCAGCGCGCTGACCGCGGTGGCGATGCGCACCAGGAGCCGCACTCGTCCTCCGCCTCAGGAGAGGTTTCGTACCGCCTCGTACAGATTATGGACCCCGTCACCGAAGTACGGCCCATAGATCTTGGTGAGGTCGTTCCCCACGTGGTAGCTGTTGACGCTCACCGTGTAGCCCGAGTTTTGATTGAAGTCGGCCAGCCACGCCCCGCCGCTGGCGCCACCCTGCATCGTGCAGGCCAGCTTCAGGTCACTGTTGAAGATCGAACGGCGAGACGTCGCGCCGTCGCAGGTGATCAGGTCCTCGCCGTCGTACGGTGCGTTCAGCGGGAACCCGAAGTGCCACACCGACGGCGTGCCCGGCCCGTTGATCCGGATCCCCTGGCTGCCGGTCACGTCAGCGAGCCGCTGACCCCCGTTGGTGAACATCACGGCGGCGCCGACGTCGTAGCTGTTGTTGCCGTCGTTGATCCAGCCGTTCAGCGCCCACAGCTGCCGCGCCTGCCAGGTGCCGAGCGGCCGGTCGTCGTAGTAGTAGTCCGGGATGAACGTCCAGTTCCGGTCGTGCCAGGCGCCGCCGTTCCCGTCGTGCACACAGTGCCCGGCGGTGAACACCGTGTTGCGGGCCTCGGTCGAGACCACCACGCCGGAACAGTGCCACTCGGCGCCGGCGGCGTCGGTGTAGAGCACCTTGCCGTTGGTCAGCGACACCCAGTCGTGCCGCCGCGGCCAGGAGGTGCCGGTGGCCCCGGCGAGCGTCCGCATCTTCGTGTCGACGCGGGCCGGAGCCGGTTGCCGGGCGCCGACGTCGGTGCGGCCCAGCATCGACGTCTGCGCCGCCTGCCGGACGGCGGCCGGGTCGACGCCCCGGTCGGCGGACTTGGCCCGGGCGATCCGCTCCGGGCTCCAGTACTTGGCCAGCGCGGTCTGCGGGTCCGGCGACAGTGCCGCCGCCTCCGCGCTGAGCCGGACCGTCGTGGAGACGGCCTGGGCGGCCTTCGGCACCGCCGGCGCGGCCTGCGCGGCCGGCGCCGTGACCGCGAGAGCCGCGACCGTGGCACCGGCGGCACAGACCGCGGCGACGGTCCGTCTGGTGGCGTACGAGATGGTGGGCACTGAGCCTCCCCGTGTTCGGCACGTGCGCGCGGCGCTCGCCGCGCCCCCTCAACCTATGGGTATTCATCGATGACAAACGATCGTGTCGGCACCTCGACAGCGTGACGTCTGTCCACAGTGATCGGTGAGCGGGAGGCCCGTACGCCGGCGGACGTAGCGGTGGCTACGGCATACGGGCGACGCGCCCGGGCGGCGGATCGGCGACGGTGAGGACGCCACCCGAAGACTCTCGCTCAGCAAAGGACGCCACACCATGAGAATCTGGATCAGCGGCCTGCTGACCGCCGTCCTCGCCGCCACGCCCGCCACGGCGTCGGCCGCAGCACCCGCTGCCGCGTCGGCCGGCGGTGACGTCCACGCCGTCGTGCGGACCACTGCCGGCGCCGTGCGCGGCCTCGTCACGGCGGACCACCGCATCTTCCACGGCGTGCCGTACGCCGCCGCGCCGGTCGGTGCGCTGCGGCTACGGGCGCCGCGGCCGCATCCGCCGTGGCCCGGCGTCCGGGACGCGGTGCGGCCGGCGTCGATCTGCCCGCAGACGTACGCCTACCCGCCGGGCGCGCCGCCGCGGTACGACGGCTCCGAGGATTGCCTGTACCTCAACGTGCACGTTCCGCGGGGCGCCGCCCGCCCGCTGCCGGTCATGGTCTTCCTGCACGGAGGCAACTCGGGCGCGGGCAGCCACTACGACCCCCGGCCGGTCACCCGGGCCGGAGAGGTGATCGTCGTGACGGTCAACTACCGGCTGGGCGCCCTCGGCTTCCTGCTGCACCACGCCCTCACCGACCCGTACGCCGGCAATTTCGCCCTCGCCGACCAACAGGCCGCGCTGCGCTGGGTGCGCGCCAACATCGCGGCCTTCGGCGGCGATGCGGCCGACGTGACTCT
The DNA here is from genome assembly GCF_056134165.1 of Actinoplanes sp. 13. Classification (NCBI taxonomy): domain Bacteria; kingdom Bacillati; phylum Actinomycetota; class Actinomycetes; order Micromonosporales; family Micromonosporaceae; genus Actinoplanes; species Actinoplanes sp. 13. The sequence goes on along the minus strand of NZ_JBVYOQ010000025.1, from coordinate 53,628 downwards.
GTGGGGCGAGTCGTTCGGCGGGTTCGGCGTGTGCGCCGACCTCGCCTCACCGCCGGCGCGCGGGCTGTTCGACAAGGCAGTCGTGCAGAGCGCCTCCTGCGGCAACGACGTGGTCACCCGTGCGGAGGCCGCCCGGCGTGGCGACCGCGCGGTGGCGGCGCTCGGCTGCGACCGGGCGCCGGACGTCGCCGCCCGCCTGCGCGCGCTGCCGGCGGAGCGGATCGCCGCCCTGCCCAACACCATTACCCACCAGCGGGACATCGCCGCCGCGCTGCCGTGGTTCTACACCGCCGGCACGCCGGTGTTGCCGCGGCAGCCGCTGCATGCCGCCGGGACCGGCGTGGCGCACCCGGTGCCGCTGATGCACGGGGGCACCCGCCACGAGATGCGCGGGGTCCTCGCCCGGCTGCTGAACCTCGAAGAGACCAGGCTGACCGCCGGCCGGTACCGGAGGATCGTCCACGAGCTGTTCGGCCGGGACGCCGCCGCGGTGCTGAACCGCTATCCGGCCGCGCGGTACGCGACGCCGAGTCTCGCTCTGGCGACGGTGCAGACCGACGAGGGCCGGACGGTGGGCACCTGCAGCCAATGGCCGTTCAACATCGTCCACCGGGCACCGGTGTACGCCTACGAGTTCGCCGAGGACTCCGGCGGCACCCTGGGCGACCTGCCGCTGGGCGCCTCCCACGGCGACGACGTCCGGTACTTCTTCGACTCGTACCTGTCCGGCGTGCCGGCGGCGAAGCTCCACCCGGGGCTCGCGGCCGAGTTGATCGCTCGATGGACGGCGTTCGCGCACACCGGGCGGCCCGGTCCCGGCTGGGCGCCGGACCGCCCGGGAATCGCGCTGTCACTGTCCAGCGACCAGGTCCGGCCGGTGAACGTGTACCGGGACCATCAGTGCCGGTTCTGGGCCGGGCTGGACTCTCGGTGACGGTGCCGGCCCGTACCTGCCTCAGGCTTTGCGGGCGACACCGCCGTAGTGCGGGACCGGTGGGGCGTCCTCGTCACCGGTGCCGGGCCGCCAGCGCGAGCAGCTGACGACGCCGGGCTCGACAAGGTCGAGACCACCGAACAGGCGCCGGACCTGCTCGGCGCTGCGCAGCACCATCTTTGCCGCCGGACCCTCGTTCCACAGCCGCAGCGCCTCGGCCATGGTCTCCCCGTTGATCTCCGTGGTGGGATGCGACATGGCCACGTAGCTGCCCGGGGGAAGCGCGTCGACGAGCCGGGCGACCAGATCGGCGGCCACGTCATCGTCGGGAACGAAGTTCAGGATGCCCAGCAGGGTCAGGGCGATCGGCTGGTCGAAGTCGAGGGTGCGGCGGGCGCCCTCGATGATCGCTTCCGGCTGGCGCAGGTCGGCGTCGAGGTAGTCGGTCCGGCCGTCCGGGTGGCTGGTCAACAGGGCCCGGGCGTGGACGAGCACCAGGGGGTCGTTGTCCACGTAGACCACCCGGCTGCTCGGGGCGATCGCCTGTGCGACCTCGTGAGTGTTGTTCGCGGTCGGGATGCCGGTGCCGACGTCGAGGAACTGCCGGATGCCCACTTCACCGGCCAGGTATCCAATCACCCGGCCCAGGTAGGCGCGGTCGGCGCGGGCCGACTCCACCATCTCGGGAACCATCTCGAGGATCTGATCGGCGACCGCCCGATCGACGGCGAAGTTGTCCTTGCCGCCCAGCCAGTAGTTCCACAGACGCGCGGAGTGCGGCACCCCGCTGTCCAGCTTCGAGATGGTGCTGTCCGACTCGGACATCGGTGCCCTCCGATCCGATACGCGAGGTGCGCGGCCAGAGACTAACCGGTTCGATCGACGCACGTCACCCATCACTCCACTGACTTCGCTACGCCGTCGTTGCGTAGGTTGCGTACGGCGACGGCATCCGCACCGGCGACCGGATCGTCCTGCCCGCCGGTCGCGGCCGGGCCGCCTTCGTCGACACCCGTGACGTCGGCGACGTGGCGGCCACCGTCTTCGCCGCGCCCACGGCGCACCGCCTCCGGGTGTATCCGCTCACCGGCCCGGAGGCACTCGACTTCGACGCGATCGCCGAGCGATCGGGTGGCCAAGACCACGATCTACCGGCGGTGGGCCAGTCAGCCGGCGTTGGTGCTGGACGCGTTCGGCGGCATTCTGCACGTGCCGCCGGACCCGGACGTCGGGACGCTGCGGGAAGACCTGGTGGACCTGCTCGCCGGCCCCGTCCTCCATCGGCGGGCAGTGTCTGCCGGTGCGGTCGGCACCACCTTCGCCGAGCGTGTCGTCGATCGTGTTCTTGCAGCATATCGACAGGCTTATTGACACGAGGCCATTGCATGTAAAGCATGGGGTCATGGACGTCGCCGTATCCGGTTGGCGCGACACCAAGCGCCCGCTGTGGCCCCTGGCCCTCGTGGTCCCCGCCCTCCCGTTCCTCGCCCTGCTCATCAGCTCCGCGACCGGCTCGGAGTGGGCGTGGTGGCTGACGCCGGTCGTCATCCTCGGCGTCATCCCGATCATCGACCTCGCCGTCGGCGACGACCGGGCGAATCCCCCGGAGGAGGCGGTCCCCGCCCTGCAGGCCTCGCCCTACTACCGGTGGATCACCTACCTGTTCCTGCCCGCCCAGTACGCCGCCCTCACGGTCGCCTGCGCGGCGTGGGCACGCGGCCCCGGCATTGTCGGCTCCGTCGGGCTGGTGCTCACCGCCGGGCTGGTCAACGGCATCGCCATCAACACCGCGCACGAGCTCGGCCACAAGCGGGAGAGCGTGGAGCGCTGGCTGTCCAAGGTCGCGCTGGCGCCGACCGGGTACGGCCACTTCTTCGTCGAGCACAACCGGGGGCACCACGTCCGGGTCGCCACCCCGGAGGACCCGGCCAGTTCCCGGCTCGGCGAGTCGTACTGGCGCTTCTGGCCACGGACCGTGCTGGGCAGCCTGCGCTCGGCCTGGCGCCTGGAGACGTCGCGGCATCGCCTGCGGCGGCGCAGCCCATGGACGGTGCGCAACGACATCCTCAATGCCTGGGGGATGACCGTGCTGCTGTTCGCCGGCCTGACCGCGGCCTTCGGCGTGCGGGTGCTGCCCTACCTCATTGCGCAGGCGGTGGTCGGCTTCTCCGTGCTGGAGGCCGTCAACTACCTGGAGCACTACGGATTGCTGCGCCGGCGCAACGCCGCCGGGCGCTACGAGAAGGTCGATCCCCGGCACAGCTGGAACAGCGACCGGCTCACCACCAACGTCTTCCTCTTCCAGCTCCAGCGGCACAGCGACCACCACGCGAACCCGCTGCGCCGTTATCAGACGCTGCGGAGCTTCGACGTCTCCCCGCAGTTGCCGGCCGGGTACGCCACCATGCTGCTGATCGCGTTGATCCCCCCGCTGTGGCGCCGCATCATGGACCGGCGCCTGCTCGCCCACTACGGCGGGGACGCCGGCCTCGCCAATACGGCGGTGGGCTACCAGCCACCTCCTGCGGACAGCGGGCCTCCCCGCTGAGAATCCGCGTGCACCGTCCGGTCCGCCAACCGGATGGGCCCGGCCGGTCGCGTGACCCCCGCGCGGCCGGCCGGGTGCGGAGCTGAGCGGCCCTACCGCGACCACGGGCAAGCTGATCAGGATCGGCGAGGCACGGCGGTGACGACGTGGACTGTCAACGAGGCGACGATCAATACGCCTACCCGGCAGCTGGTGACTAGGGTTGGCTGAGCCACGGGCCGCCGGCGGTGACGCCGGGCAGACAATCCCGGTCCGGTGGGTCCGCGGCCCGGGTTCCTTCTCCCGCATGCCGGGACCGGCCGTCGCGTGACGTGCGCCGAAGCTGTCGCCGCACCACCCACCGCGACCACCGGTGGTGGTCGCCGCCCATCAGCGTGTGCCGAAGGAGGTCCGAGTGGATGCGACGGAGGTCGCCGCCCGTGCGATCGATCTGTACAAGACGTACGGCAGCGGAGAAGCGCAGGTCATCGCCTTGCGCGGGGTGAACGTGGCATTGGAGCGCAGCCGGTTCACCGCCATCATGGGGCCTTCCGGGTCCGGCAAGTCGACGCTCATGCACTGTTTGGCCGGGCTGGACTCGGTCAGCCGCGGCCAGGTCTACATCGGCGAGACCCGGGTCACCGGCCTCGGCGACGCGGGCCTCACCCGATTGCGCCGCGACAAGGTCGGCTTCGTCTTCCAGCAGTTCAACCTGCTGCCCACCCTCACCGCCGCCGAGAACATCCTGCTGCCCCTGTCCATCGCCGGTCGTAAACCGGACCAGCAGTGGTACGACACCGTCATCGACACCGTCGACCTGCGTGACCGCCTCGGCCACCGTCCCGCCCAGCTCTCCGGTGGGCAACAACAACGCGTGGCCTGCGCCCGTGCCCTGGTCTCCCGGCCCGAGGTCGTGTTCGCTGACGAACCCACCGGCAACCTCGACAGTCGCTCCGGCGCCGATATCCTGTCCTTCCTGCGCAGGTCGGTACGCGATCACGGTCAGACCATCGTCATGGTCACCCACGATCCGAACGCCGCGAGCTACGCTGACCGCGTCATCTTTCTGACCGACGGCCAGATCGTCGACGAGATGCGCGACCCCACTGCCGAGGCGGTGCTCGACAGGCTCAAGGGCCTGGACACTCCCGCTGCCGCGGCGGTGACCTCCGGCGCGGTTCCGCCCGTTCCAGGTGAGCGCTGATGCTGCGCGCCAGCCTTCGCGGGCTGTTCTCCCGCAAACTGCGGCTTTCCCTGGCGTTGGTGGCAATCCTGCTGGGAACAGGCTTTCTGTCCGGGGCGTTCGTGCTCACCGACTCTCTGGGCGCGCGCTTCGAGAAGCTCTTCACCTCCATCAACGAGAACGTGGCCGTCCAGATCAGCGCGACCGAGGAGTCCACTGAGGACGGCGATCCGCCGCTACTGACTCAGGAGCAGCTCGACCGGCTACGGGTCCCCGGCGCGGCGACGGTCCAGGGCGACGTGAGCGCTCTGGGCGTGGTCCCGTTCGACGTGCGCGACGGCGACCCGGTCACGACCTCCGGGGCACCGCAGATCGGCGGCGGGGTCACCGGCGACGATCCGTTCGCGCTGGTCGGCATAACCGAGGGACGGTGGCCGGCGCAGGCCGGAGAGACGGCGATCAGCCGCTTCACCGCCGAGCAGACGCATGCCACCGTCGGTGACCGGCTCAAGGTCTACCTGCCGCGGGTCAACGAGGCCCGGGAGTTCTCGGTGGTTGGCGTCGTCACGTACAGCGGCGACCGAGACTCGCTGGCAGGCGAGACGCTCGTGCTGTTTCCGGAGGCACAGGCCCAGCAGATCTTCTACGGCCGGACCGCGGTGTACTCCGGGGCGTTCCTGGCCGCCGAGCAGGGCGTCTCTTCCGAGCAGTTGCGCGACCGGGTGGTCCCGCTGCTGCCCGCGGAGTTCGAAGCCATGACGGGGGAGCAGGCCAACGAGGAGCAGGCGAACGCGGTCAACGAGGGCCTGTCGCAGCTCAGCCGGTACTTCTTCGGCCCGTTCGCGGTCGTCGCGGTGCTCGTCGGCATCTTCCTGATCTTCAACACGTTCAACATCGTGGTCGCCCAGCGGGCCCGGGAGCTGGCCTTGATGCGCGCGATGGGGGCGAGCTGGGCGCAGGTGGCCGGCTCGGTGCTGGTGGAGGCCGTGCTGGTGGGCCTGGTCGGCGCCACCCTGGGCCTGCTGGCCGGCATCGGTCTCGGGTACGCGGGCAGCGCGCTGCTGACCGGCCTGCTCGGTGTCGACCTGCCGGGCGGCGGCGTGAGCGTCGGCGCGACCCCGATCGTGCTGGCGTACCTGGTCGGTGTTCTCGTCACGGTCTTCTCGGCGCTGGTGCCGGCGGTGAAGGCGTCGAGAGTGCCGCCGCTGGCGGCGATGCGCGAGGTCGCCCGGCCGGACAAGCCGCTGCGGACGCTCTCGATCGTGGGCGCCGCACTGGCGATGCCGGGGGCTGCGCTGGTGGGCTTCGGCCTGACCGGTGCGGGCGACCTGACGCTGCCCGCGCTGCTGCTCGGTGTCGGGCTGGTCTTCCTCGGCGTGGCGCTGCTGTCGCCGCTGCTCACCCGGCCGCTGGCCGGTCTCATCGGCCGGGCTGTCGGCTGGGGAGTCAGCGGCAAGCTGGGCGTCCGCAACGCGTTGCGCAATCCGCGGCGTACGGCGGTCACCGCGGCGGCCCTGATGATCGGCGTCACGCTGGTAAGCGCGGCCAGCGTGGTCGGCGCCTCGTTCAAGGCCACCATCGACCAGGAGGTCAACTCGTCCATCGGGGCGGACGTCATCGTGCAGACCAACCAGGCGCAGGGCCCGCCGACCGGCGAGACCGGTTTCTCGGCGGCGGCGATGCAGCAGGTCCGCGAGCTGCCCGAGGTGGAGCGGGCGCTGTCGTTGTTCGTCACCATCGACGCCGAGATCGAGGGGCAGACCAACCAGTCGCTGGGACTCGCGGCCGTCGACCAGGACTTCACGGTGGCAGCCGACATGTTCGGGATGTCGCCGGTCGCCGGCGATCTCGGCGTATTCGGCGAGGGCGAGTTCGTGACCGACGAGAACACCGCCGGCGCACGCGGCTGGCAGGTCGGCGACCAGGTGCCGATCACGCTGAGCAAGGGCGGCGAGCGGCAGTACCGGCTGGTCGGCACCTTCGAGAGCACGCCGATCCTGACCGGCACGCTGTTCCTGCCGCAGTCGTCGGTGGGCGCCTTCGCCGGGCCCCTGGCCAACCAGGGCTACGTCGACCTCGCCGAGAGCGCCGACGCCGCGGCCGTCACCGGGCTGATCGAGCAGATCATGTCGGACTTCCCGCTCGTCACCGTCGGCGACCGGTCCAGCCTCGTGGAACAGTTCAACTCGTTCGTCGACATCGCGCTGACGATCGTCATCGTATTGCTCGGTCTGGCGATCCTCATCGCCCTGCTGGGCATCCTGAACACGCTGCTGCTGAGCATCTACGAGCGGACACGCGAGCTCGGCATGCTGCGGGCGGTCGGGCTCAGCCGCTTCGGCGTCGTGCGCATGGTCGGCACCGAGTCGGTCGTGATGGCCGTTTTCGGCTGCCTGCTGGGGATCGTGGTCGGGCTGGGACTCGGGACCGCTCTGTCCGCGGCCTTGATCGACATCGACTTTCTCAGCACGATCTCCGTGCCATGGGTCAGCCTGGCGGTGTTCGTCCTGCTCGCCGCATTCGCCGGGGTGGCCGCCGCGCTGTGGCCGGCCTGGCGGGCGGCCCGGCTCAACGTGCTGGAGGCCATCGCGTACGAGTGATCCACGTTTCGTCCGCGCCGGCCCGCTGGTGCTTCCTCCCACAGCCGCACCGGTGTCGAACGCCGCCTCGTCCGGCCTGGCTTAACCGGCGTCGGTAAGGGGATAACGGGTTATCCCTGCGTAAGGAGCAACTGATGGAATACCGCACTCTCGGTGGCACCGGCACGATCGTGTCGACCCTCTGTCTGGGCACGATGACGTTCGGCAACGAAAGCAGCGAGGAGGTGTCATACGCCCAGCTCGACCGCTTCGTCGAGGCCGGCGGCAACTTCATCGACACCGCCGACGTGTACTCGCGCGGCGGGTCCGAGGAGGTCATCGGCCGCTGGCTCGCTGCCCGGCCCGGCGCACGCGACCGGCTCGTCATCGCCACCAAGGGCCGCTTCCCCATGGGCGACGACCCGAACTCGGCCGGACTGACCCGCGTGCACCTGTCCCGCGCGCTCGACGCGAGCCTGCGCCGCCTCGGCGTCGAGACCATCGACCTCTACCAGGCGCATGCCTGGGACCCGCTGACCCCGATCGAGGAGACGCTGGCGTTCTTCGACGACGCCGTGCGCGCCGGCAAGATCAGGTACGTGGGGGTCAGCAACTTCCTCGGCTGGCAGCTGCAGAAGGCGGCGATGATCACTCAGTTCCGCGGGCTGGCCCCGATCGTCACCCTGCAGCCGCAGTACAACCTGCTGGTACGGGAGATCGAGTTCGAGCTCGCCGACGTGTGCCGCAACGAGAACATCGGCATCCTGCCCTGGTCGCCGCTGGGCGGCGGCTGGCTCACCGGCAAGTACCGGCGCGACAGCACGCCCACCGGCGCCACCCGCCTCGGCGAGGACCCGGGCCGCGGCATGGAGGCGTACGGCCCGCGCAACTCCGACACCCGCACCTGGCACATCCTCGACGCGGTCCGGCAGGTGGCCGAGGCGCGCGGCGTGTCGATGTCGCAGGTGTCGCTCTCCTGGCTCGCCGACCGGCCGGCCGTCACCTCGGTGATCCTCGGTGCTCGCACCGTCGAGCAGCTCGACGACAACCTCGGCGCCGCGGGCCTGCACCTGTCGGAGAAGGAGACCGAGCTTCTCACCGAGGCCAGCATCCCCGTGGTCGGCGAATACCCGTACGGCCGGCAGGGCATCGCCCAGCGCGACCGCAAGATCTGAGCGGCCCGAACGGGAACGCCGCTAGGGGCGACCCGGCCGGCATCACCGGCCTGGTAGCAACGTGAACCACTACGTCAGCAGCGGTGGTTCACGACGGGCAGGTCCGGTGGTGTGCTCGCGTGGTGCGGTGAATCGGTACGAGAGCCTTGCTAACCGGCGCGGACGTGACGGAGCCTGAGAGCAGGGGGCCTATGGTGCGGATCGTGGACTGGAGCCGGCCGGCTTTTGCGTCGCGCTGGACCGGACACCCCGCCTTCGTGGGCCGGGTCCGGGAGCTGACGGTCATCCGGGAGTCCTGGTCGGCGGCGGCCGGCGGCGCCCGGCAGGCGATCCTCGTGGCGGGGGAGCCCGGCGCCGGGAAGTCGCGGCTGGTCGCGCAGGCGGCCGCGGCCGGGTACGTGGACGGTGCGGCGGTCCTGCTCGGCGCGTGCTCGCCGGACTTGAGCCTGCCGTATCAACCGTTCGTGAGGCCGATCGAGACTCTGTTGCCGGCGGTTTCCGACGAGGTGCCCGAGACCGGCGCGGATCCCGGGTCCGTACCGCCCAGTCACCGCAACCGGCTCATGGTCCTGGCCGGCCGGGTACCTGATCACCAGGTCGAACCCCCGCACCCGGAACGGCGCCGCGAACTGTACGACGCGGCCGTGGACGTGTTCGCCGCAGTCGCCGACCGGCAACCCGTGGTTCTCGTGTTGGAGGACATGCACTGGGCCGGTGAGGCCGCCGTGCAACTGCTGACCTACCTGGTGGAGCAGCTACCGGACGCGCGGATGCTGATCATCCTCACGTGGCGGAACACGTCGCCGGACCGTTCCGATCATCTGTCTCGTAAGCTGGCGCAGTTACGCCGTCTCGACGGCGTACATCAGCTCGAGCTGGGCGGGCTGGAGATCGCCGACATCACCGAGTACCTGCTGGCCGATACGGGAATCACGCCCGGAGAAGCTTCGACACTCGCCGTCGAGCTGCGAACACGTACCGGAGGAAACCCGTTCTTCCTCCGGGAGCTGTGGCGTGAGCTGGCGGCCCGAGGCGGAGCGGCTGCGCTGACCTCCGGGGACACGCCCGTCCCGCAATCGGTGCGCGACGCGTTCCAAGCCCGGCTCGACGCGTTCCCCGAAGCGCAGCGGCGCGTGATCGAGTTCGCCGCGGTCGCCGGCGACGTCATCGATGTCGACACGGTGAGCCGGGCCGCCGGCGCCACGGTCGAGCTGACCCTCGACACTCTGGACCGCGCCGCCGCGGGCTCGTTGACCGAACGGCGCCGGCCCGCCTCGTACCGTTTCGTGCACGCTCTGGCGCGGCAGAGCATCCTGGAGCTGACCACCCCCTCCCGCCTGACTTACGCCCACGCCCGGGTCGCCGCGGTGGTGGAGGGCCGGCAACCGCTCACTGACGGGCAGATCCAGCAGCTGGCCCATCACTACGCCCGCGCGTACGCTCTCGGCTTCCGTGACCAGGCGGTGCACTACCTGACCGAGGCCGCCGCAATCGCCGACCGTGGCCTCGCGCATGCCGATGCCGCGGCGCTTCTGGAGCAGGCGGCCGAGCTGACGGAGAAGCCACCACAGCGCGACGAACTGCTGCTGGAGGCGGCCCGCCGGTATGTCCTCGCCGCGGAGTTCACCCGTGCGCTCGCCCTCTACGAGCAGGTGGCCGCCCGCAGCGACGGCGCCCTCCTCCTGCGCGCCGCGATCGGCCTGGAAGAGGCCAGCTGGTGGATCGGGCGGCACGGGCAGCGAGCCGCCGATCTGCTGACGCAGGCGCTGGCCGGGGCGCCGCATGACGCGGCGTACCCGCGGGCTCTCGGCAGCCTCGGCCGGGCGCTGGCGTTCAGCGGCGCGATCAAGCAGGCCGAGCAGGTCTCGGCGCGGGCCGTGCAGCTGGCCCGGCAGCAGGACAACGACGAGTTGCTGGCGCACGTGCTGCTTTGCAGTCCCGAAATCGTCGCGCTCACCCTCGTCTCACCGTTGGTGTCCGCCGACTCGGAGCTGCGGCGGATGAGGTCGCTCTGGGCGCTGGCGGTGCGGGCCGGCAACGTGTCCTATCTGGCTCCGGGCGCCTACCACCGTGCCGTCCGGGCCTATCTTTACGGCGCGCTGGACGACGTGGAGGCCGCGCTCACGGATCTGGCCCACTATGCCCGGCTCACCGGTCAGCCGGTCCTGGAGTACCAGGCCGCCTGCATCACGTACGGCCGGCAGTTCGTCGAAGGCGCGTTCGCGGCGGCCGAGGACTCCAGCGTCCGAGCGTACGACCTGGGCCGGCGTGTGGGCAGTAGCAACACGGCGGGACCACACGGGCTGCAGATGTACATGCTGCGCCGGGAGACGGGTGGGCTCGACGAGATTCGTGATCTCGTCACCGGCGAGGAGGACCCGTCCCGGCACTGGGCGCCGGGACTGCTGGCCACCTACACCGAACTGGACCGGAAACCCGACGCGGCACGCCTGCTTCGGTGGGTCCTGGACGAGGACCTGCGGGGCTACCAGAGGTCGTCCTCCTGGCCCGGCGTGCTCGCCTTTCTCATCGAGGCCGCGGTGGCGGTCCAGGACGAGGCGGCGGCCCGGCGGTTGCGGCCGCTGATCGCCGAGTACACCGGATGCAACCTGATCTCCGGAGGGTTCGACGCCCTGTTCGGCAGCGCCGACCGCTATCTCGGCATGGTGGACTCGCTGACCGGCGCGCATGATCCTGCGGAGTCGTTCGCCGCGGCGGAGGCGATGGACACCCGGATGGCGGCTCCGGTGCACCGGGCTCATACCCTGGCCGAGCGACTGCGCCACGCCCGGCGCACAGGGCTGCGCGGGCCGCGGCTGCAGGCGCTGGCCGAGCAGGTCCGGCAGGCGGCGCGCCAGGCGGGTTCGACACGGATCCTGCGCGTGGCTGGTCCGCCGGCCGACGCCCGTGGTCGCGCGCCCGGGCCGGATGGGCTCACCCGCCGCGAGCGCGAGGTGCTCGAGTTGCTCGCGCAGGGGCTGAGCAACCGCCAGATCGCCACGAGGCTGTTCATCACTGAGAACACCGCCGCGAACCATGTGCGCAGCATCCTCCTGAAGACCGGCTCGGCCAACCGCACCCAGGCCGCCAGGTACGCGGCCGGCCACGGGCTCGTGTAGGCGCCCGGCTCAGCCGGCCGGGACCACCACACCGTACGGCTGCACCCTTCCGGTGAGTTCCTCGATCTTGTCGGCGGGAATGCCGGCGCGCGCGGCTGCCCGCCTGATGTGCTCCGCGCTCGGCGCCTCGTACAGGCAGAAGGTCTTCCGCAGATCGGCGGAGAGGAAGGAATGGAACCAGCGCACACCCTCCTCGTCGTTGATCCGGTTGACGCGGTCGGCCTCTTCGCTGTTGATCTCGAGTTTCTCGGCGTAGTTGCGTTCGACCATGAAGACGGGCATGACGGTCCTTCTCTCAGTCGGCCTGCCCTCCAGCACACCACCGGACGCCACCCGCCGGTATGACCAGATCTGACTATCCCCGCCCACCGTGGCATCACGGTCACACCTGGTCATGTGGGCGGTCCTCGTGGACTCCTAGCGTCGATGCCATAACGCCGGCCTTCGAGGACAGGAGAACACGATGGCGAGCATGGAAAAGCCGAAGCTGGAGATCACCCTGGAGTCCGACTCCGGGCAGGTCGACATCAAGGCCAGCGTCGATGTGGCGCTCACCGAGTTCGAGCAGCAACTCATCCAGCAGCTGGGGCTCCGGGTCAGGCTGCGGTGCGGGCTGTGGGGTGCCGACCCCGGCGACGACGATCTCCGGCACGTTCTTCCCGCCCAGCGGGTCCGCAACTCCCGGACCTTCACCTTCACCGATCGGATCCCGCGGAGCCGGCTCAACGAGGACGACGGTCAGCTCGGCATCAACGAGGGAGACGAGATCTACGCCCGTTTCCGGCTGCAGAGTCTGGATGGCACGGGGCTGATCAACGTGAACAAGGAGAGCCCTGAGGTGCATGGCCGGTTCTAGGTGCTGAGACGGCAGTCGCAATGAGACGACGGGAGGATCAATCATGAACGACGTTGCGACGGCCGGCACTGTCCCGGCGCCACCGACTGCCGCCCGGGACGCGGTTTTCGGCACGGCGATCTCGATCGTCGGTGCCGTGTGCGGAACGCTGATCACCGCGGTGTTCGACGGCTCACCGAATCAGAAGCTGGTCGGTGCGGTCATCGGCGCCGTGGTGGCCACGCTGTTCTCGGTGACCGGCCCCTACTTGCACCTGCGGGCCACCGTGGGCGTCGTGGTGACCGGCCTCGCGCTCCTGGTGACCTACAGCGGCGCGACGGTGACCGACCGGATCACCGGGGAGACCACCTTCCCCACGATCGAGTTGACGTCCGATCCGGTGCCACCTCCCTTCCCGAGGCCCTCGCGGAGCGCGGAGACCTGTGACGGCGCCCTGTGCATCAACGCGCCCGCCGAGGTGCGGCTCTGCACCGATGTGGGATGCAGGAGCAGCGTCACGGTGACGAACTCCGGCAGCAGACGGCTGAGTCTCACCGAGTTCGAACTGGACGGCCCGGCCGCGGCTGCCATCGGCTACGGCGACGACTGCGTGAATCGCAAGCTCGCTCCCGGCGCCAGCTGTACCTTCCCGGTCAGCTTGGTCGCGCCGCCGCACGGCACTGCCGATCTCGTGATCCACCAGAACCTCCGCGGACCGGCCACGCGGGTGACGCTGAAGCCGGATCCCGACGCCGACAAGCGGCCCAACCTGCGGATGTCGGCCAATGCCGGCTGTGCGGCCTCGCCGGGCGGGCCGGGGTGGATCGAGATCAGGACAGCGGTTCGCAACGATGGTCCCGGTGCCTTCGACGAGGCGGTGCCGGTGCGTGTGACCGAGCCGGGCGGAGCGACCCACGACTTCACGACGACCGTCGGCAAGGTTCTGCTCAACGTGCCGGCGGATAAGGCACAGCCGGGCGGCTCGCGCACCCTCACGGTGACGGTCGACCCGGACGACAACGTCAACGAGACGGACGAGAACAACAACGTTCGGCAGGTCGTGGTCACTTCGGCCGCGGAGGCGAGCGACGTGTCCTGCCGGACGGCGTAGCCGGGTCGATCGGTGGAGTGGGCCGAGCCCTTCGCCCTCCGGGGAAGAGCTCGGCCATCCTGCTGTTGCACACCGGTCCGCACTCGTGCCTGTGAGGCTTTCGGCGAAGTTCCGGCACCGCAGCCCGAGCGCGCCAGGACGTGTGTGAAGTAAGGGTGAGTATGCGGGCCGAACTTCACACACTGGAAGGGGTGGGAGCGGGCGCCGGATGTGGGCCGGGGGCGGGTGCCGGCTGCCCGGCCGGGCGGGGGTTGCGCAGGGCGCGGCCCGACCAGACCGCCGCGTTGACCGCCGCCCAAGCCGCGCCCAGGGCCACCGCCGCCACGGTCTCGCTGATCGGGCTCCATCCGAGGTAGATCCAGGCGCCACCGCAGAGCACGGTCACGACCGCGGCCCCGGTCCAGACGGTCACCTGCCAGGACCACGGCAACCTGCGGGCGACGAGCCACGCGAGCAGGCCCGCGGCGGAGGCGACCTGCGCGGTCTGCCCGGCGGACATGGTGGCGAGCGCGACCGCGGCGGCGTCCACCGGCAGGTGTCGGTCGAACTCGGCGGGGGAGGGGAAGACCAGGGTCTCCGCGGCCCGCCAGCCGGGTGCGACCGCGGCGGCGAGCACGCCGGCGAGGATCAGCGCGGGCAGGACCGGGCCGAGGGTCTCGAGCAGGCCTGCCCAGCCGGTGCTGGTCCGGAGCCAGCGGCCGACGGACACCAGCACCGCGACGGCGATCAGCACCTCGGGGACGACCGTGGTGGCGGTCTCCAGCGCGAACAGGTAGCCGTCGGACGTCCACTGGGACCGGGTCCACGCGGCGACCGCCTGGTCGGTGGCGGCCAGGCCACTGAAACGCACCACCGGCGGGATGACGGCGACGAGCAGCATGGCCAGCGTGGTGAGCAGGCCGAGGCTGAGCGCGGCGGCGATGACGGGGTGCAGGGGGCGGGGCAGCCATCGGCCGGGCAGGGCCACGGATCGTGCGATGGCGCGTACCAGATCAGGGTTTTGACCGAACCAACGGCCTGCCAGGATCAGACCGAGAATGAGCACGCAGATGGCCGCCAGCGCGCCGGCGGCACGCCCGGCGAGGGCGGCGAGGACGTCGTAGGAGGCGCCGGCCGCGTAGCTCGCGCCGACCATCCACACAGCCCAGAGAATCGCCGCCGGCGTGTGCCAGGCGGCGAAGGAACGGTGCGATACGCGTGACCGCGCTGCCAACCGGGGCATGAGGGTACGCGCACCGACCACCCATTGTCCGAGAAAGATCGCCCGACCACCGTGCCGGCCGAAGAGGCGCTCGGCGCGCTGCCCAGCGGGCCGGAACCGCCCGCCGGTGGCGTCCGGAGAGCCGGCGCGGGACAGGCGCCGCGCGGCCGACCGATAGGCGAGGTTGCCGCCCAGTACCGCCGATCCGGCCGCCACCGCGAAGGCCGGCCCGACCGGCACGATCCCGGCGTGGGCGAGCAGCCCCATCGCCACCAGGGCCGTCGCCGCCGGCAGCACCAGCCCGGCGACCAGCGCCGTCTCCGCCGTGACCAGGACGCCCACGACGGCGTAGACCAGGATCGGCGGCAGCCCGGTGAGCAGATCGTTCAGCACATTCGCAACGTAGGTCTTGGGGGATCGACGGGGATCGGTGATGCTCCCTAGGTATGCACCCGACTCTGCGCCGCCTCGACGACCTCGCCGCCCGGATCAGCGCCCTCGACGGCACGGTCGCCCTGCTCGCCCTCGGCTCGGCCGGCGCCCAGCTCGCCCGGCTGGACGATCACTCGGACCTGAACTTCCTGCTGGTCGTCGCGGCCGACGCGAAGTGGCGGCTGGTGGACCGCGCCGACTGGCCGGCCGGCCCGGAGCCGGTCGTCTACAGCTTCGCCCATGAGCGGGACGGGCGCCGGATCCTCTTCGCGGACGGCATCTTCGCCGAGTACCGCGTGCTGACCGTCGCCGAGCTGGCCCGCCTGCCGTTCTCCGGTGCCCGTGTCGTGTGGCGGCGCCCGGACGCCCCGCCCGGCCTGGCGGAGAGTCACGCGCCCCTGCCCCGGCCGCCGTACGACTCCGCGGAGTACCACCTGAACGACGCGCTGACCTCTCTCTATTCGGGGATGCGGCTGGAGTTGCGCGGGGAGCGGCTGGCCGCGTCCCGGCTGATCCAGACCCGGGCGCTGGACAACGTGATCGCCTTGGCGCGGCTCGCCAAGGACGAGGCGCCGTACCGGGATCCGTTCGATCCGGCGCGCCGGGTGGAGCGGACCTATGCGCTGCCGCTGGCCGCGATGGCGCCCGGGTACACCGGCAACGCGGCGGCCGCGCGGACGATCCTGGACTGGCTGGCCGAGCGTCATCGGTTCGACCCGGCGATCGGTGACCCCGTGCGAGAGCTCATCCGCCGTTCGGGGGATTATCGGTGACCTTCGGAGCGAGGAGGGTCTATGGATGTGACGCGGACGGTTCCCAAATCGAGAGCGGTGTTCCTCGACTTCCTGGAGCGGGCCGGGTGGTCGGCGGGCCAGGTGTTCGTGGCGACGCTGCTGGCCGGCGGCGTGGGCCGGGTCGGTCAGGTCGGCCAGCTGCCGTGGAAGCAGGCGCTCACGTTGGCGGTGAGCGCGTTCGTCGCCTCGCTGCTGCTGACCGCCCTGCAATACCTGGGGCGCTTCACCAACCTGGCGTTCTGGCCCGACCTGGTGGTGCGGCTCGGCAAGACGTTCCTCGGCGCGCTGACCGGGTCGATGGTGGCGGGCGTCTTCAACATCTTCGAGTTCGACTGGGCCGGTGCGGTGAACGTGGCCTTCCTGGCCACGCTCGCGTCGTTCGGCAAGGGTCTGCTGGCGCGGGAGCCGGCCGCGCCGAACGGGCAGGTCCCACCGGACGCCAGCCCGTCCACGCTGCCGACCGGGACCTATCGGGAAGCGGTCGACCACGCCCCGGCGCCGCCGACGATCGAGGCGACGAACCCGCCGGAAGGGACGCCAACCGCGCCACCGGCACAAGAAAAGGCTCAGTAACCGATCGGCAGGCCGGCGTAATTCTCGGCGAGTCCCGTCGCGCCGGCCTCGCTCGTCGCCACCCAGCGCAACTGCGACAGCTGCAGCTCGGCGTCGAACGGGTCGCCGGACGTGTGCAGCATGGTCGTCATCCACCAGGAGAAGTGCGTGCACCGCCAGACCCGGCGTTGCGCGTCGTCGGAGTACCGGTCGGCGAGCGCCGGGTTCTTCTCCTTGATCAGCGCGACCAGCGCCCGGCTGAGCAGGGCGACGTCGGCGATCGCCAGGTTGAGGCCCTTGGCCCCGGTCGGCGGGACGATGTGCGCCGCGTCCCCGGCCAGGTAGAGATTCTTGTGCCGCATCGGCGTCTGCACGTAACTGCGCATCGGCAGCACGCTCTTCTCGGTGATCGGGCCGGGGGTGAGTTTCCAGCCGTTCTGCCCGTGGCCCAGCCGTTGCGCCAGCTCGTCCCAGATCCGGTCGTCGGACCAGGATGCCGGGTCGGTGCCGTTGGGGACCTGCAGATAGAGGCGGCTGACGGTGGCCGAGCGCATCGAGTGCAGGGCGAAGCCGTTCGGGTGCCAGGCGTAGATCAGCTCGTCGGTGGAGGGTGCGACGTCGGCGAGGATGCCCAGCCAGGAGTACGGGTAGACGCGCTCGAAGACCTGAGCTGCCGGGACGGCGTGGCGGGAGGGGCCGAACGAGCCGTCGCAGCCGGCGATGACGTCGCAGTCGAGCCGGTGCTCCTTCCCCGAGCTGTCGCGGAAGACCACGAAATCCTCGCCGAGGGAGACGTCCGAGACCTCATAGATGATCTCTTGCCCGTCCGCCGCGCGCGCCGCCACGAGATCTTTCTGCACCTCCGTCTGCCCGTAGACCCACACGCTGCGCCCCGCGAGATCGACGAAGTCCAGGTGGTGCCGCTCGCCCGGCCACTGCAGATGGATGCCCCGGTGCTGGTCGCCCTCGGAACGGATCCGGCCGCCCAGCCCGGCCGACTCCAGCAGCTCGACGCTGGAGTGCTCGAGGATGCCGGCCCGGATCCGGGCCGCCACGTACGCCTCGGACCGCGTCTCGATGACCACCGACGACACCCCGCCCCGGGCGAGCAGATGGGAGAGGAGCAGGCCGGCCGGGCCGGCGCCGATGATGGCGACCTGGGTACGCATGCGTTCAGCCTTCGGCAGCCGCCCGTCCTCCGGCAAGACCCTGATTCCATCCAGTGGAAGCCGTCAGCGTCCGCCCGATCCCGCGGGCGGCCACCTGCAGCGCCGAGACCAGCCGGGGCAGCTGCCGGCGCAGGTCGGGCACCACGATCCCGAGCGCGGCCACCACGGTGTCCCCGGTGCGCACCGGCACCGCCACCGAGCACGCGCCCAGGCTCATCTCCTCGCCGGTCGTCGCATATCCCTCGGCCCGCGCCCGGCGCAGCTGCTCCAGCAGCCGGGCGGGCTGGGTGATGGTGTAGGCGGTGATCCGCGTCAGCTGGCCCAGCGCCTGCAGCCGCACCTCCTCCGGGGCGTACGCCAGCAGCACCTTGCCCACCCCGGTGGCGTGCATCGGCAGCCGTGACCCGACCCGGCTGACCACCGGCACCGACACGTGCCCGGCCAGCCGCTCGACGTAGAGGACCTCCAGGCCGTCCCGGACGGCGAGGTGCACGGTGGACAGGGTCGCCCCGTACAGATCGTGCAGGAACGGCGAGGCGGCCTGGCGCAGCCCGCTCTGCACCGGCGCGAGCAGCCCGAGCTGCCAGATCCGGCGGCCCACGACGTACTCCCCGTTCGGCTCGCGGGCCAGCGCGCCCCACTTCACCAGCTCGCCGACCAGGCGGTGCGCGGTGGCCAGCGGCATCCCGGCGCGTCCCGCCAGCTCGGTCAGGGTCAGGCTTCGGTGCTCCCCGTCGAACGCACCGAGCAGGTCGAGCGCCCGCGACGTGACACTGACGCCCATCACCGCTCCTTCCGCTGAACGGAAGAAGACTATCGCCGAAGGCGTGCCGAGCGCCTAGCGTCCGGAAAGTGAACACGGAGGCGTCCCAAGCAGACATCAACCGGGAGATCGAGGCGGCGGCCCGGCAGCCGGCCGGGCCCCAGCCCCGGCTCGACTACCCGACGTACCGCAGCAGCACCCTGCGGCACCCGAAGCAGCCACCCCAGCCGATCGACCCGGAAGCGGTCGAGCTGTGGGCGCCGGCCTTCGGGCACCGGGACGTCGCCGACGACGAGGCCGACCTGACCATCCAGCACTCCGGCACCCCGATCGGCGAGCGCATCGTCGTCGCCGGCCGGATCCTCGACGGCGACGGCCGCCCGGTGGCGAACCAGCTGGTCGAGGTGTGGCAGGCCAACGCGGCGGGCCGGTACCGCCACCAGCGCGACCAGCACCCGGCCCCGCACGACCCGAACTTCACCGGGGTCGGGCGCTGCATCACCGGGCCGGACGGGTCGTACCGCTTCCAGACGATCAAGCCGGGGCCGTACCCGTGGCGCAACCACGTCAACGCCTGGCGCCCCGCGCACATCCACTTCTCGCTGTTCGGCCTCGACTTCACCCAGCGGGTCGTCACCCAGATGTACTTCCCGGGTGATCCGCTGTTCGGCCTCGATCCGATCTATCAGTCGATCACCGACCCGAAGGCGCGGGAGCTGCTGGTCGCGCAGTACGACCACGACCTGACCACCCCGGAGTGGAGCACCGGTTACCGTTGGGACATCGTGCTCACCGGCACCCATCGCACGCCTCTCGAGACCGGAGACGCCGCATGAGCGCGGTCCCGGGCCAGACCGTCGGCCCCTTCTTCCACCTCGGCCTGCAGTTCCCGGCGATGAACGAGCTCGTCCCGCCGAGCCACCCGCGTGCCCTCCGGCTGCACGGCCGGGTCACCGACGGCGCCGGCGAACCGGTGCCGGACGCCGTCCTGGAGATCTGGCAGGCCGACCCGCGGGGCCACATCGTGCGCGAGCCGGGCTCGCTGCGCCGCGACGGCTGGACCTTCACCGGGTGGGGGCGCGCCGCCACCGACCCGGACGGCCACTATCAGTTCGCGACCCTGGAGCCGGGTGCGACCGAGCCCGGCCGGGCGCCGTTCTTCGCTGTCACCGTCTTCGCCCGCGGCCTGCTCGACCGGCTTTTCACCCGTGCGTACCTCCCCGACGACCCGGACCTGCTCGCCGCCGACACGCTGCTGGAATCGGTCGCGCCGGACCGCCGCTCCACCCTGATCGCCCGCCGCGAGCCGGGCGGCCTGGTCTTCGACGTCCGGCTCCAGGGCGACGGCGAGACCGTCTTCCTGGCCTACCCGAGGCTGCGGGACGCATGGTCCTGACGTGGTCCGGCCGGGCGGTCCGGCGCCGGCTTCCTTCTTCACCCCGCGGATGTACGCATTGAGCGACCTGCTGTGGCCCGGCGACGACCGCGCGGGTGACCTGTTCACCGACGCTGCCGTCGTCGCGGCGATGGTCCGGGTGGAGGCCGCCTGGCTGGACGCGCTCGTGACGCACGGCGTCGCCGGTCCCGAGGCCCGCGACCACCTGTCCGGCCTGGTCGGCCCCGCCGACGTGCCCGGCCTGGCCCGGGACGCCGAGTCCGGGGGCAACCCCGTCATCCCGCTGGTCAAGCTGCTGCGCTCCCGCCTCACCGACCGCAACCCGGCCGCCGCAGAGTGGCTGCACAAGGGCCTGACCAGCCAGGACGTTCTCGACACCGGCCTGGTGCTGTGCCTGCGCGAGGTGCTGCTGCGCGTCCGCGACGACCTCGCCGCACAGGTTCCCGCCCTCGTTCGCCTCGCCGGCGAGCACCGGGACACGACGATGACCGGGCGGACGCTGACCCAGGCCGCCGTACCGATCACTTTCGGCCTCAAGGCCGCCGGCTGGCTGACCGGCGTGCTGGACGCCCGGGACCGCCTCGCCACGGTGCGCCTGCCGCTGCAGCTCGGCGGCGCGGCCGGCAGCCTGGCCGCGCCGGTTGCCCTGGCCGGTTCGCCGGCCGTGGTCCGCGACCTGATCGAGGCGACCGCGGCCGGTCTCGGCCTGCCGGTGCGCGAACCCTGGCACACTGCCCGGGCCCCGCTGACCAGCGCCGCGGACGCCCTCGTCACCTGTACCGACGCGTGGGGACGGATCGCCAACGACGTCCTGGTCGCGGCCCGCCCGGAGATCCACGAACTCACCGAGGGCGCGGTCGAGGGCCGCGGCGGCTCGTCCGCGATGCCGAACAAGCAGAACCCGGTCCTGTCGATCCTGGTGCGCCGGGCCGCGCTCGCCGGCCCGGCGCTGGCCGCCACCGTGCACACCGCCGCGGCCGCCGCGGTCGACGAGCGGCCGGACGGCGGCTGGCACCTGGAGTGGGCCACCCTGCGCACCCTGGCCCGGCGTACCGTCACCGCCGGGTCGCAGACCGCCGAACTGCTGGCCGGTTTGCGGGTGGAGACCGCCTGGATGACCGCCAACCTGACCGCCGCCCGGCCCGGTGTCGACGCCGAACAACGCTCGGTCTCGCCGGGCGCCGCGCCGGACGAGCCGTACCGCGGCGCCACCGACCAGATCATCGACGCGGTGATCGCCCGGGCCGGGAAGGACCTGTCGTGCTGACCCCCACCACCTTCACCGAGGCGCCCGGGCAGCCCCTGCTGCTGCTCGGGTCCTCGCTGGGCACCAGCGTGGCCGCCCTCTGGGCACGTTGCGCCGAGCGGCTCCACGGCCGTTACCACGTGGTGGGCTTCGACCTGCCCGGGCACGGCCGCAGCGCCCCCGCACCCGGCCCGTTCCGCATCCCCGATCTGGCCGCCGAGGTGGTGGCGCTCGCCGACCGGCTCCGGCCGGGCACGCCCTTCCGCTACGCCGGCGACTCGATCGGCGGGGCCGTCGGCCTGCAACTGCTGCTCGATCACCCGGAGCGGGTCACCGCCGCCGCACTGCTCTGCACCGGCGCGAGGATCGGCGAGCCGCAGATGTGGCACGAGCGCGCCGGGCTGGTCCGTGCCGAGGGCATCGGCGCCGTGGTGGCCGGCGCGATCGGCCGCTGGTTCGCACCCGGCTTCCCGGATTCCGCGCCGTCGGTGGCCGGGCCCCTGCTCGCCGACCTGCGCGCGACCGACGCCGAGAGCTACGCGCAGGCCTGTGAGGCGCTCGCCGAGTTCGACGTCCGCGCCCGGCTCGCCGAGATCACGGCGCCGGTCCTCGCGGTGGCCGGCGCCCTGGACCGGCCCACCCCGCCGGACGGGCTGGCCGCGATCGCCGGTGGTGTGCGCGACGGCCGCCTGATCGTCCTCGACGGCGTCGCGCACCTCGCCCCGGCCGAGTCGCCCGAGGTCGTCGCGTTCCTCCTCGACCAGCACCTCGACGAGCAGCGCGCGGCCGGTCTCCGGGTGCGCCGTGAGGTGCTCGGTGCCGCGCACGTGGACCGGGCCACCGCCGGCACCACCGGGTTCACCCGCGACTTCCAGGACCTGATCACCCGGTACGCCTGGGGCGAGATCTGGACCCGGGACGGTCTCGCCCGCCGCGACCGCTCGCTGATCACGCTGACCGCCCTGATCGCCCTCGGTCACCACGAGGAGCTGGCCATGCACGTCCGGGCGGCGCGGACCAACGGGCTCACCGACGATGAGATCAAAGAGGTGATCCTGCAGACCGCGATCTACTGCGGCGTGCCGGCCGCCAACACAGCCTTCCGCATCGCGCACCGCGTCCTCGAGGAGCTTCAGTGACCGACTCGTTCGTCTACGCCGCCGTCCGCACCCCGTTCGGCCGCTACAACGGCGCCCTGGCCGGGGAACGCCCGGACGACCTGGCCGCCACCGCCCTGACCGCCGTGCTGGCCAAGGCGCCGAACCTCGACCCCGGCCGGATCGACGACGTCTACTGGGGCAACGCCAACGGCGCCGGCGAGGACAACCGCAACGTCGGCCGGATGGCGGTGCTGCTCGCCGGCCTGCCCACCTCGGTGCCGGCGAGCACGGTCAACCGGCTCTGCGGGTCCAGTCTGGACGCCGCGATCATCGGCTCCCGGGCGATCGACAGCGGGGACGCCGAGGTCGTGGTGATCGGCGGCGTGGAGTCGATGACCCGCGCGCCGTGGGTGCTGCCGAAACCGTCCCGGGCGTACCCGGCGGCCAACCTGGAGGCGGTGTCCACCACGCTCGGCTGGCGCCTGGTGAACCCGAAGATGCCCGCCGAGTGGACCGCCTCGCTGGGGGAGTGCAACGAGCAGCTGGGGGAGAAGTACGGCATCTCCCGCGAGCGGCAGGACGCGTTCGCGGTCCGCTCCCACCAGCTCGCCGCCAAGGCGTGGGACGAGGGTTTCTACGCCGGCCTGACGGTGCCGGCCGGTGACCTGACCCGGGACGAGGGCATCCGCGCCGACAGCAGCGTGGACAAACTGGCCGCGCTCAAACCGTCGTTCCGCAAGGCCGGCACGATCACCGCGGGCAACGCGTCACCGCTCAACGACGGCGCCGCCGCTGTGCTTCTCGGCTCCGCCGCGGCCGCCCACCAGATCGGCTTCGACCCGATCGCCCGGATCGCCGGCCGGGCCGCGCACGCCGTCGACCCGCAGGACTTCGGGTTCGCCCCGGTCGAGGCCGCCGAGAAGGCGCTGCGCCGGGCTGGGATCGGCTGGTCCGACGTGGGCGCCGTCGAGCTGAACGAGGCGTTCGCGGTGCAGTCGCTGGCCTGCGTCGACGCCTGGGGCGTCGATCCGGAGATCGTCAACACCCGCGGCGGGGCCATCGCCATCGGCCACCCGCTCGGCGCGTCCGGCGCCCGCATCCTCGGCACCCTGGCCCACGTGCTGCGCGAACGCAACGAGCGCTGGGGTGTCGCCGCCATCTGCATCGGCGTGGGCCAGGCCCTCGCTGTCGTTCTGGAGAACAACACCAAGTGAGAACCACCATAAGCAGCGCGCGGGAGGCCGTCTCGGCCGTCCGGAACGGCGACACCGTCCTGGTCGGCGGGTTCGGGATGGCCGGCATGCCGGTCGCGCTGATCGACGCGCTGATCGAGCACGGCGCGGGCGATCTCACGATCGTCAGCAACAACGCCGGCAACGGCGACACCGGGCTGGCGGCGCTGCTTGCCGCCGGCCGCGTACGCAAGATGATCTGCTCGTTCCCCCGCCAGGCGGATTCCTGGGTCTTCGACGGCCTGTACCGGGCCGGCAAGATCGAGCTGGAGGTCGTCCCGCAGGGCAACCTCGCCGAGCGGATGCGCGCCGCGGGCGCGGGCATCGGCGCCTTCTACGGCCCCACCGGCGCCGGCACGATGCTCGCGGAGGGCAAGGAGACCCGGATCATCGACGGCCGGGAGTACGTCCTGGAGCATCCGATCCGCGGCGACGTGGCGCTGATCCGGGCGCACGTCGCCGACCGCCTCGGCAACCTGGTCTACCGCAAGACCGCCCGCAACTTCGGCCCGGTGATGGCCACCGCAGCCCGCGTGACGATCGCCCAGGTCTCCCGGATCGCCGAGGTCGGCGAGCTGGACCCGGAGGCCGTGGTGACGCCGTCGATCTATGTGAGCCACCTGGTGGAGGTGCCCTGATGCTCGACAAGGACGAGCTCGCCCGTCTCGTCGCCGGCGACATCCCGGACGGGTCCTATGTGAACCTCGGCATCGGGCAGCCCACCGCGATCGCCCACCACCTGAAACCGGACAGCGGCGTCATCCTGCACACCGAGAACGGCATGCTCGGCATGGGCGAGGTGCTCCCGGCCGACGAGGCCGACTGGGATCTGACCAACGCCGGCAAGCAGCCGGTGACCGAGCTGCCCGGCGCTGCCTACTTCCACCACGCCGACTCGTTCGCCATGATGCGCGGCGGCCACCTGGACGTCTGCGTGATGGGCGCCTTCCAGGTCTCCGCCGCCGGCGACCTGGCCAACTGGCACACCGGGGCTCCC
The DNA here is from genome assembly GCF_056134165.1 of Actinoplanes sp. 13. Classification (NCBI taxonomy): domain Bacteria; kingdom Bacillati; phylum Actinomycetota; class Actinomycetes; order Micromonosporales; family Micromonosporaceae; genus Actinoplanes; species Actinoplanes sp. 13. The sequence continues at coordinate 29,283 of NZ_JBVYOQ010000025.1, read as the reverse complement.
GACGCGATCCCGGCGGTCGGCGGAGCGATGGACCTGGCAGTGGGCGCCAAGGAGGTCTGGGTGATGATGACGCTCTTCACGAAGACCGGAGAGCCCAAGCTGGTCGGTGAATGCACCTACCCGTTGACGGGTAAGAGGTGCGTCACGCGGGTCTACACCGAGCTGGCGACCTTCCACCTCAGCTCGGAGGGAGTCCGGGTCGCCGACACGTTCGGCATCACCGTCGACGACCTGGCGGCCCGCTTGGACGTGACCCTGACACGTCCATGAACAACGGGTGCCGGCGGTCCGACGACGTGCCGCCGGCACCCGTTTCGAAAAGTCTCGGTCTTACGTTTCGCGGCATCCATCGCGGGCATCGATAACTCGCATGAGCGACACGTCGACGCGTCACCCGGGCGCCGTGAAGCAAGCGGTCCATGCGGGTGCTCGGGATCATCGGCGCCGTGTTCCTCCTCGGCCCGGCTCTCGCCGAGGCCGCGCAACGGCGGAACCCGAAGGCTGACACGTTGGTCTGGCGATCTTCCTCCCGCCGGCGAAGCGCCGCGGGCGGATGTGAGGACTCCCCTCCTGGGGTGGACAGGGAGATGACGGGGAACGAGGTGGGGCCGCCTCGTTCCCCGTCGGGGGGGTTCACAGCACGTGCGTGGACGGAGCCGAACCACGCGGTCTAGCTTGGCCTCCGTTTCTGGTGGGGATGTGATGGGGGATAGGGAGCGCGGGGACTTGGGAGCGCTCCCATTAACACCAATGTAACCGACTCCATCGATATGCGCGAGTGTTACACGGTCGCTGCGCAGCCGACCGTCGGCGTGGCCGCGGCGCCCGAGGCCAGGAAGCCGAAGCTCGTGCTGCCGCCCGCGGCAACCGCGCCGTTGTAGCTGACGTTCGTCGCCTGAGCCGTGTTGCCGCTGGTGATGAGCGACGCGTTCCACGCCTGCTGGATGGGGGAGGCGCCCGGATAGGTGAGCGTCACGGTCCAGTTCTTGATCGCGGCACTGCCCGCGGTCACCTTCACCTCACCCTGGTACCCGCCGCCCCACGACGACGTCACCGCGAAGGTCGCGGAGCAGGTGCCGGAGACCGGGGTGGACGGCGAAGCCGACACCGACGGCGAGGTCGACGGCGAGGCGGACGGGGACGACGACGGCCAGGTCGACGGGGACGTCGTGGGGTCGGTCGCGCCGCCGAAGTTCACGTCGCTGCAGAAGTAGTACGACTGGTCGGAGTGGCTGGCCTGCCAGATCGTGTAGACGATGGCCCGGCCGGACCGCCCGGAGACGCTGACCGGGATGTTCTGCTGCACGCCGTTCGACAGCTGCTGGGTCCACTGCGCCGCCGGGGTGTTCGGCAGCGAGGTGACCAACTGCAGGTCGGACCACTTCAGCGCGGTGGTCACCGGGTTGTACCCGGGCCGCGACACGTACACGCGGACGTAGTCGGCGCCGTGCCGGGCACCGTCGAAGAGCGACACCGTGAACGAGTTGCCGACGTTCGTGGCCTTCCAGTTGCCGACGGCGTCCATCGCGTCGTACCGGCCGTTCTCGGCGCTGCCGCCGCTGCACAGCTTGCCGTCCGGGATGCCGCCCTGGTGGTTGCCGGCCAGGCCCTCGCGGTAGAGGCCGTTCCAGTTCCACATGGCGTTCGGGTTGGCCTGCCAGGCCTGCCAGCACATCGGGTCCTCGGTCTGCATGGCCGGGTCCTGGAACTTCGACCCCCAGCGCTCGAAACAGCCGTAGTTGCGCGAGGCGGGACCGACGACGTTGCCGTGCGCGGCCGCCGGGCCGGTCTGCACGGCGAGGACGGCGATGGTAGCGGCCACGGCGGCCACCAAAGCGGAGATGAAGAACTTCAATCGTACGGATGGGGACATGTGGGCTCAGCACTCCGTGAGCTCGGGACCGTTCCGCTTCGAAGGCGGACAGCCGTCATCGTCTGGACGCGGCGGAAGTGCCCCTACTTCCGCGTACCGCGTGGCTCCGGCGGCAGTGCTGTGTGAGCCCCAGCCTCGCTCACCAATCGAATCAAGTCAATTGTCGATCACGCGTCAGGCGTGCCCCTTGGTCCAGTTCTCGCCCTCGTCGGTGCCGCTGCACAGGCCCGGGCCCGGATCGATCGCGACGCACACCCGGAACTCCACCGCCCGGCCCTCGGCGAATTCGTGATCGAAACGGGTCGACGTGCCGACTGTGCCGGGGCCCACATGCGTGCCGGTCTGCAGGGTGCCGTCGCGCCGGACGTACTTGTACTCCGCGTACACCCGCCCGCCGTGGTCCGCGCGCTTGGTGAGGGTGAAACTGTCGCCGAGGGACACGAAGCGGGCCTCGGTCAGCACCCGGCTGTCCTGGTCGTAGACCGTCGCCAGGGCGTCCGCCGCCGCGGCGGCGCCCGGGGTCAGGCCGATCGCCAGCACCACGGCCGCCGGAACGGTGATCCGTCGCAGGATGGTCATCATCGCCTCCAGGTCGATCGGGTACGACACGGGCACGTCCGCGTCGCCCAAGCCGGAGGTATGTCGGAAATACCCCAACAGGCGGTGCATTAATCGGATGCCGGGCCGGCGGAACCCTCCTACGGTGGCGGGATGTCCGCTGAAGCCGCCCGCGCGGCCGAGATCCTGACGCAGCTGTCCAACCCGGCCCGGCTGACCGCCTTCGCGGAGCTGGTGAAGGCGGGGAACAACGGCGCCACACTCTTCGAGTTGTCGATCCACCTGGACCTGCCGAAATCCGAGGTCGGCGAGGTCTGCGGCCGGCTGGTCGGCGCCGGGCTGGCCACCGGAACCGGCAACGGCACCTTCCGGGCCCGCGCCGAGGTGCTGCGCGAGGCCGCCCAGGCGCTCGGCCGCACCCAGCCGATCGCCTCGCTGCTCGCCGGGTACCCGCAGCTGAAGTCGTATTTCGCGCACGGCCGGCTGAGCAGTCTGCCGCCCACGATGAGCGAGCGTTACCAGCAGGCCGGCGAGCTGTTCGCCCGGTTCCTGGCCGTCGACGGCGTGCTGACCGAGGACGAGGTGAACCGGCGGATCGCCGTGGTCGCCGACGACGTGGCCGCGGTGCGCCGGATGCTGGTCGAGACGGGGTGGCTGGAGCGCGACCGCGCCGGCACCAGTTACGGCTCCGGCCGCACCCTGCCCCAGCCTGCCTGACCCACACCGAGCCGAAAAGCAGTGTGTGAACTTGCGGTTCGTATCGAGCCGCAAGTTCACACGCTGGGGGCTGGTGTCAGTCGCGGGTGATGTCGAGCGGGGTGGCGTCGCGCGGCACGATCGCCGGCATCGCCACGGCGAGGACCGCCGCCACCACGCCGAGCAGGCCGATCGCCGGCCGCAGCCCGCCGACTGCCGCACCCACCCCCGTGATCAGGACCGGGGACAGGAACTGGCCGATGAACAGCGTGCCGGTCCACAGCCCGGTGCCCCGGCCGCGCTCGGCGAACCCCAGCCCGTTGGTGGCCCAGGTCAGCAGCGTCGGCAGCAGCAGGCCGGTGCCCGCGCCGGTGAGCACCGCGCCCACCGTGATCACCGGGACCGAGCCGCTGGACCAGATCACCAGGAATCCGGCGGCGGAGAACCCGAACGCGATCGGCAGCAGCGTGCGCGGGGTGTGCTTGGACAACCGGCCGAACGATCCGGCCGCGACCGCGGTCGCCAGCGACATCAGCGCGCTGAGCGCCCCGATCGTCGCGGTCGCGGTGACCCCGGCCTCGTCCAGCAGGAACGACAGCTCCACGATCAGGGCGTAGAAGACGATGCCGCCGGCCAGCGTGACGAGGCACGGCACGCGGAGCCGGCGCCAGGGGATCGGTGGGAGCTTGGTGGTGCGCGGCGCGGCGGCCGGTTGCCAGATCAACAACGCCATGGGTACGGCCAGCAGCGCGGCGACGCTGTAGAGCCAGAACGGGACGCGCCAGCCGCCCGCGCCGAGCGCCCCGCCGAGTCCGAGGAAGACCGTCGCCGACACCGAGGCGAGCAACGTCTGCAGGGCGAGGTACCGGCTGCGCCGCGGCCCGGACCAGTAGTCGGCGACGAGCGTGGTGCAGCAGGTCATGATCGCCGCTTCGCAGAGCCCGACCAGGACCCGGCTGCCGATGATGGTGCCCAGCGAGTCGAGGTGGAGCGGCGCCGTCCCGAAGATCGAGTACCCGATCATCGCCGCGATCAGCACCCGTTTGCGGTCGATCGCGTCCGCGATGACGCCGGCGAACGGCGCGGTCAGGCCGATGATCAGGGCCGGGACGGTGAGCACGATCGGCACCAGCACGTCGGCGCCGGCGACGCCCGCGAAGTGGTCGGTCATCCGGGGCAGCACCGGGGCGATCAGCACGGCGCCGAGGACGGAGAGGCAGCTTCCGGCGAGCAGGAGCACCAGCTGGGCCAGGCCGGCCTGGCGTGGCGGTGCGGAGGTGGCGACAGACATGGCGTGGCCTTCCAGAACGGGATCCCGGTGGTCCAGGTCACACTCGGGTGGCCCCGACTATCGGGGGCGCGCCACCATCAGCGGAAGACGGTTCGGCTGATGCCGGTCATCAGTCGCGCTTATGGCGCCGGCGGCCACAGCTCGTCGGCCACCTCCACGAGGACCTGCCGAAGCCAGACGTGCGCCGGGTCGTTGTGATAGATCGGGCTCCACCAGAACGCCTCGGCCACCGGCACCAGCTGGAACGGGCAGGCCGCGATCCGCACCCCGGCGACCGGCGCCAGCAGCTCAGCCAGCCGCTCCTGGATCAGTGCCACCCGGCGGGTCCCGGCGACCAGGAAGGGCATCTGCAGGAAGCCGTCGACCACCACGTCCACCCGGGCCTCGATGCCGAGCATCCGCAGCTGCCGGGACGCCCCGGCGAACGCGGTCGGCCCGTTGAACAGTGCCACCCACGGCAGTTCCCGGAGCTGGTCCACCGCCAGCTGTTCCCCGACGTCCGGGTGGCCGGCGTCCACGATGCACACCCACCGGTCCTCGAACAGGTCCAGGCACGGCAGCCCGGTCACGAACCCGTGCGGGATGAACATCCCATCCACCGCGCGCAGCGTCTCCACCGCGTGGTCGACGGCGTGCGGGGTGGTCTGCTGCAGGTGCAGGCGGACGCCGGGGGCCACCTCGGCGAGCCGGCGGGCGAGCAGCGGCCCGAGGATCGTGGCGGCGTAGTCCGAGGTGACGATGGTGAACTCGCGGTCCAGCGTGGACGGGTTGAACTCCGCGGTGGCGTCGAAGACCCGGCGTACCCCGGCCAGCGCGGGGCCGGTGAGGTCCGCGACGCGGACGGCCAGCGGCGTCAGCTCGTACCGGTTGCCGGCGCGGGCCAGCAGCGGATCGCCGAAGTGCCGCCGCAACCGGCTCAGCGCGCCGCTCACCGCGGGCTGACTGACGCCGAGCCGTTCCGCTGTCCGGGTCACGTTTCGCTCCTGGAGCAGGGCGTCGAGCGTGAGCAGCAGGTTCAGGTCGAGATTCGCGAGGACCCGGTCGACCGCCATGCCGCCACTATAAGTCCGGCCGATGACGGCTATCGCCAAGTCGAGCTTCCCTGATACCTGCCGGAGCGAGCACAGTGGGCGCCATCACACGAAACAGAGGGGAAACCGCGATGCCGGCAGCGCGAAACGTTCTGGTGGTGGGTGGCGGCGCGGCCGGCGCCGCGGCGGCGATCCTGCTCGCCGAAGGTGGCGTCGAGGTCGACCTGGTCGATCTGAAACCGGATGTGGCCGCGGTCGGCTCCGGCATCACCCTGCAGGGCAACGCGCTGCGGGTGCTGCAGAAGCTCGGCGTCTGGGACCGGGTCGCCGCCGAGGGGTTCGCGTTCGACACGCTCGGTCTGCGCGCCCCCGACCCGGCCGGCTCGCTGATCGCTGAGCTCACCGACATCCGCACCGGCGGGCCCGACCTGCCCGCCACGCTGGGGATGTACCGGCCCACGCTGGCCCGGATCCTGATCGACCGGGCCGCCGAGGCCGGTGCCGAGATCCGGTTCGGCGCCCGGCCGGTGGATCTCGACCAGGACGGCGGGTCCGTCTCGGTCACCTTCGCCGACGGCGCCATCGGGCGGTACGACGTGGTGGTCGGCGCCGACGGCATCCGGTCCTGGACGCGCCGGGCGGTCGGCATCGACCTGCAACCCGAGCCGGTCGGCATGGGCATCTGGCGCACCTTCACCCGCCGCCCGGAGAGCGTCACCCGCACCGACCTGTTCTACGGCGGCCCGGCCTATATCGCGGGATACTGCCCGACCGGCCCGGACACCCTCTACGCCTACCTGGTGGAGGACGTGCGGGACCGGTCCGGTCTGACCCCGGACGAGGCCCTCGCGACGATGCGCGGGCTCGCCGGGGCGTACCACGGGCCGTGGGACGAGATCCGGGAGCACCTGACCGACCCGGCCACCGTCAACTACACCGCCTTCGAGAGCCACTTCCTGGACGGGCCGTGGAACCGCGGCCGCGTCGTGCTGATCGGCGACGCCGCACACAGCTGCCCGCCCACCCTGGCCCAGGGCGCCGCCCAGGCGTTCGAGGACGCGTCCGTCCTGGCCGAGCTGCTCCTGCGCGACGACGCGGTCACCGCCGACCTGTGGTCCGAGTTGACCGCCCGCCGCAGCGACCGCGCCCGGACGGTCGTCGAGGCCTCCCTGCAGCTGGCCCGCTGGCAGCTCGCTCACGAGCGCGGTGACGTCCCCGGCCTGATGGCCCGCGTCGCCCACCTGGTCGCCGAGCCGGCCTGACTTCGAGGAAGAGACATGAACGACGAGCGACTCATCACCCACCTGCGGCACGTCGACCTGGCTGTGCCCGACTACGACCGGCAGCTCGCGTTCTACACCACGATGTGGGGCCTGGACGCGGAAACCACCGACGAGGGCCTGGCCTTTTTGGCCGCGGCCGGCTCGCCCGAGCAGTATTCGGTGCGCCTGCGCCGGGCCGCCGAGAAGCGCCTCGACCTGATCGCGTTCGGCGCGGCGCACGAGGGCGACGTGAACGCGCTCGCCGAGCGCCTCGGCCGGGCCGGTGTGCGGCTGGTCTGCGAGCCGGGCAAGCTGCTCACCCCCGGCGGGGGGTACGGCTTCCGCTTCTTCGACGTCGACGGGCGCACCGTCGAGGTCTCCTCCGACGTCGAGACCCGGCAGCACCGCAAGGTCGCCGAGGGCGAGGCCGTCCCGGTCAAGCTCTCGCACGTGGTGCTCAACTCGCCGAACCCGGAGGCGACCGTGGCCTTCTACTCCCGGCACCTCAACTTCGCGCTCTCGGACACCCTGATGCACCCGCGGATGGGCGAGATGATGTGGTTCCTGCGCACCAACCGCCGGCACCACAGCCTGGCGGTCGCCCGTGGGCCGCACGTCTCGCTGCACCACGCGTCGTTCGAGATGCGCGGCATCGACGAGTACATGCGGGGGACCGGGCGGCTGCTGCGCGGCGGCGTCGAGAAGGTGTGGGGGCCGGGCCGGCACATGGCCGGCAACAACACCTTCAGCTACTTCCTGGACCCGCACGGGAACACTGTCGAATACACCACCGAGCTCGAACAGCTCGACGAGGACACCTGGCACCCGCACCTCTACGACTTCTCCGACCCGATGGTCAGCGACCAGTGGGGGACGGCCAACCCGATGAACGAGTTCGTGGCCCGGCAGTCGTTCAACGACGTGGACCGGGGCGTGTTCGTCGCCCCGCCGGTGTGACGCGATGCGGATCGCGACGTTCCGGCACCAGGGCCGGGTCAGGACGGGCGTGGTGGCCGGCGAGGACGTGCTGCCCGTCGCCGGTGACCTCACCATGCTGCAGATCATCGAGCGGGGCCTCAGTGCCGTCGAGACGCTCGAGGCCGTACCCCTCGCCGAAGTGCGCCTGCTGGCGCCGCTGCAACCGCGGTCCCTCCGCGACTTCGTCGCGTTCGAGGAGCACGTCGAAGGCGTGCGGCGCAGCATCGACGGTGCCGGCGGCGTGCCCGAGGCGTGGTACGACGCACCGACGTTCTACTTCACCAACCCGCACCGCATCTACGGCCCGGACGACGACGTGCCGTTCCCGGCCCGCTCGGTGGACCGCGACTTCGAACTCGAGGTCGCCGCGATCGCCGGGCCGGACCAGACCGTCTTCGGCTACACGGTCCTCAACGACTGGTCGGCTCGTGACCTGCAGAAACGCGAGATGCAGGTGAGCCTCGGACCGGCCAAGGGCAAGGACTTCGCGAGCAGTCTCGGCCCGTGGATCGTCACCGCCGACGAGCTCGACGGCCGCAAGGACGGCGACGGCTTCCTGGACCTGTGGTGCACGGCCACCGTCAACGGCGCCGAGATCGGCCGTGACCTGCTCAGCAACATGGGCTGGACGTTCGAGACGATGCTCGCCCACGCCGCCCGGGACAGCCGGGTGCTGCCCGGCGACGCGCTGGGCTCCGGCACCGTCGGCAACGGCGGGTGCCTCGCCGAGCTGTGGGGCCGCAACGGCAGGCAGGATCCGCCACCGCTGCGCCACGGCGACGTCGTGACGCTCACCGTCGAGGGCCTCGGCAGCCTGACCAACCGGGTCACCTCCACGGCGCCCACCGAAGATCTCCCGCGAGTCCGTCGGCGGGACCCGGCGACGGCGCGGAAAGAAAGGCAGTCCTGATGTTCGAGTACTTTCCCGGCAACTACGTCTGGAACCTGGGCGTGGTCGCCACCCTCAACAGCGGCGGCCTGATCGACGAGGTGGACCGCGCCTGCCGGCCGATCCGCGACCTCGCCGCGCAGGGCTCGGACGTCGGCACGAAGGAGTTCCTGGCGTCCTGGGCGGCGGTCGCCGAGGACCTGGCGACCCGGGCCGCCGCCGACGAGGCGGCCGGTCACCTGCGCACGGCCGGCCAGAAATACCTGCGGGCCACCAACTACCTGGCGCAGGCCGAGCGGATGCAGAGCGCCAAGGCGCCGGACCGCGACGTCTTCTACCGGCGGTGCCTCGCCCTGCAGCAGAAGGCGTTCGACCTGATCGACCCGGCCACCACCCGGGTCGCGGTCCCGTTCGAGGGCGCGCTGCTCCCGGCGTACTTCACGAAGGCCACCGACCGGGCGCCGGTGATCATCATGTTCAACGGGCTGGACTCGACCAAGGAGCACATGTACGCGTCGGGATTCCCGCGGGAGATGGCCGCCCGCGGCATCTCCACGCTGATGGTCGACACCCCCGGCAGCGGCGAGGCGCTGCGGCTGCTCGGCCTCACCTCCCGGGTGGAGAGCGAGGACTGGGCCCGGGCCTGCGTGGACTACCTGCTGACCCGCGACGACGTGGTGGCCGACCGGATCGGGCTGGTCGGGTGGTCGCTGGGCGGCTACTACGCGCCGCGCGCCGCCGCCTTCGAGAAGAGGCTCGCGCTCTGCGTGGCCTGGGGCGCCAATCACGACTGGGGCGCGGTGCAGAAACGGCGCCTGGAGCGCGAGGGCGAGAACCCGGTGCCGCACTACTGGGACCACGTGCTCTGGGTGTGGGGCGAGACCGACCTGGACGTGTTCATCAAGAAGGCCGAGGCGGTCAACCTGGACGGCGTCGTCGAGCAGATCACCGTGCCGTTCCTGATCGCGCACGGCGAGAACGACCGGCAGATCCCCCTCGCGTACGCCCACCGGTCGTACGAACAGGCGGTCAACGCGCCCCGCCGCGACCTGCGGATCTTCACGGCGGCCGAGGGCGGCGCCGAGCACATCGGGCTCGACCACTTCGCGCACGTGCAGACGTACATCGCCGACTGGATCGTGGACGTGCTCGCATGATCGACCGAACCGATCCGGCGGGCGCCATCGCGGCGGCGGCGAAGCGCTGCTCCAACTGGGGCCGGTGGGGCGCCGGCGACGTGCGCGGCACGATGAACTTTCTGACCCCGGACAAGCGCGTGCAGGGCGCCTCGCTGGTGCGCCGCGGCGTCTCGTTCTCGCTGTCCCAGTCCTTCGACGCGAACGGCCCGCAGAAGGGCTGGCGGCGCCGCACCAACCCGGTGCACACCATGCTCGACACCGGCACCGACGCGGTCGCCGGTGTGCAGGGCTTCCCGCACGGCATCGGCGGCGCGGACGACGTGATCGCCATGCCGCTGCAGTGCTCCACGCAGTGGGACGGGCTCGGCCACATCTTCGACCACGGGCAGGCTTGGAACGGCCGTCCCGCCGACAAGGTGGTGACCAGCCTGGGCGACGCGGTCACCGGCATCGAGACGGTCGCCGACGTGATCGCCGGACGGGGTGTTCTGCTCGACGCCGGGCGCCTGCTGGGCACGGACGGCGAGCTTCCCGACGGCTTCGCCGTCACGCCGGAGCATCTCCAGGCCGCGATCATCTCCCAGCACGTCGAGGTCGGGCGTGGTGACATCGTCCTGGTACGCACCGGACAACTCACCCGGGCCCGTCGTGAGGGGTGGGGCGACTACGCGGGCGGACCGGCGCCCGGCCTGTCGTTCACCACCGCCGACTGGCTGCACACCTCGGAGATCGCCGCGATCGCCACCGACACGTGGGGCTTCGAGGTGCGGCCGAACGAGTTCGACGACGCGTTCCAGCCGCTGCACCAGGTGTGCATCCCGCACATCGGGCTGTTCCTGGGCGAGATGTGGGACCTGGACGCGCTCGCCGCCGACTGTGCCGCGGACGGCATCTACGAGTTCTGGCTGACGGCCGCCCCGCTGCCCATCACGGGCGCGGTGGGCTCCCCGGTCAACCCCATCGCCGTCAAGTAACCCAGGCCGGCGCCACCCCGCGCCCCTCCCACCCCGCATGCGCCACGCCGCCCTGCCCGCGCGCCCTCACCCCGCGGCGCCCGCTCTGCGCGCGGCGCCCGCTCTGCGCGCGGCGCCCGCTCTGCGCGCGGCGCCCGCTCTGCGCGCGGCGCCCCGCCCGTGCGCTGCACCGGCCGCGCCAGCCGTGGGGCCAGCCGCGTAAGTCCTGGACTCGTGTTGTGGGCGGGCCGTCGGCGCGGTCCTGGGAGCCGGCTGGCTGGGGCCGCCCTACGGCCTTGGGCGGCAGCGGGTCGCGAGCCTGCGGGAGCGACGCACCGCCCGGCGGTCGCGTCGCGGGCCGGCATGGCAGCCGGTCGCGCTGACTCTCGGGGACCGGTCTGTCTCGTACTCAAAAGTGTGTGAATTTCGGGTTCGAATCGAGCCGAAAGTTCACACACTCGCGTGCTGGGGCGGTCAGGTGGTGGCGGGGACCGCGGGACGGCGGTGGCGGGTCACCCAGCGCTCGAAGATCAGGGTGCTCAGCGGGGGGATCGAGGAGGCCAGTCCGAAGAAGGTCCGCCAGAGCGACCAGCGCTCGGCCCGTGCCACCCACAGCGTGGCTGCCAGGTAGGCGACGAACAGCGCCCCGTGCAGGCGGCCGAACAGCCAGACGCCCGCCTCGGTGGTCTCCGGGACGTACTTCAGGTACATGCCGATCAGCAGTCCGGTCCACGAGATCGCCTCGGCGATCGCGGTGATCCGGAAGATGCGGAACGCGTCCACCGACTTCTCCCTCGTCGTTCTTCTCGCGCCGAGGTTATCGGGTTGAAGATGAACGTTAGCTGTGGGGATCATTCATCTCTTTCCGGGGTATTTTGGCTGAAGTGCATGCATGACCTGGAGGGGGAGCCATGCCGGACACCGCGGAGATCACCAAGGAACGGCCGGCCCGGGCGGACGCCGGCCGGGCGGAGCCTCTGAGTCGTCACGAGCTGTACGCCCTGGCGAAGGAGAAGCAGATCCCCGGCCGTTCGAGGATGTCCCGGGACGAGCTGGCCGAGGCCCTCGGCGAGAGCTGACACTGGTGCCGTGGAACACCGTGAACGGATGCGACCGTGCCGCCGGTGCGGTCACCCCACCCGGGTCGACCGGATGGTGCAGGGATACGGGCGCAACTGCGCCGCGCAGCTGGGCCTGATCGGCGGGACGGTCGACACCGGGCACACCGGCCCCGACCTGCTCGACCTGATCGAGGTGGAGCCCGCGGACGAGTGCGACGGCTGGGACCGGCCGGCCGACGCGGGTGTGCCTATCGCACGCCGACGCCGGCCAGCGTGAGGTACTGCGACGTGTCGTCGCCCGGTTCGGCGCCAGGGTCCGGGCGCCACTGCGGGCCGTAGACGAGGCCCGGCTCGACCAGCTGCCAGCCCTCGAAGAACCTGCCGACCTGCGCCTCGCTGCGGGGGATGAGTGCGGTGCCGGTGCGGTTGTAGAGGTCGGCGACCCGGGTCATCGCCTCCGGGCGGGCGCTGGTGGTCGCGTGCGAGATAGCGAGCAGGCTGCCCGGCGCCGCGATCCGGTGATATGCCCGCATGGCGTCGTCGAGGGCCGGGCTGTCGGCGACGAAGTGCAGCACGGAGAGCATCAGGACGGCGACCGGTTCGTCGAGGTTCAGCAGCGCCCGGGCCGCGGGCTCGGCGAGCAACTGGTCGGGCAGCTGGAGGTCGCCGTGCAGGACCGCGGTCTGCGGGTCGCCGCCGAGCAGGTGCTGGGCGTACAGCACCGCGGTGGGGTCGATGTCGACGTAGACGACCCGGGCGCCGGGCATCGTGGCCTGGGCCACCTCGTGCACGTTCTGCTCGGTCGGGATGCCGGAGCCCAGGTCGAGGAACTGGCGGATGCCCCGCCCGGCGGCGTACCGGACGGCGCGGCGCAGGAACGCCCGGTTGGCGCGGGCGGTCGCCGGCAGTTCGGGGACCAGTTCGACGGCGCGGGCGGCGACCGCGCGGTCGGCTTCGAAGTTGTGGGTGCCGCCGAGGAACGCGTCGTAGATGCGGGCAGCGCTCGGGCGGTTCGGGTCGATCGCGGTCGGCGGTTCGGGCGTCGTCACCAGGCAACGATGCCCAGATTCTCCATCCTCATACCCGGAATATCCGAATAGACGTACTTTAAGGGTGGGAGGTAGCGGTGGCGTCACGTGAGATCCCGGGGCTCCTGCTCGACACCGCCCCGGACGCGATCGTGGTCAGCCGGTCGGACGGGATCATCACCCTGGCCAACCGCCGGGCGCACGACATGTTCGATTACCCCGCCGGAACGCTGGCGGGACGCTCGGTCGACGAGCTGGTGCCCCCCGAGGTGCGGGACCGGCACCCGGAGCAGCGTGCCCGGTACCTGAACGACGGGCACCAGCCGCTGCGCAGGCTTCCGCTGCGCGGGCTGCGCCGCGACGGCAGCGTGTTCGCCGTCGAGGTCTCGCTGTCCGCGGTGACCGGGCCCGACGGCGAGACGTACGTGACGGCGGTGCTGCGCGACGACACGGCGCAGCGGGAGGCGGCACGGACCCGGGCGCTGCTCGCCTCGATCGTGCAGTCGTCGCACGACGCCATCGTGACCACCGACCTTGACGGGCGGGTGCTGTCCTGGAACCCGGGCGCCGAGATCCTCTACGGCTACCCGGCCGCCGACATGATCGGTAAACCGATCGACGAGATCATCCCGGTGATGCGGCGCACCGACGAGGAGCAGATCCGGCTGCTGGTCCGCCTCGGCGGGCGGGTGGACCGCTATCGCACGCTCCGGCAGAACTCCAAGGGCGAGACCGTCGCGGTGTCGATGCTGATCTCCCCGCTGCTGGACGAGCGCGGCACCATCTTCGGTACCACCAGCATCGGCCGCGACATCAGCGACCGGGAACGCGCCGAGGCCCGGGTGCAGGCGTTCCTGGACGCCGCGCCGGACGCGATGCTGGGGGTGGGCGAGGACGGCGAGGTGGTCCTGGTCAACGCCGAGGCCGAGCGGCTGTTCGGGCATCCCCGGTACGACCTGCTGCACATGCCGTTGCGGCAGCTGCTGCCGGACGGCCTGCCCCCGGTGTCGGCGGTCCTGCGCACCGGCGGGGACAGCACGCCGCTGGACACCGAGCGGGCCTTCGCGGGCGCGGACGAGCCGATCGACCATCGCTGGGCGTCCCGGCGCGCGCTGCACCGGGACGGGGCCGAGCTGCCCGTCGACATCGCGTGCAGCGCCCTGCACACCGACTCCGGCACGGTGATCGTGGTGGTGGTCCGGGACATCACCGAGCGCCTGGCGGCCGAGCAGGAGCGGCGCCGGCTGCGCGAGGAGACCGACCGGCAGCGGCTGGAGGCCCGGATGCAGCAGGCCCAGCGGCTGGAGAGCCTCGGGCAGCTGGCCGGCGGCATCGCGCACGACTTCAACAACCTGCTCGCGGTGATCCTGAACTACGCCTCGTTCATCGTCGAGGACGCCGCCGGCAGCCCACCGGCCGTGGACGCCGAGCAGATCGCCCGGGCCGCGCGGCGCGGCAGCGACCTCACCCACCAGCTGCTCGCCTTCGCCCGGCGGGAGGTGATCCGGCCGCGACCGCTGAACCTGAACACGGTGGTCACCGAGGTGCATCAGATGCTGGAGCGGTCGCTGGGTGAGCACATCACCCTGACCGTACGCACTACGGCCGGCCTGCCGTCGGTGATGGCCGACCCGGGCCAACTGGAACAGGTCCTGGTGAACCTGGCGGTGAACGCCCGCGACGCGATGCCCACCGGCGGCCGGCTCACCATCGACACCGCCCTCGTCGCGGTGGACGCCGACCACGCCGCCACTCTCTCCCCGGGCCGGTACGTGCGCCTGCGCGTCTCCGACACCGGCACCGGCATGCCGAAGGAGGTGATCGACAAGGCGTTCGAGCCGTTCTTCACCACCAAGCCGAGCGGGCAGGGCACCGGGCTCGGGCTGGCCACCGTCTACGGCATCGTCACCCAGGCCGGCGGCACCGTGCAGATCTACTCCGAGCCGGGCATCGGCACCACCTTCACGATCCTGCTGCCCGCCACCGAGGTGCAGGCCGTCGCGGCGCCCGCGGAGGAGTCGGCGGCCGGGCTGACCGGGCACGGTGCGACCGTGCTGGTGGTCGAGGACGAGGCCGCGCTGCGCGAGGTGACCTGCCGGATCCTGCGGCGCGGCGGTTACACGGTCCTCGCCGCGGGCGGCGGCGAGGAGGCGCTGCGGATCGCCGCCGACCACCCGGTCGACGTGCTGCTCACCGACGTCATCATGCCGGGCATGCTGGGCAAGGACCTGGCCGCGGCGGTCAGCAAGGCCTGGCCGCAGACCAAGGTGCTCTTCATGTCCGGGTACGCCCAGCCGGTGCTCACCACCCACGGCACCCTGTCGTCGGAGGTGCACCTGCTGGAGAAGCCGTTCACCAGCTCGGAGCTGATGCGCGCCCTGCACGACGAGCTGCAGGCCAAGCCCTAGCCGGTCATGAGAATCCCGAGGCAGGCGCCGAAGGCGAGCAGCACGGCGACGGCCAGCAGGACGAGCGCGGCGGCCAGGCCCGGATAGCGCTGCGGCGGGGCCCCGATCGCGCCGTCCAGGAACTTCAGCAGCGGCGCCCGGTACTCCAGCTCGACAGTCCGGCCGGGTGCGGCGACCACGGTGGTCTCGGCGGCGCCGATCCGGGACGGCACCAGGTAGGGCACGTGCACGTGCACCAGGTGCGGCCCGAGCGTCACCGCGGTCACCACCCGGCCCCAGGCGGCCGGGACTGCCTGCCCGTCCACCTCGAGCACCGGGGTGAACAGGCCGAGGAGCAGGGCGAGAGGCGCGTACTTCAGCGTGACGGCGATCTGCGAGCCGCCGTCGCCGCGCGGGGTATCGACCGGCGGCAGCCCGGGCAGGACGGGCCGGTGCGGCGGCGCTTGGACAGCCAAGGCAGAGCCTTTCGACAGGTCGCCCGGGCAGAATACCGCCGCCTCGAGGTCCGATGTGGACGCGGCGCGGTCGGCGCAAGATCCGGTGAAGTCCGGCGATTTCACAGCGGCCGTTCAGCGGGTGTTGTTATTTTCCCCCTCCTGACAGGGTTTTGAAGCGGGAGAAAACTGTGGTCTTCAAGAAGTTGCTGGGCGCCATCGGGGTCGGCGGGCTCAGCGTGGACACCGTGCTGTCCAACCCGAGCACCTACCCGGGCGCGCAGCTCACCGGCCAGGTCAACCTGGTCGGCGGCAAGCAGGACCAGGACATCGAGCACATCACGCTCGGCCTGGTCACCCGGATGGAGGTGGAGGGCGGCGGCGGTGACTATTCGGCCGTGGCCGACTTCCTGCGGGTCCCGGTCACCGGCCCGATGCGCCTCTCCGCCGGCCAGCAGCTCTCCCTGCCGTTGCGCATCGACATGCCGTGGGAGACCCCGATCACCGCGGTCTACGGCCAGCCGCTGCGCGGCATGGTGATGGGCGTGCGCACCGAGGTGGCCATCGCCCGCGCCATCGACAAGGGCGACCTGGACCCGGTGCACGTGCACCCGCTCCCCGTCCAGCAACGCATCCTCGACGCGTTCCAGCAGCTCGGGTTCCAGTTCAAGTCGGCCGACCTGGAGTACGGGCAGATCTACGGTGTCCACCAGACGCTGCCGTTCTACCAGGAGATCGAGTACTACCCGCCCGCGCAGTATTCGCACGCCGGCATCAACGAGGTCGAGCTGACGTTCGTGACCAGCCCGCACAGCGTCGAGGTCGTCCTCGAGTTCGACAAGCGCGGCGGCCTGTTCACGCCGGGCCACGACTCGTACGGGCGGTACACGGTCTCGCACGCCGACGCGGACTCCACGGACTGGCGCCAGGTGGTCAGCGGGTGGGTCAGCCAGGCGGTGGACCGGCGCAAGTCGATGCCGGGCTTCGGCGGCGGGCACGGCGGGGGATACGGGCAGCCGGCGTACGGCGCGCCCGGACACGGTCCCGGTTACGGCCAGCCGGGGTACGGGCAGCCGGGATACGGCGGTCACGGCCACCACGGTCACTACCGCGGCCACGGCCGGGGTCACGGCGGCATGGGCGGCGCGGCGATGGGCGTGGCCGGCGGCCTCGCGGCCGGCTACCTGATGGGTGAGGCGATGGAGGAGGGCGCCGAGGCCCTCGACTTCGGCGGCGACGAAGAGTGACCTGACGGTTCAGCGGAGCGGAGCGAGGAAGACTCTCGCTCCGCTCTTTCCTTATCTGGTACGACCTGGCGGAATCTGGTACGACCTGGCGGAGTCCCGTGGCCACACGCGAGCCGGCACCGGTGCGAGCCTTTGCCGCGACCGCCGGGCGGAGCTGCCCACTCCCTGCCGGACCGCTGGTCAGCAGGTGGTCGCGGCGACCGGGACGCCCCCGTCGTACTGGCCGATGCGCACCGAGTCGACGCCGGCCAGGCCCTTCACCGCGGTGTACGGGGCGCAGTCGAAGTCGCGGCCGGTGGTCTCGGTGACCACCACGCGGGGCATCGACTCCGGAGTCACCGACGGCGGCAGGGCGTCGCCGGAGTCCGTGTACGTCTTCCGGAGGTCCGCGTAGTTCTCCTCCGGGGTCCGTACCCGAACCTCCCGGCCGGGGGCAGTCCTGCTCACCTCGGCGCGGACCGCCTCGACCTGCTCCGCGGACGCCGCCGCGTCGAGGAGCACGCGAACCTCGTAGCGGCTGACCGGCACATGCCGCCAGCCGGCGAGCAGCAGCACCGCGACGGCCACCGCCACCCCGGCCAGGAGGGAGCCGGCCGAGACGGCGAGGTGGACGGGCCGCAACCGTCGCGGTTTCGCGGGCGTCGGCGCGTATCCGTGCGGGGCCGGGGCTGCGGGCGCCTGCCCGTGCGGGGCCGCAGCCGCGGGCGCCTGCCCGTAGGGCTCGGGGGCGGTCATCGGCACCCGATCACGGACGATCGGCCGGTGCCGCCGTGCACCCAGGTCACGTTCACGCTGGACACCTCGGGGCTGTCCTTGACGCCCGCCAGCACGGCGCAGTCGAAGCTCCGGCCGCTGGTGGAGAGGATCAGCTGCTCCCCGCCGTCGGCGGGAGTCACCGACTCCGGCAGCTCACCGTTCTCAGCCTCCCACTCCTTGCGGAAGCTCTCGAACAGCTCCTCCTTGGTCCGCACCCGCAGCTCACCTTCCGGAAGGGCTTTCCCCAGCGTCGCGCCGATCTCGTCCCGGCGCTCCACAGTGGTCCCGGCCTCGATCACAACCGTCACTTCGTAGCGGTGAACCGGGACGTGCCGCCAGCCGGCGAGCAGCAGCACCGCCACAGTGACCACCACGCCGACCAACAACGAGACACCGGCGACGGCCACATGCACCGGCCAGGCACGCCGCGGCGGCGCAGCGGGACCCACAGAGTCGATCACGGTGGCCCAACCTATCCCAGCGGCCGAGTCTCCGCCTCCCCGCCCGACTCCGCTGCCCAGGTGAATGCGATGAGGTCCTGCTCCGGAGTGCCGATCGACCGACGGTGAGCCACGTATTTCGCGATGGGTGCGGGATCCACGTTCTGCCGCCCCTGGATCAGCCGTGCCAGGTCAGAAGGCTCCACGCCCCGCCAGCCCAGGTCTTCGAAATCGGCCAGATTCCGAAGAAGATTGTTGATCAACGAAGTCTGGACGGGTAGCCCGGCGAACGCCCGCACCATTTCCGGAGTGGCGGAGTAGGAATTCACCTGCAGCGAGAGGAACTGCTCCGCCGGATCGGTCAGGACCGCCGCGGGGGTCAAGTCGGGACGTTGTTTCTGGATCTGCCGGAGCAGTAGGTGGGTGAGTGCGTCTTCGACGTCCGCCACATCCGTCAACGCGTGAAGGAATTGCGGGTCGTCGAGGAGGAACGGGCATCGGCACGCCAGAGCCGCCAGCGTGCGTGTACCGTCGAGTGCACCGTCCGAGCATCCGAGTGCCAGGGAAACGAGTTCCTGGACAAGACGGGGGTCGAGGTAAGCGCCGTCTCTCACGAGCCCGTCGATCAGTATCTCGGCGAACTGGAAGTCAAGCTCGTCGCGGTGCCTTTCCGCGAGGCCGAGCAGGTTCCGATACATCCTTTCGTCGTAAGGTGTGAGTCGCTCCAACGGCGGAACCGGCCATATGGTTTCCCTCGTTCGGACCGCCTGGAGAAGCATGTCACGATGGTCGGCCGACTGGATTCCGGCATGGCTGATCGTGTATTCGCCGGTCCGTAGTTGCACCTCCGTGACGAAGTCCGCGATGAGGGCTGCGGCTGCCGCCTCAGGCGAGCCACCCGTGAAACTGTCACCGGCGTAGATGACGGTGTCGTTGTCGCGGGCGAACGTGTTGAGGACGCTTCTCTTGCCGTCGTCGTCGAGTCCGGCCTGCCACAGGCGGACCGTCGACGTCCAGTATTCGCTCGTGGTGAACTCATCGATCAGAAAGCCGTCGTCCGCCGAGACCGCCAGCAGCATCGCGAGGTTCGCCGTGTAGGCGGCCAGGCCGTTGACCACGTCCTGCGGGGTGGCGGCGTACCGGCTCACGTCGGACCGGAGGCGGTGTTTGCGAGCCCGGTTGAAGAGATATCCGATGGTGCTCCGCAACGCCTCTCCGCTCGATGCCGGCAGCATCTCCCGGAGAAACTCGACGATCGGTTCACGGGTGCTCAGTGCGCGATGGCTGAGCAGTGCGAAAAGCAGATCGTCGTCCAGTGACTCGAGACGATGCCGGACGTGGAGGCGTTCCCAGTCGGATGCCAGATCGCTCAGGGCCTGCGTCACGTACTCGGCCACCAGGTACTCGCCGAAGGTCGCGTGCAGGAACTCGTAGCTCCGCATCCCCGCGCCCTGCTCGTCCTCCCGCGCCTTGGCCACGTGGATGAAGAAGAACGCAGCCACCGTGGCCTTCGCCCTGGTCAACGGTTCCACCAGGCCGACCGCCCCGCCGGGCGCCTCCACCGGCGCAAGGATCCGCAGATCGGCGCCGAGCTCCTCCTCGGTGATGAACTGACGTCCCCGGGTGAACATGGCGAACGCCGCGATCGACAGATCCCGTCGCAGCGACTCCTCCCGGTGAGACTGTTCCGCCGGGCTCAACGGGACCAGCGCCTTGTCCCGGATCTGCCGGGTGATGAAGGCGTCGAGCAGGTCCCGGTACAGCTCCGAGCTGGACAGGTTCGCCTCACCCAGCCGATGCTCCGGGCTGCTCGCCGCATAGATGGCGAGCAGGAAGAGCAGCAGCGGCTGCCGGGCCAGCTCGTTGGCGAGGACACTCTCCGCGGCGAGCGGCCGGAAGCCCTCCGAGCCGGCGTTGGCCCGGTTCCACACCTCGGTCCACCGCTCGATCTGATCGTCGGCGAAGTCCTCCAGCCGCAGCAGCGTGGCACCCGTCGGCACTCGCACCCGGTCCATCACCAGGTGGCGGGAGGTGATGATGGTGATCACCGCGTTGCCGTCGAGCCACTCGTCGCGCTGGAAGTCGGTGACCCGCTCGATGTAGTCGGTCTGCGTGGTCCCGGTCGCCTGGATCAGCTCGTCGAGACCGTCGAAGATGACCACCTTGGTCTTCGGGGACTCACGGCAGAGGACGCCCCAGTCGAGTGATTCGCGCACCGTCGACTCCAGCGCCTTCTCGATCTGGCGGTGGGGATTCGCGTCGGCGGGCGCCCGGCGCAGCTTCACCAGGATCGTGGTGAAGGAGCCGGCCGGGATGCGAGCCGCCACGACCTCACTGAGCAGCGTCTTCCCCGCACCGGGGTGGCCCAGGATGATCAGTGGTTGGCGGGCGCTGGCCGGTGTCGCGAGGTGTTCGGTCAAGAAGTGCGCCAAGTCGGTGTGTACGGGAGCGTCGTTCCACCAGAGGTCGTCGGCCGGGCGGTCGTCCTTGCCCATGGTCGCGATCCGGAAGTGCGGGCTGACGAAGCCCTCGCGGACTGTGGGGAACTCCAGACCCGCCGTCGGTGTGCGCCAGATCGACTCGTCGAGGATGCTCCTCGCCCGGCGAGCGAGTTTGCGTTCGATGTCGGTGACAGCGGCCCGGACCGGATCCAGGGACTCCAGCCGCTCGTGCAGCCCGGCCATGGAATCCGTCAGGGTGGCGACCTGCGAAGAGACCGCCGACACCGCGTCCAGCTGAATCCAGATCGCGAACTCCGGGATGTCCGCCGCGAACCGCACGAATCGCTCCCGATAGATCTCTTGGGCATGGGTGACGACGTCGACCATCTCCGCCGCGGCGCTGCCGATGCGCTCCCAGGTCTCGAGTCCCTCCAGGAAGTTCAGCAGCGACTTCGCGAGGCGATAGAACGACTCCGTGATCAGGTGCAGGTTGGCCTCGAAACCGCGCACCGGAGTCGGCATCGGCAGGACACCGGTCTCCAGCTCGCGCGGGAACGGCCCGCCACCCGCGCGCCCGGCGACCCGGCGCTTGTCGTCGTCGGTGAGGTCGAGCCCGACCGTCTCGGTGAACGCGTCGAAGAAGGCCGAAAGGCCCAGCACCGTGTGCGCCGCTTCCAGCAGCTCGAGGTGGCGTTTCCCCACCGCACCCTTGATCCGGCCGGATGCGGCGCCGGTCATCTCCCGGATCAGCCGCACCGCCTCGTTCTTCGGGTCGACCAGTGCCAGCGACCCGCCCGCGGTGAACGGCGCGGCCACGAAGATCAGGCCACCGAGCAGGTTGTCGAGCTTCTTCACACGTTCGTCGTCGCGGGCCACGATGCGCAGCGCCTCGGCGTAGCTCATCGGCGGGATGCGGCTCACGGGATTCCTAACGCCGATGTGGACGGTCTGTCATCGACCCTGGCAGCGGTGCGGCGGCCCTGTCAACGACAGCCCCGCTGCCGAGGGGACAGGCAGACGGCCCTGCGGATGCGCAGCCCGGGTCGGGAGCTGGGGTGCGTTGCGCGCCCGAAGTCGCCACGCGGGGGGCCGCCGGCTGCGGGCGTGCGGGCGGGGGGTGAGGGTGGGTCGCGCTTCAGCCCGGCGGGCGCGCTGCGGCCTGGACCAGCAGGGAGGTCGCGGGGTGGCCGGGGACTGTGCGTAGGTCGTACCAGCAAAGGAGGCGCAGGTGAGGCGCCTGCCGGAAGCATATCCCACTCACTCTATGGGAAATGTATGTGACGGGGGTCACAAAAGCACTGACGGCGGGTGGGGCGGACGTCTACGTTCAGAGGCATGAACCGGAGCAAGCGCCTGACGCGGCGCCGCTTCGTCGACCATCTCCGGGTGTGTACCTGCGCCTGTTGAGTGCGACGGCGAGGCTGCCGCCGCCCGACTGATCTTCCGAGCCGCCGGCATCGTTGCCGGGCGCTCCGTCCTTCCGCCCACGCCGCGCGTCCGACGACCGCCGGCGCGACAGAACCTGCCCGGCCGCCGGCTGCGCCTCGCGCTGCCCGGCCGATGAGACGCGACCTCTTCCAAGGAGTTCCCATGGCCACCCGCAGATCATTGTTAGCCGGCGTCCTCGCCGCGTCCCTCCTGGCCGGCTGTGGCTCCTCGGGGAGCGCCGCGGCCGCCGGTGAGCAGGTCAAGGAGTTGCGCTACCAGGGGTCGGTGGGCGCGGTCACGCCCGCCGAGCTGGCCGAGAGCCTCGGTTATCTGGGCGACGTCAAGCTCAAGTGGATCGGCAACACGATCAGCGGCCCGCAGGACATCCAGGCCACCACGACCGGGGACATCGACTTCGGCGGCGCCTTCAACGGGGCGATCGTGAAGCTGAAGGCGTCCCGGGCGCCGATCACCGCGGTGGTCGGCTACTACGGGTCGGACAAGGACAGCTACATCGGCTATTTCGTGCCGCAGGACAGTCCGATCCGGACGGCGCGGGACCTGATCGGCAAGAAGATCGGCGTCAACACGCTGGGGGCGCACTCCGAAGCGGTGATCAAGACCTACCTGACCCGCAACGGGCTCACCCCGGCGGAGATCAAGCAGGTCGAGCTGGTCGTGGTGCCGCCGGTGAACACCGAGCAGTCGCTGCGGCAGGGCCAGATCGACGCCGGCGCGCTCAGCGGCACGCTGCGCGACAAGGCCCTCGAACGCGGCGGGCTGCGGCCGCTGTTCACCGACTTCGAGCTGCTCGGCGCGTTCACCGGCGGCAGCTACGTGCTGCGCGACGACTTCATCAAGAAGAACCCGGACACGGTCACCACGTTCGTCACCGGCGTGGCCAAGGCGATCGAGTGGTCCAAGACCGAGAAGCGCGAGACCGTCGTCGCGAAGTTCCAGGAGATCCTGGCGAAGCGGGCCCGCAACGAGGACGACTCCGCGCTGAAGTACTGGAAGAGCTACGGGGTGACCAGCCGCGGCGGCGTCATCGCGGACACCGACTTCAGCGTCTGGATCGACTGGCTGAACAGCACCGGCGAGCTGAAGAAGGACGACCTGAAGCCGGCCGACCTCTTCTCGAACAAGTACAACGGGGTGGCCGCCGCATGATCCGCTTCGAAAGCGTGAGCAAGAGCTTCCACTCGCGGGGGGTCACCACCACCGCGCTGACCGAGATCGACCTGACCGTGTCGGCGGGCGAGTTCCTGGTCATCGTCGGTCCCAGCGGCTGCGGCAAGTCCACGCTGCTGGACCTGCTCGGCGGGCTGGCCGAACCGACCAGCGGCCGGATCCTGGTGGACGGCAAGCCGGTCACCGGGCCGGGGCTGGACCGCGGCATCGTCTTCCAGCAGTACGCGCTGCTGCCCTGGCGCACCGCGCAGGCCAACGTCGAGTTCGGTCTGGAGGCCAAGCACGTGCCCCGCCGGGAACGCGCCGAGCGGGCCCGCGAATACCTCGACCTGGTCGGCCTGCGCGGCTTCCAGGACCGTTATCCGCACGAGCTGTCCGGCGGCATGAAACAGCGGGTGGCGATCGCCCGCAGCCTCGCCTTCGACCCGGACGTGCTGCTGATGGACGAGCCGTTCGCGGCGCTGGACGCGCAGACCCGGGACGGGCTGCAGGACGAGCTGCTGCGGATCTGGGAGAAGACGGGCAAGACCGTCGTGTTCATCACGCACGGCATCGAGGAGGCGGTCTATCTCGGTCAGCGGGTGGCCGTGATGACGTCACGGCCGGGACGGATCAAGCAGATCGTCGACATCCCGCTGACCGCCCGGACAGCCGGCGAGGACCTGCGGTCGGATCCCGGGTTCGTCCATCACCGCCACGAGATCTGGAAGCTGCTGCGCAGCGAGCTGGAGGCCACCCGTGTCTAGCGTCACGCAGGTCGTACCCGCTGCGATCTTCTCCGCCCCGCCGCTGAGAAAGATCGCCCGGTTCGCCGCCGCCGTCCTCACCCGCGTCGTCGCGATCGCCGCGCTCGCGGCGATCTGGGAGGTCTTCCCCCGCCTCGGTGTGGTCGACGCGGTCTTCCTGCCGCCGCTGTCCGAGGTGCTCACCGCCTGGTGGGATCTGCTGGCCTCGGGCGAACTGTGGAACCACACCTCGGCCAGCCTCGGCCGGTCGGTGGCCGGCTTCGGGCTGGCGGTCGCCGCCGCCGTGCCGCTGGGCCTGCTGATCGGCTGGTACACGCCGGTGGCGAACCTGCTGAACCCGCTGCTCGAGGTGTTCCGCAACACCGCGGCGCTGGCCATCCTGCCGGTCTTCGTGCTGATCCTCGGCCTGGGCGAGACGTCCAAGGTGGCGATCATCTTCTACGGCTGCACCTGGCCGATCCTGCTGAACACGGTCAGCGGGGTCCGCACCGTCGACCCGCTCCTGATCAAGTCGGCCCGATCCCTCGGACTCGGCCCGCTGCGCCTGTTCCAGAAGGTCGTGCTGCCGGCCGCCGTGCCCACCATCTTCACCGGCATCCGGCTGGCCGGGGCCGCCTCGATCCTGATCCTGATCGCCGCCGAGATGGTCGGCGCCAAGGCCGGGCTCGGCTACCTCATCAACTACGCCCAGTACAACTTCGCCGTCGCCGACATGTACGCCGGGATCATCACGATCTCCGCGATCGGCCTCGTCGTGAACCAGCTTCTGATCGTCACCGAGCGCCGCTTCTCCACGTGGCGCACCAACTGAGGAGGTTTCGACCATGTCAGAAATCAAGAGGATCGGCGGCCGCATCGGTGCGGAGGTCAGCGGAGTCGACCTGAAGCAGCCCGTCGACGAGGGCACCGCCAAGGAGATCCACGACGCGCTCGTCGAGCACAAGGTGCTCGTCTTCCGCGGCCAGCATCTCGACGACGAGCAGCACCAGCGCTTCGCCTCCATCTTCGGTGATCTCACGCTGGCGCACCCGACCGTCCCGTCCGTGGACGGCCAGGCCAACGTCCTGGAGGTGGCCGCCGGCGAGGGGGCCAGGGCGAACGCCTGGCACACCGACGTCACGTTCGTGGTCGCCCCGCCGAAGGCCACCACGCTGCGCAGCCTGGTCATCCCGCCGTACGGCGGCGACACCCTGTTCTCCAACACCGCTGCCGCGTACGCCGACCTGCCCGAGCACCTGCGCCTGCTCGCCGACCGGGCCTGGGCCGAGCATTCCAACGCCTACGACTACGCGGAGCACCCGCAGTTCCGCTCGCAGGAGGTCGAGGAGTACCACAAGGTCTTCGTCTCCACCCGGTACCGCACCGCCCACCCGGTGGTCCGCGTGAACCCCGACTCCGGGCGGCCGAACCTGTTCATCGGCAACTTCGTCACCGGCATCCTCGGCCTGTCGAAGACCGAGTCCCGCGACATCCTGCGGCTGCTCCAGCACTACGTGACCCGGCCGGAGAACACGCTGCGGCACAAGTGGCAGGTCGGCGACATCGTGGTCTGGGACAACCGCAGCACCCAGCACTACGCCGCCGACGACTACGGCGACCTGGCCCGCAAGCTGCACCGCGTCACCGTCGCCGGCGACGTGCCGGTCGGCCTGGACGGCACCAAGAGCTACATCCTGGAGGGCGACGAGGCCACCCACTACACCCCCCAGGTGCAGTGATGACCCGTCCCGGGCAGTTGCACCTCAACGCCTTCCTGATGAGCGTCGGCCACCACGAGGCGTCCTGGCGGCTGCCGGAGAGCGACCCGTACGCCGACCTCGACGTCGAGCACTTCAAGAACCTGGCCCGGATCGCCGAGCGGGGCCGGCTCGACTCGGTGTTCCTGGCCGACGGGCCGGTGCTCTGGGATCAGGTGGGCCGCCGGCCGTCCGGCGTCCTCGAACCGACCGTGCTGCTCACCGCGCTGGCCGGGGCGACGTCCCGGATCGGCCTGATCGCCACGGCGTCGACCACCTACAACGAGCCGTACAACCTGGCCCGCCGGTTCGCCTCGCTGGACATCGTCAGCGGTGGCCGGGCCGGCTGGAACATCGTCACCACGGCCGGGCTGGACGCCGCCCGCAACTTCAACCTGGACCACCTGCCGGCGCACCGCGAACGGTACGAGCGGGCCGCCGAGTTCGTCGACGTCTCGCTGAAGCTCTGGGACTCCTGGGACGACGAGGCGATCCTCGCCGACAAGGAGCGGGGCGTCTGGGGCGACGACGACAAGATCTACCCGGCCGCGCACCAGGGCCGGTTCTACTCGGTGGCCGGGGCGCTCAACGTGCCGCGGTCCGCGCAGGGGCACCCGGTGCTGGTCCAGGCCGGGTCGTCGGAGAACGGGCGCAACTTCGCGGCGAAGTACGCCGAGGCCGTCTTCACCGCGCACCAGACGCTCACCGACGCGCAGGAGTTCTACGACGACCTGAAGCGGCGGGCGGCGGAGCACGGCCGCGACCCGGACCACGTCAAGATCCTGCCCGGCATCGTGCCGATCATCGGTGCGAGCCGGGAGGAGGCCCGCGAGCTCGAAGCCGAGCTGGAGCGCCTGATCCGCCCGGAGTACGCCGTGGTGCAGCTCGCCGGGCTGCTCGGCATCGACCCGGGTGAGCTGAAGCTCGACGAACAGCTGCCGGCCCAGCTGCCCGAGGAGGAGCAGATCGAGGGCGCCAAGAGCCGCCGCACCCTGGTCGTCAACCTCGGCCGCCGGGAGGGCCTGACCGTCCGCCAGCTGATCGCCCGGCTCGGCGGCGGGCGCGGGCACCTGACCTTCGCCGGCACCGCGGTGCAGGTCGCCGACCAGATCGAGCAGTGGTACGAGTCCGGCGCCGCCGACGGGTTCAACATCATGCCGCCGGTCCTGCCGTCCGGTCTCGAGGCCTTCGTCGACCAGGTGGTGCCGATCCTGCAGGAGCGCGGGCGGTTCCGCACCGAGTACACCGGGCGCACCCTGCGGGAGCACTACGGCCTGCCCCGGCCGGCGAACCGCAACACCGCCGGCCACCGGCAGGTGGTCCCGGCCCCGTGACCTCGTCGGCACAGCGCCCCGGTGACGACTCCGTCGCCGGGGCGCGGGCTCCGGTCGTACCCCGTCGTGCCGAAGCCCTCCTCGGCGGTCTCTGCCTGGCCACCGCCGCCTACTCCGTGCTCCAGTCGCTGGTGGTCCCGGCGCTCGGCGTGTTCCAGCGCGAGCTGGAGGTCACGCCCGGTGGCGCCGCGTGGCTGCTGACCGCGTTCCTGCTGAGCGCCTCGGTCTCCACGCCGGTGCTCGGCCGCCTCGCCGACGTGCACGGCAAACGCCGGGTCCTGCTCGCCTCGCTGACCGCGATTAGCCTCGGCGCCCTCGTCTCGGCAGCCGCCACCACGCTGCCGGTGATGGTCGCCGGCCGGGTGGTCCAGGGCCTCGGCGGGGCGGTCTTCCCGCTCTGTTTCGCCCTGGTCCGCGACCACCTGCCGGCCCACCGGCGGCCACGCGCCTTCGTCGTGATCTCTACGGTGATGAGCGTCGGTGGCGCTGCCGGGACCATCACGGCCGGCCCGATCCTCGCCGTGCTCTCCTCGCGGTGGCTGTTCCTGATCCCCGCCGTCGTCTCCGCGCTGGCGATGATCCCGGTGCTCCTGCTGCTCCCGCCCGCCCGGCCCGCGGGCGGGAACACCACGATCGACTGGTACGGCGCCGCCCTACTCGCCACCTGGCTCGGCCTCCTGCTGCTCGCCCTCAGCACCGGCTCCCCGTGGCCCGCCCCCGTGGCCGCCGCGCTCGCCGTGATCTGGTGGCGCGCCCAGCGCCGGGCCGCCCACCCGCTCGTCGACCTGCGCACCCTCGCCCTGCCGACGGTGCGGGCGACCAACGCGGCCACGTTCCTGCTCGGGTTCGGGATGTTCGGGTCCTGGATGCTGATCCCGCTGCTCGCCGCCGACCGGCTCGGCGCCGGCCCCACGCAGGTGGGGCTGGTGATGCTGCCGACCGCGCTCGGCAACCTGCTGGTCATGCCGGTGCACCGCCGCCTGACCGCCCGGCAGGGCCCGCGGGCGGCCCTGGCCGCCGGCATCGCGACCGCCGGCACGTCCTACGCGGGGCTGGCGATCTGGCACGCGAGCCTGATCCAGGTCGGTCTCGGGGTGCTGGTGATGGGCGCCGGGATCGGTCTCGCCTTCGCCGCGGTCGGCGCCCTGGTGGTCGAGGCGGTCCCCAGCGAGCAGACCGGGGTGTCGGCGGCGGTCAACACCGTGATGCGCACGGTGGGCGGAAGCTTGGGCGCGGCGGTCGGGGGCGCGGTGCTGACCTGGTCACCGGGGGAGTCGTCTTATGTGACCGCGCTGCTGCTGTACGCGACGGCACTGGCCGGAGCCCTGATGTGCGCCGTCCGGGTGCCGCGGCCGGTCAGATCGGCGCCGACTGCTTCCGCGCCTGCGTCACATCAGCCATCAGCCGATCCCACTGCTCGTCCTGCTGGAACCGCGCCAGCCGCACCGACTTCGCCGCCCGTGCCGACGTGTACTCCCACCACGCCGCCACCCGCACCGGCCACAACCCGACCCGGACCGCTCCCGCGATGAAACACCGGTGCGCCAGCAGCGTGGCGGCCAGCATCTCCGGTTCCAGCTCCACCTCCGGATCGTCGATGGCCTTCCCCAGCATCCGCACGTCCCGGTGCATCTCCGAATAGGCGACCAGGCTCGGCATCGCCGGCACCATCAGCTCGTCCTCCGGGTCCACCACCGAGTCCGCGTAGACGGGGGTGAACACCACGTCGTCCACCGTCACGATCAGCGGCAGCACCTCGCGCCGCCGCTTCAGATCGATCTGTACGGCCGGCGCACCGGTCGGCACCATCACGTCATAGGCTTCGATGACGTCCCGCAACGCGATCCGGACCGTGTCACCGATCGCCGGGACGTGCACCGTCACCAGCCCAGGCCCGTAGTCGACCTCGGTGCCCGGCACCTCACGCACCAGATCGGCGAGCTCATCAGTCCGCATGCGCTCGTTATATCGTCCCGCCGCACCTTTCACCCGCCTGCCGCGGCCTCAGCGTCTCACTTTCGCCTTCCTTCTTCGGTACGACCTCGTCGAGCACTCGCCGATGTGGCCGCGATCTTGCTGCCGGGCAGGCCGCGGCGGGTTCCGGCTGAAGACTCCGGTCGCCCTGCGACCCTCCCCGCCATCCTGTCTCCAGGCTCGTTCACGCGTCCCCGCGGATGTGACGGGCGTCGCGGGCACCCCGGGTTGGCATCGCGTGACGGGGGTAGTAATGTTTTCCGAGCCGCCAGGGAGACGGGCGAGCGAGCGGGACCCGTGAGGGGCTCGAGCCGGCCGTCCTGACGGAAATCCTAATGTTGATCGCGCGGTCGTCGATCGTGCGGTTTCGTGGGGTGCCCATTCGATTG
>NZ_JBVYOQ010000024.1:0-112838 GCF_056134165.1 Actinoplanes sp. 13 | reverse complement strand
AAGCGGGTCATCGGCCAGGAAGACGCGGTGCAGGCGGTGTCCAAGGCGATCCGGCGCACGCGGGCCGGGTTGAAGGACCCGAAGCGGCCGTCCGGTTCGTTCATCTTCGCCGGCCCGTCCGGTGTCGGTAAGACGGAGTTGTCGAAGGCGCTGGCGGAGTTCCTGTTCGGTTCCGAGGACGCGTTGATCCAGCTGGACATGTCGGAGTTCCACGACCGGTACACGGTGTCGCGTCTGGTCGGTGCCCCTCCCGGTTACGTCGGTTACGACGAGGGTGGTCAGCTGACCGAGAAGGTGCGGCGCAAGCCGTTCAGTGTGGTGCTGTTCGACGAGATCGAGAAGGCCCACCCGGACGTGTTCAACACGTTGTTGCAGATCCTCGAGGACGGCCGGCTCACCGACGGTCAGGGCCGCATCGTCGACTTCAAGAACACCGTCATCATCCTGACGACGAACCTCGGGACCAGGAACGCCACGAAAGCCGTGCAGCTCGGGTTCCAGACGTCGGAGGGCACCGAGAGCAGCTACGAGCGGATGAAGATCAAGGTCAACGACGAGCTGAAGCAGCACTTCCGCCCCGAGTTCCTCAACCGCATCGACGACACGATCGTCTTCCACCAGCTGCGCGAGGACGAGATCCTGCAGATCGTCGACATCTTCACCGCCCGCATCGAGGCGCAGCTGAAGAACAAGGACATGGGCCTCGAGCTGACCGACAACGCGAAGAAGTTCCTGGCCACCAAGGGGTTCGACCCGGTGATGGGCGCGCGGCCGCTGCGCCGCACGGTGCAGCGGGACCTGGAGGACCCGCTCTCCGAGCAGATCCTCTTCAACGAGCTGCGCCCCGGCCAGACCGTGGTGGTCGACTGCGGGGGCACCCCGGAACAGCTGGTCTTCCGCAGCGCGGACAAGCCCGCCGCGGGTCAGGAGGAGGACGCCGACGCGACGGTGCCGGTGACCGAGTGACACGTCCGGCGAGCGTGGTGGCTCACTGCCCGGCGAGCACGATCAGCTCGCCGGGCGCGGCGGCCGTGAAGATGCCGAGGCCCTCGATCTGCACGCGATAGGCGACCGGCGGACCGGACGCACCCCACACCGCCGCGACGATCGCGGCCGTGCGGTTCTCGTGCGGGCTGACGAACATCCGCACCCGCGTGCCGGGCGCATGGCCGTCGTTGGCGGCGATCAGCACCGCGTCCAGGATCTGCTGGACACCACCGAAAGGCGGCTCCCCCGGCCAGGAGTGATGCACGAACGCGGCCAGCTCGTCCCGGTCCGCCTCCAGGAAGTCGCGGGCCCGCAGGTCCAGGGCCGCGCACACCCGGTCGACGGCGGCCTCGTCGGCGGTCCGCGCCAGCTCGGCGGCCTCGGGCATCAAGCCCGGCGAACGGCCCGCCACCTCCGCATAGACCAGCGACAACAGCTCGGCCCGGCCCGGACCGGAGTAGAACGGCCCGACCCGCGATCCGGGCCGGCCCCGGGTCGGCGGGAACCGCTCCACCAGACGCTGCGCCCGGCCGGACGGGATCAACCCGGCCCGGCGGGCGTCGTCCCGGCGCTGCTCGGCACTGCGGGTGTCCCGGAGAGCGGTGGCCGGGTGCACGGTGCGGCCCTGACTGGCGATGCTCTCCCCCGGCCGCAGCCCGGCGGCCTCCAGCTGGCGGGCGGCGACCGAGTAAGCCACGCCGGCCCGCGCGGCCTGGGCGCGGATGGCTCGCTTGCGGGCCCGGCCCCGGCGCGGGGCCCGGCGTCCCTGCTCATCGGAATCCCTGCTCATCGGTCATCCTGCCTGCGGCCGGTAAAGCCGCTGCGCACCGCCCACTGCGGATGATATCGCCGCGTACGACCGGGTGCATGTCCCGCTTCGCCGATCGCCGGCGCCGTGATTCCCGTCGCGCTGCCGCTCCGGGTTGCCGCGGCCGGACCTACGGACCGGTAACGTCGGGGAGCGGAACAGCGGGGATCGACGGGAGAGCGGCATGACGACGCGGTACGTCGCGATCGGGGACAGTTTCACCGAGGGCCTGGGCGACACCCAGCCGGACGGGACCGAGCGGGGCTGGGCCGACCTGGTCGCCGCCGGCATCGCCGCCGGTGAGAACGAGACCATTCAGTACGCGAACCTCGCCATCCGCGGCCGGCTGCTCGAGCCGATCGTCACGGAGCAGCTGGACGCGGCGCTCTCCCTGTCGCCGCGGCCGACGCTGCTCTCGCTCAACGGCGGCGGCAACGACATGCTGCGCCCGGGCGGCGACCTGGCCCGGCTGGTGCGCCTGACCGAGCAGGCGGTGCAGCGGTGCACCGACGCGGGCGTCCGCGTGCTGCTGCTCAGCGGCGCCGACCCGTCCGGCCACCTCCCGATGGGCAGCCGGATGCGGCCGAAGGGCGCCGCGCTCACCGCCGCCGTCCGCGACTTCGCCGACCGGTACGACGTGGTCTTCGTCGACATGTTCAACGACCGGGAGATCCAGCGGCGTGACTACTGGTCGGCGGACCGGCTGCACCTGAACTCGGCCGGGCACCGCCGGGTGGCCGGCAAGGTGCTCACCGCGCTGGGTCATCCGACCGAGGCGCACGTGGTCGACCCCGGCCCGGCGACACGGGGCGGGCTGCTCGCCGAGGCGAGGTACTACCGGGAGTTCGTGCTGCCGTGGATCCAGCGGCGGCTCGCCGGCCGGTCGTCCGGCGACAACCGCACCGGCAAGTACCTCGACTGGGTCCCGATCCCCGCCACCGTCTGACCCTCCCGTGCGCCGCGGGTCAGGTGAGGGGCAGGACGCGGGCGATCTTGATCGAGGTGCTGCCGCTGCCGGCGGCGGGGTAGGCCGCACTGCCGTCCGGACAGGCCTTGAAAGCCTGGTAGGCGTGGTCCCTGACCTTGATGGTGAACCGGCCACCGACCGCCTTGCCGGTGCCCGAGTCGTAGACCTGCCCGGCCATCGCCGAGCCCGCCGCCAGGTCAGCAGCATCCGCCCGGCGCCGTACGCGACCAGGTGCGGATGCTGCGACACGGATCTCTTCGATCGTCTAGCGTCGATGCCACCACCGGACTGACATCCCCGAGAGGTCTATCGATGAAACGATTCATCGCGCTCGCCGCCCTGCTCGTCGCCGCCGTCCCCCAGGCTGCAGCCGCCCCCACCGTCACGCACGTCTCGACCACGGTGCTGACCACCACCGGGCGGACGGCGCTCACCTACACCGGCTACATGAACGGCGAGTCGTTCCAGCAGGACGGCATCGTCACCCACGCCGGCCGCCAGTACGCGGCGTTCTGGGACCAGAGCGGCCACGTCAACATCTCCCGGCGGCAACTGCCCTCCGGCGCCTGGCAGAACGTGCGGCTCACCGATTACACGACCACCTCGACCGATTCGCACAACACCATCAGCATCGGGATCGCGCCCGCCGACGGCACCATCCACCTGGCCTTCGACACGCACTCCTCACAGTTCCGCTACCGCAGGTCGGTCGCGGGCCTGGCCACCTCCGCCGCCTGGTCGGCCGGCAGCTTCGGCGCGGTCCAGAACACCCTGGCCGGCACCACCATGTCGGTCGTGACCTATCCGCAGTTCGTCACCCACCCGGACGGCAGCCTGCAACTCGCCATCCGCACCGGGTACAGCGGCACCGGCGACGAGGTGCTCTACGAGTACCGGTCCGGCGCCTGGAGCCGCGTCGGCGAGTTCATCGACGGCACCACGGCCGGCAACAACGCCTACCTGTTCGGCATCGAGTACGACAACTACGACCCGGCCGCGCCGCTGCTGCACGTCACCTGGACCGTCCGGGAGACCTCGAACGCGAGCACCAACCACGACCTGTACTACGCCTACAGCAAGGACCGGGGCCGGACCTGGCGCAACAACGCCGGCACGGTGGTGGCAACGACCGGGTCCAGCCCGCTGCGCTCGGACGCCGCGGGCCTGCGGGTGTGGGGCATCGGCCAGAACCGCGGCCTGATCAACCAGGAGTCGCAGGTGGTGGACGCGGGCGGGGTCGTACACGTGCTGGCTTCGCATCTGCCCGCGTCGGCGGCGAGCAACACCGATTTCACCGCTGCACGCAATGCGGCCGTGCTGGTGCATTACTGGCGGGACAAGGCGAGCAAGGTGTGGCACCAGACGTACACGCCGTTCCTGGAGCGGCTGTCCCGGGGCGACATAGCGGTCGACGCCCGGGACAACCTCTACGTGGCCAGCGGCGACTCAACCACCCGCAAGCTGCACATCCAGACCGCGTCGAAGGCGTCCGGCTGGACCGACTGGACGATCCGGTACACGTCCGGGGCGATCTACTACTCCGACCCGCTGATCGACCACCAGCGGCTGAGGTCGCTCGGCACGCTGAGTATCTTCACGCCCCGGTACGGCGGCAGCCAGATCGACGTGCAGGACTGGGCCGTGAGCGGACCCTGATCACCAGGCCGGGTTGACCGTCCCGGCCGCGGCTCCCGGCACGGCAGTCTGCGCGCGCAGCTCGGCGAGCGCCTGCCGGGCCTGGACCGCACCGTCGGCGGTGAGGTGGTAGAACCGGCGGGCCGGCCGCCCCTGCGCGGACGGGTCGATCTGCTCCCAGCGGGCGTCCACCCAGCCGGCCTCCTGCAGGCGGTGCAGGATCGGATAGAGGCTGCCGCTGGCGAGGCCGGTCGCCTGCATGATCTCCAGGCCGTACCGATCTGCGTCGGGCTCCGCGAGCAGCGCGGCCAGGACCCGGGCCGTCGGTATGGTGATCCGCATCCCGCCACTGTATCTGGACTCTATATAGGGTCGAAACCGAGCCTTTCTGCGAGGATCTCCGACGTGAGAGCCTCAGGAAAGATCCTCGTCGTCACCGGCGCCGGCAGCGGCATCGGCCGGGCCGTGGTCATCGAGGCGGTCCGGCGTGGCGCCCGGATCGCCGCCGTGGACCTGAACGGCCAGGGGCTCGCCGAGACGGTGAAACTCGCCGGCCCGGAGGACGCCGTCTCGGTGCACGAGCTGAACGTCGCCGACCGGGCCGGCGTCGAGGCGCTACCCGGCCTGGTGACCGGCCGGTGGGGCGCGGTGGACGGCCTGATCCACTGCGCCGGGATCATCCAGCCGTTCCTCCGGATCAAGGATCTCGACTACGAGACCATCGAACGGGTCTTCGCGGTCAACTGGTCCGGCACGCTCTATCTGACCAAGACGTTCCTGCCGGTGCTGCTGAAGCGCCCCGAGGGCCACATCGTGAACGTCTCCAGCATGGGCGGGTTCCTGCCGGTGCCGGGCCAGGCCGTCTACGGCGCGTCCAAGGCGGCCGTCAAGGTACTGACCGAGGCGCTGCACGCCGAGTGCGCCGGCACCCGGGTCCGGGTGACCACGGTCTTCCCGGGCGGGGTGGCCACCAACATCAAGGCCAACTCGGGCGTCGAGACGGCAACCGGCGACCGGCAGCCGGCGGGACGGGTCACGACGCCGGAACAGGCCGCCCGCGACATCCTCGACGGGATGGAGCATGACGCGTACCGGGTCCTGACCGGGTCCGACGCCCGCATGATGGACCGCCTCTACCGGCTCAGCCCGCGCCGCGCCGCGGGCCTCATCGCCACGAAGATGCGGGACCTGCTCAAGAGCTAGATCCGGAAACGCCCGATCACCTGCTGCAGTTCGGCGCTGATCCCGGCCAGCTCGGTGGCGGTCGCGCTGGCCTCCGCCAGGTTGGCGGTGGTGCTCTGGGTCGCGCTGGCGACGCCGCCGATGGTGCCGGCGATGTCGGTGCTGCCCTGCGCCGCGTCGCCGACGCTGCGGCTCATCTCCCCGGTGGTCGCGGTCTGCTCCTCGACCGCCGAGGCGATGGTCAGCTGATAGTCGTTGATCCGCGCGATGATCTGCGAGATCTCGCCGATCGCGGCCACCGCGTTGGTGGTGTCCGACTGGATCGCCTCGACCCGCCGGGAGATGTCGTCGGTGGCCCGCGCGGTCTCCTGCGCCAGGTCCTTGACCTCGCTCGCCACCACCGCGAACCCCTTGCCCATCTCACCGGCCCGGGCCGCCTCGATGGTCGCGTTCAGGGCGAGCAGGTTGGTCTGCTCGGCGATCGCGGTGATCGTCTTGACGACGTTGCCGATCTCGGCGCTGGACTCGCCCAGCTTCGACACGGTGGCGTTGGTCATCTCGGCGACGCCGACCGCCTCGGACGCCACCCGGGCCGCCTCGTTGGCGCTCTCCGCGATCTCCCGGATCGAGACGCCCATCTCTTCGCTGCCGGCGGCGACGGTCTGCACGTTCGAGGACACCGTGCCGGCCGCCGCGGCGACCGCGTCCGCCTGCGAGGACGCCTGCCGCGCCGACTCGCCGATCCGCTCGGTGGCGCCGCTGAGCCGGTGCGTGCTCTGCCCGAGGACCTGCGAGCTGGCCGTGAGCTGGCCGACCATGTCGCGCAGGCCCTCCCGGGCGGTGTTCACCGCCATCGCCATCCCGCCGAGCTCGTCGCGCACCTGCACCTCGGCCAGCACCGTCAGATCACCCTGGGCGACCGCGGCCAGCGAGGTGGAGACGCTGCCGAGCTGGCGGAGGATGACCCGGGCCATGAACGTCGCCAGGGCCAGCCCCAGGAGCAGGGCCACCACCACGAAAATGATCATTTGGGTACGGGCACTCTCGTACGTGTCCTGAGCCTGCGCGGCCATCTCGCCCGACTCGACGTCCTCGACCCGCTGCAGCTCCTCGATCGCCGCCTTGAGATTGTCCTGGGTCTGGATCCACACCGAGGTGATCTCGGCCGCGGGCGGCATCTCGAAGCCGGCGGGCGGCGCTTCCTGGAACAGGGCGACGTTGCGCAGGTTGCGGAAATAGGTGAACTCGTCCTCGACCTTCTGCGCCGCCGCCGTCCGCTCCGCGGAGCCGGCCGCGAGCGCGCGGTACCGGTCGACCGCGGCCAGGAAGTCAGCCTCGGAGTCCTTGAGCGCCTCCCGCGACGCGTTCTTCGCGGCGGCGGGCTGCGACACCGCCCAGCCGAACATGTGCGAGGCGTCGTCGGTGGCCGCGCCGCGCAGGGTGCTGAGTTGCACCAGCGCGTCGACGTGCTGCTGCTTCATCCGGGTGACCCCGTCGTTCAGCACGCTCATCCGGTTGATCGCCAGCACCCCGACGGCGAGGGCGACGATCGCGATGGCGACCACCGAAACGTAGATCTTGGCACCGACGCGGAAGTCGGCGAGCCGTCCCGTGAGCGGGCTGCGCTGCACGGTCACCTGGATGTCGCCCGTCCTCATGACAGGTCCTTCGGCACGTTTCGCCCATTAATGAGGAGTTACCGCTTCGAGCCATGGTGTAACGCTCACAAGTGACGCCTTCTTGACAAGAAAGTTACGGGCATCAACACTGCGAAACAATCCATCCCCAGCAATGTTAACGCTAACCCCAGAGGGATCAGATGCGCCGAAGGATCACCACCCTCCTCACCCTCGCTTTCCTCGTCCTCACCTCCTGGTCGCTGGCCGTCCCCAGTCCCGCGGCCGCGCTCGACCCGCTCACCGGTTACCTGATGGCCCACTTCATCGGGGAGTCGGCCCGCGGCGAGCAGATCTATCTCGCGCACAGCCGGGACGGCCGCAACTGGACCGACCTGAACAACGGCGGCCCGGTCCTGCTCTCCACCATCGGCACCCAAGGCGTCCGCGACCCCGCGCTGGTCCGCTCCCCGGCCGGCGACCGGTACTGGATCATCGCCACCGACCTGCGGATCGCCAGTGGGACCTCGTGGAGCGACGCCGCCAACCGGGGCAGCAAGAACCTGGTCGTCTGGGAGTCCACCGACCTGGTCAACTGGTCCGCACCCCGGCTGCTCAACGTGGCCGGCGGCATCTCCGGCGCCGGTGACGCGTGGGCGCCCGAAGCGATCTGGAACCCGGCCACCGGGGACTACGTCGTCTACTGGGCCACCAACTCGGCCCTGAACGGCGTGACCAAGCACCGGGTCTGGTACGCCCGGACCAGCGACTTCCGCACCGTCTCCGCCCCGCAGCTCTACATCGACCGGGGAACCGGCCAGGGCATCATCGACACCCAGATCGTCGAGGTCGCGAACAGCGCCGGCGGGTACCGCTACTACCGGGCCTCCGCCGACGGGCAGATCACCATCGAGGGCAGCAACGCCATCCTGGGCTCCTGGACCCGGATCGGCGACCTCCAGCACCTCGGCATCTCCAACGGCGCCACCGGCGGCAACGTGGTCGAGGGCCCGATGTGGGCGCAGACCAACGGCACCAACGAGTGGAACCTGTGGCTCGACCAGTACGCGACCGGGCGCGGCTACATGCCGGTCACCTCGACCAACCTCGGGAGCACCCAGAACTTTCGGACCCGCACCGACTACAGCCTCGGCGCCACCCGCAAACGGCACGGCTCGATCCTGAACCTGACTGCGGCCGAGGAGAGCCGGGTGCTCGGCAAGTGGGGCGCCTCGACGCCGGTCAACCGCATCCAGTCGTACAACCAGCAGACCCGGTACGTGCGCCACGCGAACTACGACATCAGGATCGACGCCTCGGTGAGCCCCGCCCAGGACGCACAGTTCCGGGTGATCCCCGGATTGGCGAACCCGAACGGGTACGTATCCTTCGAGTCCGTCAACTTCCCGGGCCATTACCTGCGGCACTACGGGTACGACCTGGTCCTGGCCCCGAGCGACGGCACCAGCACGTTCGCCGCCGACGCGACGTTCCGGCGGGTGGCCGGCCTGGCCGACAGCACCTGGTCGTCGTTCCAGTCGTACAACTACCCCACCCGCTACCTGCGGCACTACGACTATCTGCTGCGTATCGACCCGATCAGCACCGCCACCGAACGGGCCGACGCGACCTTCCGGCTGACCAGCTGACAAAGACCCGGGTTGTCCCGGATATACCCTCGGTACCTGTATTGAGACGATTGGCGGGTCTCGTCGCCTGGCCCTGGGGAGGCCGTCATGAGGTTCCGCCGTCTCGCCGCCGCCGGCTCGCTCACCGCTCTGCTGCTCCTCGCAGCGTGCGGCAACGAGCCGGCGGCGAACACCGCCGAAGAACCGGCCACCGCTCCGCACGCCTCACACAGCGGCGGCTCCGCGCCTCCGCCCGCGCCGTTACGCGCCGGCGAACGGTTCGTCGACATCGGCCTCGACAAGCCGTACGAACCGGCCGCCCCGAACGGCGGCACCGACGAGTACCGGTGCTTCCTGGTCGACCCGCAGCTCACCGAACCCGCGTTCCTGACCGGCAGCCGCTTCCTGCCGCAGAACGCCGCCATCGTGCACCACGCCATCTTCTACCGGCTCGGCCCGGAGCAGGCGCAGGCCGCCACCAAGGTGGACGCCGACTCCCCCGGCGAAGGCTGGACCTGCTTCGGCGACACCGGCGTGCAGGGCCAGACCGCCTGGGTCGCGCACTGGGCGCCCGGCGCCGGCGAGACCCTGATGCCGGACGGCTTCGGCTTCGAGATGCCGCCCGGCAGCAAACTCGTCATGCAGATCCACTACAACCTGCTCGGCGGCACCGGCGGCGACGCGGGCGACCAGTCCGGCATGCAGATGCGCCTGGCCCCCACCGACACCGCACTGAAGCCGCTCGCCACCGGCCTGGTGATGGCCCCGATCGAGCTGCCCTGCGAGCCCGGCGGCACCGGCCCGCTCTGCGACCGCGCAACCGCCGTCGCCGACGTCGAGAAACGCTTCGGCGCCGAGTCCCGCGGCACCGTCGACCAGCTCCTCCAGTGGTGCAGCGGCGGCACACCCAAGCCCGGCAACACCCAGAGCTGCGACCAGCCGATCGAGGAACCCGGCACCATCCACATGGCCGCCGGCCACATGCACCTGCTGGGCCGCGCCATCAAGGTCGAGCTCAACCCCGGCACCGCGAAAGCCAAGACCATCCTGGACGTCCCGCAGTACAACTTCGACAACCAGGCCCTGATCCCGCTCGACGAGCCCATCCCGGTCGCCAAGGGCGACAGCATCCGCGTCACCTGCACCCACGACGCCACGCTCCGCGAGAAACTGCCGCAGCTCAAGCAGCTCCCGTCCCGCTACGTCGTCTGGGGCGAGGGCACCAGCGACGAGATGTGCCTCGGCATCCTGGTGATGTCCCCCGGCGCCTGATCCGTCCTCGACGCCCGGCGCGACCTTCTTCCGGTCGCGCCGGGCGTTTTCGCCGGCCGTGTCACTCCGGCGGCTCGGTTTCAGCCGTCTCCCGTGGCTGCTCCGGTTCGACGGCCGGCCGGTGCTGGAACGAGCGGACTAGATCGGCCACCCGCTGACGGTCGGCCTGCCGCAGCACCCACTTCGCGATCTCCTTGCGGGGAACGCCGCAGGCGCGCAGGACACCCGCCATGATCAATAGATAAACCGGATACGCGAAAAGCACCACGCCGACCGTCGGCACTGACAGATCGTCCCACATGACGGGCATCCTCAGCCCGCGCCGACCAGACGCCCGTTCGCCCGCTGCCGGGCCGTGACAGGCGGCGGGACCAGGCGAACAACACCGAGCACCATAGTTGACTCCCCCTTGGCGAAGAACGTCAGGAGGGTAAGAAGTCTGGTGGAAAAGCAATCCTTCCGATCGCTCTCCCCGGCTGGCGGGGCAGCTACCTCACCCTTACCACTCAACGGTAGGTACGCGGGCGGCCGGGTCAGCCGACGGTGCGCCAGTAATACGGCGTCGCCGGGCAATTCTTTGCGGAGCCCTGCCATCGGGTTATCGTCAAGTGTCGTTTTCTGTCGTTTCGACGATCGTTGCAGGAGCTGATCACATTCGTGAGCGCGAGTGCGAGCCAGTTCGAATCGGCGCGGGACCGGATCGAGCGCGCATTGCGACACCTGGGGCGGCTCACCCATGGTGAGCCGCTCGAACTGTTACGTCACGCTGTCGACGTGCCGGCCAGCCAGACCGGACGGGAGCTGGCCGCGCTGACCGAGCCGGCCGCCGTGCTCACCGACTGCACCGCGGAGGAACGCGCCCAGGCCGTCTGGCGGCTGATCCAGGAGGCGATCGTCGCCCCCGATGTCGGCCCGACCACC
This sequence comes from Actinoplanes sp. 13, assembly GCF_056134165.1. Lineage (NCBI taxonomy): Bacteria > Bacillati > Actinomycetota > Actinomycetes > Micromonosporales > Micromonosporaceae > Actinoplanes > Actinoplanes sp. 13. The sequence continues at coordinate 101,822 of NZ_JBVYOQ010000024.1, read as the reverse complement.
CAGTCGCGGCGCCGCCGGGCACTGTACGCCGCGTTCCGGCTGACCGATCCGGACATCCATGATCCATGGCGGGCGTCGCTGCACGATCGATTCAAACAGCTTGCCCGCCTCTCCATGGTGTTCAACCACCCGACTACCACGCAGCCGATGGAGATGGCCTGGCGACGCGGCGTCCGGGCGCTGGCCGCCTATCTCGACGACCGCTTCCGGACGCTTGACAAGCCGGAGGCTTGGGCACGGTACCGGCCCGGCCAGGTCAGACCAGATGAGTCATTCAGTGGCTGGCCGGTCTACTTCGGCGAGCCGAACGATCCCCGATCATTCTTCCGGGAACCCTCACCCGGGGCCCAGCCGCTCTTCGTGAGCCTTTTCGTGACCACGGTCTTCATGCGGCGACGGGCGGTCTACCGCCGGATCACCGAACGCCTGGTCACCGCACGACAGGACAATGTCGCCTATTACACGGCCCGCGGCTTCGCCGGTAAACCGACGCGGATCAACTACATGCCGGTACAGGCTCTCTGGGGATGCACAGCCGAGTTCGTCCGGACCGCCGGTCCAGGCCGGCCCGCGGTCACCCGACTCTGGTTTCCGGAGCCTCTACGAGAGGGGGAGCACGCACATTTCGCCTCCGAGGTGATCGACGAGAACATCGAGGAGGAGCGTTACTGGGTCGATGTCGAGGTTGACCACTACGGCATTGCCCGCGGCCAGGTGGCGTATGGAGGGTTGGTTCCGGTCAGCGGTCTGACCATCCGCATCCGGTTCGACGACGGTCATGTTCCTGAGGCGGTCTGGTGGTATGCGGAGGCCAACGAGGCCGAACGCTACGACCGACCGCCGGAGGGCGACCCGCGGCTTCTCCGGATCATCGGCCGCGATGTGCAGTTCACCTTCACCGACCGACCCTGCCAACCGCGGGAACATTACGGAATCGCGTTCGCATGGCCGGCCGCGGAAACGACAGAGACCACACGCTGAAGCGTGTGGTCTCTCTGGTCTGCGCGGGCGGATTCAGTTTCCGCCGCTGCCACCTTCACCCTTGGACACAGTGACCCCTTCCTCGGACGAATTTATTCTGTCTGAGCGACCGTTGGATGCTAGAGCATGGCCGATGATCTACAGAAAGCGGATTCACCCGAAGTCTGGCAGCTCATTCGGCGATCCCGCAGGGACACGCCGAATGCCGGGTGACACGCGCTAATCGCGGATCTGCATGCCCAGCCCCATCGCGACGGTGATCGCCTGGTCCACCGTGATGATCGCGTTGCGCACCTGGGCGCCCGCCGGGTCCAGCGCCGACAGGTCGCTGCCCCGCAGGTCGGTCCCGGTGAAATCCACCCCCGCCAGGGCTGCCCCCGACAGGTCCAGGTCGCGCATCGTCGCACCCTGGCAGCGCGCCCCCGTCAGGTCCGCCTCCCGCATCCGCAGGCCGGTCAGGGTCGCGCTGCTCAGGTCGGCCCGTTGCAACCCCACGAACGACCAGTCCCCGCCCTCCGCCGTCATGATGTCGAAGGTGCACCGCTCGAAGACGCTGCCCACCATCTTGCAGTTGGTGAACGTGGCGTCGAAGAACGTGCAGTTCACGAAGGTGCAGTTCAGGTACGCCACGTCGACCTGCTGGGAGCAGTTGAACCGGGCGTCGCGGAACGTGCAGCCGGAGAACTCGACGCCCTGCACGTCGGTCTCGCACAGGTCGAGGTCGGGGAACGTGATCCCTTCGTGGCTGCGCAGTTTCGACGCCCCCGCGTCCCAGTCCCTGGTGGTGACATAGCCCGTCATGGGGCTGAGTCTCGCATCAGCACGCCGATGGCAGCCATCGTGATCCGGCGCCCGGCGAGGCGGCCGGTGCCGACCAGGAGGCGGTTGGCCCGGCCGGTCACCAGGCTGGGCGGCGGGTTACGCCGGTCGAGGGCTTTCAGCGCCGCGTCGACCACCCCCGGTCGGGCCGCATCCGCGGGGTGCCGCCGGCGGCGCCCTGGCCGGCGACGGCGAAGAACCCGGTCTCGGTGGCGCCCGGGGAGAGCGCCATGACGCGCAGGCCGGTGGCCGACTCGTATCACCTCAGCCTGGGCAGCACCTTCGCACCGAACGCCTCGATGAACGGGCCCAGGTCCTGGCCGACGTGGTGCAGATAGATCCGGTCGAAGCCGAGGGCGGCGTAACCGCGCAGCAGCTCGACGTGCCGTTCCAGGTCGGCGGAGATGTTCACGACCTCGGCGACCTGCTCGACGGTCACCTTCTCGGAGACCACGTCGAATTCCTTGTCGGTGGCCAGGTCCCAGCAGACCGGCGGCGGGAAGATGTTGCTGCGCCACTGGTCGTGGGCGATCCGCTCGGCCTCCGCCTGGCTCTCCGCCCAGCTCAGGTGCACCTGGAGGCAGATCGGCCCGCGACCGCCCGCACCCCGGTACGCCGCGATCATCTTCTTCAGCTGCTCCTCGGGGGCGTTGACCGTGACCAGGCCGTCGGCCCACTCCGCGCACCAGGCGGCGGTGGCCGTGCTGACCGCGGCGCCGATCAGCGGGGGCGGGGTCTCCGGCCGGGTCCAGATCCGGGCGCGGTCCACGGTGACGAGACCGTCGCGGGACACCTCCTCGCCGTTCAGCAGGTCCCGGACGACGTCCACGCACTCGCGCAGCCGGGCGTTGCGCACTTCCTTGCGCGGCCACTTCGCACCGGTGATGTGCTCGTTGCTGTATTCGCCGCTGCCGAACGCGGTCCAGAACCGGCCCGGGTACATCGATCCTAGCGTGCCGATCGCCTGCGCGATGATCGCCGGGTGGTACCGCTGCCCGGGCGCGTTCACCACCCCGAACGACAGGTTGGTGGCCTGCAGCGCGGCGCCGAGCCAGGACCAGGCGAATCCCGACTGGCCCTGCCTCTCGCTCCAGGGCGAGAAGTGGTCGGAGCACATGGCGGCGTCGAAGCCGGCCCGTTCGGCCGCGATCACGGCCTCCAGGAGGGCGCCGGGCGGGATCTGCTCGTGCGAGGCGTGGATGCCGTACTGGGTCATGGCCCCTGAGTTACCCACACCGCCCGGAGTCAACTCCGGGGAACCCGGGGCAACCCGGCGTTCATCCGCGCCTTGTCCCAGACCTCGTACTCGTCACCCTGGTAGGTCCACGGCCAGAGCGGCTCGTCACCGCCACGTTCCAGGTGCCGGCGGGAAAGTTTGACGTCGCCGCGGTCGTTGAAGACGAAGGCGAAGGCCTGATGGGCGGCGGCCGACGAGGGGTGGGCGGCGTAGGCGTCGGCGCCGGCCATCAACCGGTCGGCGGCCTGGTCCACCTCCCGCTTGACCTCCCGCCGGTTGAAGTAGCGGAGCACCACGCGCACCCGGGTGAGCAGGCTGCCCGTCATGCCGAACCGGACGTACTCCTCGACGTGCGCGAGCGGGATCAGCGCGTGCAGCGGGTGCCCGGGCGGCGCGGTCTCGCTGCGTTCGCGGGCGAACGCGAAGCACTGCTCGCGGCTGCCGTGCCACTTCGCGGTGAGCGTGACCAGGCGCAGCCGATTCGCCTGGTACGACACGTCGCCGCCGCGTTTGACCAGCTCCGCCCACATGTCGTGGGGCTCGCCCGGGTACATCTTCGCGGCCATCGCGCAGCTCATCAGCTCGTGCCAGGGCGCCGGGTCGTCCGGGAGCAGCTCGGCGGCGCGGCGCAGCGACTCGCGCGCCCGGGTCATGTGGTGCAGCAGGCCGTCGACCTGTTCCCGGCTGGTGTGGTCCATGGTGGCGGCCCCGCGGGCCTCCCACGCCATCGTGTTCTGCAGGGAGCCGACGAGCAGCCAGAGGTCGGCGTTCCACGGGTCCTGGCCCAGCTGGGCCTCCAGCAGGGGCAGCCGGGACAGGGTCCGCTCGTCGGCGATCACACCGACGGCGTGGATGCGCGCCTCGGCGTCGCCGCGAGAGGCGGCGAGCAGGCTCAGGGCGGGAGCGGTGTCGCCGTGCTGCAGGGCGGTGCGGGCCTGGCGGTAGGGGTCGCCGTGCCAGTGTGGGCTCGCGGTCATCTCACCTGTTCCGAATCCGTGCGGGGTGCGGCGGGTAGCCTACGCGATCCACCGGTCGCGCCGCGGGAATCGACGGACGTTCACAGTGTCGTGGGATCCTGGAGAGATCTACGGAAGGATTCGCGTGGACCCGTTCGCAACCGTCACCCTCGGCTCGACCGGGGTCACCGTCACCCGCCTCGGCATGGGCCTGGCGCCGATCGGTGGCCTCTATTCCGCGGTCGGCGACGCGACCGCGGCGGCGGCGGTCGACGAGGCCTGGCGGCAGGGTGTGCGGTTCTTCGACACCGCGCCGCTCTACGGGTCCGGGCTCTCCGAGCGGCGGGCCGGCGCGGCTCTGCGGGGCCGGGAGCGTAAGGCGTTCACCCTTTCCACCAAGGTCGGCCGCCGGCTGGCGCCGGGCGCCGGGCAGGACCGGTTGTGGGCCGAGCCGGGCGAGGTCGTCCCGGTCTGGGATTTCACCGAAGCGGGGGTACGCGCAGCGCACCGCGAAAGCCTCGAGCGGTTGGGCCTGGACCGGGTCGACGTGCTGCACCTGCACGATCCGGACGAGCACTTCACCGCGGCGGTGGCCGAGGCGCTGCCGGCCCTGGTGGAGTTGCGCCGCGAGGGCGCGATCGGAGCCGTCTCCGCCGGCATGAACCAATCCGCGATGTTGACCGACTTCGCCCGTACCGGCCTGTTCGATTGTCTTCTGCTCGCCGGGCGTTATTCGTTGCTCGACCAGTCCGGGCTGGCCGATCTGCTGCCGGAGTGTGAGCGCCGGGGCATCTCGGTGATCGTCGGCGGGGTCTTCAACTCGGGTGTCCTCGCCGATCCACGCCCCGGCGCGTCGTACGACTACCGGCCGGCCCCGCCCGAGGTGCTGGCCCGGGCGCAGGCGATGGCCCGCGTCTGCGACCGGTACGCCGTACCCCTGCGCGCCGCCGCCCTGCAGTTCCCGTTCGGCCATCCCGCGGTGGCGGCCGTGCTGGTCGGCATGCGGTCGCCCGAGGAGGTCGCCGACGCCGCCGCGATGGCCCGGGTGGAGATCCCCGGCGCTCTCTGGCGTGACCTGGCCGACGCCTGGCTGCTCGATCCCGCTGTCCCGGTCCCGTGACCGTGGTGGCCGAACTCTCCGGTCCGATCACCGAGGCCGGTCCGTGCAACCGATGGGAGCTTCGATGAGATACCTGCGGGTCGGCCCGCCCGGCGCCGAGCGCCCGGTGCTGTACCACCAGGGCGCCCTGCTCGACCTGTCCGGGGTGACCGCGGACATCGACGGCGCCTTCCTGGCCGCCGGCGGCTTCCGGGGCGACCCGGGCGACCTGCCGCCGGCCCGGGTGGACGGCAGCCGGATCGGCCCGCCGGTGGCCCGGCCGGGGTCGGTGCTCTGCATCGGCCAGAACTACGCCGCGCACGCCAAGGAGTCCGGCGCCGAGCCGCCCGAGGAGCCGATCCTGTTCTACAAGGCGCCGAACACGGTGGTCGGCCCGGAGGACGACATCCTGCTGCCACGTGACTCGGTGCGCACCGACTGGGAGGTCGAACTGGGCGTGGTGATCGGCCGGACCGCCCGCTATCTCTCCTCACCCGCGGAGGCGCTCGGGCACATCGGCGGGTTTGTGATCTCCAACGACGTCTCGGAGCGGGATTTCCAGCTCAAGCGCTCGGGCGGGCAGTGGTCCAAGGGCAAGTCCTGCGAGACGTTCAACCCGCTCGGGCCGTGGCTGGTCACCCCGGACGAGCTGACCTTCCCGCTGCGGCTGCGGTCGTGGGTGGACGGGCAGCCCCGCCAGGACTCCACCACCGAGGACATGATCTTCGACGTCGGGTTCCTGATCTGGCACCTGTCCCAGTTCACCGTGCTGGAGCCGGGCGACCTGATCAACACCGGTACGCCCGAGGGGGTGGCCCTCTCCGGCCGCTTCCCGTACCTGCGGGCCGGCGACGTGGTCGAGATGGAGATCGACGGGCTGGGCCGGCAGCGCTGCGTGGTGAAGGGATGAGGTGCCGGCAGGCTTAATTCCGGCTTAAGTTCCGGCTCTGTGGGAAACCGCTTTCTCCCTGCGTTCGTGCTATTCCCCGGGGACAAGATCCGGGCGTCCTGCTAGGGAAAGGCACGACATGAGGGCAATCTCGCGAGCCAGAACCAGAGTGGTCGCCGCGGCGGCCGTCACGGCCGGACTGATCGCCGCGGTGGCGTTCACGAACTTCGCCGCGGCCGACGTGCCGCCCGCCACCGGCGAGCAGGTCGTCACCGAGACGATCGAGGTCAGCGGTGTCTTCGACGGTGCGAACCAGCGCTTCGTCGGCGGCGGTGACCTCGGTGGCGGCGGTCAGGGCGAGGGACAGGACCCGCTGTTCCGGCTGGCCGCCGGGGCGACGCTGCGCAACGTGATCCTGGGCAGCCCGGCGGCGGACGGCGTGCACTGCGCCGGCAGCTGCACGCTGAGCGCGGTGCACTGGGAGGACGTCGGCGAGGATGCCGCCACCTTCCGCGGCACGAACGCGACCGTGGTGATCGAGAACGGCAGCGCCGCCGCGGCCGACGACAAGGTCTTCCAGGACAACCGCGGCGCCGGCGGCTCGGTGACCATCCGGAATTTCGAGGTCTCCGACTTCGGCAAGCTGTACCGCTCGTGCGGAAACTGCTCGACGCAGGCCGCCCGCACGGTGACGATGCGGGACATCGTCGCCACCGCGCCGGGCGACACCCTGGCCGGGATCAACGTCAACCTGGGCGACCGGCTGACGATCGACGGAGTCACCCTGGCCGGCGGCGAGATCGGGCTGTGCGACCTGTTCGAGGGCAACGACACCGGCGACGAGCCCACCAAGATCGGCGAGGGCCCGGACGGTACGAGCTGTGTCGCGACCGGGGTGAGTGGCCCCTAGGCTCCGGTCATCGCGGGCCCGGGGCGGGTGACTGCTCCGGGCTCCGCGCACGGGGCGCTGACCTGCGCCGCCGGGTCCACCGGCACGTCCAGCTCGGCTTCCGCGGCGTCCCGCCCGAGGAACGGCGCCATCATGAAGTAACTCAGCACCGGCAGCCGCTCCGGCAGCTCACCGACCCGGCCGGCGGAGACGTAGCGGTAGATCGTCGCGTACACGCCGCCGACCACCGCGCCGATCAGGTCGCCGGGGAGCCCCTGGTCACCGGGCCGGGGCGCGTCGGCGAAGAACCGGGCGAACCGGCCGAGCAGCTCCTCGCGCTCCTGCCGGGCGAGCGGACCGGCCGCGTCGATCTCGACGATCGCCATGGCGGCGAAGGCGGGCACCCCGGCCAGCACGTCCAGCAGCACGCCGAGCGCGGCCCGGGCGCCGGCCCGCCAGTCGGGCGCCTCCGCGTACGCCCGGTCCATCAGCTTCATCAGCACCCCGGTGCCGTGCCGGTAGGTCGCCAGGAAGGCGTCCTCCTTGCCGGCGAACAGCGCGTAGAACGCCGGCCGGGTCACCCCCGCGGCGGTGCAGATGTCGGTCACCCGGGCGTTGGCGTACCCCTTCTCGGCCACCGTGTGCACGAGCGCGTCGAAGAGCCGTTCCCGCTGCGTGGCTGCCACCACCTCGGCGGGGACCTGCCGCGGCCCACGCTTGATCGCACGCGCCGGGTCCCGGCCGGCCCGGGCGCCGGGCAGCGGCACGGAATGATCGTCGGCAGCGTGAGCCGGACTCGTCATCGTCATCCTCGATGTCCTGACACGTCGATCGGCCGGGTACACCCAGTATCGCCCCGGACCCGCGTCAGCACCCCCGCCCAGCGTGGTGACTTCGGGCGCGATACGCACCCGAAGTCACCACGACGGGTCAGGCGATGACCGCCTCGACCCGGACCACCGAACCGGCCGGAGCCGCCGGGATCAGGTTTCCGTCCACCTGCTCACCGTCCACCAGCAGGTGCGACACCCGGCCCCGTACCCCGGCCGGCTTGGTCACGGTGATCTCGTACGTGGCGCCCCGCCACGACCGGGTCGCCTCGAAACCGGTCCAGTCGGCGGGCAGCACCGGATCGACCCGCAGGCCGGTGAAGTCCGGCCGGACGCCGAGGATCCACTGGGTGATCGCGACGTAGTTCCACGCCGCCGTCCCGGACAGCCACGAGTTCTTCGCCTCGCCGTGGGTCGGCGCGTCCTTGCCCGCGATCATCTGCGCGTAGACGTACGGCTCGCAGCGGTGCACCTCGCTGATCGTCTCCCGCGCCGACGGGTTGAGCCGCCGGTAGTAGTCGAAGGCGCGGTCGCCGTTGCCCACGATCGTCTCGGCGATCATGATCCACGGGTTGGTGTGGCAGAAGATGCCGGCGTTCTCCTTGTACCCCGGCGGGTACGACGAGATCTCCCCCAGCTCGATCCGGTACCCCGAGTAGGCCGGCTGCTGGAGCACGATGCCGTGCGGGGTGGCGAGCCGGGCCGCCACGCTGTCCAGCGCCTTCTGCGCGAGGCCGTCCTCGATGCCGACGCCACCGAGGATGCACATCCCCTGCGGCTCGATGAAGATCTGCCCCTCGTCGTTCTCGCCCGAGCCGACCACGTGACCGAAGAAGTCGTACGCCCGGCGGAACCAGGCGCCGTCCCACCCGTGCTCGGCGATGCTGCCCGCCATCTTCTCCGCGGCGGCGCGGTAGACGACCTCTTCACCGTCCTTGCCGAGGATCGCCGCGAGCGCGGCCAGTTCCTTGGCCGCGAGCACGAACTGACCGGCGATGAAGACCGACTCGGCCGCCCCGCCGCTCGCGTTCTCGGTGGTCTGGAACGGCTCGCCCGGGGTGTCGGAGAAGCAGTTCAGGTTGAGGCAGTCGTTCCAGTCGGCACGTCCGATCAGCGGCAGGCCGTGCGGGCCGAGCCGGTCCAGGGTGTACCGCAGTGAGCGGCGCAGGTGCTCGTAGAGCGGGACCTCGCTGCCCTCGGCGTTGTCGAACGGCACCGGCTCGTCGAGCAGCGCCAGGTCGCCGGTCTCCTTCACATAGGCGACCACGCCGAGGATCAGCCACAGCGGGTCGTCGTTGAAGCCCTCCCCGATGTCGTTGTTCCCGCGCTTGGTCAACGGCTGGTACTGGTGGTACGCGCCGCCGGTCTCCTTCTGGGTCGCGGCGATGTCCAGGATCCGTTCCCGGGCCCGTTCCGGGATCATGTGCACGAAGCCGAGCAGATCCTGGTTGGAGTCCCGGAAGCCCATGCCCCGGCCGATCCCGGACTCGTAGAACGAGGTGGACCGGCTCATGTTGAACGTGACGAGGTTCTGGTACGCGTTCCAGACGTTCACCATCCGGTCGGTGTCGCCGTCCGGCGTCCGCACCCGGAGCCCGCCCAGCAACCCGTCCCAGTACGCGCGGAGTTCCGCGTACCCCTGTTCCACCGTCTCGGGCCGCAGCCAGCGGTCGATGACCGGCCGGACCCGGGTCTTGTTGATCGTCTGCGAGCCCGGCGGGTCGAACTTGGCGTCCTGGGGGTTCTCCGCGTACCCGAGCACGAAGATCACCTCGCGGGTCTCGCCCGGATCGAGCGCCACCTTCACGTGGTGGCTGCCCACCGGCTGCCAGCCGTGCGCGATCGAGTCGCCCGACGAGCCCCGCTCCACCGCGGCCGGCCGGTCCCAGCCGCGGTAGGGCCCGAGGAAGGCCTCACGCTGGGTGTCGAACCCGGCGAGCGGCGCCGAGCAGGCGAAGTAGGCGAAGTGGTCGCGGCGCTCCCGGTACTCCGTCTTGTGGTAGATCACCTCGTCGACGACCTCGACCTGACCGGTGCTGTAGTTGCGCTGGTAGTTCGTCGCGTCGTCCTGCGCGTCCCACAGGCAGAACTCGATCGAGGAGAACAGCGACAGCTCGGCCGGGGTGTCCCGGTGGTTGGTGACCCGGACCCGCCAGACCTCGAGCGTCTCCCCCAGCGGCACGTAGTACAGCGTCTCGGCGGCGATCCCGCCACGCTGCGACGCGATCTTCGTGTAGGACATGCCGTGCCGCGCCTCGTAGGAGTCGAGCTCCTTCTCCGGGGTCGGCTGCCAGGTCGGCGACCAGTAGTCGCCGGTGGCGTCGTCACGCACATAGACGTAACGCCCGCCCAGGTCGAGTGGGGCGTTGTTGTAGCGGTACCGGGTCAGCCGGCGCAGCCGGGCGTCACGGTAGAACGAGTAGCCACCCCCGGTGTTGGAGACGATGCCGAAATAGGCCTCGGTGCCGAGGTAATTGATCCACGGCAGCGGAGTGTCCGGCCGTTCGATCACGTACTCGCGCTGATCGTCGTCGAAATGCCCGTAGCGCAAAAGGTCCTCCCCGGTGGCGGGTAGGCCGTTCGGCACCTTGCCGCCCGGCAGAGGGAAGCGCGCGACGGAAAAGCTCCGTGGAGAGCTTATGGGAGCGCTCCCATCGATGAAACATTTTACCGGTCGGACACGTCTGCGGAACCCATCAGCGACCCGAAACTTTCGAACACCCCGCGGAAAGCTTCCGCCGGGCGGTGCTCCTTCTTTCTTTACACACACTTTCTGGTACGCCCACGCCAGGTCCCCACCAGTCGCAGCGACCTCTCTGCAACACCGGCCTTTGCCGCCCCCGCCGGGCGGAGCTGCCCACTCCAGCGTGTGAAGTTGAGGTGCGAACGCGACCCCAACTTCACACACTCGCCCGCCCCAACCCAGCGTGTGAAGTTGAGGTGCGAACGCGACCCCAACTTCACACACTGGGGTTAGGGGGACCAGGGGGCGACGACGTTCCAGCTGCTGTCGGCGGAGAGGGTGAGCGGACGGTCGAAGCCGCTCCCGGCGCCGGCCGCGATCCACGCCTGGGAGTCGTAGTGGCGCAGGTAGCTGCCCGGGAAGTTGATCGACTCGAACGTCACCCCGGCACCGCCGACACCCGGCCGGGCGCAGAAGGTGGCGTCGCCGGCGAAGAGCGCCGATCCGTCGTTCGCGGCCAGGCGGATCCGGCTGGCCGCGTGCCGCAGGTACTGCCCCGGCACGTTGACCGACTCGAACGAGTAGCAGGACGAGTCGGCCAGTCCCCGCCGCAGGACGAAGGTGGCGTCGTTCTTGAGCAGCGCGGCACTGGACCCGTTGACCACCTCGGTCCAGCCGAGGCTGTCCGCGTGCCGCAGGTGACGATCGGTGTAACCCCACGTGGTGACCTGCAGTGAGCGCCGCACGTCGAACGGGAGGATCACCGAGCTGCGCCACTGCGCCGGGTCGGCGACGTCCCAGGTGGCGTCCGCCGCGAACGAGCCGCCCGTGTTCGCGTCGAGGCGTACCTGCTCACCCGCGTGCCGCAGGTACCGGCCCGGGAAGTTCGCCGACTCGAACGAGGTGCCGCCGGCGGCCAGGCCGGGACGGGCGCACCAGGTGGCGTCCGCGGCGAACGACCCACCGGTGTCCGCGTCGAGCCGGACCACACCGGCGGCGTGCCGCAGGTAGCGGCCCGGCAGGTTGACCGACTCGAAGCTGTAGCAGCGCGGGTCGGAGAGGCCGGCCACGGTGCGGAACGAGGCGTCCTGGCGCGCGCCGTCCCCGCTGATCACGTCGGTGCGCGCCAGCGAGTTGGCGTGCCGCAGGTGCCGGTCGGTGTAGCCGGGCGTGGTCACCTGGAAGGATCGGACGTGACCGAGGGTGAGCGGCACTGCGGCGTTCTGGTTCTTCGACGCGCGGATCAGGTTGGTCAGCGCGGTGCGGACCTGATTGGTGTCGACCTTTTGGATGCGCCGGTCGTAGGTGAACAGGCCGTTGTACTCGCCCTCCACGTCGGTGATCTCGGTGTAGACGAAGCCGGACAGCCCCTTGGTGGTCATCAGCTTCTGCGAGTCACGGAGCATGCCGGTGAACCGGTCGTTGAGGTGCGCGGCGCTGGACATCTGCTCGTACGCGAAGAACTGCCCGTTCGGGCTGTACTCGTGGCCGGGCGTGCGCAGCCCCAGGCCGCCGAACTCACCCAGGATCGAGACCCGGGTGGCGCTCGGGTTGGGTGCGTCCGGTCCGGTGTAGACGTGCCAGTCGATCATCTCGCCGGTGCCGGGGTCGCCCTTGGAGGCGCAGCAGTTGAAGCCGCTGTGCGCGTTCATCAGGCGGGTCGGGTCGTAACTCTTGAGGCTGCGGGTGACCCGCTGGGTCTCGGCGAGGCTCCACTCGCCCCACCCCTCGTTGAACGGCACATAGGTGACCACCGAGGGGAACGCCCGGTGCTCGTCGATGATCTCGCGGGCCTCGGTCTCGAACTGGGCGATCTGCGCGGCGCTCTTGGTGTCGTCGCCGCCGGACGGGATGTCCTGCCAGACCAGCAGGCCGAGGCGGTCGGCGTGGTAGTACCAGCGGGCGGGCTCCACCTTGATGTGCTTGCGGACCATGTTGAAGCCCAGGTCCTTGTGCTTCTGCAGGTCGAAGGCGAGGGCCGCGTCGGTGGGCGCGGTGTAGACGCCGTCCGGCCAGAAGCCCTGGTCCAGGGTGCCGGCGTGGAAGACGAACTCCCCGTTGAGGGTGGGCCGCAGCACGCCGTTGACCATTTTGGTGCCCACCTCGCGCATGCCGAAATAGCTAGTCACCGCATCGATCGTGGTCCCGCCGGCGTTGCGCAGGCTGACCCGCAGGTTGTAGAGGAACGGGTCGTCGGGCGACCAGCGCCGCGCGTTCGGCACCGGGACGGTGAACTCGGTGAAGGCGCCGGTGGCGGAGCCGACGACCGTGGTGCCGTTCAGCGCCTCGGCGAGGACACTGTGACCGCTCACGTTCCCGCGCGTGAAGACCCGTACCCTCGCGGTGTTGTCGGTGATGTTGGGGTACACGTCGACCGAGTAGATCGACGAGGCCGGGGTCGGCTCCAGCCAGACGGTCTGCCAGATGCCCGACGTCGGGGTGTAGAAGATGCCGCCCGGGTTGTTGACCTGCTTGCCGGCCGGCTGTTCCTCGCCCCGGCCGTTCGTGGGGTCGTAGACGCGCACGACGATCTCGTTGGTGCCGCCGTTGAGCTGCGGGGTGATGTCCACCTCGAAGCGGTCGTAACCGCCACGGTGGGTGGTCACCTGCACGCCGTTGACCCAGACGGTGGCCTCGTAGTCGACCGCGCCGAAGTGCAGTTGCACCCGGCGGCCGGTCCAGCCGGACGGGACCGTGAAGGTGCGCCGGTAGAACATCAGGTCGCGGTTGTCGCTGCGCATGATCCCGGAGAGGGCGGACTCCACCGGGTACGGGACGAGGATCCGCTCCGGCAGTGTCTGCCCGATCGGCGGCGCCGCGTTGCGGTTGACGTTGCCGGCCGCGTCGGTGGCCGGGTTGAGGAACTGCCATTCGCCGTTGAGCGACTGCCAGTCCGGGCGGGTCATCTGCGGGCGCGGGTACTCCGGCAGCGGGTTCGTGGTGGAGACCTGGCTGGTCCAGGGGGTGGACAGCGGCGGGGTCTTGGGGACGACGGCAGCGGCGGGCGCGGTGACGGCGACGACGCCGGCCGAGGCGAGGGTCAGGACGGCGAGGGTACGGGCCAGCAGGAGGCGCATAGGACTCCTTCGAGGGGAACGGGTTTTCGCCGGAGGAAGCCGGCACAACCCCTCAGAGCTGAACAAACTCTGATCAGGGTTGAACACATTCACCCATCGACACCCATTACTGTCAAGAGGGTGTACTGAAGAGGCGGAACTCCGTACCTTTCGCCTGGAGCAGCAGGAACGTGGGCACCGTGCGAGTCCCGTCCGGCTCGAAACTGACCGGCCCGGACGCCACGGTGGTGTCGGTCGCCGCCAGCGCCTTGCGGATCGCCTCCCGGTCCAGGGAGCCGGCCCGCGCGACGGCGTCCAGCGCGACCTTCACCGCGTCGTAAGCCTCGACGGTGGACGGGCCGGGCGCGGAGCCGTACGCCTTCTCGTACCGGCCGGACCACTCGCTCAGGGCGGGCATGAACTCGGGGAAGATCAGTGCGGTGCCGTACACGTCCCGGGCCTCCTCAAGCGTGAGGCCGGACAGCAGCGGCCCGTCCGTCGCGCCGTCGCCGACCACGATCGGGCCGGTGAAGCCCTGCCCGCGCAGATCCTTGATCAGCTGGCTCGCCTCGGCGTAGTAACCGGTGAAATAGACGATGTCGGCCTTGCCGGCCAGCACCGCGTCGGCGATCCGGAAATAGTTGGGCGCGCCCTGGCTCAGCTTCAGGTTCGCGGTGACGGCCAGCTTCTTCGTGCGCTTCGCCGCGGTCGCCGTCGAATCGGCGAGAGTGATCGGGAAGCTGGTGCCGTCGTGCACCAGAGCCAGCCGGGTGCCGCCGAGCCGGGTCATCCAGTCGACGGCGAAGTCCGCCTCGGAGGTCACCGTGCCGCATATCAGGAAGACGCTGTCGTACTTCGGCGCCAGCAGGTCGGTCGAGTTTGCCTGGGCGATCACCATCGGCACGCCGGCGGTCCGGAAGATCTTGAGGGTGGGCACCACCGCGCTGCTGCAGTAACCACCGACCGAGACCGCGACGTCCTGCTTCACCACGCGCTGCGCCGCGGTGACCGCGGTGCCCGGGTCGCAGGCGTCGTCCTCGACGACCAGCTCCACCTGCCTGCCCAGCACTCCCCCGGCCGCGTTGGCCTCGGCGACCGCCAGCTTCGCGCCGTTCACCATCGACTCGCCGGAGTGACTGCTGCGACCGCTCAGCGGGACCAGCGACGCCAGGCGGACCGTCTCGGCCGGGGCGGACGACGGGGACGGAGTCTCCGGCTCGCCGGCGCCGCAGGCCGCCAGCAGGACGGTGGAGGCGACCGCGAACAGCAGCCGGCGGATACGCATGCCAGTCGTATCGGTCCGAAATCCGGCCAACTGAGCGGGTGTGCTTGATCCGGCCTGGTCCCTGCCGAAGACCAAGTTGTGACCAGGCGCATGCGGGGACCGAGCGTGGTGATGACCGCGTCGCTCGCGGGCGTCCTGCTGGCCCTGGCCGCGTACGTGATCCAGGGGACCCTGCACACCACCCGGGCCACCGAGACGCAGAGCCGGGCGCTCGCCGTCGACCTGCAGTTCAGCGAGGCGCGGATCGCCATCGCCATGCAGGAGGTCAACCTGCGGCACTACGAGGTTGAGCCGTCGGTCGCGGTGAAACAACGCTTCGACCGGGTCGCCCGGTCGGCGGACGACACGCTCACGGCGATCGCCGAGGGACCGGACCCGGCCGCCGCCCGCGACGCCCAGCGGCTGCTCGTCCAGCAGCGCTCCTACCGGGCGCTGGCCGAGCGGCTGATCGGGATGGTCGCCGACAGCGACCCGGACCAGGTGACGCTCGACCGGCTCGAGGTGACGCCGGCGTTCTACACGTTGCAGAACGACGTGGACGCGGTGTCCCGGGCGTACCACGAGGACGCCCAGCGGCAGGTGGCCGCGCTGCGCCGGACCCAGGTGCGGCTGCTGGCCGGCACGTCGGTGGGCTTCGGCGCCGGGCTGATCCTGGTCTCGATGATCCTGAAGATGGCGCTCGGCTATCAGCGCCGGCTCGTCGACCACGCCGAACGCAGCCGGCACCTGTCCCTGCACGACCCGCTCACCGGGCTGCCCAACCGCGCGCTGTTCACCCGCCGCCTCGACGACGCGCTCGCCGCCGCCGCGACGGACGGGCACGAGATCGCGGTCATGGTGATCGACCTGGACGGGTTCAAGGCGGTCAACGACACCCTCGGCCACCACGCGGGTGACCAGGTGCTGGTGTCGGCGGGACAGCGCCTGACCGCGGCCGCCGCCACCGTCGACGGCGACGCCCTGGTGGCCCGGCTCGGCGGCGACGAGTTCGCGGCCCTGGTCCCGGTGGCACTCGACCGGGCGGCCGTCCGGCAGCTCGGTGAACAGCTGGTCGCCGAGCTGCGGCGCGACTTCGAGCCGGACGGCGCCACGGCGGCGATCGGCGGGAGCCTGGGCATCGCCTACGGGCCGGCGTCCGGCACCGGCGACGAGCTGTTCCGGCACGCGGACGCCGCGATGTACCGGGCCAAGGGCAACGGCGGCGGCGTCTCGGTCTATGACGCGGACGCCGACGAAGCCCTGCCCCAAGAACGCCTCCAGCTCTTCGGTGACCTGCGCGGGCTGCTCGACAGCGGGGACCCGGGCGGGCAGCTGCTGATGCACTACCAGCCGCAGGTGAGCCTCGCCGACGGGCGGGTCACCTCGGTGGAGGCCCTGGTCCGGTGGCAGCACCCGCGGCTCGGGCTGCTCGCGCCCGCGGCCTTTCTGCCGGCCGCCGAACGGGGCGGCCTGGAGGTCCGGCTGACCTATCATCTGCTCGGGCTGGGCGTACGCCAGGCAGCGGGGTGGCTCGCCGAGGGCTGGCCGTGCCGGGTGTCGGTCAACGTGTCACCCGGCGTGCTGACCGACCCGGGGTTCGTCCCGCACGTGCTGGCCACCCTCGCCGAGGCGGAGCTCCCACCCGGCCTGCTGCGCCTCGAACTCACCGAGACCAGCATCATGGCGGATCCGGAACACGCCATCCGCGCCCTGCACCAGGTCTGCGACAAGGGCGTGAGCGTGTCGGTCGACGACTTCGGCACCGGGTTCAGCTCGCTGGCCCAGCTGCGGCGCCTCCCGGCCGGCGAATTGAAGATCGACCGGACGTTCGTCCGCGACCTCACCCCCGGCACCCCGGACGCGGTGATGGTCCGCAGCGCCATCGACCTCGGCCACAACCTAGGGCTGCGGGTGGTCGCCGAAGGGGTGGAGGACGTGGAGACCCTGCGCCGGCTGCGCGAGATGTCGTGCGACTACGCGCAAGGGTTCGCGCTGAGCCGCCCGGTGCCCGCCGAACGGCTGCGCGACGCGTGCGCGCAGGCCTCCTCGGTGGCGACCGCGGCGCTCGGGTCGTTGACCGGCGGCGGCATCTCGGATACGCACTAGGGATGACCGATCTCGCCTCGCTCGAGGCCGCCCGCCACCGGATCCGCGACACCTATCTCCGCCCGGCCGCCGAGCGGGCCCCCTCGACCGCCCGGGGGCTGCACCACACCGCGCTGATCAGCAGCGACGTCGAGGCGACCGTGCGGTTCTACCAGGATCTGCTCGGGTTCCCGCTCACCGAACTGATCGAGAACCGGGACTACCCGGGGTCGTCGCACTTCTTCTTCGACATCGGCAACGGCAACCTGCTGGCCTTCTTCGACCTGCCGGGGCTCGACCTCGGCCCGTACGCGGAGGTGCTGGGCGGCCTGCACCACATGGCCATCTCGGTCGACCCGGCGAAGTGGGAGGAGCTGGTGGGACGGCTCGCCGAGGCCGGCGTCGAACACACCGTCCACAGCGGCGTCTCGGTCTACTTCCAGGACCCGGACGGCGCGCGCATCGAGTTGATCGCGGACCCGCTCGGCGAGATGTACGGCACCAAGGTCCTCTGACCCCGGCACGATCGTACGATCACAGCAACGGCATCCACACCCGCATGGTCGAAGGTCCCCGCTCAGCCCAGCCGTGATACGCGACCAGCGGGATCTCGCCCAGCTCAGCCGCGACCGGCCGCGGTGGTCGCGGCCCGTAAGGCCAGTCCGGGCCGGGGGTGGAGACCCGGCGGGCGCGGACCAGCACCCGGCCGTTCACCAGCGTCGGCGGATGGTCGCCGTCCACCCGGATCTCGTCCACGCTGTCCGTGCCCGGCACGTCGACCGACTCCAGCGCGTACACGATCGGGCCGCGCTCGACGGCGACGCAGCCGCGGATCGCGTCGATGCGCGGGTCGGGATGGGTGAACCGGGGCTTCATCGGCAGGCACAGGAGGATCTCGTCACCGCGCTGCCAGCGGCGGCGCTCGGTGACGTAGCCGGGCCCGACCTCCCAGGTGTGACCACCCACCGTGAGCGTCGCGCCGTCGCCGGCCCAGGCGGGGACGCGCAGGGTGAGCGACCAGGGTCCGTCCGGCGGGTCCTCGACGCGGACCCGGATCTCACCGTCGGCGGGGTACCGGGTGGTGACGGTGACGCGGCCGGCGACGGTGCCGGGCACGTACTGGTGGATCTGCAGGCCGTCGTCGTCCTCGGTGGCGAGGTAACCGGCGAGGCTGGCGACCGTGCGCGCGACGTTCGTGGGGCAGCAGGAGACCTCGAACCAGGGTGCGCGGACCGTCGCGGTGGGGCGGGGATGCGGGCGGTCCGGGTCGGGCCGGGCGCCGATCTCCCGGCGGTGCAGCGTGTTGGCGTAGAAGAAGGACCGGCCGTCGGCGGCCGGCGACGTGGCGATCACGTTGAACAGGGTCCGCTCGATCAGGTCCGCGCAGGCCGGGTCGCCGTGGGCGAGCAGCAGCCGCCAGGCCACCATGACCGAGCCGACCGCGGCGCAGGTCTCCGAGTACGCCCGGTCCGGCGGCAGCGCCCAGTCCTCGCCGAAAGCCTCGTCCTGATGCCGGGAGCCGAGCCCGCCGGTCAGATAGACCCGCCGGGCCACGGTTCGGCGCCACTGCCGGGTCACCGCGTCGAGCAGCTCGCCGTCGCCGGTCTCGTCGGCCAGGTCGACCGCGCCGGCGGCCAGATAGACAGCCCGGACCGCGTGCCCGCGGAACACCGGCGCCTGGCGGATCGGCATGTCGTCCTGGTAGTACTCCCGGCCGAACTCGATGTCGGGCAGCACGTGCGTGCCGCGCCGCTCCAGGAACAGCCGCGCCTGGTCGAGGTAGCGGCTGTCGCCGGTGACCCGGGAGAACTCGACGAGCGCCGCCTCGATCACCGGATGGCCGTCGACGGACTGGATCCCGTCGTCGCCGAAGGTGGCACAGACCAGGTCCGCGGCGCGGCGGGCGACCTGGACGAGGAGGTCACCGGGGTGGCCGGTGCGGGCCCGCGCGACGGCGGCCTGGATCAGGTGGCCGAGGCAGTACAGCTCGTGGCCCCAGGTCAGGTCGGACCAGCGGGGCGGCTGGCCGGGCCGGCCGAACCGGGTGTTGAGGTAACCGTCGTCCTGCTGGGCGGCCGCCACCTCGGCGACTGTCCTGTCGTAGCGGTCCTGCAGGCCGGGATCCGGGGCGCGGCCCAGCTCCCAGGCCAGTGCCTCCAGGAACTTGTAGACCTCGCTGTCCGAGAACTCACGGCCCCGGCGGGCGGCGGGCCCGGCCGCGAAGTTGCCGAGCCAGCCGGCGCGGTCCAGCCAGTGGGCGATGTGCGGCAGGATGGCGCTCCGGTTGCGTTCCTGCAGTTCGGCCCAGAAGCCGCCGGTGATGGTCGCGGACACCGGGCGCAGCTGGGCCCGGCTCGGCTGCACTGGTCCGAACATGGTCATCCTTTGCGGGCGGGTCAACCTTTGCGGGCGGGTCATCCTTTGAGGGCGCCGGACATGAAGCCGCGGATGTACTGGCGTTGCAGCGCCAGGAACAGCACGATGCAGGGCAGCGCGAGCACGACCACGCCGGCTTCGGTGGCGCCGTAATCGATGATGCCCATCACCTGCTGGCGGAGGTTGGCGACGGCGAGCGGCAGGGGCGCCTTGTCAGCGTCGCTGATCAGGACCAGCGGCGTGATGAAATCGTTCCACGCGGCGAGGAAGGCGAACAGCCCGACCGTGATCAGGCCGGGCCGGACCGCGGGCAGCATCACGGAGAGCAGGGCGCGCACCGAGCCGCAGCCGTCGACGAGCGCGGCCTCCTCCAGCTCGGCGGGCACCGCCTCGAACGAGATCCGCATCATGAACGTGGCGAACGGCAGCTGGAACATGGTCAGCACGAACGCCAGGCCGACCAGGGAGTTCTGCAGGCCGAGCTGGTTGAGCAGGACGTAGAGCGGGATGAGCAGCGTCGCGTACGGCACCATCAGGATGGCGAGCGTGACCAGGAACAGCAGGTTCTTGCCGGGGAAGCTGAAGCGGGCGAACGCGTACCCGCCGAGCAGCGACACGGACACCGTGCAGACGACGGTGAGGCCGGAGACGACCAGGCTGTTCATCAGGTACACGCCGATGCCGGCCTGGTAATCAGCGAGCGTGGCGTAGTTGGCGAAGCCCCAGCCGTCGGTCTGCGCGGTGCCGCCCTGCGGGGAGACCGAGGCGAGCGCGGCCCACACCAGCGGGAAGAGGAACAGCACCGCGAGCGCGCCGGTGAACACGTAGTAGGGCATCCGCCGCATCAGGTCTCCTTGCCGCGCAGCCAGCGGAACTGCCCGATGTTGAGCACGAGCAGCGCGGCCAGCACGAGGATCGAGAGGGCAGCCGCGACCCCGAGGTTGTTCCCGCCGGCGAACGCGGCGTTGTAGATCAGCTGGACGATGGTGACCGTGCTGTTGTCCGGGCCGCCCTTGGTGAGGATGTAGAACTGGTCGAAGGCGAGCAGCGAGCCGGTGACGCAGAGGATCGTGCACAGCGCCAGCGACGAGCGCAGCAGCGGCAGCGTGATCGACACGAACGCCCGCCACCGGCCGGCGCCGTCCATCTCGGCCGCCTCGTAGACGTCGCCCGAGATGCCCTGCAACGCGACCAGCAGCAGGAGCATGTAGAACCCGGCGAACCGCCAGACGATCAGCGCGACCGTGGACCAGAGCGCACGGGTCGGCGTGCCGAGGAACGAGTCGATCCCGAGGAAGCCGAGCGGGCTGCTCTGCGGCGAGTAGAGCGCGTAGAACAGCAGCGACGCGCTCGCCAGGCCGAGGGCGCTGGGCACCAGGATCGCGGTGCGCAGGAACGCCGACCATCGGGTCGACTCCTGGACGAGCAGGGCCAGGCCGAGCGCGAGGCCGATCAGGATGACCGTGGTGATCGCCGTGTACTTGACGGTGAACCACACCGCGGGCCAGAACAGGCGCTGGTCGAGGGCGTCGGTGAAGTTCTCCGGGACGTTCAGGCCGCGGTTGCCGGCGAACAGGCCCCAGTCCGACACCGACATCCGGGTGACCAGCAGGATCGGGAACGCGAAGAAGACCAGGACGAACAGCGCGGTGGGTGACGCGTACGCCCAGCCGGTGAGCGCCCGCCGCCGGCGCCGGCGTGGAGTCGGAGCCGTCTCCGATGGCGCCGGGGGCGACTCCCGCAAGGTCGCCGTCACCGGCCGAGGACTTCGGTGATCGCGGCGTTGCCGGCGGCGGGATCGGTGCCGCCGGAGAAGACCTGGTCGCGGAAGAGGGTCACCCAGGGGCTGCCCGCCGCGTTGAAGGCCTGCTGGAAGTTCTTCGCGACCGGCGTCCTGCTGGCCGGCCCGGCCGCCACCTCGTTGACGGCCAGCACCCGCGGGTCCTTGCGGGAGTATCCGTTGTCGGCGAGGTCGGCGCGGGACACCACGCTGTTGTTCGCCGCCAGCACACCCACCTGGGCCGGTTCGGACATCATCCAGGACAGGAAGTTCCACGCCTGTGGGGTGTGCTGTGAGTCCTTCGAGATGCCGATGCCGTCGCCGCCGACGAAGGTGGACGCCCCACCGTCGACGCCGGGCAGGGCCGCGACACCTGTCCGCACGGTCTTGTCGGCCGTCTGGAGCAGCGTCGCCGGGTACGGCATCACGCCGATCCGGCCCTCCTGGAAGCCGGCCACCCAGGTCGCGCCGGTCTCGTCCCGGCTGGCCGGGTCGACCGCGCCGGCGCGCCACAGGTCACGCCAGGTCGCGTAGACCTCCTTGGCGGCGGCGCCGGCCAGCAGCGACTCGGTCCCGTCGGCGTTCAGGACCTCCTCGCCGGAGGCCCAGATCATCGGGAACCAGGTGAAGACGCCACAGCCGCCGCAGTTGCCGCCGAAGGCCGTACCGTAGGTGTCCTTCTTCCCCAGCTTGTGGATCTTCAGGGCGTGGTCCTCGAACTCCGCCAGGGTCGCCGGCCCTTTCTCGGGGTCCAGGCCCGCCTCGCGATAGAGGTCCTTGTTCCAGAACATCACGGACAGGTCCAGCACGAACGGCAGGACGTACTTCTTCCCGGCGAGCGTGCCCGCGTCCAGGTGCCCCTTGTTGATCTGGCCGACGTACGGCAGTGCGTCGATCTGCTGCGAGAGGTCGGCGAACAGGCCGGCGTCCGTCCAGTTCGGCACATAGACGATGTCGGCCGCGAACAGGTCCGGCAGATCGCCGCTGCCGGCCGCCGCGCCGACCCGGGAGACGTAGTCGTCGTTGGGCGTGATGGTCAGCTCGACCTGGTTCCGGTGGCTCTTGTTGTACGCCTCGACGAGCAGCTCCGCCTGCGCCTCGAGCGGGGCCCGGGTCCACAGGCTCAGCTCGGTGCCGTCGTCGACGCCCTCGACACCGCCGGCGCCGACGGCGCCGCCGTCTTCCTCGGCGCCGCCGCCGCAGGCCGCGAGCCCGGCCGTGAGGACGGCGGCCACGGCGGCAGCGAGCAGGCGTCGGGTTCCGGTCATCGGAGTCTCCTTCCGAAAACGCTTTCCGAACGTAACCCGCGTCACAACAGTGGTCAATAGTCGCGAAGGCGCTACCGTGTGTATCTGTGACGTCGGCTGCACCGCACCCATCAGGCCAACCGGCCACCCTGCACGACGTGGCCCGCCTGGCCGGGGTCTCGATCGCGACCGCTTCCAAGGCGCTCAACGGCCGAAAACACGTTTCCGCCGCGACCCGCGCCGAGGTGCTGAAGGCCGCCGACCTGCTCGCCTACTCCCCCAACACGCTCGCGCGGGGCCTGGTCGCCGGCCGCACCGGCATGGTCGGGCTGCTCACGTCCGACCTCGAGGGCCGGCTGTCGATCCCGATCCTGATGGGCGCCGAGGACGCCTTCGGGGCCGACCGGACCAGCGTGCTGCTCTGCGACGCGCGCGGCGACGCGATCCGAGAGGGTCATCATCTTCGGACACTGCTGAGCCGGCGGGTCGACGGGCTGATCGTCGTCGGCGCCCGCCCGGACCCGCGGCCCTCGATCGGGCGGGACCTGCCGGTGCCGGTCGTCTACGCGTACGCCCCGTCCGCCGATCCGGACGACCTCTCCCTGGTCAGCGACAACGTGTCGGCCGGGCGGACGGCGATCGCGCACCTCGCCGACCTCGGCCGCCGGCGGATCGCGCACATCACCGGCGACCCTTCGTACGGCGCGGCGCAGGACCGGGCCCGCGGTGCGCTCGCCGAGCTGGCCGACCGGGGACTACCGCTGGCCGGCGACCGGGTCCACTTCGGCGCGTGGTCCGAGGCCTGGGGCCGCAGCGCCACCCGCATGCTGCTCGGCCGGCGCACCGCGATCGACGCCGTCTTCGCCGGCTCGGACCAGATCGCCCGGGGTGTCATCGACGCGCTGCACGGCGAAGGGCTGGAGGTGCCGCGGGACGTCGCGGTGATCGGCTTCGACAACTGGGAGATCTTCGCGACCAGCTCGCGGCCGCCGCTGTCGAGCATCGACATGAACCTGGAGACGCTCGGCCGGGTGGCCGCCGAACGGCTGGCGGCTGCCTTCGACGGTACCCTCGGCTCCGGCGTCGAACGGCTGCCGTGCCGCCTGGTCCCGCGCGAGTCCACCGCGATCTAGATCCTCGTACGGCCCCGGCCCGCCACCTCTCCTACGCGGGGGTGAAGATCACTCGGGACCGCATCCGGCGGAAGCCGAGCCGTTCGAGATCGGCCACCACCGCGACCTGGTGAGCGTCCACGTCCGCCACCACCTCGTAGGCGCCCTGATCAGCGAGCGTCGCCACCGCGTCGGCGAGCAGGTCGCCGCGCACCGCCTCGTCCAGCACACCCAGATAGGCGATCATCGGATAGCACGCGTCACCGGTGGGACCGGCCAGCCCCACCGGCACGCCGCTGCGCGACGCCACCCGCCACGTCCCGTTGACCCAGCCCAGCGGCTCCCGGGCCAGGTCGATCCCGGCCACCACCCGGGCGGTCTCGGCCCCGGTCACCAGCTCCGGCTCGGCGATCCGGGCCACCAGGTCACGCACCTCCTCCGGGCCGCCGGCGGGCCGGAACGTGTACCGGCCGGAGGGCTCGGGCAGCGGGGTCCCGGTCCAGGTGAGCCGGAGGCGTTCACCCCGCTCGCGCAGGCCGGCGAGGCGGGCCGCCTCGATCGGCGCGGCGAGCGTGGCCGCGACGTCCGGCCGGCGGCGCCAGTGTGCCGGCGCGGCCGCGTAGTAGATCTTCGGCCCACCCATCGCCTCGTGCGCGGCGTGCAGCAGGGCGGCGCCGACCTCGGGGGCGGCGGTCAGCTCGAAGCGTTCCAGCCAGGGTTCACCCACGGCGCCGGGCGGCAGCAGCCAGGCGGCGCGGGCGACCACCCGGCCGTCGCTGATCGCCACCCAGGTGTGCTCGGGACGGAACCCACCGCCGGCGAGCCCGTCGGCGTAACTCACCTGCCGCAACTCGGGCAGCGGGTCGGGCATGGCTTCGAAGACGTGCTCCTCGCCCGCGGTGAGCGGACGGACGACTAGATCGGTCATGGCGGATCCTCCGGACAGGAGGCGCCCCTGTGGTCAGATCCGCGGGGACGCCGGGTCGCGGAGGGGGCGCAGAACATCGGACATTGTTCTGACCTCCTTCCAGCTCTCGACGGCGTGCGAGCAACTTATCACCGGCCGGACCGGCGCCGCCGCCCCGGACTGGAGCTGCCCGGATCAGAACAGCGCGGAATACGCGTTGAGCGCCGGCTGCCCACCCAGATGTGCGTAGAGGACCTTCGCGTCCCGGCCGATCTCGCCCCGGGACACCAGGTCGATCAGCCCGGCCATCGACTTGCCCTCGTAGACCGGGTCGGTGACCATGCCCTCGGTGCGGGCCGCCAGCTTCATCGCGTCCAGCGTGGACTCGTCCGGAATCCCGTACGTCCCGGCGTGGTACCGCTCGTCCAGGATGAAGTCTTCGGCAGTGAGGTCGCGTGCCCCGATCAGGCCGGCGGTGTTGCGGGCGATCCGCCCCACCTGGGCGAGGGTCTCCGCGGGCTTTGCCGAACCGTCGATCCCGATCACCCGCCGCGGCCGCCCACCGGCCGCCGCGAACCCCGCGATCATCCCGGCCTGGGTGCTGCCGGTCACCGAGCACACGATGATCGTGTCGAAGAAGACGCCCAGCTCACGCTCCTGCTCGATCACCTCGTAAGCCCAGTTCGCGAAACCGAGCCCGCCCAGCCGGTGATCACTGGCACCGGCCGGGATCGCGTACGGCACGCCGCCGCCGGCGACCACCGACGCGAGCGCCGCCTCCCAGCTCTCCTTGAAGCCGATCCCGAACCCGGCCCGGACCAGCCGCACGTCTGCCCCGGCCAGCCGGCTGATCAGGATGTTGCCGACCTTGTCGTAGACGCTGTCCGGCCAGTCCACCCAGCTCTCCTGCACCAGCACGCATTTCAGCCCGGTCGCGGCGGCCACCGCGGCCACCTGCCGGGTGTGGTTGGACTGCACCCCGCCGATCGACACCAGGGTGTCCGCGCCCTGCGCCAGGGCGTCGGCCACCAGGTACTCCAGCTTGCGGGTCTTGTTACCGCCGTACGCGATGCCGGAGTTGCAGTCCTCCCGCTTCGCCCAGATCTCCGCCCCGCCGAGGTGGCGGGTGAGCCGGTCGAGCCGGTGCACCGGGGACGGCCCGAACAGCAGCGGGTGGCGGGCGAAATCGGTGATCGGCATCAGAACTCCTCCAGGTTGACGCTGTGGTGCAGGTGGCCCCAGATCTCCGCGTTGATCGCGACCGCGCGGTCCGAGCGGGCCGCCAGGGCATTGATCAGGTCCTCGTGCAGGCGCACCGAGCGGGACGCCTGCGCCGAGGTGAACAGCAACCGTTCCGCTCGGCGTACCAATGGGGTGTATCGATCGACGGTGCCGGAGGCCGCGGCGTTGCCGTAAGCCAGCAGGGGGATCGCGTGCACCTCGTCGTCGGCGGCCAGGGCCGCCTCGACGTCACCCGCGGCGACGGCCGCGGCGAATCGGGCGTTGGCCTCGCGCATGCGTTCCACCTGGTCGGCGGTCAGGCTTGCGACGACATGGCGTACGGCCAGGTCGTGCATCGCCCCGAGCACGGCGGCCGCGTCCTCGACGTCCTTGGCGACCACCTCGGTGACCCGGGTGTAGCTCTGCGGTTTCGTCTCGACCAGGCCCTCGCTGGTCAGGCGGGCGATGGCGTCCCGGATCGGCGCGCGGGACAGGCCGAGCCGCTCGGCCAGCTCGTCCGGCCGCAGCGCCGCCCCGGGAGCGAGCGTGCCGTCGACGATCGCGCCCCGGATCCGCCCGTAGGCGGCGTCCCGCAGCAGATGCCGTCCAATGCTCTCCACACTGAAATGTTAGATACCAACAGCCCGTGATCGCAAGATCGGGTTTTCGGTCCGCCGAACAGCCCGGGTATTACCGTCGAAACCGTGACGCACCGGGCAGCGATCGTGACCCACCGGGACATCCGCGACGCGGTCGTCGGCCTGCTTCCCACCGCGGCCGCGCTGACCGCCGCGTCGTGGCTGCTCACCGGCCTCGACCTGGGCCCGTGGTGGGTCGGTCCCGCGGTCGCCGCCGTGGTCGCGGTCGCCGACGGCCTGACCCGGCCGGTGCTGCGACTGCTGGCCCGCTGGTGCGGCGCGGTCGCCGCCCTGATCCTCGGCGTGGCGGCCCAGATCCTCATCGTCGGCGTCGTCCTGATCGGCGCCCCGCAGGTGCGCGTCGACGGCTGGACGACGGTGCTCGCGACGTTCGGGGTCGTCGGTGTGGTGTCCGTGGTGGTGCACTGGGTGCTCGGCGTCAACGACAGCTCGTACCTCGTGGCTGACCTGCTCCGCCGCGCCCGACGGCAGGCCAAGTCGTCCCGCCGTGCCGCCACCCCGCGGTCCGCCGCTCCGGCCTTTACGTCCGGCGCTTCCGCCCTTCCGCCGCCCGCCGCTCCCGCCTTTGCGCCCGGCACCTCCACCGCTCCGTCCCCCACCGCTCCCGCCTTTGCGCCAGGCACCTCCACCGCTCCGCCCCCCACCGCTCCCGCCTTTGCGCCAGGCACCTCCACCGCTCCGCCCCCCACCGCTCCCGCCTTTGCGCCCGGCGCTTCCGCCGCTCCGCCGCCCGGCGTTCCCGCGGGTCTGGTGATCGTCCAGGTTGACGGCCTGCCTTATCCGCTGCTGCGGCACGGCATTCTCAGCGGCATCCTGCCCACGATCTCCCGCTGGATCCGTTCCGGCAGTCACGACGCCGTCGGCTGGTGGGCGCGGGTTCCGTCGACCACCCCGGCCAGCCAGGCCGGGCTGCTGCACGGCCGCACCGACGGCATCCCCGCGTTCCGGTGGTACGAGCGCGGCCTCGGCCGCCTGGTCGTCACCAACCGCCCCGCCGACGCCGAACTCATCGAGAAGCGCCTCTCCGACGGGCGGGGCCTGCTGGCCGACGGCGGCGTGAGCATCTCGAACATGTTCAGCGGCGACGCCACCACCGCGCTGATGGTGATGAGCCGGGCCGGGCGGCGCGGCGGCCTCGGCCCGGGCGGCGACTACCTGCGCTTCTTCGGCCGCCCGTTCATCCTGGTCCGCTCGCTGGTCCTGACCGTCGGCGAAATCGTCAAGGAGCTCTACCAGGCCCGGCAGCAGCGGATGCGCGGCATCGAACCCCGCATCAGCCGCCGCGGCGCGTACCCCCTGCTCCGCGGCCTCACCAACGTCCTGCTTCGCGACCTCAACGTCGCTCTGGTCGCCGAGCACATGATGCGCGGCGCGCCGGTGATCTTCGTAGATTTCGTCGACTACGACGAGATCGCCCACCACGCCGGCGTCGCCCGCCCCGAGTCGATGGACGCGCTGGCCGGCGTGGACCGCGTCCTCAACACCCTGGAACAGATCGCGGCCGCCGCCCCACGCGCGTACCGCTTCGTGGTCCTCTCCGACCACGGCCAGAGCCAGGGCCCCACCTTCCAGCAGCTCTCCGGCCGCACCCTGGAGGACGCCGTCCGCGCCCACCTGCACGTCCCGGCGCCGTCCACGCTCACCGCCACCGGCGACGTCGAGGGCTGGGGCCCGGTCAACGCACTGCTCGCCGACCTCCTCGGCACCGGCGGCGCGGTCGGCCGCTGGGCAGCACGCCGCTCCACCGGCCCCCGCGGCGGCATGCTGGTCGGCCCGCCGGACACCGCACCGGCCGGCAGCGGCCAGGACCTCGTCGTGGTCGGCTCCGGCAACCTCGGCCTGATCTGGTTCCCCCGCTTCGCCCGGGTCACCCTCGAAGACCTGCAGGAGCACTATCCCGGCCTGATCCCCGGACTGCTCACCGAACCCGGCATCGGCTTCCTGGTAGCCGCCAGCGCCCGCGGCCCGGTCGCGATCGGCGCCCACGGCGTCCACCTGCTGGCCGAAGGCGAGGTCCAGGGCGACGACCCGCTGGCCCCGTTCGGCCCCCGCGCCGCCGCCGACCTGCTACGGGTGGCACAGGCCGAGAACTGTCCCGACCTGTACGTCCACTCCACCCTGGACCAGAACACCGGCGAGGTGCACGCCTTCGAGGACCTGGTCGGCTGCCACGGCGGCCTGGGCGGCTGGCAGAATCAGGCGATCCTCGTGCACCCCCACGACTGGCCGATCGACGAGGACCTCCTCGACGGCGGCGAACTCTACGGAGCCGAGGCGGTGCACCAGCAACTGCGCCGCTGGCTGCACCGCACCGGCCTGCGCTGAGCCGCTGGCTGCTGGCCGCACCGCACGCACCCCCGGCACCGCCCACACCGCGCCACCCGCACCGCCGCACCGCCCGCACCGGCCGCACCGCGCCGCCGCACCGCCCGCACCGCGCCGCGCCGCCCGCACCGCCGCACCGCACCGCCCGCACCGCCGCACCGCCGCACCGCACCGCCCGCACTGCCGGCACCGCGCCGCACCCGCCTACGCTGAGCGCGCAGGTCAGCCACGCTCGAGTTTGCGCTCCGCTGCCTTGCCGGCCTTCTTCAGCTCGCTGGTACTCGGCGTAGGCAGACCCACCAGCGCCACCGTGGAATAGACGCCGTCCAGCGCGAAAGCCACCAGCTTGCCGTCCACCGAAATCTCGTAGTCGTCCTCCTTGAGCGTGATCGTCATGCTCACAGCGACCGAATCGTCGCCCAGCTCCGGGAACCTGGGCAGGTCATCCTGCTCGATCCGCACCGTGTCGGTCTCCACGTCCGGGCAGCGCTCCAGCACCTCCCGCGTCTGCTCGACAAGCGCACGGGCCTGCCTGCGCCCGACATCGACGATGGTGTGCATGAGGACCGGACCCTCGGTGCCCTTGATGAAGCCGACCCCCACCAGCTCCGGGTCCTCCGCCGCACGCCCCGCCGGCTTTCCATCAGCCGCCACCGTCCGCGCCATCGTCGGCGCCACGACCGTAGTCAGGTCCGGCACCAGAGTCGGCCCACCCGGCTGCTCAGGCGCGGGCTTGTCCGGCCGACCCGGCCGATCCGGCTTCCCGTCAGGCTTGCCGGGGCGGTCGGGCTTCCCGTCAGGCTTGCCGGGGCGGTCGGGCTTCCCGTCAGGCTTGCCGGGGCGGTCGGGCCTGCTGTCAGGCCAGCCCGGGCGATCCGGCCTGCCGGGCCGATCGGGCCAGTTCGGCCGACCAGGCCTGATGATTACCACCGGCCCCTGGCCGGTGTCCGGAGTCAGATCGGTGTCCGGAGCGAGGTCGTCGAGGTCGATCGCGTCCTGCGCTCGGCACGGGTCGCTGCTCGTCTGGCTGGGATCGACAACCCCGGCAAGAGCATCGCTCGGATCGAAGTCCAGAACCGAATAGCCCTTCGGCAGGTCTTCGAGCGCCAGCAGCGCGTCCTTCAGGTCCCGCGGCACGACCGGGGCCGCCGCGGCAGAACGCGCGGTGACGGCGGCATCTGCCACCACCATCGGCATGGCCATGCCGGCTGACAGCGCGAGTGAGACCGGAAATCCGGCGGTGTAAGCGACGACTTTCGTTTTCAGCATCCCCATCGCATAACCATAAGTCCGGATAAAGAGCCTTTCCCTGGGATCGACCAACGTGCCAGCAACCCTGGCCTCGACCAGCGCGCACCCTTGGATCATCCGTCCCGGATCTCGAAGACAGCGACCCGGTCGGCGGCCGCGGCGAACTCGTCCGGATCACCCTTGCCGACCAGGCCCAGCCGCACGAAGAACGGCACCCCACCGGGCACCTCGACCGGGAACGCGCGCATCACCGACCGCCGCACCTCCGCATCCGTCACCTCGGCCAGCGTCACCGCACTCCGCCGCCGCCCGGAGGCGAGCTCGCCCTTTCCGGCCGCGCGGACGTTTCGCGCCCAGTCGCCCTCCGGAAGCCCGGCAACCAGATAGCGCCGACCGTCGACGGTCAGCGGTGAGACCGGGGTGGGCCGCGCGACACCGGTGCGCCGGCCGGGAACGGTGAGCACATGGATGGTGCCGAGCCGCAGCCCCAGCCTGTTCAGGAAGCGGACCACCCGGTTGGCATGGCGCAGCCAGCCCGGGAGCCCCACTGTCGGCCCCGCCATCTGAAATCCTTTCGATCGTCGAAGCTTTCGCACACTGTATATTCCTTCGAGTGTCGAAGCAATCGCCTGGAGCAGATCGCCCGCCGGCCCGCCGGACGGTGGATTACCGATGGTTCGCGCCCGCCGGTGCCCGGTCGGAGTCCTCCTCGGCCGACCTCTCGCCGACCGAGATCCTGGCCGCCGCGGCGGACGCGGCCGCCGAGTTCGGCGCGGCCACCGACGAGGTCGACGACGCGGCCGCCACCCTGCTCGAGGTGAACCGCACCGACCTGCGCATCCTCGGCCTGGTCGCCGCCGCCGGGACGATGACCGCGGGCGCGCTGGCGGCCGCCGCCCGGCTCAGCCCGGCCGCCACCACTGCCGCGATCCAGCGACTGGCCGGCGCCGGCCACCTCAGCCGCGAGGTCGACCCGGCGGACCGGCGGCGGGCGGTCGTCGCCGTCACCGCGCCCACCGGCCGGACGCTGGACCGGATCTACGGTCCGATCGGCGAGGCCGGCCGGGAGCTGCTCGGTCGCTACTCCCCCGCCGAGCTGACGCTCATCACCGGGTTCCTCCGGATCGGCCGTCGCCTCCAGCTCGATCACGCCGAACGGATCCGCGCCCACCGCGAGACCGCGCCAGAGACCCGCACGGCGCGCTCATGATCACCTCTGCCGCCCACATCAGGATGGCGACCCTTCATCCGCAGCCGTCCGCAGCCAGGAGGAGTTGCAGGCGTGCCGGAAACTGTGTTCCACCACCACCCGACGAGCACTGGATCAGCCCGTGACCGCCGCACCGTCGTCATATCCCTGCCCGCATTGCGGTGCCGTCGCCTCGGCGCAGACCGGCTGCCCGTCCTGCGGGCGCGGCCCGGACGCCGACGCGCTCGAAGTGCTCCGGCTGGACGCGGAGATCGCCGGGCTCAACGAGCGGCTGCACGCCGTCCGGACCGAGATGGCCGGCCTGGAACGGCAGATCTTCGAAACCGGCACCCGGCGGAACGCGGCCGCTTTCCGGGTGCAGGAGACGGTCCACGCGGCGGCCGCTCCCCCGCAGCCTCCGTCCCCGGCGACGGCCCCGGCGACCTCCCCCGCCCCGCCGGCGGCGCGTCCCGGCGCGCCTGCCCCGCTGCCCGGCACATCACTCCCACATCCCGGTGCCTCGGCTCCGCTGCCCGGGACGCCGGTGTCGCCGATCGGAGCCCCGGTCCCGCCTTTCGCAGCGCCGGCACCGGTCGAGTCCAAGCTCACCACCCTCACCGTGCAGAACGTCCTGTTCGCGCTCGGCGGCCTCCTGCTGCTCGTCGCCGCGGCGGTCTTCACCGCGGTGGCCTGGGCACAGGTCGGGGTGACCGGGCGGGCCCTGCTGCTGGGCGGTGCGACCGTCGCCGTCCTCTCGGTGCCACCGTTCGCGGCGAGGCGCGGACTCACGGCCGCCGCGGAGACCCTCGCCGCCGTCGGTCTGCTGATGATCCTGTTGGACGGGTATGCGGCCTGGGCCGTCGACTTCCTCGGCGTCACCGGCTCGCCCCCGCAGGCGTACGCGGCCGGGGTCTGCGCAGTGGTCGCCGGGACAGCTCTCGGATACAGCCGCCTCGTCGGGCTCACCGGTCCACGGATCGCCGCGCTGGTCATCGCCCAGCCGGTGCTGCCCCTGATCGCCGCTTCCCAAGACATCGAGGCGGTCGGCTGGTCGCTGACGCTGACCGGGGTCGCCGTGATGAACGTGGCGGTGCTCCAGCTCCGCCCGAGCCGCTTCACCGGCGACGTGATCGGCGTGCTGGCCTACGTCTGCGGCGGCCTGGCGGCGTCGTTCGCCGGGCTCCTGGCAATCGTCGAGCTGCCGGCCGCGCGGAACGCGCTGGAGGCCGGGTTCGCCGGGGCGGCCCTGGTGCTGGTCAGCCTTGCCGGAGTCGGCACAGCGGTGCTGGCCGGCAATCGCGTCGCACAGTCCCTCACCGGCGGCGTGCTGGTCATCGCGCTCGGCATCGCCGTCGCCGGCCCGGCCGTCCGGCTGTGGCCGGAGCTCCTGAGCCTCGCCGTCATCGCGGCCGTCTTGGCAGCGGCGGTGCTGGTCGCCCGCCCGCTGCTGCCCGCTGCCGTCCGCCGCGGTCCATGGATCGGCGCGCACTTCGTGGCGGCCGTCCCCGCGATCGGCGTCGTGATCGAAGTGCTGTTCGCCGCCGAGCGCAGCGTCCGGGCCGCCGACATCCTGCACGGCGCTTCGTGGGACACCGTCGTCACGGGGACGTCTTGGCAGGCGGTCGCGGCTGCGTTGACCGTCGTCTGCGCGTACCTCATGTTGTTGCCCTCCCGGACCCGCACGGACCTGGCTCTGACCGCCCTGCTGGCCACCGCGCTGCTCGCGCCCGCGGCCTTCCGGCTGCCCTGGTGGACCGCCGCCCCGGTCGGCGTGCTGACCGCTGCCGTCGCGCTCGCCCTGGCCGTCTTCCTCAGGCCGCGCACCACCACTTCGCCACCCAGCCCGGCGCCTGTTGTCCTCCCGCAGCGCGGCGCGATGCCGACCGCGCCGCTCGGACCGGAGCAGGCTGTTCTTCCGCAGCACGGCACGACGCAGACCGCGCCGCTCGGACCGGAGCAGGCTGTTCTTCCGCAGCACGGCACGACGCCGACCACACCGCTCGGGCGGGTGTCCGCCGTCGCGTCCTGGGCCGGCGCGGTGGTCGCCTTCCGCCTCGCTCTCGCCGGAGTCGCGGGCGGGCATGCGGTGATCGTCGGCCTCGGACATCCTGGCGTGGGCGCCGCCGTCTCCGCCGCGCTCGCTCTGACCGGCCTGGTCGTCGGCGTGCTGGCGCACTATGTCGCGCGCAACGGCGCAACCGCGGCGGGCACAGCGGCCACGGTGGCGTGGGTGGTGGGGCTGGTGGCGGTACCGGCGGCGGTCTGGCAGGCACTCATCGCCGCCGGCGCCTCGCCCGCGACACAGGTTCGCGCGCTTTTCGCGGTGGTCGTTGTCATCGTCGCCGGCGCTCATGCGGTCGCTCGGGTGCTCCCGGGGTACGCGCGGAGCACGCTGGCCGTAACCCTCCTCCTCACGACCGTCAGTCCCGTATGGGCTGTAGCCGGTCCTGATCCGGTGTCCCTGTACGCGGCCGGCGCCCTGCTGCTGCTTGCCACGCTGCCGCGGGTGGACGCCCTCGGTGTCGGCGCTCTGCCCGCTGCCCTGCTCCCGGCCGTCATGCTCTTGATCACGGCCGGCGCCGATCTCGCAGCGGTGCTGGTCGAGCCGTTGCGCGAGCTGACCCGGGTCTGGTCCGGGCCTGATCCGGATCCCTCGCCGGTTGCCTGGTCTACCGTCGCCGCGTTCCTGATGACAGCGGTTGCCGCAGCCGTCGCAGCAGGCTCAGCCGTCGCGGCAGGCGGCCGGGCGGCGACCGGCGGCCAGTCGGCGACCGGCGGCCGGGTAGCGGCCGGGGGTCAGTCGGCGGCCGGTGGTCGGGTAGCGGCCGGGGGTCAGTCGGCGGCCGGGGGCCAGATAGCGGCCGACGGTCGGGTGGCAGCCGACGGTCGGGTGGCAGCCGGCGGTCGGGTGGCAGCCGGTGGTTGGGTGGCGCGGTGCGGAGCGGCCGCGTGGGCCGCCGCGCCTCTGGTCGCTGTCGCGGTCCCGTTGACGTTCGCCGCGGCGGGGGCGAGCTGGCCGGCCACGCCGATCGCCACGCTGGTCGCCGGGCTGGCCGGACTTGTCGCCGCGGCGCTGCTGCCGGTGGTCGCGGTCGGATCCTCGGTGCTGGTGGTGGTGTCGGCCTGGCTGGCGGTGGTGGGTGTGGCGAGTGCTACGCCGACGCACAGCGGCACGCTGATTGCTTTCGGACTTCTCGTGGTCACCTCCGCCGCGGTCGGCGTGGCCGGGCGTGAGGAGGCGGCCCGGATCGTCGCGTGGGTCATCGGGACGGTGTCAGTGGGCGTGGTCACCTATACCGCGGCTGACACCATCGGGCCGGCCGAGTCCGGGATCTCCCGCAGCATGCTTGGCGCCGCGGCGGTCATCGTGGGCCTCGATCGGGTCCTCGCCCGGCGCCGACCCCGTGAGGCCCACGCCGTCGCGGCGGTCGCGCATTCCACCGCGCTGGTGGCGCTCCTGCTCGCAGGGGGCCTCGAGCAGGCCGCAGTGATCTGCACCCTGTGGTCCGTCGTGCTGGTCGTGCGCGCCATGCTGCCAGGGGTGAACCGGCGGAGCAGGTTCGGGTACGCGATGGCCGCCGCTGTCGTGGTCCTGCTCGGGTGGTGGCTGTTCCTGATGTCGCGGGACGTCGGGATCCCCGAGGTCTACACGCTTCCCGCCGCGGCGCTCGCGCTGGCCGCCGGGTGGCTCGCCCGGCGGCAACGGCCCGGCCTGCCTTCGTGGACGACGTACGGCCCGTCGCTGGGCGCTGCGTTCCTGCCCACGTTCGCGGTGATCGGAAACAGTCCCGACCCGGAGTATGGTCGCCGTCTCCTGCTCGGCGTGGGCGCCCTGGTGGTGCTGATCCTCGGAGCACGGGTCCGGGCACAGGCGCCCGTCGTGGTGGGCGGCGGCGCCTTGACTCTGATGGCTCTGCACGAGGTGGTCCAGTTCTGGGACCTGGTCCCGCGCTGGGCGCCGCTCGCCCTGGGCGGCGTTCTTCTGCTGGTGATCGCGACCACGATGGAACAACGTCGCCGGGATCTGCTCCGTCTGCGCCAGGCGGTGAGCCGGATGAGCTGACCTCACTGCGGGTCGGCGGTCGGCTCAGTACACGTCGCGGACGTAACGCTTGTCGGCTGACAACTGCTTGATGTAGGCCGTGGCCGCCTCCGGGCTCAACCGGCCATGATTGACCGCGATGTCATGCAGCGCCCGCTCGACGTCCCGGGCCATCCGGCTCGCGTCACCGCACACATAGAAGTGCGCCCCGTCCTGCAGCCACGCCCACACCTGCGCGCCGTGTTCGCGCATCCGGTCCTGCACGTAGACCTTGGTCCGCTGGTCTCGTGAGAACGCCAGGTCCAACCGGTTCAGCGTGCCCGCCGATTGCAACTCGGTCAGCTCTGAGGCGTAGTAGAAATCAGTCGCCGACCGCTGTTCCCCGAAGAACAGCCAGTTCGTC
Source organism: Actinoplanes sp. 13 (assembly GCF_056134165.1). Taxonomy (NCBI): domain Bacteria; kingdom Bacillati; phylum Actinomycetota; class Actinomycetes; order Micromonosporales; family Micromonosporaceae; genus Actinoplanes; species Actinoplanes sp. 13. The sequence continues at coordinate 66,522 of NZ_JBVYOQ010000024.1, read as the reverse complement.
CCGGCGGCGCCGGTCGCCCGCCGCTCCTCCAGGAACCCGAGGAACGGCGCCACCCCTGTCCCCGGCCCCACCATGATCATGGGGGCTGACGGGTCGGCGGGTGGCCGGAAGTGCGGCGCCTTCTGCACGAACACCCGCACTTCGGCGCCCTCGCCCGCGTCCGCCAGGTGGGTCGAGCAGACACCCTTGCGCCCCCGGCCCAGATGGCTGTCGAAGCGCACCACCGACACGGTCAGGCTGACCTGATCCGGCGACGTCAGCGGCGTGGAGCTGATCGAATACAGCCGCGGCTGCAGCCGCTTCAGCACCTCCACCCATTCCTGCGCGGTCGCGCGCACCGGGTGTTCGGTGATCAGGTCGACGGCCTGCCGTCCCCACGACCACTTCGCCAATGAACCCTTGTTGTCGGCGCGCAGCAGCGTCTTCAACTCCGCCGACCCGCTACGCTCCGCGATGAAGCGCAGCAGCCCGGTCGTGATCCGCGTGATGTCGAGCCGGGTCGACAGCGCCTCCCCGAACGCCACCGGCCCGTCGAGCTCCCCCGATCCTTCCAACCGCACGGGAGCATCGGCGGAGAGCCCGGTAGCAGACAGGAACTCGCTGACCAGCAACGGACAGTTCACGGGCCACACTCCGAGCGCGTCGCCCGCCCGGTACTCCAGCCGCCCGCCCGTGTCGAACGTGAACCGCCGCACCTCCTTGGCCGAGCCCGGCAGGCTGAGCAGCCGATTCCCGCTCAACGTCACGGTCAACGGCGAGGCCTTCGTCGGCGCCGGCGCGGGCGTCAGCGCCTTCACCACGCTCTCCAGCCATCCCCGCGCGGTGTCCTCATAATCGGGCTCGCAGTCCGCGCGGGGCGCCAGCCGCACTCCGCCGAGTTCCGCGAGCCGCTCGTCCAGCCGCCGGCCGTGCCCGCAGAAGTCGTCGTAGCTGGAGTCGCCGAACGCCAGCACCGCGTACCGCCGGCCGTCCAAGCGCGGCGCGGCCTCCCCGGCGATCGACTGCCAGAACGCGCTCCCGTTGTCCGGCGCGTCGCCGTCACCGAACGTGCTGGTCACGACCAGCAGATCGGCGCCGGGCTCGAGCAGGTCGGCGGCCGCGCCGTCCATCCCCAGCATGCTGATCTGCCGCCCGGTCTCCGCCAGCCGCTCCGCCAGCGACCGCGCGAAATCCTCCGCCGTCCCGGTCTGCGACGCCCACAAGATCTGCAACCGGCCCGCCGCCGGCCCCGCGGACCTCGCCCTTTCACCATCAAGAGCAGTCGGCGGTACGACCAGAGCACCCGCCAGGAAGCCGTTGACCCACATGGCGGCGCCCCGGTCGAACGGAGCGTTCTCCGGCAGTACCGGTGGCGCGGACCGTCCCGGTGGCAGGCCCGCGAGGAAGCCGGCCAGATAACGCCGTTGCTCCTCGCTGAGCGCCGGCGGCACCGGGTCCAGTCCGAGCAGCCCGTGCACCGACGCGGCGACCACCGCCGAGGACGCCGAGCCCGACGGCACGGTGATCGGGGCGCCGGGCGAGGCGGCGAACGGGACGGCGAACGGGACGGCGAACGGGGCACCGGACCGGGCGCCCGACGACGTGACTGGCAGGGCAGCCGACGACGGCCCCGAAGGTGTCAGGGCGCCGGATGACAGCCCGGATGACGGCAGAGCGGCCGGCGACACGGCCGGCGACACGGCCGGCGCCCCGGATGCGGGCGGGGCGGCGACCCGGGTCAGCGACACCGCGCACACCTTCAGCTCCGGCTGGAACGAGAGCGGGTCCACCGCGTCGCTGGTCACCGCGTTGACGCTGACGTATTCGCCGAACAGGTCGTTCCAGTGGATCGGGGCGAAGCATCCGCCCTGCAGCACCCGGTCGGTCAGTACCGCCGGCAGCACCGCACGCCCGCGCCGAGAGGCGATCTCCACCTGGTCACCGGCGCCGATGCCCAGTCGCTCCGCGTCGGCCGGGTTGATCTCCAGGAACGGCGCCGGGTTGAGGCGGTTCAGCTTGGCGATCTTGCCGGTCTTCGTCATCGTGTGCCACTGGTGCTGGAGCCGGCCGGTGTTCAGCACGAACGGGTAGTCGTCGTCCGGCATCTCGGCGGGCTCCAGATGCGGCCGGGCGTGGAAGACCGCCTTCCCGCTCGGGGTGGCGAACCGCAGGCCACCGTCCGCGGTGCGGTAACGGATCGGGTTCCGTGCCGACCCGCCGGGGGACGCCGGCCACTGGACCGGGCCCTCGTTGAGCCGCTCGTAGGTGACGCCGCCGAGGTCGTACCCCGTCTGTGGGTTGGCGAACTGTTTGATCTCCTCGAGGATCTCGCCCGCGTGGCCGTACGAGAAAGCTTCTTCGAAGCCCATCGCGACCGCGACCCGCGCGATGAGCTGCCAGTCCGGCATGGCCGCGCCCGGGGGTGTGACGACGGGGTGCACGAGGGTGAGGTTGCGCTCGGAGTTGATCATGATGCCGTCGGCCTCCGACCACATCGCCGCCGGCAGCGCGATGTCGGCGTAGGCGTTCGTCTCGGTCTCGGCGAACGCGTCCTGGGTGATCACCAGGTCGGCGGCCTCCAGTCCGGCGATCACGGTGCGCCGGTTGCCGACCGAGGCGACCGGGTTGGTGCAGACGATCCAGCAGGCCTTGATCCGGCCGGCTGCCATCTGCTCGAACATGTCGACGGTGCCCTTGCCGACCTCGGTGCGCAGGGTGCCGTCCGGCACGCCCCAGACCCGCTCGGTGAACTCCCGGTCGGCGGGCGCCAGCACCGACCGCTGTCCCGGCAGGCCGGGGCCCATGTAACCCATCTCCCGGCCGCCCATCGCGTTGGGTTGGCCGGTGAGCGAGAACGGCCCGCTGCCGGGGCGGCAGATGGCACCGGTGGCCAGGTGCAGGTTGATCAGCGCGTTGGTGTTCCAGGTGCCGTGGGTGCTCTGGTTGAGGCCCATGGTCCACAGGCTCATCCAGTTGCCGGCCGCGCCGATCCACTCGGCGGCGGTGCGGATGCCGTCCCCGGGCAGGCCGGTCAGCTCGGCCACCCGGTCCGGTGGGTAGTCGGCGAGGAACTCGGGCATCGCCGCCCAGCCCTCGGTGTGCGCGGCGATGAACTCCTCGTCCTTCGGCAGCAGATGCAACAGGCCGTTGAGCAGTGCCAGGTCGGCGCCGGGCCGGATCTGCAGGAAGAGGTCGGCCTTCTCGGCGGTGGCGGTGCGCCGGGGGTCCACCACGATCAGCTTGGCGCCGGCCTTGACCCGCTCCATCATCCGCAGGAAGAGGATCGGGTGGCAGTCGGCCATGTTCGAGCCGATCACCAGGAACACGTCGGCGTGGTCGAAGTCGTCGTAGGAGCCGGGCGGGCCGTCCGCGCCGAGCGACAGCTTGTAGCCGGTGCCGGCGCTCGCCATGCAGAGCCGCGAGTTGGACTCGATGTTGTTGGTCCCGAGGTACCCCTTGACCAGCTTGTTCGCCAGGTATTGCGCCTCCAGCGTCATCTGGCCGGAGACGTACATGGCAAAGGCGTCCGGGCCGTGCTCGTCGATGATCGCGCGCAGCCGGCGGGCGGTCTCGGCGACGGCGTCGTCCACGTCGAGCGGCTGCGGTTCGGCGCCGCGCTGCCGCCGGATCAGGGCGGTGCCGAGACGCCCGGGCGCGGTGAGCAGGTCGGCGCTGGTTGCGCCCTTGGTGCAGAGCCGGCCGGCGTTCGCGGGGTGCGCCTTGTCGCCGCTCGCCTTGATCACCCGGCGCCGCCCGTCGGCGCCGGCGGCCACGTCGAGGACGATGCCGCAGCCGACGCCGCAGTACCCGCACACGGTTCGCACCTGGGAGACAGCCACGTCGCTCACGCTAGGAACTCGCGGTTTCCGGATGGTCACCTCAAGGTGCGTCCCGGATTACCCGGCTCTCACGTCCGGCCCGGCGACGTTGTGACGCGGAGCAAGAAAAGCCGAGGAGACGGCAAAACCCGCACCACCGAAAGCCGGTGGTACGGGGTTCGCCGTTCAGCGCGGTCGTCAGTTCTTGGCGACGGCTTCGGTGCGGTCATCGTCCGCCGCCGCGCCACCACCGCCCGGCGCCGCGTGCCGGCCCTGCCCCGGCACGCCGGCCGGGCCCTGGCCGCGGGTGACCAGCACGGCGCCCGCGATCACCAGGATCAGGCCGAGCAGTCCCAGGCCGAGCGGGCCCCAGAGCGTCACCAGGTTGAGCTTCGAGATGTTCTCCCGGGCGGTGTCGGCGGCCCGGTTCGTGGTGTCGTCGGTGTACGTGAAGACCGCGTTGAGGATCTCGACGGACCGGCCGTCGGCAGCGACCAGGTTCTTCTGCTGCTGCTCCTCGACCTTGATGTACTGGCCGGTGGTCGGCTCCACCCACACGGTCCGGGTGTTGTTGTAGGCCACCTGACCGGCGGTGGCGCCCGGGATCAGCTGCGCCAGCAGCAGCTGGACCCGGTCGTTCGGGAGCACCTGGGTGGCGTTCTGGATCCGCTGGGTGAACTTGTAGGTCTCCAGCCCGGCGATCTCCTCGGTCTCCACGAACTGTGCCGGCTGCGCGGAGAGGATGTCCCGGTCGAAGATCTGATAGGTCTTCTTCTCGGTGCCGAACGGGAACTTGTAGACCTGACCGGAGTACTTGATGTCCTCCCGGTCGTTGCCGGTGTCCAGCCACTGGTTCGGCCAGTCCTGGGCCGCCGCCGACTTGCGGTCCACCGCGAGCGAGGTGCTGTACGCGCTGACCACCTCGTTGGTGTCGACGCGGATGACTTCCTGGCCGGCCAGCCAGACGAGCGCGCTGCCGTCGAGGTCACCCTCGAGCTTCGCGGTCGCCTGCCGGTCCGGCTGCACGGTCACCGTCGAGCGCAGGTTGCCTGTCTCGACGGTCGCCTTGGCGTCGGCGATCTGCAGGAAACGCGCGTTGGACGCTTCGGCGACCGACTGCGTCATCTCCATGTCGTACGGGAGCTGTGCCGCGGTAGGGCCCACGACGAACGCCAGGCCGCCGGCGAAAACCAACGCCAGGACACCGAGGCCGAACAGCACGGAGCCGAGGACGCGGGACCTCATAGTGCCTCCACGAGGTAAATGACACGGGGGTATTGACACGGGGGTGATCAAGATGAATCAAGAAGAGAATTCGAGAGGTTTTCAATGCAGCTGGCGGAAGGTTACTACTGAGTCACATCCGGAAGCGAGACCTGGGACACATCTTCCTGGGAGACCGCTGAAACAGGCTCACCCGTGCGCCGGAGCACGACCGTGAAGTTCCATGTGACCGTCTCCCGCAGGACCGGCACCGAGGCCACCCAGCGCGCCCACCAGGGGTGGTAACGAGGCAACACATCGACGACGGTGACCGAACCCGCCCGGCGGGCCGCCCGAGCCCACCGCATGGTGCGGGCCGCGGTGATCGGGAAGAGCGACTCCATGAACCGGTTCTTCGGCTCCCGCCCGTTGATCCGCCGATAGCGGCGCCGGGCGCCGTGCCCGCCCAAAATCAGGTGCCACGGCCCGGTCTCGTGGCCGCCGTGCGGCGACCACCACGGCGTGAACGACACGAACAGCGTCCCGCCCGGCTTCGTCACTCGCACCATCTCGTCGAGCAGCGCCTCCGGCTCGGCGACATGCTCGAGCACATTGGACGAGTAGGCGACGTCCAGCGCGCCGGTGCGGACCGGCAGGGCGGTGCCGCTGCCGCGGACCATGCCGCTCACCTCGGCGCCGGCCGCGGCGAAGTCGCCCACCGCGGGGTCCAGGCCGACGTAGGTGGCGCCGGCCCGGCGGAATTCGCTGGCGAAATAGCCGGGTCCACCGCCCACGTCGAGCACCGTGGCGCCGTCCAGCGGCACGTACGAGCGGAGCTGGCGCACCGAATCGACGGCCAGGTGCGAGTAGAACCGGTCCGGGTCGGTCTGCTCCACCAGGAACGCCTGGAAGAGCGCGATCGACCGGCCGAGGGTGGCCCGATGCGGTGCGGGCTCCCGCGTCTCCCCCGGCTCCGGCTCCGGCTCCGGCTCCGGCTCCGAGGTCGGCGTGGGCGTGGGCGTCGGCGTCGGTGTCGGCGCAGTGATAACCGGCGCGTCGGGGTTGTCGATCGGCTCGTCCATTCGCGCGTCCTTGTCCGGGTGGCCCGCCGAGGGCGCGACGGTCGCCGCCACCCAGCAGACCGCCGCCAACATCGCCAGCTGCACCGCCGCCCCGTACGCCCACTCCTGGCCGTTGCCGAGCTGGCGCCCGGCGACGGCGACGACGATGCCGGTCCCGGCGCTTGCGAAAGCCAGCCCGGGCAGGGCGCGGGGCCACAGCTGCCGCACGATCAACGCGGCCAGCAGGAACACCGCGCCGGCCGCACCACCCAGCGCGACCACGACCGCCATCAGCGGCACCACGATCCAGGCCGCACCACCCGGAAAGGACCGCCGGCGCCGGACCGGCGGGTGGGTGGAGCCCGTCGGGTGAGAGGCCGCCGGCGACTGGGCCGCAGCCGTCGGGTGGGCCGGGCCGTTCACCGCGACCCGGCGGCGGGCCGGGACCAGCGCCAGCAGCGCCACCAGGAGCACACAGGCCGCGCCGGCCGCCAGTCCGGTCCGGTACGGCTCGTCGGGGGTGAACCGCAGGTCCACTGTGCCGCCCGCGCCCGCCGGCACGACGAACCCCTGCTGCCAGCCGTCCACCCGGACCGCCCGCAGCTCCTCCCCCGCCAGGGTGGCGGTCCAGCCCGCGTTGAGGTTCTCCGGCACCACGAGCAGGGCGGCCTCACCCGCGGCGACAGTGACCCGGCGCTCGGTCGCGTCCCACCGCTCGACCTCGACCGGTCGCTCGGTGACGGCCGGCGCGCCGGCTTCCGCGCCGTCGCGGACCAGGGTGGCCGACTCGGCCACGAACGCGGCCGACGGGACGGTGCGCAGCCGATGTTCCCCCGCCACCAGCTGTACGACCTCACTCGCGAAGTCGTCGCAGACGGTCACCGGCAGCGCCCGGCCGGCCCGGATGTCGGCGAGCGTGCCGCGCACCGAGGTCGGGTAGGTGACGCCGTCCAGTTCGACGGCCGGTCCGCGCCCGCACGGCGCGCTGACCGGCGTGTTCGCCGGAGCCGGCGTCAGCAGCCCGGCGAGGGCGGGCGCCTCGATCTCGGCGACTCCGGCCGGGGCCGGCCAGCCGTTGCCCCGCGGGTCGGCCTCGACCCGGGACACCGACGTGATCCGCAGCTCCAGCCGGTCGGTGGTGACCGCCGGGAAACGCACCCAGCCGTTCTCGTCGACCGGGGCCTCGACCAGGCGGCCGGGGGTTCCCACGAGCACCTGCTGCACACGGCCCGCGGTCGGCGCCGCCGGGGTGATCAGGCGGACCCGGTCGATCCGGCGGGTGCCGGTCCAGGCCAGGTTCAGCGTCGGGATGTCGTCGTCCGGCTCGGCGAGCCAGGCGGTGGACGGGTCGCCGTCGAGGGCCGCGTGCGCGCCGACCGTGACGTCGCCGGTCAGCGTCGAGGACGCGGCGGCGGTCACCGGACGGTTCAGCGGGACGGCGGCGCCGGGGCGGGGCAGGGCGGTGAGGCGCAGGTCGTACCCGGCGTCGACCGGGGTGGTGAAGAACCGGTCCACGCCGAGCGGCTCCTCGCCGGCGCGGGCCAGGAACTGGTCGCACCGGGTTCCCGTCTCCGCCGGGAAACAGGCGCCGCGCTGCTGCGGCGCTCGCCGGAAGGTGAAGACCGGGGCGGCCGTTGTTCCGGTGTCGGCCGGCGTGCGCAGCCCGCGCTGCGCGACCAGCCCCGGGATGCCCAGCTCACGCAAAGCAACGGTGCCCTCGTAACCCTGGCGCAGGGCGAGCACGACGACCCGGACCGAGGTGGTGAGGCCGGGCAGGGTGGCCAGCCGGTGCGGGCCGGGGGTCTCCGGCACGGTGCGGTCCACCGAACCCTGGTCGGTGATCAGCCGGACCATCGACACCGGCGCGGCGACCCGCAGGTCCGCCACGAAGTCGACGGTCACCGCGGTCACCCGCTTCGCCGTCTCCATCTCGACCTCGAGCCACTGCCCGGGGGCGGCCTGGTAGGGGTCGGCGCGCCAGGCGGTCGACGGATTGCCGTCCAGGGCCGCGAACGGCAGCGCGGACGGGTCGGAGGCGCCGAGCGAGTCGGCGAAGCTGGCGCCGCTGGACGCCTCGACCGCACGGATGCCCTGGTAGGCGGCGACGGTCAGGTGGCCTTTCGGGTCGAACGGGACCAGGTCGGTGCGTACCCGGTTCTGCCGGGTCTCCTCGTCCTCGGTGAGCGTCTGGCTGACGTTGTCGCGGATCCGGCCGATGTTCAGCTCCCGCCGGCGCAGGCCGTCGGTGACGATCGTCTGCCCAGCGGCGCCGGGCGCTCCGAAACCAGCGCCGAAGCCGGCGCTGAGATCACTGCCGAGATCACCGCCGAGATCACCGGCGAGCACCGCCGGCTGCCGGCTGTCGATCAGGCCACGTTCCAGAAGCTCCAGCATGGATTCCGGCCCGCCGCTGACCACCGGCACGCCGGCCAAGCTGGTCGCCGAGACGGCCGGGACGTCCCGGTCCACCTCGAAGATCTCGATGGCCGGCACCGCGATCCCGGCGTCGGCCGGGCTGGGTTCCGCGCCACCGGCACCGACCTGCGGGCCGAACGTGGCGGCCCGGGTCAGCCCGGGCGAGCCGGTGATCGCCCGGCGCAGCACGGCGATCGGGGGCGCGCCCGTCGCGGCGCGGTCCAGGTCGTGCCGGATCAGCAGATATCGGTAGCCGGCGCGGGCCAGGAACGCCGACAGCGCCGGCGAGCCCTTCCCCTGGGCGAGTACGGCCTCCACCGCGTCCATCACCCGGATGTTGCCCTCGGAACCGAGCGGGATCTGGTTGCGGGTCGACCATGGCGCGCCGGCCAGCGGCTGCATCGGCTCGTCGACCGTACGGCCCCAGGTGTGCTGGGCGAAGCCGGCGCCCGGGACGACGAGGGTCCGGGCCCGCGCGTCCTGGCCGGCGAGCCAGTCGGCGGCCTGGGTCCAGTGCGCGGGGATCGACGACCAGCCCGGCCCGGGGCGCAGCAGCATCATCCAGGCGGGGGCCGCGGCGGCGATCAACAGCAGCGCGACCACCGGTGTCACCGAGAACCGGCGCTCGAAGCGCGGGCCCGGCATCCAGCGCGGCAGGGTGAGGACGCGGGTCGCGGCGTGGGCCAGACCGAGCGCGATCGGGAGCCGCAGGACGGGCTCGAACTTGTGCACATTGCGCAGCGGCGCGAGCGGGCCGTCGAGGAGCTCGCGGATCTGCGGGGCGAAGGGGCTGTCCAGCGTGCCGACGTAGCCCATGGTCAGCAGGGTCAGCCCGGTCAGCGCGCCGAACACCAGGAACCGCCGCTCCGGCAGCCCCCGCGCGGCGAGGCCGGCCAGGCCGATCGCGGCGATCAGCGCGGTCACCAGCATCAGGCCCGGGTTGTCGACCAGGATCCAGCCGGCCGGCCACCAGGGCTCACCCGTGACGATGTAACCGACCCACTGGTTGGTGCCGCGCAGCGCCTGGAACAGCGACGTGACCGCGGTGGTCGTGCCGGAGGACTCGATGAAGTCCAGGAACGGCAGGCTGTACTCGCCGAACAGCAGCAGCGGGACGATCCACCAGAGGGTGGCGCCGACGACGCAGAGGCACCACCAGAAGATCAGCGCGGCGAGGCGCCGGTCCCAGCGCCGGGTGATCAGCCAGAGGCCGGGCAGGACGAGTGCCATCACCACGGCGGCCGCGTTGATGCCGCCCATGAAGAGCACGGCGAGCCCGGAGAGCGCGGCGGCACGGCGGGCTGAGCCGATCCGGTCCACACGAACCAGCGGCAGCAGCACCCAGGGCAGCGCGACCACCGGCAGCATCTCCGAGGAGAGCGGGCCGATCTCGGTGAGCATCCGGGGCGCGAGGGCGTACGCCAGCGCGCCGAGCACCCGACCGGCTTCGGCATGCGGCCGGGACCCGCCGATACGCAGGGCCCGGGCCAGCAGCAAAACCCCGAAATAGGCCGCGCAGAGCAGCAGCGCGCTCCACAGCCGCTGGGTGATCCACGGAGGGATCCCGAGGAAGTCGCCGACGGCGAAGAACGGCGCCATCGGAAACAGGTAGCCGTACGCCTGCTGTTGCAGCTCTCCCGAGGTCGCCCACGGGTTCCACAGGTGCAGGGCCCGCTCCATGAAGGCGACCGGGTTCTCCACCAGGTCCAGCTTGGTGTCGAACGTGGTCCGGCCGGGACGCTGGACGAACGCGAGCACGACGAGCAGCAGCGCTCCGGCGATCGCGAGCCAGGACGTACGACGGGGGGCGGGTGGTGTGGCAGCCACGGCGGGCGTCCGCTCCCGGAGGGCGGCGGTCATCGGCGGCACTCCGGGGGCAGGCAGCTGAATTCGGCGAGCGCAGTGTAGAAGATGTCGCGGATCCCGGAAGGCTTCGCGGTCAGCGCGACCCGGCCCCCGGTGACCTTCGCGATCTGGTTCAGTTCGTCCGGGTCGATGTCCGGCCCGACGCCGATGAACAGGATCGGCAGCGGCCGCTTGCGGTCGACCAGTTCGCCCAGCTCACGCAGGAGTTCGGGGCGGCTGATGCCGTCGGCGTTGTCGTCGCTGCCGTCGGTCAGGATCAGCACCATGTTGATCCGGCCCGGCGTCCAGTTGCGGGTGCCGTCCCGATAGGCCGCGAGCGTGGTGTTGTAGAGCCCGGTCCCACCGTCCGGTTTGACCTTGATCTGCCCGACCCGTTCGATCATCTCCTCGCGGCGGGGCCCGAGCGGGCCGACCGGGATCACCTCGCGATAGTCGCGCTTGCCGTCGAGGTCGATGGAGAACTCCCAGACACCGAGTTCGGTCGTGCCCAGCAACAGGTTGGAACCGTCCTGAGCGGCCTTGATGGTGGCCGACATCCGGGTCTCGCCGGAGCCCGGCACCGCGGCGGCCATCGAACCGGAGGTGTCGAAGACGGCCAGCATCCGGGCGCTGATGTGCACCCCGCCCCACGCGTTGAGCAGGGTCTCCACCTCGGCCGGGGCGGGCAACCCGGCGGGCGGGTAGTCGGTCGTGCGGATCCGGGTGCTCGCCGGCGCCTTCTCCGGCGGCGCGCCGGCCGGGGTGCGCAGGCCGTGCCCGGTGACCGCGGCGGCGCCGTCGGCGGCGAGCATCGCGCGCAGGAACGCGGTGGCCGTCTCCCGCCCGTCGCTGTCGGAGGTGAGCACCGCGAACGGGTAGTCCGGGCCGGGCAGTGCGATCGGCGGATAGACCGCGACCTGCGGCTTGCCGCCCTCGACGGTGGCGCGCAGGACCTGCTGCTCGGTGCTGGCCACGACGGTCTCGTCGGTGCCCGGGCCGGTGGGGTCGGGCGCGGCCTCGCCGGCCGTCGAGACGGTGTCCCGGGAGAGGCGCCGCATGATCGCGGCGGTGCCGGCCGGGTCGTTGCCGGCCAGCGCCCGGATGCCGACCAGCGCGGCGAAGCCGAGCGGGCTGGTCGCCGGGTCCGGCAGCAGGACCGACACCTTCGGCCGCGCGGTCGCTCTCGGTCTGGCGGTGCCGATCAGGCCGGTCCAGCTCAGACGCTTCCCGAGGGTCAGGCGGGATGCCGACTTCTCGTCGACGGCCAGCACCACCGGGGTGTTCGCCACCGAGACGCCGTCGGCCGGGACGCCGAAGGCGCCCACCGCGCGCGCCCGGCGCAGCCACAGCGTCGACTCGGGCAGCCAGACGTCCGGCGCCGACGTGATCACGCCGGGCCCAGCCGGCGGAAGCGCCGACGCAAGCGCGGACGAGCTCGCCGACGAAGCTGCTGAGGGACCCGCCGCCATCAGTTCGGGGGCGGTGCGGGCGATGGTCCGCAGCACCTCCGACGACTCCCGCGCCTCCACGATGATGTCGAGGCAGCGCTCCCGCCCGGCGAGCCGGTCGGCGACGTCGCGCACCGGCCGGGCGATGCTCGGCGCGGCCGCCACCCGCAGCGTGGTCCGCCCGGCGCAGGCCGGGTCCTTGCGGGTTCGCTCGACATAGGTCACCCCGGCCCAGCCGGCCAGGACCGCGATCAACGCGACGCTCAGGAGCGTGACCGGCCAGAACTCCGGCCTCGAGCGGAGGCTCCCATCGGTCACGCCTCGTCCTCCAGGGGTTGCGGGCTCCTGTTTTACCGCGCCGGTGTCCTTGGCGCGGAAGCCGATGATGCCGCGCCGGCACCGGGTCGGTCGCGGGTTCGCGCCGTGTTACAGCACCGTTGCGGTTCCGCGAAGGCTGCCCTAGTGTGACGCGACCGCGAATCGTACTCGCTAGTAGGGGTGCAGAGTAGACCATGACGGACGCCTGCGGCGGGCACATCCTGTTCCTGAACTGGCGGGACACGCACCACCCCGAGGGTGGCGGTTCCGAGCTGTTCCTGGAGCGGATCGCCGCCGAGTTGATCACGCAAGGCTACCGGGTCAGCCTTCTCTGTCAGGCGTACGGTTCCGCACCATCTGAAGAGACAAACCCCGACGGTTTGCAAATAGTGCGACGCGGCGGGCGGCACACCGTCTATCTGTGGGCGGCCTTCGTCTACCTCCTCGGCGCGCTGCGCCTCGGGCCGCTGTCCCGGCGGCACCTCGGCCGTCCCGACCTGATCGTCGACGTGGGCAACGGCATGCCGTTCCTCAGCCGGTTGTACGCGCGACGCCCGGTCATCGTGCTGATCCACCACGTGCACCGCGAGCAGTGGCCGGTGGTTTTCGGGCCCTGGGTCGCACGGATCGGCTGGTGGATCGAGTCGTGGCTGGCGGTGCGCGTCTACCGCCGGTGCCATTACGTCGCCGTGTCGGAATCCACCCGCGAGGAGCTGATCGGGCTCGGCGTGGACCGGCACCGGATCTCGGTCGTGCACAACGGCACGCCGGAGGTGACCGGGGCGCCCGTCCCGCGTACCCCGCATCCGCGCCTGATGGTGCTGGGCCGGCTGGTGCCGCACAAGCGGGTGGAGATCGCGCTGCGGGCCACCGCGCTGCTGGCCACCGAACTGCCCGATGTGGAGCTGGTGGTGGCCGGCCAGGGGTGGTGGGACGAGCCGCTGACCACGCTCGCCGAGGACCTGGGCATCGAGGACCGGGTCGCGTTCACCGGCTTCGTGACCGAGGAGCACAAGCACGAGCTGCTCGGCGGCTCCTGGCTGCTGCTGATGCCCTCGCTCAAGGAGGGCTGGGGGCTGACCATCGTGGAGGCCGGCGCCCGTGGCACGCCGTCGGTGGCGTTCCGCTCCGCGGGCGGCGTCGCCGACGCCATGTCCGACGGGGAGACCGGTGTGCTGGTCGAGGACGAGTACGAGTTCTTCCGCACCGTGCGCTCACTGGTGCTGGACGGCCGGCGCCGCACCACGATGGGTGCTGCCGCGGCGGCACATGCCCGGCGATTCACCTGGGAGAAAGCCGGTGCGGCGTTCTCGCGGGTGGTCGCCGGGCAGCTGGCCGGCAGTCAGAGGTTGCCGGCTGATCAGCGAGTGCCGTAGACCGAGCTCTCGAGATCAGCGGTGTTGCCGCTGGTCTCACTGGCGACGTGCTCGGCGGACGGGCTCACCGCACCGACGGTCGCGATCACGCCGACGACACCGAGGACACCCCCGGCGAGCGTAGCGATGACGAACGTGGCCAGCTTGGCCATGGTTGTTCCTCCCCGGACTCGTGGGTGCGCGGACCGTACCACGATCTTCTACGGCCCGGCAGTAGTGCGAGAGCTGCACCGACGACAATGCTACCGGCGAGTAGGTGCGCCGTCAGCGCCGAAATTCTCCGGTGTCCATCGGCGACCCGCACACCGGGCGCGACCAGTGGGTTCTCGTAAAGCGTCAGGTCCGGTCCGGCGTAGGCCACCCGCAAGCCGGTGAGCACAGCCGTCGATGGCCTCGCGCCCGCTCCGTTGCGGACCAGGACCCATCGGACACCTAACGCCGCGGCGGGGCGGCCGGACGCCAGCAGCTCCCGGGCGGCCGCGGCGCGTGGGCTCTCCCCCTCAACCAAGACCGCGCCGACCCGCAGGGCGTCGTTCATCAGCACCGGCGCGTCCAGATAGCGGGGGGCCGGATCGCGCGTCACCACACCCCGGTTCCAGGCGTAGCGCTGGTAGCCCTCGAACGGCAGCGACAGCACCTCGCCCGGCGCCGCGTCCACCCGCGCGGCCACCTCGTCGTAGTCGCGGGGGTAGCTCACCGGCCGCAGCGCGCCCCCGACGCCGAACGCCAGATCGGGCAGCGCCACGACGGGGAGCAGCAGCGCGCCGGCCAGCAGCACCTGACCGGCGGCCGGCTCGAACCCGCGGGCCAGCCGCTCGGCGATCACCTCCGCGCCCAGGGCGAAGGCGAGGGCCAGCGTCAGCGCGTACGGAATCAGGAATTTCTGTCCGTCCCGCAGCAGCCCGGCGCCCGGCACGTGGACGACCAGCCACTCCAGCAGGGGCGCGGTGGGCCCGGCCCCCGCCACCGCGAGCAGGAAGCCGCCCGCCGCCAGGCCGAACAACCGGGTCGCGCCGCCGGGCCAGCGGGTGCGCAACGACCGCAGGCCGGGCGCGGCCACCGCGAGCACCAGCAGCGTCGCCAGCGGAGCCAGCACCGAGGTCCGGCTGGCCGGCACGGTCTGCGCGTTCCAGATGCCGCCGGTCCCGGCCAGCGACACCCACGTCCCGGCCCAGTTCTCGGCGCGCGCGGCGAACTGCGCGACGCCCTCCGGGTCCGAACGGCCGCCCGCGACGCCGGTCAGAGCCGCCACCACCCAAGGCGCGTTGAGCAGAGCGACGGCCGTCAGGCCCGCGGCGGCGGCCCGGGATCGCAGCGGCAGCAGGACCACCACGGTGGCCAGCGCGATCAGGCCACCGGTCGGCGTCACCGCGGCGGGCGCGGCCGCGAGAATCAGCCGAGGAAGTGCCTTCGCACGGCCGCAGCGCAGATCACGCACCGCGGCGATCAACCAGGGCAGGCCGGCGTACGCGAGAAGCAGCGCCCATTGCCCGAGAAGCAGTCGTTCGGCCAGGAACGGGGTCCACGCGTAGGCGATCGCGGCGACCACTGTGGTCAGCGTGCGTGCGGTCGGCACCAGGCGGGCGGCGCCCAGCGCTGCGAGGTACACCACCGCGACCAGCGCGATCCGCTGCAGCAGCCAGCCCGGCGCCACCACGTTCAGCACGGACACCAGCGCGTCCAGCGGCACCGCGCGGGGCAGCGCGTCGGCCGGCGCGATCATCTCCCAGTTCAGCGGCTGGCGCGGCACGAACGTCATGTCGTAGCGCAGCACGTAACCCGGCGACATCTGAGCGGGCGACATCTGACCGGGCGACCTTTGACCAGGCGAAGCCAGCGGTGCGAGCACCACCGCGGTCACGCCGGCGGCGACCGCGTGCGGCAGGAGCCGCCGGCGCACCTAACTGCCCGGGGCCGGGACCAGCTCCCCGACGTGGATCTCGTTGCTGCAGACGCTGGCCCGCTTGTCCAGCACCTGCACCCGCACGTCGGCGCCGCTGCCCCAGACGATCAGGAACATCGCGTTCAGGCCGCGCCGCACGTCGAAGGTGACCGGCTTGTCGATGCCGACCCGCAGCTGCGCCGAGGTGTCCCGGTCGGCGATGTACGCCACCCGCACGACATGCCAGTACGAGTTCACCCGCGACTCGAGCGGCACCCGGGTGTCACGGCCGTAGCCCAGTTGGTAGCCGCAGCCCCGCAACGGGCCCGGCCTCGCCTTGACGCCGCGCACCCAGCCGGGCCGGATCCGCCCCGTCTCGTCGAAGACCGACACCTCCCGGGCCTGGGTGACGAAGACCGGGCCGTGATCCAGCGGCGCGAAGAAGCGGGACTGCATGTTGTACGGGAAGGACAGCGGGCCGACGACCGACTCCGGGACGGGCTGGTCCATGAAGACCGTGCCGGCCGGCACCCGGGACAGATCGGCGCGCGCGGTGGCCAGGTAGTCGCGGCCCGCCTTGAGCGACCACTCGTCGCCGAAGCGCAGGCCGCTCGCTGTGGCGCTGGCCAGCAGCGCCAGGATCACGACGAGCAGCGCGGGCTGGGCCAGCCGGGCGGCGACCGCCGGCACGCGGCGGGGCTGCTTCGCCGGACCTGTCACCTGCTGCCCTGCCTCCTGCCCTGCCCGCAGCTCTGCCTTCTGCCCTGCCTGCAGCCCTGCCTCCTGCCCTGCCCGCAGCTCTGCCTGCCACTCCAGACCGTCGCGGCGCAGTCCGCACAGCGCTGCCCCGATCGCGATCGCGGCGACCACCAGCACGTCGGCGATGTAGCGGGGCACCGCGCCGGCCACCGCGCTGTAGACCGAGCCCATCCGGGTCGCGCCGAGCAGGCCCGCCACCAGCGCGGTGTAGAGGAGCACGAGCAGCCAGGCGCGGGCCGCGGCGGTGCCGCGCAACCAGATCGTGAACGCGACGAACGCGACCACCACGGCGAGCGACAGCCAGCGCAACGGCTCGGCTGGTGCGCTGATCGGGGCGCCGTCACCGGCCGGGAACCAGGTCCACGGCCCACCCACCAGGCCCGGGATCAGCGTGGTGCCGAACATCTGGGTGACGAAGTCGACCACCTCCTGCACCGAGGCGGGGCGGCGCAGCGACGAGGAGGAGACCGACAGGTAGCCGCCGAGGAACAGCAGCGAGAGCAGGGTGAGCATCAGCCACGCCCGCCACCAGCGGCGGAGCGTGGTGACCACCGCCCGCACCGGGCCGCCGGGCGCATAGAGGCAGACCGTGAGCAGGAAGACCAGCGCGACCGTGAGCAGCGCCTTCTCGAAGAAGAGCAGCCCCAGCACGACGGAGAGGGCGAGGGTCACCAGGTGCTTGCGGCGGCCGGTGCGGATGTACTTCACCATGGCGCCGACCGCCAGGATCATGGCGAGCTGCATCGGCAGCATGTTGATCCCGACGGCCCACCACGAGGTGCTCTCCAGCGTCAGCGGGCTGAACAGGAAGACCGTCAGCGGGACCAACTGCGTCCAGCCGGGCAGCAGCATCAGGCGCAGCAGCCGGTAGAGCGCGATGCCGACCGCCGCCTGACCGGCTGTCAGCAGCACCAGGAACGGCACGTAGTCGAAGCCGCCGAACCGCACGGTCAGCCAGTTGACCACGTGGCCGGCCGGCATCAGGTGGTTGTTGAAGAGTCCGAACAGGTACGACGGCACCAGGTTGTTGGCGTCGGCCAGCGACAGCATGGGGAAGTCGTCGTACGACAGGTAGCCACGGTGCGCGATCGCGGCCCGGGCCGCCACACTCGCCGCGATGAGCAGGGCGGCGACGGCCGTCAAGGAGACGCCGATGGCCGGGGCCGGACGGTGGTCCGTCGGCGGCGGCGGCGAGGCGTCGGTCGTGGGGTGTGAGGCCAGGGGCACGACAGCAGGGTGCCATAACAACGCGCTTGCTGGGTCACGGCATCGTCAGTCGGTTCGCCGCGCTTTTCCCGTGCATGAACGAGCACTAGACCTGAATGTTTCTCGCCAGTAACCTACGCGAGCCAGCACCCGGAAACGCGATTGCGAGGCGACATGACTCAACCCGACGCAGTGGACGTCGGTGCGACAGACGCCGGCGCAGTGAACGACAGCGCAGTGCGGGACAGCGCGGTGAACGACAGCGCGGTGAACGACAGCGCGGTGAACGACAGCGCGGTGGACATCTGCGTGGTGGGCGGCTGCGGCCGGGTCGGGCTGCCCCTCGGGGTGGCGCTGGCCTCGCGCGGGCTGTCCGTCGTCCTCTACGACATCGACGCGGCAGCCGTGGAGCGGGTCAACACGGGCATCATGCCGTTCGCCGAGGAGGGCGCTCCCGAGCTGCTCGCCGAGCTGACCGCCACCGGCCGGTTGCGCGCTACCACCGACCCGGCCAGCGTCGGGCTCGCGGACGCGCTGGTCGTGGTCGTCGGCACGCCGGTCGACCAGCACCTCAACCCGGACCTCGGCGCGGTGCCGCGGGCGATCGAGCGCTGCGTCGAGCACCTGCACGACGGGCAGCTGATCGTGCTGCGCAGCACCGTCTATCCCGGAGTCACGGCGCTGACCGAGAAGCTGCTCGCCGGCCGGGGACTCGCCGTGGACGTGGCCTTCTGCCCGGAGCGGATCGCCGAGGGCAAGGCGATGACCGAGCTCTTCACGCTGCCACAGATCGTCGCCGCGCGTACCCCGCAGGCATTGGACCGCGCCGAGAAGCTCTTCCGCACCCTGACCGGCTCGATCGTCCGCCTCGAACCGGAGGAGGCCGAGCTCGCCAAGCTGTTCACCAACACCTGGCGCTATCTGAAGTTCGCCGCGGCCAACCAGTTCTGGATGATGGCCAACGACTTCGGGCTCGACTTCGCCCGGATCCGGCACGCGGTCACCTTCGACTACCCGCGCGCCGCCGACCTGCCGATGCCCGGGTTCGCCGCCGGGCCGTGCCTGCTCAAGGACACGATGCAGCTGGCGGCGTTCAACCGGAACAACTTCGTGCTCGGCCACTCCGCGATGCTGATCAACGAGGGGCTGCCGCTCTACCTGGTGTCCCGTCTGGAGGACCGGTTCCCGATCGCCGACCTGAGCGTCGGCATCCTCGGCATGGCGTTCAAGGGCGGCAGCGACGACCCGCGGGACTCGCTGGCGTACAAACTGAAGAAGATCCTCACGCTCAAGGCGCGAGAGACGCTCTGCACCGATCCGCACGTGGCGGACGACCGGCTGCTGCCGCTCGACGAGGTGCTCGAACGCGCCGACCTGCTGGTGATCGCGTCGCCGCACCCGGAGTACGCGAACCTGAACACCGACAAGCCCCTGATCGACATGTGGGGCTTCACCGGGCAGGGGGTGCTGGTGTGATCCCCCGGGTCTCCGTGGTCATCCCGGTCTACAACGAGGGCGAGGGCGTCGTCCGGCACCTCGAGCGGATCCTGCGGGAGGTGCTGCTGCCGGCCGAGATCCTGGTCGTGCACGACATGCCCGAGGACACCACAGTGCCGTTCGCGCAGGACATCGCCCGCAAGGATCCGCGGGTGCGCACCGTGCTCAACACGTACGGGCGGGGGCCGGCCAACGCGATCCGGTTCGGCATCGACGTGGCGCGCGCGCCGGTGGCCGTGGTGACCATGGCCGACGGCTGCGACGACCCGCGGCAGATCGACGACCTGGCCCGGCTCGTCGACCGGGGCGTGGTGGTCGCCGCCGCGTCGCGGTACATGCCCGGGGGCCAGCAGGTCGGCGGCCCGCGGTTCAAGCGGATGGCCTCGCGCTGGGCGGGTCGCACCCTGCACTGGTTCGCCCGGGTCGGCACGCGGGACGCCACCAACAGCTTCAAGGCGTACGACACCGACTTCGTCCGCGAGGTGGGCATCGAGTCGAACACCGGGTTCGAGATCGGCATCGAGCTGACCGCGAAGGCGACCCGGATGCGCCGCATGGTCGCCGAGATCCCGACCATCTGGCTGGACCGGCAGCTCGGCGAGTCGCACTTCGACGTGGGCAGGTTCATGCCCAGCTATCTGCGCTGGTACTTCTTCGCTTTCGGCCGGCAACTGTCGGCCGATCAACTCGCTGCCCGCTGGGCAGCCCGCCGGCCGGCTTCGTCGCTGGCGGCAGAACGTAGTAGAGAGGGCACACCGGCATGACGAAGGTACTGGTCACCGGCTCCGCCGGGTTCATCGGCGGGTACCTGGTGGAGGAGCTGCTCGGCCGCGGCCACGAGGTGGTCGGCCTGGACAACTTCTCGAAATACGGCCCGGTGGCGCACAGCTACGACGACCACCCGAACTTCCGGTTCGTCGAGGGCGACGCCCGGGACGCGGACCTGCTGACCGACCTGCTGACCGGTTGCGACCACTTCATCGCGGGCGCGGCCATGATCGGCGGCATCTCCTACTTCCACACCTACGCGTACGACCTGCTCGCCACCAACGAGCGGATCATGGCGTCCTCGTGCGACGCGGCGATCGCGGCGCACCGCTCCGGGACGCTGAAGAAGGTCACCTACGTGTCGTCGTCGATGGTGTTCGAGTCGACCGACCGGTGGCCCAGCAAGGAGGGCGACCAGCAGGTCATCCCGCCGCCCCGGTCGTCGTACGGCTTCCAGAAGCTCGCCGTGGAGTACTACGCCCGCGCCGCCTGGGACCAGTACCACCTGCCCTACACGATCGTGCGCCCGTTCAACTGCGTCGGCGTCGGCGAGGGCCGGGCGCTCGGCGAGGCCGAGGTGCTCTCCGGCAACGTGAAGCTGGCCATGTCGCACGTGGTCCCGGACCTGGTGCAGAAGGTGCTCAAGGGTCAGGATCCGCTGCACATCCTCGGGGCCGGGGACCAGGTGCGGCACTACACGTACGGCGGGGACCTGGCGCGCGGCATCGTCACGGCGATGCTGCACGAGGCTTCCGCCGGTGAGGACTTCAACCTCTCCACCGCCGAATCGACCACGGTGCTCCAGCTCGCCGAGCTGATCTGGCGCAAGATCAAAGGCCCGGACGTGCCGTTCCGCCACGTCAGCGACGAGCCGTTCGCCCACGACGTCGCGATGCGGGTGCCGGACGTGTCCAAGGCCCGCGAGGTGCTCGGCTTCACCGCGGACACCACGCTGGACACCATGCTCGACGAGGTGATTCCGTGGATCACACAGGCAGTGGCGGACGGCCGGCTGTAACCGGGGCCGGGCCGGCTGAGAGCGGGCAGGCTGAGAGCGGGCAGGCTGAGCCTGGGCCGCTTGAGCCCGGGCCGGCTGGGCCCGGGCCGGTGGCGTCCCGGCGCCGCGGCATCGGGCTCGCGGGCGCGGCGGTCGCTCTGGCCAGCGCGGTCACCAGCGGCTTCGGGTACGTCGTGCCGGTGCTCGGCGCCCGCCGGCTCAGCGCCGCCGACCTCGGCGCGCTCGCCACGGTGCTTGCCATCGTGGCCATCGCGAGCGTGCCCGGCATGGGCCTGCAGATCGCGGTGGCCGTGCAACGGGCCAAGAACCCCGGCTCGACGGCCGGGCACATCGGCTGGATCACCGCCGGCGTGTGCGCCGGGATCGTCGCGCTGCTGACCCCGATCGCCGGGCCGGTGCTCGACCTGCCGCCGCAGGTGATGCTGCTGCTCGCCGTCTACACCGGAGCGATCGTGGTGGCCGGCCGCTGGCTGGGCCAGGTGCAGGGCGACGAGCGCTTCCTGCGGCTCGCGCTGGGCATGGCGGTGCTGGCCGCCGGCCGGTACGGCGGGCTCGTCGCCGGGCTTCTTCTCGGGGCCGGGCTGACCGGCTCGGTGCTGATCGCCACCGTGGTGTCGCTGCTCATCCCGGCCGTGCTGACCGTGGTGGCCCGCATCCCCGGCGCCGCAACCGGCGGCCGGGGCGTCTCCCCCGCACAGGTGCTCACCGCTTGTTCGGCGACGCTCGCCATGCTGGTCGTCTCCTACGCCGACCTGCTGCTGGCCCGGGCGCTGCTGCCGGCCGCCGACTCCGGCGCCTACGCGGTCGGCACCGTGCTCACCAAGGGCGCGATGTGGGCACCGCAGGTGGTCACCGTGCTGGCCCTGCCCCGGCTCGCCCAGGGCAGCCGGCGCGCGCTCGCCGTCTCCGTCGGGCTCGTCACCGGCTCCGGCACCCTGCTCGTCGTGATGTCCGCCCTGGCCGGCGGCCTGGCCTTCCGCGCGGCGGGCGGCCCCGACTACGTGGGACTCGGCCGGTACGCCCCGGTCTTCGCCCTGACTGGCGCCCTCTATGCGCTCGTCTTCGTGTTGGTCAACGCGCAGGTCGCGGCCGGCGCGAGATGGCCGTCGGCGCCCCTGTGGGCGTCCACCGTGGTGCTCGTCGTGGTCGCCTGGCTGACGCCGCACACGTTCCCCGTGATCATGTGGTGCGCCGCGGGCACCGCCGCGCTGGCCCTGGCCGCCACCGCCTATCTGACCCTTAACGCCGTACGCCGCACCCGGATGCGGCCGTCTCCCTCCCCCGCGCCGCACGCCGCCGGGACGGATTAGGCCGTCCGGTCCGCAATCCCGGCGCGCGCCCCCGAACGCCGCCGACTGCCCTCGCGCACCGCTAACTTGCGGTCATCCGGTTCTCAATACTGGCATTTGCGCGAGGAGCACACATGGGCGATAAACCATCCGAAATCGGCCGACGGTCCGTTCTTGCCGGTGCGGCGGGCGCGGTCGCCGCCTCGGCGGGCGTCGCCGCGGCCTCTGCAACCCCTGCTTCAGCAACCCCTGCCTCTGCAAACCCTGCTTCTGCAAACCCTGCTTCTGCAAACCCTGCCTCGGCCTCGGTCCTCGCTGGTGCGGCCGCACCAGGCAGGCCGGCCGACTGGAAGCACGCCGTTGCCTGGACCCGCGGCAGCGACATCGCCGTGAAGGCCGGACGCGACAAGGAGGGCCGCTTCGGCATCATGTTCAAGAACGCCGAGGCCCACAACCCGCCGGACGAGCTGATCAAGGCACTGGGCGCGCAGATGGGCGAGCCCGACGGGCCGAACCCGGCCGACCTGGACAACCCGCGGATCCCGGCCGGCTTCACCTTCCTCGGCCAGTTCATCGACCACGACATGACGCTGGACCGGACCCCGCTGCCCGAGCAGCAGACCGACCCGCAGGCGCTGACCAACTTCGACACGCCGCTGTTCGACCTCGGCTCACTCTACGGCCGCGGCCCCGCCCTCGACCCGGACCTGTACGAGGCCGACAAGACCCGGATGAAGGTCGTGCGCAACGCCAACGGCGTCGACGACCTGCCCCGCCGCGCGGACGGCAGCGCGATCCTCGGCGACGCCCGCAACGACGAGAATCTGATCATCGCGCAGCTGCACCTGGCCTTCGCGAAGTTTCACAACCGGTGCCTGGCCACCGGCCTGGCCGGCAACCTCGCCGAGGCGCAGCGGCTGACCCGCTGGCACTTCCAGTGGATCATCGTGCACGATTTCCTCGACCGGGTGGCCGGGCCCGAGGTGGTCGGCCGGTTCCTGAACAGCAAGGGCAACGTCAAGCGGGAGTTCTACAAGCCCAAGAACCCGCACCGCCCGATGATGCCGATCGAGTACTCGGTCGCCGCGTACCGCTTCGGACACAGCATGATCCGCGCGGGTTACCTGATGAACACGCGCACCACACCGCCCGCGGCCGCGGCCATCTTCGGGGCCGAGGGCAGCGACCTGCGCGGCAACCGCCCGCTACCGGCCCGGCTCGAGATCGACTGGTGGCACTTCTTCGACGTCCCCGGCAAGCCGTCCGCCCCACGCAACGCCGCCCGTCGCATCGACGGCAAGCTCTCCCTGCCGCTGTTCAACCTGCCCGGCACGGTCGTCACCGACGGGACGCCGTCGCTGGCCGAGCGAAACCTGGTGCGCGGCAAGCGCCTCGGCCTGCCGGCCGGCCAGGACGTCGCCGCCCGGATGGGCATCACCCCGCTCACCAACGCCCAGCTGGGCCTGCCCGACGCTGCCAATCCCGGCTGGCAGGGCAAGGCGCCACTCTGGTTCTACATCCTCAAGGAGGCCGAGCTCACCCACGCCGGCGAGCGTCTCGGCCCGGTCGGCGGCCGCATCGTCACCGAGGTGATCCTCGGCATCCTGGACGCCGACCGAGACAGCTACCTGCGCGTCAACCCGCGCTGGCGGCCGGCCGCGCCGATCGCCACGACGCCCGGGCAGTTCCGCATCGGCGACTTCCTCAAGTTCGCCCTGGCCCTCTGACCGGCGGCGGGGGCCCGGTGCGCTGATCGCGCCACGGGCCCCGGTGGCCACACGCAGGCATCGACATACATCCATGCAATGACGACCGGGCAGCGCTAGGGTCGGCGGTTCGGCGCGCGCGGTCCGGGCCGGGGTCCTTAGGGTGATCGCATGGACTCCAATCTCAGCGCCCGCAAGACGAAGTCGGCGCTGCGCTCCTCAGCGATGATCTCGCTGCAGATATTGCTCGTGCTGGTCATGCTCTGGGTGACGCTCACCCTGATCGGCAAGGCGTGGTCGATCGTCTGGCCGCTGGTGGTGGCGCTGCTGCTGACCACCCTGACCTGGCCGCCGGTGCGGTTCCTGCGCCGGCACAACTGGCCGCCCGCCCTCGCCGCGTCGGTGGTGACGGTGCTGTTCCTGCTGATCGCGGCGGGCACGCTGTTCGGCATCGTGGCGCCGGTGGCGTCGGAGTCCCCGCAGCTGGCCGAGGGGGTCGCCAACGGCATCCAGACCGTCCGGGACTGGGCCGCCGGACCGCCGCTGAACATCGGCGACGACGAGGTGAACACGGCCGCGAACGCCGCCATCGACCGCATCCAGAGCAGTGTCGGCAGCATCGCGACGGCCACCCTGACCGGGGTCGGCACCGTGGTCGACGGCCTGGTGACCACGATCCTGGCGCTGTTCCTGATGTTCTTCTTCCTCAAGGACGGCCCGCGGTTCCTGCCGTGGCTGTCCCAGCAGCTGCCCGGCCGGCTCTCCCGTGACGTGCCGGTCGTGTTCGCCCGCGGCTGGGAGACGCTCGGCGCCTTCGTGCGCTCCCAGGCGTTCGTCGGCCTGCTCGACGCGGTGGCGATCGGCATCGGCCTGTGGATCGTCGGGGTGCCGCTGGTGCTGCCGCTCGCCGTGCTCACGTTCGTGGCGGCGTTCGTGCCGATCGTCGGCGCGCTGTTCGCGGGCTTCGTCGCGGTGCTGATCGCGCTGGTCTCGAACGGCTGGACCGACGCGCTGATCGTGCTCGGCATCATCGTGGCGGTGCAGCAGCTGGAGGGCAACGTCTTCCAGCCGATGGTGCAGAGCCGGGGACTCGGCCTGCACGCCGGCGCGGTGCTGCTCGCTGTGACGCTCGGCAGCAGCCTGTACGGGATTGTCGGCGCGCTGCTCGCGGTTCCGGTGGCGGCGCTGATCGCGGTGGTCTGGAACTACCTGCGTGAGCAGCTCAGCCATGATCCACCGCCGGACGGCGACGCGGCGGACGACCACGTCGAGGAAGCCATCCAGAGCCCGGAGACCGCCGGGCGCCCCGAGGTCGCCTGAGTCACCGCAACCCCCGGGGTTTGGCACATCGGCCGACGTGACTGCGATGTGGTACCGCCCTACAGTGGCCCCGGGGGTTAAGGGTCTTGGCTTCGACTGTTCCGGATTCGACTGATGCGGCTACGACTGTCGCGGCTACGACAGACGCGGCTACGACAGACGCGGCTACGACAGACGCGGCTACGACTGACGCGCACGCGTCCGATGGGGACGGCAGGCTGCGCGATCGGCTCGTCTTCGGCGACGAGGACGCGTTCAGCGAGGTGTACGAGCGGCACAACGCCCTCGTCTACACCATCGCGTTCCGGGTCACGCGGGACCACCGCGCCGCCGAGGACGTCGCCCAGGAGGTGTTCCTGTCCTTCTGGCAGCGGCCCTTCGCCTACGACCCGGCCAAGGGCACGCTTCGCGGCTGGCTGGCGATGATCACTCACCGGCGCGCGGTGGACCTGGTCCGGCGCGAGGAGACACACCGCCGCGGCACCCGGGAGCCGCAGCTCAGCATGGATGCGCTGAGCGGCGGCGACCCGGTCGGGGACCAGGTGTCGGACGCGGACACCACCCAGCGTCTGCGGGTGGCGCTGCGGACACTCCCGGAGCCGCTGCACAGCGCGATCACCTTGGCGTACCTGCACGGTCGCACCTACCGGGAGGTCGCGGCCGAGCTGGGCCTGCCGGAGGGGACCGCGAAATCCCGGCTCCGCGAGGCGTTGCGCCGGCTGACCGCCGAGCTGACCAGCCAGAACGGCGCTCCGAGCGCGCACAGCTCACCCGGCCCGCACAGCGCACCCAGCTCACCCAGCCCGCCCAATCCGCACAGCCCGCCCAGCTCTGGTAGTTCGCACGGCCGGGAGGAGCGATGACTGCCGACAACGGTCACCGGGTGGTCGCCGAGCTGATCGGGGCGTGGGCCGTGGACGCCTGCTCCCCCGCCGAGACCAACCTGGTGCGGACCCATCTGGACGGGTGCGTGGAGTGCGCCGGCGAGGCTCGGACTCTCCGGGAGACCGCCGCCGCACTGCTCCGCCAACCCCCGGCCGGCCTCGGCGCACGGTTACGCTCCGCGATGCCGGTCCGGCGACGTCCGGCTTTCCCTGCGCCGGGGTACGCGAAGCCGTACGCCGCACAGATCTCCGCCCTTGATCTGCTCCTCACCGGCTTGGGCGACGGCGACTGGCAGCGGACCGCGGCGTACGAGCGGATGAGCGTCCACGACCTGCTCGCCCACCTGATGGCCGTCGACGGGATGATCGCCGCGGCCCTCGGCCTGCCGGTGTCGCCGCCGATCGCGCCGGCGGCGACCGCGGCGGAACGGACCGCAACGGTGCTCGATGCGGAGCAGGGGAAGCCGGCGGCGCACACCCTGCGCGCGTGGCGTGATCAGGCCGAGGCGATCTGCCGGGCGCTGCCTCCACGGCCTGATGTGGTGACGGTGACGCTGGGCCGGCCGCTGCCGGTGGCGGACGCGCTGCTCGCCCGGGCCTTCGAGACGTGGATCCACGGCGAGGACATCGCAGGCGTCGTCGGCGGCCCGATGATCACACCGCTGGCGGAGCATCTGCGCCCGATGGCCGGCCTGGCTGTCCGGATGCTGCCGTCGGTCACCGCGCAAGTCTTGCCCGGTGCCGGTGGGCGCACGGTGCGGCTCGACCTGACCGGCGCCGGGGGCGGATCGTGGCTGGTGCCGCTGGATTCCGCACCGCTGAATCCCGCACCGCTGAATCCCGCACCGCTGAATCCCGCACCGCCGGACGCCTCGATCTCCGTCGACGTGGTCGAATTCTGCCGGCTGGTCGGCAACCGGCGTGACCCGTCGCGGATGCCCGTCCGGATCAGCGGAGATGCGACTCTGGCGCAGGAGTGGCTGGCCGCGGTGCCCGCGCTGGCACCGCACCCCTGATCCGCCGTTTCCAGGACAATCAGCGCTATAGGGCTCAACCTGGATAACTATGTGGAAACCACTGCCCGCGCTGCTAGCCGTCGCGCTCCTGGCCCCCGGCCCGTCCCCCGCCCGAGCAGCGGCACCCGCCCAGGTCGCTGCACCCGCCCAGGTCGCTGCACCCGCCCAGGATGCCGGCCCTACGCAGACCGCGCACATCATTCGGCCGGGCGACACGCTCGCCAAGATCGGGGCCCGGCACGACGTCAGCGTGGCCGACCTGCGGCGCTGGAACAGCCTCTCCCCCGATTACCGGCTCCAGCCCGACGGCCTGCTGCGGCTGACCGCCCCCGCCGCCCCGCTTCCCGCCTGGCATACCCGCACCGAGACCGTCACAGCGACCGAGGCCAACGGCGACCCGGCGAAGAAATGCCCGGTTCCGGCCACCGACCTGCGCCGCATCTGGGTCCGCTACCTGGACTTCCAGGGCGTGGCCCGTACCGGCAATCTGATCATGCATCGCTCGCTGGTGGTGCCCACCCAGAAGGCGTTCGCCGCTCTCTACCGCTGGCGGTTCCCCGTCCTGGTGATGCAGCCCGCCTCGATCAACATGCCCGGCCTGACCGACAAGACCGTCCTCACCAGCGGCTACGAATGTCGCTACGTGGCCGGCACGTCGAGGTGGTCACAGCACTCGTACGGCCGCGCGGTGGACGTCAACCCGCGCCAGAACCCGATGATCCGCGGCACCTACCTCGACCCGCCGAACAGCGCGACGTGGCTGGCCCGCCAGCACTATTGGCCCGGCATGGTCCACGCCGGCGGGGCAGTGCGAGCCTTCACCAGCAACGGCTTCGCCTGGGGCGGCCTGTGGACCTCGCTGAAGGACTACATGCACTTCAGCACCACAGACCTCTGAACTGTGTGAACTTCGGGTGCGATTCGCACCCGAAGTTCACACGCTCGGGTTCGCCGAGCTGGTCACCGGCAACAGCCGGGGCGAGATCCGGTCCGGCGGTGATCTTCAGGCGGTGATCTTCAGGCGGTGACGACGCGGTTCCGGCCGCCCTCTTTCGCGCGGTAGAGAGCATGGTCCGCCCGGGCGAGCAGCTCGTCCAGGGAGCTGTCTCCCGGTTCCAGGCGGGTCAGCCCCACGCTGATCGTCACCGGCACCGGGCCGGCCGCGGTCGCGACGGGCTCCTCGGACACCGCCAGCCGGATGCGTTCGGCGAGCTCGGCCGCGTGGCCCTCGTGGTCGGGCAGGACCACCGCGAACTCCTCGCCGCCGTACCGGCCGAGCACGTCCGAGTGGCGCATGCGGGTCCGGATCCGGGCGGCGACGACGCGGATCACCTCGTCGCCGACCGCATGGCCGTACGTATCGTTGATGAGTTTGAACTTGTCGATGTCGAGCATGGCGGCCGCCAGCTGCCGGCTGTTGCGGGAGGCGGCCTGGACCAGCGCGCCGGCGATCGCGTAGAAGTGCCGGCGGTTGTGCTGGCCGGTCAGCTCGTCGGTGGTCGCCAGTTCCCGGACCCGGCTGAACAGGCGCGCGTTCTCGTACGCCGTCATGCCCTGAGTGGCCAGCGCGGCCGCCACCTGACGGCTGGTGTCGTCGAGGCCGGCGCCGCCGAGCAGGATCAGCCCGGCGCGTTCGTCGCGGGCGTGCAGGGGCACGGCGAGCACCGTGGCGGCGCCGTTGAGCAGGCGTTCCCGGAGTGCGCCGGTGGCCGTCGGCTCGAGCAGCACCGGCGCCTCGACCAGCGAGAAGTCCTCCATGATCGTTGGTGAGACCGCGCCGACCATCTCGGCCGGCGCCTCGCCCAGCACCTCCAGCACCTCGCCGCCGGGGCTCAGCAGGCACCCGGCGTCCGCACCGAGCTGGGTCCGCAGGGTGGCGCCGAGCTGCCGCAACAGCTGGTCCGGTTCCAGGATGGTGCTCAGCTCGGCGAGGCTGGCCCGCAGCATCTCGGCGAGGGCCTGCTGCTGGCGGGCGGCTTCGACGGCCGAGTGCAGCTGCGCGGCCCGGGCGGTCTCCAGCGACACGGCGACGTGGCTGGTGACCGCGGTGAGCACGGCGACGTCGTCGTCGGTGAAGATGCCGCGGGCGAGCCGGCTGTCCAGGTAGACGACGGCGACCAGGCGGCCCTTGAAGTGCACCGGGACCACCAGGATGCTGCGCAGGCCGTGTACGACCGCGCTGCGGGAGCCGAGCGCGGCGCCCTGGTCGGTGCCGGTGACCACGAGCGGCTCGCCGGTCTCGGCGACCCGCCGGACCAGCGTCGCGCCGTACTCGGTGGTCTCGGTGAGGTCGCCGGCGGCGTCCCGCCCGGCGAACCGGGCCGGCTCGCCGGCGTCGTCGAGCAGGAAGAACAGCGCGCGTTCGGCGCCGAGGATGCGCAGCATCTCGTCGAGCGCCACCTGGGCGAGCTGCCGCGGGTCCAGGATCGTCGCGGCGGCCGTGCTGACCTGCTGCAACGCGTCCAGGTGGCGGTTGCGTCCGGAGATCGGGCGGCGTTCCGCGACGGTACGCCGGTGTGTGCCCGCGCCCTCGTCCACGCCGAACTCGGTGCGGGTCTGCCGGCGCCGCTGCTCCCAGCCGTGGAAGACGGCCAGGCTCAGCGCGAACCGGGCCTGCCGGTCGGCCTCGTTGGCCAGGCCCAACGCACGCATCGCCCGGGCCCGGATGCGGAAGATCTCGTACTGGATGAACGGGGCGTCCACCGCGCGCAGCCGGCGTTCCGCCTCGTCCGCGGTCTTGAGGCAGCGCTTGTAGTCGCCGCCGACGTAGAGCAGCGAGGCCCGCGTGGTGTGGAAGACCGCCCGCAGCAGCGGCGTCCCGCCGACCTTGCCCAGCATGTGCACGGCCTTGCGCGCCACTTCCATCCGCTGCGCGCGCTCCTCGTCGGGGGCGTAACGCAGCTGGATCAGCCGGGCGTGCGCCTGATACACGTAGATCCACTTGTGCTGCGGCATCAGGTCGCCGGGCTTGAGCCCGAGACTGTGGAACTCGGCGAGCGCCTCTTCCAGCTGGGTGCCGACCTCGCCCTGCTCCAGCAGGACGCAAGCCGCGGCGGTGAGGATGTTGGCCCGCTGCACCCGGGTGCCGGTGCCCTCCGGGAACGTCTCGCGCAGCCGCTTCAACGCCGTCGCGGCGTCGCCGAACCGGCTCTGCCCGGCCGGGATCATCACGCTGAGCATGCCGAGCGAGGTGCCGAGCGCCAGTTCCGGCCGTTGCAGGTGCGCCATCGCCCGCTCGTACTCGCGCTCCGCCTCACCGACGTAACCGCGCAACAGGAACCGCAAGCCCAGCGTGGCGTAGCCGGGGATCATCTGGGCCGGCGAGTACCACCGGACGTTGCGGGTGATCACCTTTTCCCAGGCGGTGCCGTCGTCGTAGCCACCGAACAGCAGCGCGCAGCCGCGCAGCCACTCCACATAGGCGACGAGCGCCGGATCACCGAGCCCGGCGGCCACCTCAGCGGCCCGTCTCAGGCACCGTTCCGAAGTGCCCTTCAGCTTGATCACTGCGGTCACGTACCCGATCAGCGCGTACACCCGGACGTACTCCGGGCAGGGCCCGAGCCGGTTCACCGCGTAGAGCGCGCGCAGGCTCAGCGTTCCGGCCTCGCGCAGGCGCATACCGATCCCGGCGGCATAGCCACCGGCATCCAGCACGGCGGTGAGCGCGGCCAGCGTTTCCCGCCGCCGGCCCCGTGCTGATCCGAAACCGATTCTGGTACGACGGACGAGCGCACCCCCGAGCGCGATGAACAGCGTCGAGATGAGAACCAGAAGTCCCCGCCCCGGCAGCGGCCGGCGCAGCTCGGCGAGCGCGGCGCGGGCCGCCTCCAGGGCACGCTCGTCGTCCCAGAGGGTGTGGTGCAGCTCGATCCGGGTGGTGAGCAGCCGGGCACGGCGCAACCGGTCCGGCTCCGCGGCGAGCGCCCGGTCCAGCACCTCGGCGGCCTCGTCGAACCGCCACGCGCCCAGATAGGCCCGGGCCAGAGCATGCAGCAGCTCAGTGTCCGGCGCAGCTCCCCCGGCTAGCCCCTCATCTGGAGCGCGGTCCCCGGCCAGGACAGGGTCCCCGGCCAGCACACGATCCCCGGCCAGTGCCTCGCTCAGATAGTCGATCGCCTCGGCCGGCGCCTGGTCCTGGAGCGCGCGCAGGCCCGCCGCCGCCGCGCTGCGCCGCCGGTCCGCGGCCGGAACCACGGTGCCCGCACGACGGTGGTGCCGCGCTATCGCGTACGCGTGCCCCTCGTCCCGAAGGTCTTCCGGCAGTTGCTCGAGCGCGCCCGCCAAGGCCGCATGCACCCGCGGCAGGTGCTCCTCGTCGATCCGTTCCAGCAGCACGTCGCGCAGCTGCGGGTGGACGAAGCCGTACCACCCGCCCGGCCGCGCCTCCAGCACGTGCCGGTCCACACCCGCGGCCAGCGCGGCCACCACCCGGTCCGGGTCGCCGATGGTCAGCAGCGGCTCCGGGCGGAACCGGACACCGGCCACCGCGGCCACGGCGAGGCAGTCGAGGTGTTCGGCGCCGAGCCGGTCGAGCCGGGTCGCCAGCAGATCACGCAGGCCGGCGGTGGCCGGCAGCTGGTCGGCGCCCACGGAGTCCAGGCGCCAGACCCCCCAGAACGGGATGAGCAGACCCGCGTCGAGCAGGCGCAGCAAGTAGCTGACGACCGCGAGCGGAGTTCCGTCGGTACGCGTGGTGATGTGCCGGACCAGCTCGGCGCCGACCGTCGCGCCCGGCAACCGGGACTCGATCAGCTCGGTGATCGCGGCGGCGGGCAGCGGACCGCAGGTGACCTCCAGCGGCGCCGGGCCGGCCAGCCCGTCGACGGGGTTCAGGCCCTCGGCCGGGTCGCGGGCGCCGTCCGGGGCGGTGAGCAGCAGCAGAATCGGCAGGCCGGGCAGTTCGGGGGCGAGCTTCGCGAAAAGCTGCCGGGTGCCGGCGTCGATCTCATGGGCGTCGTCGACGACGATGACCAGCCCGCCGGCGCTGGTCGCCAGGTGGGCGAGGAACGCGGCACCGGCGGCGAGGACGTGCTCGTCGCCGCCCGCGCCGGATGTGCCGGGCGGGAGCGATTGAGGGTCGCCGGGCTCGGCGTACCCCTCGGTGGGCGTCGGGCCGAGGTCGCCGAAGAGGCGACGGAGCAGGGCGGAGCCGGCAGCGGCCGAAGCGTCGTCGATGTGCTGTTCGATGACGGCGCGCCGGGCCGCGGGCAGCCGGCGGACCGCGGCCAGCCAGGACCGGAGGGCTTCACGGGCGGCGGCGAGCGGGTCCTCGTCGGGACGGCCGGTCGCCCACAGCACCGGCACGCCGCCGGTTGAGCCGCTTCCTGAGCCGCCGGTTGAGTCGCTTGTTGAGCCGCCGGTTGGGCCGCCGGTTGGGCCGCCGGTTGAGCCGGCTGTCGGGACGAGTGCCGAGTCGGCTGTCGGGCCGGTCGCGGAGCTTGCCTGCGTCGCCAGCTCGGCGGCCAGGCGGGTGCGGCCGGTGCCCGGACCGCCACGGATCACGGCGACGCCGCCCTGGCCGGCTCGGGCGCGTTCCCAGCGCCGGAGCAGCCGGGTTGCCTCGGCGTCGCGGCCGCACAGCGGCCAGCCGGTCACCGCGGGGCGTTCGGCGGCCGCCCCGCCGGGGCAGTTCCGCAGGTCGGTGAGGAGGGCGGCGGCGTCCGGATAGCGGTCGTCGGGGTCCTTGGCGAGGAGCCTGTACACCACCTTGGCCAGCGCGGGATCGACGCCGGGACGCAGCACGGCCAGGTCGGGGACGGGCGCGGCCAGGTGCAGGCGGAGCAGCTCGCCGACGTCGTCGGCCTCGAACGGCAGCCGTCCGGTCAGGCATTCGAACAGCACGACGCCGAGCGAGTAGAGGTCGGACCGCCCGTCCACCGGGCGCTTGAGCATGCCGGACTGCTCCGGAGGCGCGTACAGGAAGGTGCCGACCGCCTCCTCCGCGGCTGGGCGCTCGTCGCGGCCGAGCTGGGCCAGACCGAAGTCGATGAGCTTGACGCGGCGGTTCCCTGATTTCGCGTGCCCTGATTTCGCCTGCCCTGATCTCGCCTGCCCGGGTGCTCTGGTGCTGTCACCTGGGGCGTTCTCGCCGGAGATCATGATGTTGCCGGGCTTGATGTCGCGGTGCACGAGGCCCAGACGGTGCGCGGCGGCGAGCGCGCGGGCGAGCTGGGCGGCGATCTCGACCACCCGCTCCTGGCTCATCAGACCACCGGCGAGCAGGTCGGCCAAGGAGCCGCCGGGCAGGTGCTCGAGCACCAGTGCGGGCATGCCGTCGAACTCGCCGGCGGCGTGCACGCCGACCACACCGGGATCGTCGATGCAGGCCAGCAGCGCAGCCTCCCGGTGGAAGGCGGCTCGGATCTGCGGGTCGTCCTCGGTGTCGGCGAGCGGTCGTTTCACCGCGTACCACCGGTCGCCACGCCGGGCGCGGTGCACCATCGTGAAAGCGCCGCGGCCGAGCTCCTCGACGACTTCGAGGTCGGTCAGATCCGCCGGCCTGGCCCGTCCTGTCTCCGTCACCTACACACTCACTCCGCATCCGGCGTCGCTCTGCTGATCGGCGGAAACAGCGCCTACCTGAACGACAGCGCCGACCTGAACGACTGCGCCGACCGAAATAACTGCGCCGACCTCGACCACAGAGCCGGCGAAGTGGTAGGCCTGGCCACGATCGCAGCCGAGATCCCGCAACAGATCGGCGTGGTACGCGGTCTCCACCCCCTCGGCAACCGTGGTCAATCCGAGGCTACGCGCCAGATCGACGATGGTACGTACCAGCGCGATCTGCTGCGCGCCCTCGCGACTGCCAATCGCTCTGCCAACCACTCTGTCAACCACCCTGCCAACCACTCTGTCACCAGCCTGGTAGCCCACCCCGGCAGCCACACCGGCATTCCTTCCGGCTCACAGCGATGCGGCGAGCTGTTTCAGCGCCTGCGCCGCATCGGTCAGCAGCGGGTCGCCGTGGCCGGGAAGGATCGCTCTCACGTCGAGCGCCGCCAGCTTCTTCACCGAGGCGGCCGCCTGGCCGAGGTCTGCGGTGTACTCCGGCGCAGCCCCCTCGAGACCGTTCTGGTTGCGCAACGCGTCGCCGGCGACCAGCACTCCGGTGGCCGGTTCGAACACCGCGACGTGCCCCAGGGTGTGCCCGGGCGTGCCGATGATCTGCAGCCCGAAGACCTCGTCGCCGTCCTTCAGGCCGGTCAGCGGCTTGTCGTAGACGATGCCCGCGACGTCGGCCTCCCCGGTGTAGAGCTTGGCTGCGGTCGCCAGCGGCGCCACCCCGGCCAGGCCGCCGGCGTGGTCCTCGTGCTGGTGGGTGACGACGACGTGCTTCACCGCCGACCAGTCGGCGCCGGCCGCCTTGAGCGCGGTCTCGATGGCGGACTCGGATCCGGCTGTCCCGGTGTCGACCACGGCCACCTCGGCGCCGCGGATCAGCAGGTACGCGGAGACGAAGGAGAGGTTGACGCGTTGCCAGTCGCCGACGACCCGGTTGTCGCCTCCGGAAGCCGGTCCCGCCGAGTTGTTTCCCCCGGCTGCCGCTGTTGATCCTGAGACGGCGGGGGCTCCTGAACCGGCGGAGCTTTCGGAACTGGTGGGACTGTCTGAACTGGTGCAGCCGGTCAGCGTATTGAGGACAGTCACGCCCAGAACTCCGGAGCCGGCAGTGAAGAGCAGTCTGCGGTTCAGTCTGAAGTCACTCATGACCCATCATTGACACCGAACAGCCGTTCGCGCCGCTCTGGCGATGGGATCGTGCCCACTCGGTTACCTCGCCGGCCGTTTCACCGGCCGTTCACTGGCACCATGGGTTCACCGGCACCATGGATTCACCGGCACCATGGGTGCAGGCAGTGGTCGATCATCCTGATCTGGCGTTCCGGCTCGGCCAGGTCGGAGCCCATGATGGCGTGCACCTGCTGGCTCACCGCGATCGACAGCAACACGTCGATCATCTCCTCGATCGGGGTGGCCGGGTCGAGCTCGCCGTCCTCCGCCGCCTCGGTGAGGTGCTGCCCGAGCAAGTCGTGCCAGTGCTCGTCGACGTCGGCGCGGGTCGCTGCGATCTTGTCGTTGGCGGCGAGCCGGCCCCAGAAGCCGACCACCACATGCGCCTCGTCGACGGTCTCCTTCACCAGCGGCAGGATCTCGCGCAACATCCCGTACACCGCGGGAAGACCGCGCAACTCCGCCGTGGCGGCCTCGATTCGCCGGTTCGTCCGCTCGGTGATCCGCTGATAGGCGCCGGCCGCCACCGCGTCGTACCCGTCGAAGTAGTGCCAGAGCGCGCCCGTGCCGACACCCAGCTCCGCCGCGATGGCACGGCTGGTTGCCGCAGGCAGCCCGTCCCGGGCGACAACGGCCAGGTACGCCTCGATGATCTCGTCGCGCCGCTGGTCGTGATCGACGATCTTCGGCACTGTTCCCCCTCCAGACCTGTGATGAGGCTACCCGTCGCGGGGTGTGAACGGTCGGACACCTGACAGCGGAGGTGGGTCGCGGTAGACACCCCGGGACGGTCAAGCCGGGCATGCTGAGACGACGGGGGTACGACCTGAGGTGGGCGATGACGATGACCTCCCCGCTGGATCCGGGGGCTGGGCGGCAAGAGACGACAGCGCAGCCGAAGGCGGCGGTACGGCCGGAGGCGGTTGCTCGGCCGGAGGCGGTTGCACGGCCGGAGGCGGTTGCACGGCTCGAGGTGACAGCGCTGCCGGAGGCGGCGGCTCAGCTCGAGGCGGCAGCACCTCCGGAGTCGGCTCGGCTGGCTCTGGAGCTCATCACGATGCTGAGCAGCGCGGTGGTCGAACATGCGCCGCCGGAGATGGTGGCGGAGGGTGTTCCCGCCCTCGACGAGATGCTGGACCGGGTGCGGGAGCTGTGGTGGCAGCGTCTCCAGCCGGTGCACCGGCTCGCCGTACACGTGGCTGCTTTGTGCCGTTCTCAGCGACCGACTCCGGTGTCCGATGTGGTGATCGCCTGCCGCCTGGCGGCGGATTGCGGGCGTGCGCTCCGGCTGCCCGAGTACACGTCGATGACCCTCGGCTCGGTGAAGCCCGGCCTGCGTGGCGTCTGGTCGGCCGAGGTCGGCACCCGGCCGTACGGCATCGGGCACATCGGCGACTTCGGCAGCATCCGGGCGGCCAACGCGGCGGTCTGGGACACCATCGAGATCAACCGGGAGACGCTGCGGGGGCGGATGCGGGCCGTGTCGCCGACGCTCGCCGCGGTGGCCGATCGCGGCTGGGAGGAACCGCAGGTCAGTGTCTGGGCCAGTGCCGAGCAGCGGGATGAGGACGACCCCGCGCTGTTGACCATGCAGCAGATCGCGCATCGGGCCCGTGTCAGTGTGTCCCTCGCGGATCTGTGGCGAGCCGAGCATCCGGCGTTTCCGGCGCCGGAGCCGGGCACCTCGGTGTGGTACTGGCCGTTGGTGGAGCGGTGGCTGGTGGACACCGGACGGCTGCCCGAGGACGGGCCTGCGGCGGATCGGCCGGTCCTGCCACGGGACACCGGGTACTGAGGTCCGCTGGTCGGGGCCGCGTCTGCCGATCTTGAACGGCTGGGCTGTCAGCTTCATCAGGATCGGTGCCTGCTTCTGCGTACCGCCGCTTCGGGATTTTCATCATGGGTGTGAGCGGGCACATCGGCCACCGAGAGCGCCCGAGGTTGTCGTACGTGTGTTCGATGATGGCGGCGTGCAGGAGACAGTGGAGCAAGTCGCCGGGCTGAGCGCGGAGTGCGCCAAGGCGCCGATGTGGGCGTTGCCCGAGGATGAGCTGCTCGCCGCGCTGGAAGGCATCCATGCGGCGAAGCAGATGCTGCACGCCGCGCTGCTGCACGTGATCCGGGAGATCGACGGCCGGGGCATTCCGGCGGCGCAGGCGGCGAGTTCGGCCGCGGTGTGGCTTCGTGGCCGTCTACGGATCAGCCCGCGCCGTGCGGCGCGGCTGCTCGCGCATGCCCGGCTGCTCGATGCCGACCCGATCCTCGACCGCGGGATCAGCGAGGGGCGGATCAACACAGAACAGCTGACGGCGATCGCGGGCACGCTCGACGACCTGCCGGACGAGTTGGATCAGGAGACCCGGCAACAGGCATCGGCGATGCTGGCCGAATGGGCGCCACGTCTTGATCCGCACGGGCTGCGCACTTCCGGTCGGCGAATTCTTGAACACGTCGCTCCGGAGATTGCCGAGGCTTCCGAAGAGGAACGACTTCGCCGGGCGGAGCAGCGCGCGCGACGGCAGCGGTATTTCACGGTGAGCCCGCTCGGCGACGGCCGGGTCCTACTGCGCGGCATCCTCGACACGGAGAGCGCGGCAACCGTGTCGGCTGCGCTGGACCCGCTGTGCCGGCCGGACCGCGCAGCCGCCGAAGTGGCTGAGACCGGTGAGACCCGAACACCGGCGCAGCGGCGCGCGGACGCCCTGGTCGAAGTGTGCCGAGTCGCCCTGAGCGGCGGACGGCTGCCGGAGAACGGCGGCGACCGGCCGCAGATGGCCGTCACCGTGGGTTTCGACCCGCTCCGGCGCGAGCTCACCGGCGGACGACTGGACACAGGTGAGACGGTGTCCGCCTCGGCGGTGCGGCGGATGGCCTGCGATGCCCGGATCCTGCCGATCATCATGGGCGGGGACAGTCAGGTCCTGGACGCCGGACGCGCTCGGCGACTGGTCACCGGAGCCCTCCGGCGAGCGATCGTCGTCCGGGACGAAGGGTGCACGTTTCCGGGGTGCGATCGACCGGCCCGCTGGTGCGACGCCCACCACATCGTCGGATGGGCCGCTGGCGGGACCACTGAGCTGGCCAATCTCGCATTGCTCTGCGAACACCACCACCGCCTGATCCACGACGAGCGGTCCGGCTGGGAGGTGCGGCTCGGAACGGACGGGCGACCGGAGTTTCTGCCGCCGGTGTGGATGGATTCCCAGCGGACACCGCGAACCAATCCCTTCCACCGGCGGACGTGAGTTGCGGAGTCGGAGGTGTCAGCCGAGCAGTGCCAGCCGTGCAGTGCCAGCCGTGCGGTGTCAGCCGAGCGGTGCCAGCCGAGCAGTGCCAGCCGAGCAGTGTCAGCCGAGTAGTGCTTTCCGCAGCTGGCGGCGGGAAGTCACGCCCAACTTTCGGAACACCTTTCGCAGGTGGTAATCAACCGTGTACGCGCTGATGAAGAGCTGCGCCGCGATCTCGGCGTTCGTGGCGCCAGTGGTCGCGAGCTGGGCGACCACCGCTTCCTGAGGGGTGAGGTGCGGGCCGGTCGGCGACTCCGGCAGAGCGCGGCGGGGGTTGTTTGACGGCTCGGTGGCGGTGCTGCGGTGGCGGGCCGGGGAGCCGGTGGCGTCGAGTTCCCGCCGAGCGCGGGCAGCGAACCCGGCTGCGCGGATCGCCTCGAAAATCTCCAGCGCGGTGCGTAACTGAACACGGGCGTCGCGGCGGCGGCGCTGCCGGCGCAGCCATTCGCCGTAGAGGAGGTGTGCGCGAGCGAGGTCGGCGTGCGCCGGGGTGCGGGCCAGCAGGGTAATAGCTCGCTGGTACAGGGACTCTGCGCTCGGATTCGGGGCGGGTCTCGCGGGTGCAGTGGAGCTCTGGGATGCAGTGGGATTCTCGGGCGCAGTGGGATTCTCGGGCGCAGTGGGATTCTCGGGCGCAGTGGGTGAGGTCTGCGCGAGTAGGGCTTGAGAGCGGGCTAGCACGCCCAGCGCCCGGTCCGTACCGGCGGCGATGGTTTGCTCCGTCAGTTCGGCAAGGGCCTGGTCGGCCAGCGCTCGGTTGCCGCTGCGCGCTGCCGCCTCGACCAGATCGGGCAGGACTCGGGAATCCGACTTGAGACTGTCGGCCTCGTACAGCTCGCGAGCCACCGCGCAGGCGCGCGCATAATCGCCGCGGCTCAGTGCCAACACGACGAGACCCATCCGGGTCAGCGACTGGGCGGAGATTGAGCTCAGCCACTCGGCAGTGGCGAGTGCGTCCGTCAGATCGTTGGTCGGCGTCGCGGCAGGTTCCGCCCTGTGCCAGGCGAGCAGTTCAGGATGACGGTAAATCGCCTGCAGCTCGTCGGTGGCGTCGATCGCCGCGCCTACCTCATCCTCGACAACGCTGACTTCTGCCAACCGGAGAGCCTCGAGAGGGGCACGTGCGGTGAGCGCGGCAGCGGCGAGCATGCGTTCCGCGCGCGCGGGACCGATGGGGGTTAGTTCAGCGGCTCGGGCCAGGAAGGTGACTTGGGTGGCGTGTCTACTGTGGGCGTCCGCTCGAGCGGCTGCCTGGTGCGCGGTGCGCACGAGTTCCGCCGCGACGTCCTCGTCGGGGCCCAGGCAGGCGGCGGCCGAGTGCCAGGCACGCAGGTCGGC
This sequence comes from Actinoplanes sp. 13, assembly GCF_056134165.1. NCBI lineage: Bacteria > Bacillati > Actinomycetota > Actinomycetes > Micromonosporales > Micromonosporaceae > Actinoplanes > Actinoplanes sp. 13. Next base: position 27,352 of record NZ_JBVYOQ010000024.1, on the reverse strand, counting down.
GTGCTCGGGGCTGCTTGTCACCGTCGCGAGGGCGGCGTGGGCGCTGCGACGCTGGGGAGCGGTTGCACCACTGTAGACAGCTGAGCGAGTGAGCGGGTGCTGAAAGACGGCAGCGGCGCCGAGCGTCAGCACGCCGTCCGTCTCGGCCGGTGTGGGTGCGTCCGAAGGAAGTTCTAGGAGGTTGGCCGCGGCAGTGATGTAGGTGAGGTCACCGCCGGGTTGGGCTGCGGCGGCCACCAGGAGCCAGAGCTGGGTGAGTTCGGGTAGGCGGCGGATGCGATGCAGGTGATCCTCGGCCAGCCGGCGGCCCATCGGAAGCGGGTCAGGCAGGGATCGGACGCCGGCGAGCTGGTCGGCGGAGAGTTCGCGGCCGAGGTCGAGCAGGGCCAGTGGGTTGCCGGCGGTGGCTGCGACCAGGCGGGTCGCGACGAGGTGGTCGACGGGGCCGGGGATCGCGTCACGGAGAAGGTCAACGCCTGCGGCTGTAGGGAGACCGGTGAGGCTGAGGGTGGGGAACTCGGCCAACCCCGGGACGTCACCCCGAGCGGCGAACAGAATGCCGAGAGATGGGCGGGGACGTGGAGTTCCGGTCGGCCGGGGTAGGAGAGCTGGAGCGGGCACAGCGGGCGCAGGGTCTGTTTCAACGGTAAGCGCTGCGTCGAAGGCAAACACTGTGTTCGGCGCGGTGCTCGTGGCCGGCGCGGTGCTCGTAGCCGGCGCGGAGCCCGTGGCCGGCACGGAGCCTGGCCTTGGCACGATGCTTGCGTTGAACGCAGCGGTGGGGGTGGGCGCCACGCTTGCTCGTGGGCGGGAGACCGCTGAGCGCAACGCCGCTGGTTTGAGTGATGACGCGTCCGAGGTGGGCAGGCGGCGGGCCACGAAGGCGAGGACTTGGAGGGATTGGTGGTCGATCCACTGAGCGTCGTCCACGCAGCACAGTAGAGGGTTCTCAACAGCGGCTCGGGTCAGCAGCGCAGTGACGGCAAGGCCAGTCAGGTAGGGATCGGCGGGTGGGCCGTCGGTCAGACCGCACGCTACGTCGAGGGCGCAGCGTTGCACGGGCGGCAAGTGCGCTATGGAGTTGGGATCCTCCAAGAACGGCAGCAGCAGGCGGTGCAGGGCCGCGTAAGGGAAGTCGGTCTCCGCCGCGACGCCGGACAGCCGTAGGACTTGCAGGATGGGACCCTGCGCGGGGCTGTCGGGGGTAATGCGGTTCTTGAGGTCGCTGCCGAAGAGGGGGCTGTTGGAGGAGGCACTGTTGGAGGAGGCACTGTTGGAGGAGGCACTGTCGCAGGAGGCACTGCCGGAGAGGGCGCCGTCGGAGAGGGCACTGGCGGAGAGGGCGCTGTCCAGCAAGGCTGTTTTGCCTGTGCCTGGGTCGCCCTGCAACACCAATGTTCCGCCGAGACCCCTGCGCAGGGCGCCTATGAAGGCGTGTAATGCGCGGGACTCCTCGGCTCTTCCCCTGAGAACCATGACTAGGTCGAACCGTATTCATGGCACCGCCGGTAACAGTCGGCTGTGAGTGCACGATCACCGGCTCACGCTGCAGGCTCACGGTGCGGGCGGGAAGTGACGAGAAGGGCTACGGGCCTCGATGGAGGCACTGCGCAGCTGGCTCGGGGTCATGCCGTAACGGGCCTGAAAGCGGCGGGTGAAGTGGGTGGGGTCGCGGAAACCCCAGGCGCGCGCGATGGCAGCGATCGAGGTCGGTACGGCGGGCCCTTGGCGGGCGGGACGCTGACCAACTGGGATCCGGCCCGCTGAGATCGGGCGGCCGGCACGTTGGTGAGGTGACTGCTGGAGTAGTTCGTGGCGGGCGCCCTGCAGGCGCTCATTGATGATCCACTGTTCGAGGCTCAGGTCGGCTTGGGCGCACAGCTTGTACAGATGCCGCACTGAGATGTTGTGCGCGGCGGCGATCATTGCGGGGTTCAGGTCCGGGTCGGTGAGGCGCTGGCGTACGAAGGCGCGGATGCGGGTGAGCATCGTCTCAGCAAGCACCTGACGGGAGTGCCTGTCATCGCGGGCGGCTGAGGCGAGCAGCGCCCGGCACAGATCGATGCTGGCGGCGGCGACGGTGGCTGCGGCCGGGTCCGCGGTGATACGGGCGGGATCGCCGGCGAGCTGCGCAATGTGGGTGGTGACCAGGCGGTACAGCGGGCTGGCGCGCAGGTTGCCCAGAGCTGACCGGATCACGTCGACCGGGAGGTCGAGCCGGTCCACAGGAATCTGGATGCAGCCGGCCGCGCCGTCGCCGGGCCAGGAGTAGTCGTACGCGCCGGAAAGGTCAACGCCGATCAGGTCGCCGGTGGGGCAGATCTCCTGGCGTCCGGCCTGGCCGAGTCGGCCGGATCCGCGTTGCTGCACGGAGAGGGCGATTACCGGTACGGAGTCCTGACGGGCGAGCTTCGAGGTGCGTACCAGGCGGATGCCGGAGGACCGCTGGGTGAAGACGTTCGCGTCGCCGAGGTCCCAGACTTCCATCCGGGCGTAAATCGAAACTGCGGGATTCTCGTGGATGACGTGGCAGGGCGCGGAGGCGTACATCATCGCGGTGTGCACGGCCTCCATCCGGTCGTGAAGCGGAAGGCCTGCGGTGTCGAGAACGAAAGCCATGCCCATCACTGTGCACGTTCGGCTGAGAAAACGGTGCTCCACGAAAGGAGTGGGCTATAAGAGGAGTGGGCCATAAGCGGTGGGCCGACAAGCCGGTATCGGCGAGATGCAGGTGTGAGGCTGCGAGCTCACAGCGCGGGCAGTCAGCAGCGCGGGCAGTCAGCAGTTCGGGCAGCGTGTGGGGCATGGAGTCGTGGCCGGCGTGGTGGCCAGGCCGCTGGTGTGCAGAATCGTCTCGACGGTGTCGTCGAAGGTGCTCGATTCCGGGATGACGCGTTCGCCGGGGACGCCGAGCAGGTCGAGCCGTGCGTACCAGCCGCGCATCTGGTCGGCGGAGACCGGGATCGGATCGGCACGGCCGTGGTGACGGCGGACGGTCTCGTCGAAGGAGACGTCCAGGTAATAGGTGCAGACCGGCCCGGCATGCGCAGCTATCAGCTCGTGCAGGGCGGATGCGTAGCGCTCTGTGTGCAGAATGCCTTCGAGCACGACGTGGTACCCGAGCTCGAGGGTGGTCCGCGCGGTCGCTGCGATGAAGCGCGGCGCAACGGGGCGAATGCTGCCGCTGTCGTGCTCCCGCAGCACGATGCGGCGGAGATAGTCCTGTTCGAGCAGAGCGCAACCGCGGCCGTAACGGCGACGCACCTCACGGGCGGTGGTGGTCTTGCCGCTGCCCGAGTTCCCGCGAATCACCACCAAGGTGGGCATTGATGGCTCGACTCTTGGCGGGCAAGGGTGCGGTGGCTGTGCAGGCCGCGGCTGAGATAGCTGTGATGAACAGGGCTGCGGTTCGCTGCGCGACGGTTCATACGGATCGGATCACAAGAATCGGAGCGCACGGCCACGCGGCCACCATACGTCCGCTATCCGGCAACCGCGGGGACGCGCGCCGCAATTGGCGTACCCAGAGCGGCCCGGTAGTGACCGACAAGCTCGTCGCCGATCGCGGACCAACTGCGGCCCTCCACCGTCGCCCGCGCCGCGGTGCCGAAGGCCCGCCGCAGTTGGGTATTTGCGACGAGATGTGCCACTGCCTCGGTGAAGCCTCCGGCTTGATGTGGCGGCACCAGATATCCGGTACGGCCGTGCGCGACCAGATCGAGCGGGCCGCCCGCGGCGGGGGCGACGACGGGCAGGCCGCTCGCCATCGCTTCCTGGACTGCTTGGCCGAAGGTCTCGTACGGGCCGGTGTGCGCGAAGATGTCGAGGCTCGCGTAGATGCGGGCCAGCTGGGCGCCGTGCCGCGCGCCCAGGAAGGTCGCGCCGGGTAGTGCCCTGCGCAGAGCCGGTGCGGCCGGACCGGAACCGACCACGACGAGTCGCACACCCGGCAGGCGGGCGACGCCGGCGAGGAGGTCGACCTCCTTCTCGACGGCGAGCCGGCCGACGAAACCGACGACGACCTCACCGTTCGGGGCGAGCGCGCGCCGGATGCCGGTGCTGCGGTGGCGGGGATGGAAGCGGATGTCGTCGACACCGCGCCGCCACAGGTGGAGGCGGCGCACGCCGTGGGACTCCAGGGCGGCCATCGATTCGGTGGAGGGCACGAGCGTACGCGTGGCGGAGTTGTGCACTGTACGGATCCACCGCCACGCCATGCGCGCTCCGAGTGACCCGGTCAGACTCCGCGGTCCGGTGAGGTTCCGTAGTTCGGGCAGGCTCTGGGATCTGGCGAGACCTCGTGAACCCGGGAGGGCTGGAGCTTCGGCCGGGCGCAGTGCTCCGGCCAGGTGTGCTCGGTAGGCGCGGGCGTACGCCGCCACGTCGGTCTGGTAGACGGCGACCGAGGGCAGGCCGAGTGACCGGGCGCTCACCTGCGCCCAGGCGCCGAGCACGAACGGGCTCGCCAAGTGCACCACGTCGGTGTCGTGGCGGCGGATGGCGGCGTGCAACGCCGGAGCCGGCAGGCCGAGCCGCAGCTGTGGGTAGCCGGGCATCGGCAGGGACCGCACACGCACCACCGGGTACGGCAGCGGGCCGACCGACTGGCCGGTGCCGGCCGGCGGCTCCGGGGCGATCACCAGGGGGTCGTGGCCGGTGCGCACCAGGTGCTCGGCCATCCGTGCGACCGAGTTGGCGACGCCGTTGACGTCGGGCAGGAAAGACTCTGTGACCAGCGCGATGCGCATGAACACAGGGGAATGCCGGGTTCGATCAACAGGGCTACACGTCCGTGACGCCGAGCCGAACGATCGGCGACAAGACCGCATTTTGCCCACGGTCCATCGGTTGTTGCCCACGCATCGGGAGGTGTTCACGGTTGCGGGCGACCACGGTTGCAAGTGCCACTGTTGCAAGTGCCACTGTTGCAAGTGCCACGGTTGCAAGTGCCACGGTTGCAAGTGCCACTGTTGCAACTGGCCCCTGTTGCAACTGGCCCCTGTTGCAACTGGTCCCTGTTACAGGCGCTCACGGCTGATCGTCTGCTCGAGCCGTTCGGATGAGGGCTACGGCCAGCAGGACTGCTGAAACGGCCTGGAGAGCTGCCACCGCGACAGCCAGCATGGTGATCGAATAGCCGTAGAGGCCGCCGGCGAGGGCGCCACCGGCCAGCGCGGCGGCGCCCTGGATCGCGGCGAAGACTCCGTAAGCGGTGGCCCGGCGGGGCGCGGGGACCATGTCGGCCACGAGAGCCTTGACCGTGGAGTCCTGCACACCGATCGCGGCGCCCCAGAGAAGCGTGCCGGTGATGATCGCGGCCGTCGCTCCGGACCCGTCGGCGAAGGCGAGCGCGGGGGTGGCCGCGGCGAGGAGCGGGAGCGCGTACAGCACCCGTGCGCCGATGCGGTCGTAGAGGTGGCCGCTTACCAGCGCAGCGAGAGCACCTGCAGCCATCGCGCCGGCGTACAGGAGGGGCACCGCGGCGAGGGCGATCCCGGCGGTGCGGTTGGCGTGGTAGGAGATCATCCCGAACGTGACGAGCCCGGCGGTGGCGGCGGCAGCCGAAGCGGCAAACCAGTAGAAGCGCTGCGGAAGACGGCCGGCGGGTGAGGCAGGTTGGGCCGACGTCGGCGATGTTGTGTTTGACAGAGCGGTGTTTGACAGAGCGGTGTCTGACGGAGCGGTGTCTGACGGAGCGGTGTCTGACGGAGCGGTGTCTGACGGAGCGGTGTCTGACGGAGCGGTGTTTGACAGAGCGGTGCCCGATGGAACTGTGTCCGGCGGGACCGCGCCCCCCGGAACCGTGCCCGAGGCCGTAGCGCTGGAGAAGGCCGGGAATCTACGCCGCATCCAGAGCAGCAACGCCATCGCGACGGCGCCGGGGACGGCCAGGGCCGCGAGCGCCGGCCACAGCGTGCCCGCTGCGGCGACCAGCGCGGCCACCACCAGCGGACCGGCGAAAGCACCGATCTGATCAAGAGCCTTGTGTACGGCGAATCCGCGTCCCCGGCCCACTGCGCCGGCCGCCTCGGCGAGCAGAGCCGATTTCGCTGGACTACGGACCGCCTTGCCGACCCGTTCGGCAACGATCAGGCACGCGGCGACCGCGAGGCCGGCGCCGCCGAGCAGGGGCGCGATCGCGAGCAGCGGCACGCACACGGCGGTCATCGCGTAGCCGGTGATGGTCAGCGCCCAATACCGGCCGCTGCGGTCCGCGAACGGGCCGGATACCAGGCGCAACAGCAGGGCGGCAGCCTCGCCGGCGCCGCTGATCAGACCGACGGCGAACGCGGACGCACCGAGGGTGGCGAGCAGCGGTCCGGTGATCGAGCGGGCGCCCTCGTACACCATGTCGGCCGCCAGGCTCACCACCCCGAATCCGACGATCGCCCGCCACGGGGTGAGCGCGCTCGTCGGTCGGGACGGCGCGGCCTGATCGGTCACCGGAGAGCTCCTGTCGTCGCCTTCGATCGAGAACATCATCTTGTCCGTACATAAGGATGGCTCGTACAGGAGGTGTGTTTTCAGCAGATGTCGAGAGCGAAGTGTGGACCTCCAGGACCGTGCCGCCGGCCACGATCCGTGCGCGGCTCAGCACATGGCGGAAGACGTCACATGTTTGGTGGCGCCCCGGAACAGGAAGACCAGACGCATGCATCCCCAACCGCCCCGCCGCACCACTCACGCCTTCGGAACCCCACGAAATCGTCTCGTGTACGACCGCTGGGGCCGGTACGGCCGTCCCGTCGTGCTGCTGCACGGGCTGCTGTACGACCGCACGATGTGGTGGCCGGTCGCCGCCGAACTGGGGAACTCGTGCAGCGTGATCGCCGTGGACCTGCCGGGTCACGGCCAGTCGGCGCCGCGCGGCGACTACGAGCTCGACGCGCTCACCCAGGACCTGGCGGTGCTGGTGGCCGGCCTCGACCTGCACCGGGCGCCGGTGATCGTCGGGCACGGCGAGTCAGCGCTGCTCGCTGACGCGTTCGCCGGCTCCTACGCGACCCGGGCGGTGCTCACGTTCGACGAGCCGCTCGCCGAGCCGTCGGACACCGTGGAGCAACACCTCGCCGCGGCCGATCTGGGAGACATTCCGGCACCGTACCGGCAGTTCGCGGTCGCTCAACGGGATGCGACGCTGCTTCGGGCGTACCGATGCTGGTTCAAGCGGCCGACCGCAGGTCGTGGGCGGCCCCATCCGGTCTCCCCCACCCGGCCGCGTTCGGGTTTCCCGCATCTGCGCGCGCCGGCGACTTTCGCGGCCACGCTGCGCGATCTTATTTAGCTGAGGGAGTAATCGCTGCGATTGAGAAATCGCGCGGATCAGCGGAACCGGGTTCCGAAAGGCGCGGCTCCCATTCGCACGGATTGCGGCTTACGGATTGCGCCTGTGAATCAGACCAAACGGGAGGACCGGCGGCCCTAACGCACACGGGTCGCCGGTCGGATGTTTCTCAGCTGTGCCGATGGTGGAAACGGCGATGGTGGAAACGGCGATGGTAGAAATGATGGCCCGCATGCCCGTGCCGGCGTGGTGGCAGCAGCGCGGCGCTGCTGATCAGCATGCAGGCGATGAGCATCGTGCCGATCAGGATGTCGATCAACATGCGGAACCTCCCCGGAACCGCGACCACGGGATCACGCGAACCCCTTGACCTGCCTTAACGGCGTACTTCCACGGTCCTCCCCGACCCGCGGCCCGTCAACCCGAATCGCGTATTCGCGTGATGCGGATAGCTGACCCCCCAGTTGTTGCCTATCCTGCGGAGTGAGGGGAGTACCTCCGGAAAGAGCGTGGCGGTCACCACGGGCATGCCGAACTTGCCCCCGTGCGCTCGCCCGGCTGCCGCCGACGAACGGCGCTTCGGGTGAGGGAGACCTCGGACGACGAAACGTGTCCGAGGGGGACCCGTGCCACATCTGAATACTGTCGCTGCCCTGAATCCAAGTACTGCCCTGGATTCCAGTGCTGTCCTGGATTCAAGCGCCGCCCTGGATTCCAGTGCAGCCCTCAACACCATCGCGACCCCACAATTGTGGGCGCTTACCGTGGCAGTGCTGCTCGCTCTGCTCGCCGCCGACTTCGCCGTGACACGCCGCCCGCATGAAGTGGCGATGCGCGAGGCGGTGGGATGGTCGATCTTCTATCTCGCGCTGCCGGCCGCGTTCGGGGTGCTCATCTGGCAGGTGTACGGCCGGACACCGGCCATGGAGTTCTTCACCGGGTACGTGGTGGAGAAGTCGCTGTCGGTCGACAACCTGTTCGTCTTCATGCTTCTGCTGGCGGCGTTCGCGGTGCCCACCGCCCTGGCGCAACGGGTGCTGCTCTACGGGATCGTCGGCGCGCTCGTGCTGCGGGCGATCTTCATCGCGGCCGGGGCGGCGGTGCTGCAGACCGGCGCGTGGGCGTTCCTGCTGTTCGGTGCGATCCTGCTGGCGACGGCGATAAAGGTCATGCGCGACGCGATGCGGGACGAGCAGTTCCATGTCGACATCGACAACATGCGCAGCGTACGACTGATGCGCCGGTTCATGCCGGTGACCCGGGACTACCAGGGCAGCAGGCTGACCGTACGGGTCGACGGGCGCCGGGCACTGACGCCGCTGGCTCTGGTCGTGGTGGCTGTCTTCATGACCGACCTGGTGTTCGCCGTCGATTCCGTGCCGGCGGTGTACGGGGTGACCGAGGACCCGTACCTGGTGTTCGCCACCAACGCGTTCGCGCTGCTCGGACTCCGGGCGTTGTACTTCGTGCTGCGCAACGTGCTGGACCGGCTGCGGCACCTGGACTACGGGCTGGCGATCATCCTGGCCTTCATCGGGGTGAAGCTGGTGCTGCACTGGGCGCACAAGGTGTGGCCGCGGGTGCCGGACATCCCGACGGAGTTGTCGCTGGCCGTCATCGCGGTGACGCTGGCCACCGTGACTGTGACCAGCGTGCTCGCGAACCGGCGGGACGCGGCGCGCGAACGGACGCCGGTCGGTTAACTGATCGCGAGCCGGGCCGCTATGACGCTGGGGCGGGCCGCTATGGCGCTGGGGGGTCGCTATGGCGCTGGGGGCGGGCCGGCCGGTGCGGGCATCGATGTGGAGCGCTCGCGGATCCGGCCGACCGCGTCTCCGACGATCGCGACCAGGCGGCGGGCCTGTGACAGGGACACCACCGCCGCGTCCAGGTCGCCGGCCCGGCCGTCGAGTTCCAGCCGGTCGCAGGCCGCGGTGGCGGCTGTCGTCCCGAGGTTCGCCATGATGCCCTTGAGTTGGTGCGCCTCACCGCGCAGCGTGGCCGCGTCGTCGAGGGCGAGGGCTTGCGCGATCCGCTCCAGGTGTTCCGGGATCTTCGCGGTCAGGGAGCCGAGCAGAGCGTCCAGAGCCTTCGCGGTGGCCACCGGATCCGGACCGCGCAGCTGATCGAGGCGCCGCTCGATCTCCGAAAGCACCGTCGCTCGCTCGGATTCCGGGGTCAGATTCGGCTCGGCAGCCAAATCTGGTTGGGGCGCGCTGACGGTGACATCACGCACCGGCTTTCCGCTCCCCCACTCCTCCAGGACCCGGGCCACGTCACCCGGGATCAGCGGTTTGGCGATGTGCGCGTCCATCCCCGCTGCCAGACACCGCGCCCGGTCTTCGGGCAACGCGCTCGCGGTCAGCGCGATGATCGGCACGCGGCGGCCGGGTGGCTCACGGCGGCGGATCTCCTCGGTGGCGGCGTACCCGTCCATCTCCGGCATCAGGCAGTCCATGAAGATCGCCTGATATCCGGGCTCACCTGGGCGAGAGGCACGAGCCGCGTACTCGACCGCCTCCACGCCGTTGACCGCGACGTCCGCGCTGTAGCCGAGATTGGCCAGGATGCCCAGGGCCACGGTGCGGTTGATGTCGTTGTCCTCGACCAGCAGCAGGTGCCCCCGGCTCGGCGACGCTCCGGCGACGGTGTCGGCGCGCTGGCGTCCGGCCCGGTCCGCCAGCGCGCCGACGAGGGCGTCATACAGCTGTGACTGGCGCAGCGGTTTGGCGAACGCCGCGGAGAACCGCTCCGGGTCCCGCTCATCGGGCAGGTGGTGGGCATCGCCGGCGAGCAGAATGGTCTTGGGTGCCGGGCAGCCGTCCGGCGTCAGCGTCAGTCCCGTGATGTCCTGCCCGTCCTGGCGTACCGTGCCGATGTCCAGAAGGACCAGATCGACCGGCCGCCCTGCGGCGGCCGCCTCGCGCAGGACGGCTCCCGCGCCGGCGGTGTCCTCCGCGCTGATCGCCTGCATCGACCAGGCGGTGAGCTGGTCGGCGAGCGCGGCGCGATCGGTGTCGTCCCGGTCGACGATCAGCACGCGCAGGCCGTCGAGCGAATGCCGGTCGGAGACGTCCAGCCCGGGGCGAGCCGCACGCATCGTGACCGTGAACCAGAACGTGCTGCCCCGCCCCGGCTGGCTGTCCACACCGATGCGGCCGCCCATCAGCTCGACCAGGTCCCGGCTGATCGCCAGGCCGAGACCGGTGCCGCCGAACCGCCGGGTGGTGCCCGCGTCGGCCTGGGTGAACGCCTCGAAGAGGTCGACCTGCTGGCGCTTGTCGATGCCGATGCCGGTGTCGTGCACCTCGAACCGGATCGGCACCGCGTCGGGGTCCGCGGGTTGCCGGTCACCCAGCTCTCGGTCACCCAGCTCTCGGTCACCCAGCTGCCGGTCGTCCAACGAGGCGGTCACCGTGACGTGTCCGTGGCTGGTGAACTTGACCGCGTTGCCGGCCAGGTTGAGCAGCACCTGGCGCAGTTTGGCCGGGTCACCGCAGACGGTCGACGGCAGGCGCGGGTCGCAGATCGCGGTCACCGTCACCGAGTCGCGGGTGTCCGGCGGCGCGACCAGGGATACCACATCGTCGATCAGGTGCCCGACCTGGAAGTTGGCCTCCTCCAGGAGGACCTTGCCGGCTTCCAGCTTGGAGAAGTCCAGGATGTCGTTGATCACGGCGAGCAGCGCGGACCCGGCGGCGCTGATGCCTTGGGCGTACCGGCGCTGTTTCTCGTCGAGGTCCGAGCCGAGCAGCAGGCCGGTCAAGCCGATGACGCCGTTCATCGGCGTCCGGATCTCGTGACTCATCGAGGCCAGGAACTGCGACTTCAACCGCGCCGTCTCGATCGCCTGGTCCCGCGCCTCGGCCAGGGCCAGCTCGGTCTGCCGGCGGGCGGTGATGTCGCGCATGAAGCCGTGGAAGTTGGCTCCCCCGTCGTAGCCGAGACGCCACATGGTCAGCTCGGCTGGAACCTCCGCGCCGACCACAGGGCGGCCGACATCAGAACCGCCTACGTCAGAACCGCCGACATCAGAACCGCCTACGTCTGAACCGCCGACATCAGAACCGCCGGTCTCAGAACTGCCATCACGGTGGGCGCCAGAAGCGTCCCTTCGAATCACCGCGATCTCGGTGGGCCGGTCCAGCAGCCGGTCCAGTCGCCCGCTGAGCAGACTGCGTAACCCTTCCCGGTAGCGGGCCGGAAGGATGGTGTCGGCCACGTGGCGGCCGACGATCTCCGCACGGGGCCAGCCGAAGACATGCTCGGCCTGCCGGTTCCATTCCACGATCCGGCCGTCGCCGTCCATCGTGAAGAACGGGTCGCTGGCCGCCCGCATGATCATCTCGAGCTGTTCGCGTTCGACGCGGAGCCGCTGCTCGGCGTGCACCCGGGCGGTGATGTCGTGCGCCACGGTGGAGGCGCCGATCACGGTACCGTCGATGTCGCGCATCGGGGCCATGCTCAGCGACACCTCGATGACGGTGCCGTCCTTGCGTTGACGGCGGGTCTCGTACCGGCTCAGTGCCTCGCCTCGCAGCACCCGGCCGAGCAGAATCTTCTCCTCGCCGAGCCGGTCCGGTGGGAGCAGCCGGGTGACGTCGTTGCCGACCATCTCCTCGGCGGTGTAGCCGTACAGCCGCTCGGCGCCCGGGTTCCAGGTGTGGATCGTGCCGTCCAGGGCCTTGCTGACGATGGCGTCCTGGGAGGCCTCGACGATGGCGGCGAGCCGGGCGTTCGTGTGCGCCTGCGCCCGGCGCTCGTTCTCCACCTGCCCTTCGGCCAGGCGCAACTGCGTGACCTCGGTGCCCACCCCGAAGATGGCGTACGGCCGTTGGCGTCGATTGCGCAGCACGTAGAGGGTGGTGAGGAACCGCCGTTCACCGGCAGCGTTCTCCGAGGATGGGCTGACGGGAGCTGAGCTGTCCAAGGCTGAGCTGTCCAAGGCTGAGCTGTCCAGGGCTGAGTTGTCCAAGGCTGAGCTGCCCCAGGCTGAGCTGTCCGGCGCTGGGCTGCCCTGCGCTGAGCTGCCCGGCGCTGAACGGCCCGGGAAGACGTCCTCGAAGGCGAGCGGGCCGTCAGCCGTCAGTACGGCCCGATCCCGGCGCCGCATCTCCGCCAGGCGTTCCGGGGTGAACACCTCCCGGTCGAGGCGACCAGCCACTCGGCCGGCGGGCAGCCCTTCAACCTGCTCGAAGGCCCCACTGACCAGACGGAAGCGGCCACTGAGACTCTTCACGAAGGCCGGCGTCTCGGCGTGCTCCAGGATCGCGGCCAGGTAGAAGTACTGGTCGAGCCGGCGCCCTATGCGGTAGCGCAGTACCTCGGCGCCGAGCGTCACCCCTGCCGCGGTCAGCGCGCCGAGCACCAGCAGTGCGGGCGCCCGCCCCGGCCTACGCACCGCTCTCCCCCACCACTCTTTCCCTCCCAGAGGCCACCAGCAGCCCCAGATCCCAGCAGCCCCAGATCCCAGCAGCCCCAGATCCCAGCAGCCATGATCCCAGCAGCCCAGCGCCACACCTGCATCAAGACGAATCTGATTCAGCATCACCGTACATGTGATCATTTTCTGCATTAGCCTTAATACCGGACAAAGCTGGTGAACGACCTTCGACAGGACAGGCTTCTCGACGTCACAGAGGGGGCGCCGTGGCGACGGTGATGGTCGTCGATGATGTGGCCGCCAACCGGGACATCGTGCGCATGCTCCTCGGGTACCGGGGTCACGACGTCATCGAGGCGCACGACGGTGCCGACGCGCTCCGCCTCGCCCACGTCCACCACCCCGACGTCGTGGTCTCCGACGTGCTGATGCCCGGCATCGACGGCCTGGAACTGGTTCACCGGCTGCGCTCCGACCCCGACCCGCTCGCCGCCCAGGCGCCGGTGATCTTCTACACCGCCAACTATCTGGAGCCGGAGACCCGGCCGATCGCCGACGCGTGCGGGGTGAGCCAGGTGGTGCTGCGCTCGCAGGACCCGCACACCCTCCTCGACGCGGTGGACACCGCGCTGGCGCAAGGCCCGGTCACCGTCGACGTGCCGGCCGCCGACGAGACCTTCGCCCAGGCGCACCTGCATGCCGTGAATGCCAAGCTGATCGAGAAGGTCCGCGCCCTGCACGACACCGAGCGCCGGTTCGAGGCGATGGCGGTCGCGTCCCCGGTCGGCATCGGCATCCTCGACCGGCACGGGAACGCCGACTACATCAACCCGCGCCTCGGCGAGATCATGCAGGTGCCGCTGGACAGCCTTCTCGGCGCGGGCTGGCTGGCCTGCCTCGACACCGCCCTCGACACCACCGCCCAGGACGCCGCGCTGAGTCTGGTGCACGGCGTCGGCGACGCGACCGAGCTCAAGTTCGATCATCGGATCACCTGGCCGGACGGCACCACCCGGCGACTGCGGCTGCACCTGCGGCAGATCCGCGACGACGATGACGGGCAGCTGGCCGGCGGCGTCCTGATGGTCGACGACGTCACCGACCTGGTCTCCGCGGAGGAGCGGCTGCGCGAGGAGATCCAGCACCGCCAGGAGGAGGCCCAGCGGCGCCAGGAGGAGATCCGGCACCGCGACGCGGAGCGGCTGGACAGCCTGCGCCGGATGGCCGGCGGCACCGCGCACGACTTCAACAACATCCTCGGCGCCATCCTGGGGTACACCACGCTCGCGATCGAGTCGATCACCGACGGGCAGGCGGACGGCAGCATCCCGGCGGAGGTGGCGGAGTCGCTGCTCGCCGATCTCAGCCAGGTGGTCAACGGCGGCGAGCGGGCCAAGACGTTGACCCAGCAGCTGCTCGCGTTCGGCCGCCGCGAGATCACCCAGCCCACCGCGTTCAACATGAACGCCCTGCTGCGCGAGGCCTCCTCGTCGCTGCGCGAAGCCGTCGGTGACCACGTCGACCTGGTGCTCGACCTGGATCCGGGGGTGCCGGAGGTGCAGGCCGACCCGGCCCAGATCACCCAGGCGGTGCAGAACCTGGTCCGCAACAGCGCCGAGGCGATGCCGGACGGCGGGACCGTCACCATCGCCACGGCCCGGGAGGAAGACAACGTGGTGCTGCGCATCCGGGACACCGGCAACGGCATGCCGCCGGACGTGCTGGACCGGGCTTGCGAGCCGTTCTTCAGCACGAAGCCGACCCGCGGCACGGCCGGGCTGGGCCTGTCCACCGCGCAGGGCATCGTGAGCCAGGCCGGCGGGCAGCTGACCCTGCTGTCCCGGGAGGGACACGGCACCACGGCAACGTTCGCGCTGCCGGCGGTGCTGAGTGGGCCGCTGTCTGGGCCGCTCGCTGGGCCGCTGTCTGGGCCGCTCGCTGGGCCGCTCGCTGGGCCGCTGTCTGGGCCGCTGTCTGGGCCGCTCGCTGGGCCGCTCGCTGGGCCGCTGTCTGGGCTGCTCGCCGGGCCGCTCGCTGGGCCGCTGTCTGGGCTGCTCGCCGGGCCGCTCGCTGGGCCGGTCCTCACCACAGTGGCGCAGCCGCCGGCCGAGGAGCACGAGGCGTGCGCCGGCGGGGAGACGCTGCTGCTGGTCGACGACGAGGCCGCGCTGCTGAAGGTGACCGCGCGGATCCTGAGCGGCGCCGGGTACAACGTGCTCACCGCGTCGGACGGCGCCGAGGCGCTGCAGGTCCTGGAGCAGCACCCGGGGCACGTGTCGGCGCTGGTCACCGATGTGGTGATGCCGGGCATGAACGGCCGGCAGCTGGCCCAGATCGCCACCGCCCGGCAGCCGCACCTGACGATCGTCTTCGTCTCCGGGTTCGCCGAGGCGCTGTTCGACGAGTCCGGCAACAACCTGGAGCCGGGATCCACCATTCTGGCGAAGCCGTACAACCGGGAGACCCTGGTCAACACGGTGCGGTCGGCGTTGAATGCCACTCATCACAACTGATCGAGAGGTCGGAGGGGCTCCGCGTCGATTAGCATGCTGAGCCCGCGCCGCGATCGGCGCGAACAAATGCGTCCAGACCGGACGTAGCGCCCACCGCCCCCCAGGAGGACGCCCGGTGACACCTGCCAGTGACCGCCAGCCGCCCGTCGAGGACAACCCGACCATACGGTTGCCGCACCAGGCCACACCGGCGCACGACAGCGTCGGCCGGGACAGCACCGGCCGGGACAGCGCCAGCCGAGACAGCGCAGGCCAGGACAGCGCCAGCCGAGACAGCGCAGGCCAGGACAGCGCCAGCCGAGACAGCGCAGGCCAGCCGGTCCTCCTGCAACCCGGCGCACCCGCGGACCCTGACCGCCCGGACGGCAGCCCACGCCGGGGCCGGCGCCTGCTCATCGCCGGCGTCACCACGCTCGCTCTGGCCATCGGCGCAGGCGCGGCGGCGTCCTGGGCCTTCCGGGGCGACGTGCCGCGTGGGGTCACCGTGCTGGGCGTGGACCTGGGCGGGCTGAGCCGCACCGCGGCGGCCACCGCCCTGCGCAACCACCTGGCCGCGGACAAGAAGCTGACCGAGCCCGTCAAAGTACGAATCGACGAAGGCGGCAACGCAGACGGCGGCGGCAAAGAGGTCACCGTGAAGCCCGCAGACGTCGGCCTGGTGGTCGACGTCGAGGCGACGATCGACGCGGCCGCCACTGGCCGTCCCGCGCTCCTCGACGAGCGCGAGGTGGCCCCGGTAGTAGCCGTCGACCCCGAGCTGCTGGACGCCGCGCTGCGCAAGTCGGCCGGGAAGGTCGGCACCCCGATGCGCAAGCCCGCCGTAGTCTTCGACGGCGTCAAACCGCGCGCCGTGCACCCCCAGCCGGGCCGCGACCTGGACCCGGCCCGGTCAGCCGAGGCGGTGCGAGCCGGCTGGCTCAGCACTGGACAGCCCAGCACTGGACAGCCCAGCACTGGACAGCCCAGCACTGGACAGCCCAGCCCGGACCAGACAATCACCGTTCCGCTGGTAGACGTGAACGCGACCACCACCGCGGCCGAGGTCGACGAACTGGTCGAGTCGCTCGCCAAGCCCGCGGTCTCCGGTCCGGTGACGGTGAACTCGCCGCGCGGCACGGTCACCCTGCCGCCTGCCGCCATCGCGAAGAGCCTGGTGCTGACCGCGGACAAGAGCGGCAGGATCGAGCCGCGGATCGACGAGAGGAAGCTGCGCGCCGCCGTCAAGGGCCGGCTCGCCGAGGTCGAGGTGACGGCCCGCGACGCCCGGTTCACGTTCAAGGGCGGCAAGCCGGTGATCGTGGACGGCGCCGAGGGCAACGCCGTCGACCTGGCCGCGATGGCGCCGCAACTGCTCGACGTGCTGCGCAAGACCGGCGAACGGTCGATCAAGGCCACCCTCATCGAGAGCGCCCCGAAGCTGACCACCGCCGACCTGCAGAAACTCGGCGTGAAGGAGAAGGTCTCGACCTTCACCACGAAGTTCACCGGCGGGCTGTCCTCGTCCCGCAGCCAGAACATCGTGCAGGCGGCGAAGCAGGTCCGGGGCGCCCTGGTGCTGCCCGGCAAGACGTTCTCGCTGAACCGGCACACCGGCGAGCGCAGCTACAAGCAGGGCTACAAGGACGCTCCGGTGATCCTGGGCGGCAAGCTCGTCCCGGGCGTCGGCGGCGGCGTCTCACAGTTCACCACTACGCTGTTCAACGCCACCTATTACGCGGGGCTCGAGGACGTCGAGCACAAGCCGCACTCGTTCTACTTCGACCGCTATCCGGCCGTGATCGAGTCGACGATCTTCTACCCGGACCTGGACTTCAAGTTCAAGAACGACAGCCCGCACGGGGTGCTGATCGACACCGCGTACACCAGCAACTCGATCACCGTGTCGGTGTGGAGCACCAAGGTCTGGGACAAGGTGACCACCGAGTACAGCCCGCGCCGCAACATCACCTCGCCGCAGACGATCACCCTGCCGGACGGGCCGAGCTGCATCGCCACCAGCGGCATCAACGGATTCACCCAGGACGCTTTCCGGCTGTTCCACAAGGACGGCAAGGTGGTCAAGCGGGAGAAGTTCACCTGGAAGTACGACGCTGAGCCGAACTACATCTGCGCGGGCCCGGAGGCCACTGACTAGCTCCGGGCCGCGCAGATGAAGGGCCGCACAGATGAAGGGCCGCACAGATGAAGGGCCGCACAGATGAAGGGCCGCGCAGATGAAGGGCCGCGCAGACGAAGGGCCGCGCAGACGAAGGGCCGCGCAGACGAAGGGCAACTTGAACATCAAGTCGCTGTGACCAAACACGTCACCGTTTGGTCGCCGACACCACCAGGTTGAAGCCGGTGTCGGCGGCCACCACCGGGTCGGCGAACCCGGCTCCGGCCAGCAGCTTCAGCCGCTCGGCGGGGCCGCCCAGGGTGCCGAGCCCGTACGCGCCGGGCTGGCTCAGCGAGCCCGGGGTGCACAGGGCGGTCGAGGACGCGTACCCGATCCGGGTGATGGGCATCCCGATCGTCGAGGTCCAGTCGTCGGCCGACCACGGCTCCACGGCCACCACGATCCCGCCCGGGGCGAGCGCCTCGTACGCCGCCCGCAGCGCCGCACCAGGGTCACCCATGTCGTGCAGGGCATCGAAGAACACCACAATGTCGTACGACCCGTGCCCGCCGATCCCGGCCGCCTCGGCGACGTGGAACGAGACGTTGGGCGGGCTGCCGGCCTCGATGGCACGGGCCCGCGCGAGGGCGATCGACGGCTCGTGGTTGTCGAAGCCGAGCACCGTGGCGGACGGCCAGGTGCTGCCGATCAGCAGGTCGGCGAAGCCGTGCCCGCAGCCGACGTCGGCGATCCGGGCCCCGGCCTCCAGCTTGGCGACCAGGCCCGGCACGGCCGGGAACCAGATCTGGGCGAGCTGGTTGACGTACGCGGTCCGGAAGTACCGCTCGATGCCGTGGTGGGTGCACCCCGGCGCCTCCTCGTACGGCAGCCCGCCGTCACCCCGGAAGGCCGTCTCCAGCTTCTCCATCGCCTGGAAGTAGCCGGTGATGATCTCGCCTGCCGCCACCAGGTAGGCCGGGGAGTCCACCACTGACAACGCCAGCGCATGCTCCACGGGCAGCTCGAAGGCTGCGTATTCAATAGCGGCAGACCCAGTAGCAGCAGACCCAGGAGCGGCAGATCCAGGAGTAGCAGATCCAGGAGTAGCAGATCCAGGAGTAGCAGATCCAGCAGCCGTAGATCCAGTAGCCGCCGGAGCGGAGCCGGCGGGGTGCGCGATCACATAGCCGGAGACCGCCTGCTGCCGGAGCCACTCGGTGACCAGGCGCGGGTTCAGGCCCGTCTGCGCAGCCAGTTTCTCCGCCGTGACGGGACCGGCCCCGGTCATCGCCCGGAACAGTCCGAGCCGGTCACCGAGGACGGTCATCGCCGTGCTCGCCGCCCCGGCGAAGTCAGTGATGAGCTGACCGACGAAGGCCTCGACCCGAGCCTCATCGACAGCAGGTGCAGAGTCGGTGGCAGGTGCAGAGTCGGTGGCAGGTGCAGAGTCGGTGGCAGGTGCAGAGTCGGTGGCAGGTGCGGAGTCGGTGGCAGGTGCGGAGTCGACGGCAGATGCGGATGCGGTTACAGCAGAAGTAGTCATGCCTCGACACTGCGGGCCACCCCTTGCCGTCGCCTTGCCCACGCCTTGCTGAGAGCGTCCCGCGCGTACCCGATGAGCATGGCAGCGTCCCCAGGCACCGGAGACGGCAGCAAGGGGGACTGCGACACGGAGAACGGCGACACCGAGGACTGCGACACGGAGGACCGCGACACGGAGAACGGCGACACGGAGGACGGTGGCACCGCATCCCGCAGCCGGCCCAGCCGTTCCCGGTCCGCCGCCATCACCGCCGGCGCCAGCGGATCCGCGTCCGCCGCCCGCACCAGCGCCGCAGCCGTCCCCACGTCACCGAGGTCCGCGAGCAGCTCCGCGATCAACCGGATCATGGTCCACACCTGCGCCGTCATGCTCGTGTCCCGGACAGCCAGGATCACCTCGTCACAAGCGGCCACGGCCTGCTCGTGGCGACCGAGCCGGATCAGCACCGCTGCACGGGCCACCCGCGCCACATTGCCCACGTAGACCTGGTTGACCCGGTCGCTGGCGGCGATCGACCGGTCATAGCAGGCGAGCGCCTCCGCCGGATCGCTGTCGGCGAGCAGCTCACCGTGGGTGAACGGGACGAAGCCGTCGGGACTCTGCAGCCGATCCGCGTACCTCTGCAACCACCGCCGGCCCGCCGCTGCATCCCCGCCGTAAGCGTCCATCAACGCCGCACAGCAGATGCCTGTGGCCCGCGCCCACCGCGGAGCCCCCGGATCGTCGGCCATCACCTCGGCGTCGGCCCGCACCGCATCGGCCCGGCCGGCGAACATCGCGCAGGAGATCCGTACGATCAGGGCCGCCCAGCGCAGCGGATGGTCCCCGGGCATCCGGTCGAGCGCCTGACTGATCAGCCGGTCCGCGCCGGGCAGGTCGCCTCGCAGCCAGATGGCGTTGCCGGCGGCGAGCGCGCGGAGCACCTCCGTCTCGGTCTCCACCCGTTGCGGCGCCCAGCCGGCGAGCTGTTCGGTGAGGCCGGGATCGGGCGCGTCCGAGCCGATCACCGCGAGCAGCGCGGCCAGGCGGGCACCACGATCCCTGTTGTTGGCGCGATCCCTGTTGTTGGCGCGATCCCTGTTGGCGCGATCCCTGTTGCTGGCGCGATCCCTGTTGCTGGCGCCCAGCCAGGTCAGCGCCTCCTGCAGATTGGCCAGCTCCCGGCGCAGCGTCGGGGTGGTCCACGGATCGCGTTCCCGGCCGCGTTCGACCAGCTCGGCGGCGAGGTCGAGCGCCCAGCGGGCATGCGCGTCCCGGGCCTCGTGCTCGGCGTGCGGGCTCAGGTGGGCGAGCGCGACGTGCCGGACGGTCTCCAGCAGGCGATATCGCGGCGGGTCGGCGGAGAGGTCACAGGTGACCAGCGACGCGTCCACCAGCTCAGCGAGCAGCTGGTCCGGTGCACCCGAGCCCCCTGGACCCGCGTGATCTGGACCCGCGTGATCTGGACCCACGTGATCTGGACCCACGTGATCTGGGCCCACGTGATCTGGGCCCACGTGATCTGGACCCACGTGATCTGGACCCACGTGATCTGGACCCACGTGATCTGGACCCACGTGATCTGGACCGGTGAGATACGGCAGGACGGGCAGGCCGAAACCACCCCGGAACACCGCGAGCCGGTCCAGCAGGCGCTGCGCCGCGGGATCCAGCAGGCGGTACGACCATTCGACGGTCGCCGCCACCGCAGTAGCCCGATCCCCTCCCCGCGCCGGGTCCAGCACGTGCAGCCCGGCGCCCAGCCGGTCCCGCAGGTGCGTCAGCCCGAACACCGCCTCCCGCCGGGCCGCCAGTTCCACCGCCAGCGGCAACCCGTCGACCAGCCGGCAGATCTCGGCGGCGACTTCACGCGTACGCGAATCGTCCGGAAAATCAGCCCGCAGCAAGGCTGCGCGGTCGCAGAAGAGCGCGACCTGATCGTCGGCCGGCAGCGGGCCGAGGCGCAGCACCCGCTCGCCCGGCACGTCCAGACGTTGCCGGGAGGTGGCCAGCACACGCACCTGCGGGCAGCGCGTGACCAGCTCACCGACCAGGGCCCGCACCGCGTCCAGCAGGTGCTCGCAGTTGTCCAGCACCAGGACGGCGGGCGTCGCCCCGAGCCGTTCAGCGAGCGCCGCGATCCCGCCGCGGGGCGCGGTGCGCAGCCCGAGCGCGCCCGCCACCGCCGCCGCGACGTCGCCGAAGACGTCGGCCGGCACCGAACGCTCGGCGAGCTCGACGACCAGCTCTCCGCCGGTCAGCGCCTCGGTC
The DNA here is from genome assembly GCF_056134165.1 of Actinoplanes sp. 13. Classification (NCBI taxonomy): domain Bacteria; kingdom Bacillati; phylum Actinomycetota; class Actinomycetes; order Micromonosporales; family Micromonosporaceae; genus Actinoplanes; species Actinoplanes sp. 13. The sequence continues at coordinate 6,283 of NZ_JBVYOQ010000024.1, read as the reverse complement.
ATCAGCCGGGTCTTCCCGACGCCGCCGGGCCCGACCAGCGTGGTGACCCGCCCAGTGGCGAGCGCGTCGCGAACCGCCGCCAACTCGGCCACCCGCCCGAAGAACCGATCCGCACGCCGCCGAACCGCATGCCCCCGAACCGCACGCCCCTCAACCGCACGCCCCACAACCGCACGCCCCTCAACCGCGCCGACCGCCGCAGGCCCGGCACCCGCCGACAGCTCGGACGGCGCCAAAGAGTCAGAGGGTGCAGGCGGTGCGGTCACTGCGGGCACAGGCGCAGTCGGCCGCAACCCCGGATCATCGCTGAGGATGCGCTGCTGAAGCCCGGTCAACGCCGGCGACGGATCGATACCGTGCTCCTCCGCGAGCCGTTCCCGGAACCCGCGCGCCACCGCCAGTGCCTCCGGGGTCCGCCCGGTCACGTGCAGCGCCCGCATCAGCAGCAGCTGCGCCCGTTCCCGCAGCGGCTCCCCCAGCGCCACGGCCTCCACCTCCGGCAGCGCGGCCGCCGCCTCCCCCGCGTCCAGGCGCCGTTCCAGGTATTCCTCCCGCAGGTGCCGCCGCCACTCCGCCAGCCGGGCCACCTCCGGCGCGAACGCCGGCCGGTCCGCCACATCCGCGAGCGGGTCCCCGCGCCACACCGCGAGCGCCTCGGCCAGCGTCGCCGCCGCCCGGGCCGCGTCCTGACCGCGGGCCGCCTCGACGAGCCGCTCCACCACCCCGATATCCACAGCACTGACATCAACAGCACTGACATCAACAGGGCTGACATCAACAGGGCTGAGATCAACAGCGCATTCCAGGCGATAGCCGCCGGGTTCGCGCCGGACAGCGTCCCCGCCGGTGCACCGCCGCAGCCGCGACACGTAGCTGTGCAGGTTGCCGACCGCGTTCTCCGGCGGCGCGCTCTCCCACAGGACGTCGATCAGCTCGCTGACCGGCACGACACGCCCGGCAGCCAGCGCGAGCCGGGCGAGCAGCACACGCTGCGGCACACCGGCGAGCGCAACCGGCACACCGTCGCGGCGCAGCTCGATCGGCCCCAGCAGGCCCACCTGGATACTCACGGCGTCATTCTCGCCACCGCTGATCGCTGCCTTCCAGTCCTTATCCCGCCTCGTCGGCTAACGGACACCCGCGTGCCGGTCCAGGCGGGCGTCGCCCACTTCCGCTTCGCCGCTCTACCTTGGACCGGGTGCACGTCGACTTCGCGGATCCCGGGTTCCTGCGAGACCCGTACCCCACCTTGGCCGCCCTGCGCGAAAGCGCCCCGCTCAGCTTCCACGCACCCAGCGGGCGCTGGCTGGCCGCGAGCCATGCCACCGTGAACGCCGTGCTCCGCGACCGGAGGCTGGGCCGGTTCTGGCGGGACAGGCAGCCGGCCGACATCTTCGAACCGTTCAACGTCCTGCACCGCCACCAGCTGATGGAGACCGAGCCGCCGGTGCACACCCGGCTGCGCTCACTGGTGGCGAAGGCGTTCGGGCGCGGGCACGTCGAACGCCTGCGACCGCGGATCGCCGCCGAGGCCACCGCTCTGCTGGCCGCCGCCGGCCCCGAGTTCGATGTGATCGCCGACCTTGCCGAGCCGCTCGCCGTGACCGTCATCGCGGAGCTGCTGGGGGTGCCGCCGGCCGACCGGCGACGGCTGCGGCCGTGGTCGGCCGCGATCGTGCGGATGTACGAGGTGTCCCGCACCCCGCAGATCGAGGCGGCGGCCCTCGACGCCTGCCGTGAGTTCGCCGGTTACCTGCGTGATCTGGCCGCCCGCCGCCGTGCCGAGCCGCGCGACGACCTGATCAGTCATCTGGTGGCGGTCGGCCTCTCCGCCGACGAGGTGATCGCCTCGGCGGTCCTGCTGCTCAACGCCGGGCACGAGGCCTCCGTGAACACCCTCGGCAACGGGACGGTGGCGCTGCTGCGCCACCCCGGGGAGATGGCCCGGCTGCGTGCGCGACCCGCGCTGATCGCCACCACGATCGAGGAGATGATTCGGTACGACGCCGCGCTGCACCTGTTCATCCGGACCGCCGCCGCGGACGTCGAGATCGCCGGCGTCACTGTTCCGGCGGGCGCCGAGGTGGCCGCACTGATCGGCGCCGCCAACCGGGATCCCGCGGTCTTCACCGAACCGGATCGCTTCGACGCCGGCCGCGACCCGAACCCGCACCTGGGCTTCGGGGCCGGCCTGCACTTCTGCCTCGGCGCCCCGCTGGCCCGCATCGAGCTCGAGGCCGGCCTCACCGCCATGCTCCAGACGCAGAGCACCACCACGCAGCGCCCAACCACGCAGCGCCCAACCACGCAGCGCCCAACCACGCAGCACCCGACCACGCAGCACCCGACCACGCAGCACCCAACCACGCAGGGTCTTACGCTGGCCGCCGAGCCGGCGTATCACCCGACATTCGTGCTGCGCGGCTACCGGGCGGTCCAGGTTCGGGTGACGCGCTGACGGCGGGACCGCGATGCCCGCCGGTCGCGGCGGGAACGGACGGGCCGGGCGATAGGGTCTGCCGGTGCGCACGAAGCAGGAGCTGACCGAGGCAATCCGGCGCGACCGGCGGGCGGCGCTGGTCGTCAACGCGCGCTCCCGCCGGGGCCGGCAGCTCTACGCGGATGCCCGGGCCCGGTTGGAGGCCGCCGGCTTCCGGCTGACCGGGGCGTACGCGGTGGAAAGTGACCTGGAGAAGTCGCTGGCCGCGGCGATCGAGCAGGGTCCGGACCTGCTCGTCGCGGGCGGCGGCGACGGCACGATCAGCACGGCCGGCCGGATGCTCGCGCACCGCGACATCGCGCTCGGGCTGCTGCCGTTGGGCACCACCAACAACTTCGCGCGTACGGTCGGCATCGTGCCGGACCTGGACGAGGCGATCGCTGTCCTCAGCGACGGTGCGGTCATCGACGTGGATCTGGGTGTCGCCGGGAACATGCCGTTCACCAACCATGTCGGTGCCGGGCTCTCCGCCGAAGTGATGATCAACGCGCCGAGCCGGCTGAAGCGGGTGATCGGCCGCCTCGCCTATCCGGTCACCGCGCTGGGCCTGCTCACCCGGCACCGGCCGTTGCGGGTGACGGTTCGCGCGGAGGGCCGCGAGCTGGTCTTCACCACCCACCAGGTGTACGTGGCGAACGGCGGTTTCCACGCCGGCCGCCCGATCGCCGCCGACGCGCACGCCGACGACCGGCTGCTGGTGGCGTACCCGGTCGGCGGCCGCACCCGCCGCGAACTGCTGCGCGAGACGGCCCGCAACGCGCTGACCGGGCACCGGCGCAGCCAGCACGAGCGGCCGTTCCTGGCGGTCGGCGAGCTGTGGCTGGAGACCGACCGGCCGGCGCACGTCGAGGTGGACGGCGAGCCGTGCGGCCAGACGCCGCTGCGGATCGCGCTGGACGCCAACGCGCTGCGCATCATGGCCCCGCCCGGCACCCCCGACCACTGACGACGCCGGCCGCGCAAAGAGCCGACTACACAGAGCCAGCTACACAGAGCCGACTACACAGAGCCGACTACACAGAGCCGGCCACACAGAGCCGGCCACACAGAGCCGGCCACACAGAGCCGGCCGCACAGAGCCGACTGTGGCAGCGCCGCTCAGGCGGGTGTGCCGGCCTTCTCGTCGGGAGTGTCGCCGCCGGCGGCAGCGGCTTCCGCCTCCGCCTCTGCCAGGATCCGGGCGTCCTCGTCGCGGTGGCTGCGGTACTGGTTGATCGCGTAGACCAGCGCCGCCGCCCAGGCCACGTAGATCACCGCGTAGAAGCCGTAGCGGACGGTGTCCGACGCGTCGATCCAGTCGCTGCGCAGCAGGGACCGGGTGTTGGTGAGGATGATCACGCCACCGACGGCGGCGCCGAGCACCCGCGGCGGCACGTGGCGGACCAGCCAGGCCGCGATCGGTGCGGCGATCACGCCGCCGATCAGCAGCGCGAGCACCCAGCCGTAGTCGATGTTCTCCGAGCCGATGCCGATGATGAAGCCGATGCTGGCGGCCACCGCGACCAGGAATTCGCTGGTGTCGATCGAGCCGATCGTCTTGCGCGGCTCGAGGCGGCCGCTGGCCAGGATCGCCGGGGTGCCCACCGGGCCCCAGCCACCGCCGCCGGTGGAGTCGACGAAGCCGGCCACCACGCCGAGCGGGGCGAGGAACCGCTTGCGCAGCGGCTTGCCGAGCTGCCCCTGGGGCAGGCCCTGGAACGTGAAACGGAGGAAGACGTAGAGCCCGAGCGCGAGCAGGATGATCGCCATCAGCGGCGCCGCGGTCTCGGTCGAGATGCTGGACAGGAACGTCGCGCCCGCGAAGGCGCCGATCGCACCCGGCACACCGATCTTCAGTACGACCTTCCAGTCGACGTTGCCGAAGCGCCAGTGCGCGAAGCCGGAGACCAGCGTGGTGCCGATCTCGGCCAGGTGCACGGTGGCCGACGCGGCTGCCGGGTTGGTGCCGACGGCCAGCAGCAGGGTGGTCGAGGTCACGCCGTAGGCCATGCCCAGGCTGCCGTCGACGAGCTGAGCCCCGAGCCCGACCAGAGCCAGGAGGAGGAGTTTCTGCATGTCTTCACCGCCGATGGTGGGTGGACGACCTACGCACAGCGAGCAATTCGGCCTCGTCGCCGACCCCTGCGCGGTGATTTCTATTTATGCCTGGTCTCTATTTCCTATTTATTGGGTCGGAGATTAGTACATAGCTCACCCCCCGACAAGCGGGCGTCCACATGTTGTGATCGATATCGGCCCGGTTAGCCTGTGCCCATGGCTGACGCGGACGACGTGCGCCGCCTGGCGCTCTCGCTGCCCCAGGTCGTGGAGATCGACAGTGACGGCTTCGACTTCCGGGTGGCGAACAGGGGTTTCGTCTGGTCGTACCCGGAACGCCCGCCCGGGAAGCCGCGCGTGATCCGGACCGATGTGGCCGTGTTGTTCGTCGGTGACGAGGCGGAGAAGCAGGCGCTGCTGCTCGGCGAGCCGGACCTCTTCTTCACCACGCCGGGGTACGACGGCCTGCCGCTGGTCATGCTGCGGCTCCCGGAGGTCTCGGTGGCCAGACTCACTGAGTTGATCACCGATGCGTGGCGAATGCGCGCTCCCGAGGAGATCCAGGCGCAGCTGAACGCCTGAGCAGAGCCTTTCAAGCATCAAGCTTCGGCTGTACGGATGAGCCCCTCCCAACAACTGAGCCCCTCCCGACAGCCGAGCCCTCCCGACAGCCGAGCCCTCCCGACAGCCGAGCCCTCCCGACAACTGAGCCCTCCCGACAACTGAGCACGCCGAAAAGGATCCGGGGCGATCTCCGGCGCTGGGCAGCAGCGCCGGGATCGCCCCGGAAGTGCGAGAAGCCGTCGGCTCAGGAAGTGGTGGAGCCCGCCGCCGCCCTGCGGTAGGCGAGCAGCCCGAGCACCAGGCCCGCCACACCGGCGACCAGGCCCGCAATGCCCCACACGACGCCGCTGTTGTCCGATTCCTCGGCCTCGCCGACGGTCAGCTCCGCCTGCTCGGACGGGGCCGCGGCGGGCGGCGCCCCGTCGGCTCCCGCGGCGGTCAGCTTCAGCACCGGCGCCGGGCTCTCCGGCTCGGTGCCGTCCGTGGCCGGCTCGTCGATCCAGCGCACGACGTCACCGTTCGAGTATGTCTGCAGCGCCTTGAAGATCATCTGGTCGGTCTGCGGCAGCGGACCGAGCGAGACGTCGAACTCCTGGAACGTGCCGGGCTTGATCTCGGAGCCGGCGGCCGCCGTCCAGGTGATCTTCGTGACCGCCTCGGTGATGTCGGTGCCGTGCGCCTGGATCGGGGTGGCCAGCTTGGTCTTCACCGGGGTGGCCGTCCAGCCCGGGACCGGCCGCAGCGAGACCGAGGCGACCGGTGCGTCGGCCGGCAGGTTGATCTCCAGCTTGGTGGTGGAGTCGGTGTCGCTCTCGTTCGGCACGCGGAACGTCACCTTGGTGTAGCCACCCTGGGTGGCCGTGCCGGGGTTCACCGTCACGTGAGCGGCCGCGGGGGCGGCCAGGGCGAGCACGAACGCCGCCGTGAGGGCGGAGGCGGCGGCGGTGCGCCGGAGGGATTGCTTCATCACGGGACCTTTCATGCCTTTCGGCGACGAACGTACAGGAAACCAATGAGCCCGGCCAGAACGACCACGGCGATGGCGATGACCCCGATGACCGTCCCGGTGTTGGACGACGTCTCTTCGATTTCGGGAGCAGAGCCCTCGGGAGCAGAGCCCTCGGGAGCAGAGCCCTCGGGAGCAGAGCCCTCGGGAGCAGAGCCCTCGGGAGCAGAGCCCTC
>NZ_JBVYOQ010000023.1:0-130926 GCF_056134165.1 Actinoplanes sp. 13 | reverse complement strand
AGCCCTCATACGCACCGGAACTTCACACGTGGGCGGTTGGCGGCGGGAGTGTGTGAAGTTGAGCCCTCATACGCACCGGAACTTCACACGTGGGCGGTTGGCGGCGGGAGTGTGTGAAGTTGAGCCCTCATACGCACCCGAACTTCACACGCTTGGCTTTGGGGGACGGGAGTGCTTTGCGCGTACACAGGAAAGAGAAAGAGCCCGCGGCGATGCCGCGAGCTCTCCACCGAGGTTTGGGTGATCAGCCCTCGAAGGGGCCGAACTTCACCACGGTGACCTTGATGTCGGCGCCGCTGGGGGCCGTGTAGGTCACGGTCTGGCCGGGCCGGGCGCCGAGGATCGCCTTGCCGAGCGCGGACTCCGGGCTGTAGACGCGGAGGTCGGTGGTGGACGAGATCTCCCGGGAGCCGAGGAGGAAGGTCTCCGTGTCGGCCTGGTCGTCGTCGAAGTAGATGGTCACCACCGAGCCGGGGGCCACTGAGTCCGCCGCCTTGACCTCGCCGACCTCGGAGTTGCGCAGGAACTCCTTCAAATACAGGATCCGGCCTTCCTGCCGGCTCTGCTCCTCGCGGGCGGCGTGGTAGCCGCCGTTCTCGCGAAGGTCACCCTCTTCGCGCCGGGCGTTGATCTCTGCCGCTATCGCCGGCCGGTTCGCGATCATCTCGTCGAGCTCGGCCTGTAGCCGGTCGTAAGCGTCCTGGGAGAGCCAGGTCTTCGGCGCCTCGGAACTGGACACGGTCGATCTCCTTGCTGGAACTGGGCAGTTTGGCCAGATCGGGGGTTGCTGGATCTGGGTTTCCTGGATCTGGGGTTTGCTGAATCTGGGGCGGTGTCGGGACATGCGCCGGGAAAGGGCATGCTCAACGCAGCGAATCACCAAGCTTACCAGCGGTAGCAAAAGCGCCATGTTGATCGATGGCGCCGGGACCGCGGGCAGCTCGGCCCGGTGCGGGTCAGCCGGCGGCGCGGCATCCCATCACGTCGCCGACCGAGGCCCGGGACTTGGTGGTGACCGGCTCGCTCACCTCGACGGCGCCGCCACCCGCCGGCGCCGGGATCAGCACCGCGCGCCGGCCGACCTCGAAACCGTCGTAGTCGCGGGCCCGCAGCATGCAGGACGCGGTGCCGCCCTCGGGGACGCGCACCCGGAACTGGATCACCAGCTCGGTGTCGGTCGGCTCGTCCCAGCCGATGATGTCCGCGGTGTAGTTGGTCTGCCCGAACTTGTCGTAGAAGGCCAGCGCCAGGCCCACGGTGGTCACGCCGGCGATCAGGGCGGCGAGGATCAGCGGCCAGCGGCGCCCGCGACCCTCGCGCCGGCGACCGTACCGGCCCGGCGGGAAGACCGGCGCTGTGGCGTGCGTCTCGCTCACCTTGCGACCTCTCATGCGTTTGTTGTCGGTGGGATCGGCCAGAATGGCAGAGTCCATCTTCGCAGCCGATCCTGGACCGCTGACGGCAGGCCAGGCCGAGAGGGAATAACCGTGGCTGAGCAGTTACGTCTGATGACCGTGCACGCACACCCCGACGACGAGTCCAGCAAGGGCGCCGCCACCATGGCGAAGTATGTCGCTGAGGGCGTGCAGGTGCTGGTCGCCACCTGCACCGGCGGGGAGCGGGGCAGTGTCCTCAACCCCAAGATGGACCGGCCCGAGGTGCTCGCCGACATCACCAACATCCGGCGCGCCGAGATGGCGAAGGCCCGCGAGATCCTCGGCGTCGACCAGGCGTGGCTCGGCTTCGTCGACTCCGGCCTGCCCGAGGGTGACCCGTTGCCGCCGCTGCCGGAGGGCTGCTTCGGCATGCAGGACCCCGAGGAGGCGGCGAAACCGCTGATCAAGCTGATCCGCGAGTTCCGGCCGCACGTCATGACCACCTATGACGAGAACGGGGGATACCCGCACCCCGACCACATCATGTGTCACAAGGTGTCGGTGGTGGCGTTCGAGGCGGCCGGCGACCCGGAGCGTTACCCCGAGTTGGGCGAGCCGTGGCAGCCGCTGAAGCTCTACTACAACTCCGGCTGGACCCGGGCGCGCATGCTGGCGCTGCACGAGGGGATGCTGGCCGCGGGGCTCGAGTCGCCGTACGCGGAGTGGCTGGAGAAGTGGTCGGAGCGGCAGGACCGGGGTGACAAGATCACCACGCGGGTCGAGTGCGGGGACTACTTCGAGATCCGTGACGACGCGCTGCGGGCGCACGCGACCCAGGTGGACCCGGACGGTTTCTGGTTCCACATCCCGCTCGAGCTTCAGCAGAAGGTGTGGCCGACGGAGGACTTCGAGCTGGCCCGGTCGCTGGTCGACAGCCCGGTGCCGGAGTCCGACCTGTTCGCGGGCATCCGGGAGAAGGTTGAAGCGCACTGAGCGTTACGCTGGGGGCGTGATGGACGTCTTCGCGGTCAACAACTTCGGTGACACCCGATCGGGCGGCCTGGCCGGCCCGATGGGGCTGTTCCTCATCGTCCTCATGTGCATAGCGACCGTGTTGCTGATCCGCAACATGAACAAGAGAATTCGTCGGCTTCCCGACAGTTTCCCGGCGGCCACGGATCGGGGTCGTGTGGCGGAGATCGCTCGCATCGACGCCGATGGGGATCCGTCCACGCCGCCGGCGGCGGAGGGCGTCGAAGCGGATCGATCGCCGCAGGCCGCAGCCGTCGAGGACGCCGAGGTCGAGCCCGTCAAGGACAGTGATCGCGGCGCCACTGACGGTGGCGCCGCGGCGCGCGACTGACCGATCGCAGCGCTGTCCCGGCTCGGGTGTTTACGACCCCGGAGCGCCGAGCATCCCCGTGTGGGGTCCGTCAAGCCCTGTTGCGTTCATCGGGATTGATTTAGCCTTCCGCCCGGGGGCCGCACGGCCCCGGGACCCTGCGCGGAAGGGGGCGCCGACATGCACATACTCCGGCGCCGAGTCTCCGTGAAGCATCTGCACGTGCATCTTCCTGTGCACTGCCTGTGGGCGTCGTCGTGACGCCTGCACAGCGTGTCGCCACGCCCCGGCCGGTCCGGATCCTGACCACCGTCGTGGTGCTGGCCGCGCTCGCCGCCGTCGTCATCGGCGCGCTGCAGCCGGCGGTCCGCCCGGCCGACCGCCCGCTGTCGGTGTTCGACGGTGTCTGCATCGCCGCGATCCTGGCCGCCATCGCGCAGCTTGCCGGCCTCCGGTTCCGTCTCGGGCCGGACGCGGTCTCGGTGAGCTGGGCGGAGGCCGCCGTCGTGGTCGGCTTCGTCGTCGCCCCGGCCGGCTGGCTGCCCGCCGCGACCCTGACCGGCACCGGCCTGGCCTGGCTGCTGCTCGCCTGGCTCACCGGGTTGCGCAACGTGGCCGAGGTCGTGCACCTGGTCGCCTCGATGACCGTCGGCGTGGCCGGCGCCGCGCTGGTCACCTCGCTGCTCGCCGGGGACGCGCCGGTGCAGAGCGCCCGGCTGCCGCTGGCCCTGGTCGCCGGCGCCGTGACCTATCTGCTGATCACCTTCGGCCTGGTGGTGCTCACGCTCGTGCTGCACCGGGACGCCGCGCCGGGGCACATCGCCACCCGCGTGCTGCACGCCAAGCTGCCGATGTCGGTCGGCAACGTGCTGGTCGGGCTCTGCGCGGTCTTCGCCCTGGTCCGGGAGCCGCTGTGGCTGCTGGCCTTCGGCCCGGCGCTGTGGCTGCTGCACCGGACCTACCGGTTCCATCTGCGCGCCGCCGAGGAACGCCGGATGTGGGAGGCGTTCGCCGTCGCCACCGCGCGGCTGCCCGGCACCAGCGAGGCGGAGGTGGCCCGGGCCGGGTTGCGCGGCGCCCTGGAGGTCTTCGGCGCCCGGCGTGCCGAGCTGGAGGTGCGCACCGACTCCGGGCACCGGCGGTACTCGCAGGACGGTCCCGGCGACGACGACACGATCGGCAGCCGGACGGGCGCGGCGATCACCCGGAGCATGACGGTGGCCGGCCGGCCGGTCGGTGAGCTGACCGTCTGGCTCGGCGAGCCGGCCCTGCCGGTGCCGCAGGACCAGGCGGCCATCACGGCGTACGGCGAGGCGCTGGCCGGCGCCCTGCACGACGTGGTGGCGCACCAGCGCATCGTCGAGCTCGATCAGCGGGCCGCCCACGACCGGGTGCACGACCCGCTGACCGGACTGCTGAACCGGACCGCGCTGCCGCTGGTCGCCGACCCACTGCTGCAGACGCTCGACCGCGGCCGGCACGTGGCTGTGATGCTGCTGGACCTGGTGCGGTTCCGGGAGGTGAACGCGACGCTCGGGAACCGGGGCGGCGACGAGGTGCTGCGCCTGGTCGGCCGGCGGCTCACCGAGCTGGCCCGGCCGGGTGAGCTGCTCGCGCGGACCGGGGACGACGAGTTCGCGTTGGTGGCGCCCGCGATCACGGCGCTGCCCGACTCCGCGTGGCCGCACGGCGAGCCCAGCCCGCTGCCGGCCAGCCTGCGACGGGCACGGGAACTGGTGGAACAGCTGCGGCTGCCGATGGAGGTGGCCGGGGTCCGCCTCGCCGTCGAGGTGACTGTCGGTGTCGCGGTGGGCGGGGCCGGCCAGGTCGAGGTCGGCGAGCTGCTGCGCCGGGCGTCGCTGGCGGTCGGCCGGGCCAAGGACCTGGGTGTGACCGTCGGGACGTACGACAGCAGCCAGGACGCCAGCAGCACCGACCACCTGGCGCTGCTGGCCGAGCTGCAGGACGCGTTCGCCGCCGACGACCAGATCGTGCTGCACCTGCAGCCGGCCGTGGACCTGGTGACTGCCGCACCGACCGGGGTGGAGGCGCTGGTCCGGTGGCGGCACCCGCGCCGCGGCCAGCTCTCGCCGGCCGACTTCCTGCCCGCGGTGGAGCGCAGCGAACTGCTCATCCCGTTCACCCGGCGGGTGCTCGACCTGGCCCTGGCCAGCGCGGCCGACTGGAACGCGCACGGCATCGACGTGCCGGTGTCGGTGAACGTGTCCGCGCGCAGTCTCACCGACCCGACATTCCCGGCCCAGGTGACCGAGGCGCTGCGGCGGCACCGCACGCCCGCCTCCCGGCTGGTTCTGGAGATCACCGAGTCGGTGGCGGTGAGCGAGCAGGACATCGTCGACGAGGTGCTGGCCCGGCTGCGCTCCTCCGGCGTGCAGGTCTCGCTCGACGACTTCGGCACCGGGTTCTCGTCGCTCTCCTCGGTCACCCGGATGCCGGTCGACGAGATCAAGATCGACCGGTCGTTCGTGGACGAGATGATCGATTCGGCGGCGGCCGGGGCGGTCGTGCGCGGCGCCGTCGAGCTCGGCGCCCGCCTGGGTGTCCGGGTGGTCGCCGAAGGCATCGAGACGACCGAGCAGCGGGCCGCCCTGATCGCCCTCGGCTGCCCCATCGCGCAGGGTTACCACTTCTGCAAGCCGATGCCCGCCGACAAGATCGTGCAGGCGTTGACGCAGCTGGCGGCCGCGGCGCCGAGCAACGTCACCCAGCTGCGGGCGGACGGCGCCTCCTGACGTTCCATACCGGGCGGCCCGCACGGGCCGTACCGGCGTGGCCACCGGCGGCGAGCGGCCGTGTCGCTGCCCGCGTGAGAGGCTGGGACCATGGCCAACCGTCTCGCCGAAGCCACCTCGCCCTACCTCCAGCAGCACCGGGACAACCCGGTCGACTGGTGGGAGTGGTCGCCCGAGGCGTTCGCCGAGGCGAAGCGGCGGGACGTGCCGGTGCTGATCTCGGTCGGTTATGCGGCCTGCCACTGGTGTCACGTGATGGCCCACGAGTCCTTCGAGGACGACGGGATCGCGAAACTCCTCAACGACGGTTTCGTGGCGATCAAGGTGGACCGGGAGGAACGGCCGGACGTCGACGCCGTCTACATGACCGCCACCCAGGCGATGACCGGGCAGGGCGGCTGGCCGATGACGGTCTTCGCCACGCCGGACGGTGACCCGTTCTTCTGCGGCACCTACTTCCCGCGGGCGCAGTTCGCCAAGCTGCTCGACTCGGTCACCACGGCCTGGCGCGACCAGCGCGACGGGGTGCTCAAACAGGGCGCGGCGGTGGTCCAGGCCGTCGCCGGCGCCCAGCTGGTCGGTGGGCCGACGGCGCCGATCTCCGCGGAACTGCTCGCAGCCGCGGCCGAAGGCCTTTCCCAGGACCATGACGAGAGGTACGGGGGATTCGGTGACGCCCCCAAGTTTCCCCCTCACATGGACCTGTTGTTCCTGCTGCGTCACCACGAGCGGACCGGATCCGAGGCGGCCCTGGAGATGGTCCGGCACACGTGCGAGCAGATGGCCCGGGGCGGCCTCTACGACCAGTTGGCCGGCGGCTTCGCGCGGTACTCGGTGGACACCGCGTGGACGGTGCCGCACTTCGAGAAGATGCTCTACGACAACGCGCTGCTGCTGCGGGCGTACACCCAGCTGTGGCGGGTCACCGGGGACGCCCTGGCCCGCCGGATCGCCGACGAGACGGCCGAGTTCCTGCTGCGCGACCTCGGCACCCCGCAGGGTGGGCTGGCGTCCGCGCTGGACGCGGACACCGACGGCGTCGAGGGGCTGACGTACGCGTGGACGCCCGCCGAACTCGCCGAGGTGCTGGGCGCCGAGGACGGGGCGTGGGCCGCCGACCTGTTCCAGGTGACGCCCGGCGGCACGTTCGAGGACGGCAAGAGCGTGCTGGTGCTGGCCCGGGACATCGACGCTGCCGACCCGGCGCTGGTGGAACGCTGGCGGGACGTCCGTTCGCGCCTGCTCGCGGCGCGGGCCGCCCGGCCGCAGCCCGCGCGCGACGACAAGGTGGTGGCGTCGTGGAACGGCCTGGCTGTCACCGCGCTCGCCGAGCACGGCGTGCTCACCGGGTCGGTCTCCTCCCGGGACGCGGCGATGACGCTGGCCGGGGTGCTGGCGGACCGGCACGTCGTCGGCGGCCGGTTGCGGCGGGTGTCGCGGGACGGGGTGGCCGGCGAGCCGGTGGGAGTGCTGGAGGACTACGGGTGCGTGGCCGAGGCGTTCCTCGCCGTGCACCAGGTGACTGCCGAACCGGTGTGGCTGTCACGTGCCAAGGAGCTGCTGGACGTCGCGCTGGCGCACTTCGGTGCCGGTGCGGGCGGCTTCTACGACACGGCCGACGACGCGGAGAAGCTGCTGACGCGACCGGCCGACCCGACAGACAACGCGACTCCGTCCGGCGCGTCGGCGATCTGCGCGGCGCTGGTCTCCTACGCGGCGCTGACCGGGGCGACGGACTACCGTGAGGCGGCGGATGCGGCGCTGGCCACGCTGGGACCGCTGATCGGCGGGCACCCGCGGTTCGCGGGATACTCCGCGACGGTCGCGGAAGCGGCGCTGACCGGGCCGTTCGAGATCGCGGTGGCGACCGCGCAGCCGGCCGGGGATCCGCTGGTGGAAGCCGCGTTCCGGCTCGCGCCGGGCGGGACCGTGATCGTGGCCGGTGAGCCGGATCGGGACGGCGTGCCGCTGCTGGCGGACCGGCCGCTGACCGGCGGTGGGTCGACGGCGTACGTGTGCCGCGGCTTCGTCTGCGAGCGCCCGGTCACGACCGAGGAGGACCTGATCGCCCGGCTTCGGCTGTCCCGCCCGGTTTCTTGACGGACGGTGCCAGACTGCGCTGATGCGCCGGAAGAAGCTCGTCGTCTCGCTGTCCGTCCTGGCACTGCTGGCGGCGGGCCTGTGGGTGCGCAACAGCTCGACCCTGGCCGGTGCGGAGCTCGGGCAGCCTTACCTGCTCGCCCACCGGGGCATCGCGCAGACCTTCGACCTGGCAGGTGTCACCGGTGACACCTGCACGGCGCAGCGCATCCATCAGCCCGGCACGCCGTACCTGGAGAACACGCTGCCGTCGATCAAGGCCGCGTTCGAGGCCGGCGCCACGACGGCAGAGTTCGACGTGCAGCTGACCAAGGACCGGCAGCTGGCCGTATTTCACGATCCGACGCTCGAATGCCGGACCGACGGGCGCGGCGGCCTGGCGGAGCACACGCTGGCCGAGCTGCGGCGGCTCGACCTGGGTCACGGATATACCGCGGACGGCGGTGCGACGTTCCCGTTCCGTGGCAAGGGGGTCGGGCTGCTGCCGACGGTGCCCGAGGTCTTCGCGGCGTTCGAGGGCCGGGAGCTGAAACTGGATCTCAAACGCGACCAACCGGCGGAGGGTGAGGCGGTGGCCGACTTCCTGGCCACGGTCACGCCGGAGACGCGGGAGCGGACGACGATCTCGGGCGGGGACGCCGCGGTGACGGCGGTGCGGGAGCGCTTCCCGGACATGCGGGTGGTGTCGCGGGGGCTGGCCAAGGACTGCCTGGCGGCCTATGCGGGAGTGGGCTGGACCGGACACGTGCCGGATTCGTGCCGGCGTCTCGAGCTGCCGTTGCCGGCTTCGTACGGGCGGTGGCTGTGGGGCTGGCCGAACCTGTTCGTCGAGCGGATGCGGTCGGTGGACACGCGGGTGGTGCTGGTCCGGAGCGAGGGGGACTGGTCGGCGGGCTTCGACACCGCCGAGCACCTGGCCGAGATTCCTGAGGGGTGGGCCGGCGGGGTGTGGACGAACCGTGCGGACGTCGTCGCGCCGCTGCTCGCCCGCAGCTGACCTGAGGTGCGCAGCGCACCGCAGATCACCACGCCAGGCGGGTGACGGCGCTGTGTGGGGAGTTGGGGTGCGCAGCGCACCCGAAATCACCACGCAAGACTGTGCGCAGTGAGCGTCACCATGCTCGGGGGGCCGCGTGAAGGGGTGGGAGCCGTGGGGGAGTGCGGTAGCGTCCGCAGGGCGGGGACGGCCTGGTTGCGGTTGGGGACGGCTTTGCGCGTACCCGAAAACGGGGTTGATTTTTGGGGTGAGCCGGCGCATCGCTAGGCTTGCCAGGCGATGGATACCCGGACCGGTTTGCCTGTAGTCGGCATGGTGGGGGGCGGGCAGCTGGCCCGGATGACCCACCAGGCCGCCATTTCCCTCGGCCAGTCACTGCGTGTGCTCAGTGAGAAGCCGGATGACAGTGCCGCGCTGGTCGCGGCCGATGTGCCGATCGGCACGCACACCGATCTCGCTGCGCTGCGTGAGTTCGCCAAGGGCTGCGACGCCGTCACGTTCGACCACGAGCATGTGCCCACCGAGCACATCCAGGCGCTCGAAGCCGAGGGTGTGAAAATCTTCCCGGGCTCCGCCGCGCTGGTGTTCGCCCAGGACAAGGGCATGATGCGGGAGCGTCTGGCGGAGCTGGGCGCGCCGGTGCCGCGCTGGCAGCGGGTCAGCACGGCCGAGGAGATCGAGGCCTTCGCGGACGGGTCCTGGCCGGTGGTGGCCAAGGCGACCCGCGGGGGGTACGACGGACGCGGCGTCTGGATGGTCGGTTCCCGGGAGGCCGCCGAGGATCTCGTGTCGACCGGCATCCCGCTGATCGTCGAGGAGAAGGTCCCGCTGCGCCGCGAGCTGGCCGCCCTGGTGGCACGGTCGCCGTTCGGGCAGGTGGCGGCCTATCCGGTGGTGGAGACCGTCCAGCGGGACGGCATCTGCGTCGAGGTGATCGCGCCGGCGCAGGACCTCGACGAGGAGCGCGCGCTGGAGGCGCAGCAGCTCGCCATCGACCTGGCCACCGAGCTGGGCGTGGTCGGCCTGCTCGCCGTGGAGCTGTTCGACACCGACGCCGGCATCGTGGTGAACGAGCTGGCCATGCGCCCGCACAACTCCGGGCACTGGACCATCGAGGGCGCGCGGACCTCGCAGTTCGAGCAGCACCTGCGGGCTGTGCTGGACTATCCGATGGGCTCGACCGCCCTGACCGCGCCGGTCGTGGTGATGGCGAACGTGCTGGGCGGCGAGCCGGGCGGGATCTCCCTCGACGAGCGGCTGCACCACCTGTTCGCGGCGGTGCCGGACGCCCGGGTCCACCTCTACGGCAAGCAGGCCCGGCCCGGTCGCAAGATCGGCCACGTGACCGTGCTCGGCGATGATCTGGCTTCGGTCCGGGCCCGGGCGGCCCGCGCCGCGAAGTGGCTTCAGGAAGGCGAATAGATGGCACCCGTCGTCGGCATCATCATGGGCAGCGACTCGGACTGGCCCACCATGGAGGCCGCCGCGGTGGCGCTCGCCGAGTTCGAGGTGCCGTTCGAGGTCGGGGTGGTCTCCGCGCACCGGACCGTGCGCAAGATGGTCGACTACGCGGAGTCGGCCGCTGACCGGGGGATCAAGACGATCATCGCCGGGGCGGGCGGGGCGGCGCATCTGCCGGGCATGGTGGCGGCGCTGACGCCGCTGCCGGTGATCGGGGTGCCGGTGCCGCTGAAGCACCTGGACGGCATGGACTCGCTGCTGTCGATCGTGCAGATGCCGGCCGGGGTGCCGGTGGCGACGGTGTCGATCGGCGGGGCGCGCAACGCGGGGCTGCTGGCGGTGCGGATCCTCGGCGCTGCGGACCCGGAGCTGCGGCGCCGGATGGCGGAGTTCCAGGCCGGCTTGGAGAAGCTGGTCGCCGAGAAGGACGCGGCGCTGCGCACCAGGCTGCTGGGCTAGGTGTTCTGTCCACGGACGTTGGTAACAGCGCGGATGACCGGTGGCCGCTGCGCCGGGCCGCGGATCGGTTCCAGGTCAGCCCGACCACCGCGAAACGCTGGGCCGACCGCTACCGCGCCGAAGGCCCCGCGGGCATGCACGACCGGTCCAGCCGCCCGCGCCACAGCCCAAACCGCACACCCCGCCCCCTCGAACGCAAGGTCCTGCACCTACGCCGCAGAGGAATGGGCCTACGCCAAGCCCTACACCAGCGAAAACGCCAGACGCAAAGCCCTGCCCTCGTTCTTACACACCTACCGTCACCACCGCCACCACACCGCCATCGGCGGACCACCCGCCAGCCGCGTTCCTGACCTCTCCGGACAGAACACCTAAGGCTTGGCTCCGTACCGGGTGTAGGCGGCGGCGCCGACGGCGAAGACGATCAGCGCCGCCCACCACGAGGCGTCCGCCGCGGACGGCTGCACCGGCCAGGCCCAGAGCTCCTCGGCGCCGCCGTCCCGGGCGGGCGCCGCGGCATAGACCCCACAGACGTACCCGAAGACCGGAACCCAGGCCAGCCGGGCGCCGAGCAGGGCCGCCGCGCCGGCCACCAGACCGACGCAGCCGATCGTGTTGCGGGCCAGCGCGTGCACGCCGTAGATCGCCGGATCGGGCAGCCCGGCCGCGGTCAGCGCGAGTGCGGTGGCGAGAATCGCGGCGGCCAGATGCCCGAACCGGATCAGTCGCCAGGGTGTCGGCAGGCTGCGCTCCAGGGTCTCGTCGGCGCCGCCCAGCGTGGGACCGAGCAGCAGCGCCGCCAGGAGCGGGGCCAGCGCCACGACCGGGACCCGGGCGCCGGGGCCGTCGAAGTAGGCCCGGGAGGCGAGCCAGTCCGCGGTGACCGCGGCGAGCGCGGCGGTCACCAGCAGGCCGGCGAGGAACACCGGGATGCCGCGGGCGCGCAGGTGCAGGCGGGTCATCGCGCCAACCGGCTCAGCTCGGCCCGGTCGCACGCGCGCACCGCCGTCAGCACCGCGCCGGCCCATTCCCGCTGCGCGGCCTCGTCGAGCGCGGCCACCTCGGGCGGGGGTGAGCCCTGCACCCACAGGGTTGCCGCGCTGAGCACCTCGTAGGAGCTGTCGTCCGGCGGGCAGCCGTGGTCGGCGAAGGGGTCGCCGAGCACGGACAACAGCCAGTCCTTCCGCGCCACCCCGTCGGTCACCTTCGCCTGCTGGCCGACGGCGACCCAGACGACGTCGGTGCGGTCGTCGCCGCGCTCGCGGGCGAGCTCGTCGACGGCCCGGGTGGGCGCGCCGGGAAGCTGGGCGAGCCGGGCCAGCCCGGGCTCGAGGACGGCTGCCACATCCTCGAGCAGGAACGCGTTGACCCTGGTCAGGCAGACCCGGCCGCTGCACACCAACGCGGTGGCGCGCGGATCGGTGGCCGGTTCGCCGAAGTCCGCGTCGGCCCGGGCGGGCACCGTCA
The DNA here is from genome assembly GCF_056134165.1 of Actinoplanes sp. 13. Taxonomy (NCBI): domain Bacteria; kingdom Bacillati; phylum Actinomycetota; class Actinomycetes; order Micromonosporales; family Micromonosporaceae; genus Actinoplanes; species Actinoplanes sp. 13. Next base: position 118,971 of record NZ_JBVYOQ010000023.1, on the reverse strand, counting down.
GCAGGGCCGCCGCGACCAGGGCCGGCACGACTGCCGCCCGCCACTGCCGAGCGGCCAGCAGGAACAACACTGCGGCCAGCGCGATCAGCCAGCCGGCCTGCCAGGCGTGGAAACCGAGCGGCCAGACGTCCGCCGGTTCGGCGTAGCCGATCACCGGGGAGAGCCTGGTCCACGGCGTCTCGTACAGGTAGATCGGCACGGCGAGTCCGAGATAGACCACCAGGCCGGCGATCGGGGCGATCACCCGCATCGGGGTCAAGCGTCCGATGAGAACGCCCAGCGCCGCGGCGGTGACCAGCGCGACCAGTCCGACCAGGAGGGTCCACCACCAGCCCGTACCGGCATAGGTGCTGCGCGTTCCGATCAGCATGCCGGCGACCGCCAGCGGCGGCACCAGGCCGGCGAGGCCGCCCAGGGTGACCTCGGCCGAGGCCCGCAGCAGCGGCTGCCAGGGCGGCCGCGAGGTCGAGGCGAGCAGTTCCTCGAGCTGCGCGCGGCGGTCCCGGCCGGCCTGCCAGGCGCCGGCGGCGACGAAGACCGGGCACAGGATCAACAGCGACACCCGGAGGTACGCCGAGAGCCCGCCCCACTTGGCCACCCAGTCGCCCGGGTGCACCGCGAGCATCCAGGTCATCGCGCCGCCGGCGAGGAGGGCGGCCCGCAGGTCGATTCTGATCATCAGCGGGCCGCCTTCAGCGCCGCCGTGTACCCACGCTCGATGGCCGAGTCGCCGGAGTCGCCGTCGCCGCCGGCCGCGGCCAGCTGCTCCGGTGTGCCGGTGAAGACCAGCCTGCCCCCGTCGACCAGGCTGACCCGCTCGCACGCCATCGCGACGTCCTCCACCAGATGGGTGCTGACCAGCACGCACGCGTCCACGCCGACCTCACGCATCAGCGCCCGGAACTCCACCCGCTGCTCCGGGTCGAGGCCCGCGGTCGGCTCGTCGAGCAGCAGCAGGCGCGGGTCGTTGACGATCGCCTGCGCGATGCCGACCCGGCGCTGCATGCCGCCGGAGAGCGCCTTCATCCGGTCGTCGGCGCGGTCCAGCAGGCCGACGCGTTCCAGCGCCCGGTCCACCGCGGTCGGGATCCGCTGCGCCGGCATCTCCTTGAGCCAGGCGAAGTACTCCACGAACTCGCGGGCGGTGAACCGTGGGTAGAAGCCGAAGGACTGCGGCAGGTAACCCAGCTGCCGGCGCACCGCACGCAGCGCCTTGCGGTCGGTGATCACGCTGCCCAGCAGGCGGACGTCCCCGCCGTCCGGCCGGGCGACCGTGGCCAGCACCCGCATCAGCGTGGTCTTGCCGGCGCCGTTCGGGCCGAGCAGGCCGTGCACGCCGGTGTCCAGAGCCAGGTCCAGGCCGTCCAGGACAACCCGGCTGCCGTACCGGACCGTCAGTTCCTCGATCGCGACCGTCACCGGCGCGCCTCCCGTCGGGTGTGGTGATGCGTGAGAACCAGCGCGGCGGCAACCGTCAGCGTGAGCCAGACCGGGCCGGCCTGCGCGGTGACCAGCTCCGCGCCGCGCTGCGGGCTCCACAGGGCGCCGCCGATCAGCACGAACCAGCCGGCGCCGACCGCCGCCGCCGCGACTGCCGGGCCGGTCACCGAGGCCAGGGCCAGGGTCAACGCGGTCAGGGCGCAGGACGGCAGCAGCCAGACAGCCGGATTGCCCAGGCCGGAGGCGAGACCGGCGCCGGCGGCCACCGGCAGTGAGACGGCGAGCACCGACAGGGTGCGCCACAGGATGATCCGCAGGCCGCTGTAGGCGGTCGATCCGATCAGCTCGTCCAGCGGATCGGTGCGAGGACCGTAGGAGGCGGCGGTGCCCAGGACCGGCAACGTCGGGGCGATCATCAGCAGCAGCCAGTGCGGCACGGTGCCGTCCGGCATGGCCGCCACCAGCGTGGTGATCAGCACGGTCACCGCCAGCGCCGCGAACCAGGCGAGCCGCGCCTCCGGGCCGGACCCGATCAGGAGCCCGATCCGGCGGGCCGGGGTGGCCCGGCGGACCCGGCCCTGCGGGGGCAGATCCACCGGGGGTGCCGGCAACGGCACGTCCACCCGGGACCGGCAGTCCGCGCACCCCTCGAGGTGTGCCTCCACCGACCACACCGCCGTGTCGTCCAGGGTGTTCTCCGCCCACGCCCGCAACTCGGCGTCGGTGGCGTGAAATCTCATGACAGAGCCTCTCGGAGCAGGCGGCGGGCCCGCATGGCCCGGGTCTTGACCGTTCCCTCGGGCACCCCGAGCAGCAGGGCGGTCTCCCGGACGCTCAACCCGTCGAGCACCGTCGCCTGGAGCACGGCGCGCAGCTCGGGGGAGAGCCCACGCAGAGCCTCGACCACAGCGGTGTCCCAGACCCGGGTGAGCGCCTCGTCCTCGGCGGAAGGGTGCCGGCCGTGCACGTGCTCGCCGGTCTCCTCGACGGTCCGCGGCCGGACCGCGGCGCGGCGGCGGGCGTCGAGCAGGCGGCTGAGCGCGATCGACCAGAGCCAGCCGGCCACCTCACCGGAACCCGAATATCCGGCCGCGGCCCGCCACACCGCCAGGAACGTCTCCTGGAGCAACTCGGCGGCGAGCTCGGGGTCGGGGCAGCGGCGGCGCAGGCGCACCGCCAGCCACGGCGCGTGCGCGCCGTAGAAGGCGTGGAACGCGGCCCGGTCGCCGGCCGCTATCCGGCGGAGCGCCGCGGCGTCGTCCCTACTCGTCTCCACGTCAGGTAAGGACGCACCGCGGCGCGAATCGGTTCTCTACCGCATCTGGGAGACCACGTTGCGCAGCTCCTGAGCCCGGCGGCGGCTCTCGCTCGTGGCGCCGAGGAAGAGCAGGATCCCGCCGATCGGCACCAGCACCAGCCACGGGCCGCCGAGCGTGAAGGCGAAGCGGAACGCGGCGATGACGATCGCCAGCGTGCCGACCACCACCGGCGCCTGCTGACGCGTCCGCGATCCGATGATCAGCGTGATCATGCCGCCGATCAGCAGCAGCACCACGCGCACGTCGCCGCCGTTGCCGGCCAGCACGATGCCGCCGGTCGGCACGAATGCGGCCAGCAGCGCCGGCCCGTACGCCGCCCAGCTGCTCAGATCGGGCCGGTGGTGTGCCTCCACCACGCCGACCGCGAGGGCGAGCGCCGCGAACGGCAGCGTGTACGCCTCCGGCAGCCCCACCTCGGCCAGCGCGATGAACAGCCACCAGCCGGCGATCTCGAAGCCGACCGCCGTCCAGAACAGCGTCCGCCGCTGCTCGGGAGTGCGGTCCGGGCGGGACGCGGTCAGGCCGAGCACCGCGCCGAAGGCGGCCGACAGCGCCGCCACGTGCGGCAGCGACGGGAACGCCAGCACACCGGCGATGGCCGCGGACGCATAACCGCAGTACTCAACGGTTCGTGCCTCGGACCTGTACTGCGGGAGGCCGATGCGGGGCATCGCCGCCTCCAGCGAGAGCAGCGCGGCGCCGACCGCCAGCACGCCGAACGCCGCCCAGTGCTGTTCGAGGCCGGCCGCGATGGCGCAGGTCATCACGAACATCTGGCCCATGAAGGCGGCGAACAGCCAGCCCAGGATGCGGGCGAACCGGGCGCGCCCGCCGATCGCCGCGACCAGGCCGACGCCGACCGCGCTGCCCAGCGTGAACAGCGTGAGCGTCTGATCGGCGAGGCTGCCCGCCAGCCCGGCCCCGCCGGCCAGCAGACCGATCACGAAGACCACGCTGCGGGTCGAGCGCAGCAGCGGCGCCCGGTTCGCGGCCGGCGGCGGGGTGAGCGCCAGGCCGAGCATCGAGATCGTGAAGACGACGAGCGCGGCGCCGGTCGCCGCCGGGAACGACGCGTGCAGCGCGATCGGCGTGATCAGCAGGGTCAGCGCGATCCCCGGCAGGATGACCGGCACCGATTCGGAGGCCCGGCCACCGAAACCGATCGCGGCCAGCGCCGCCGCGCCGGTGAGCAGCAGCGCGGCCAGCGCACCGGTCGCGTCGATGGCGCCCGCGTCCGGGCTGACCAGCGCGGGAACCGGGCCCTCCCAGATCGCCTGCACCTGCTGCAGCGGGTCGAAGAGGGCGGCGCGCAGGGCCGGCGCCAGTGAGAACAGCGCCAGCACGGTCGGGATCAGCGCGAGCGCCACCGCGCCGGTGGCCGGGTCGGCCAGCCAGCGCTCCAGCCAGCCGCCGCCCATCCCGCTGGACCGGAACGCGCCGCGGCCCACCCTCGAATATCGCGTCAACGGGCGGTAGTCCAGCGGGGCGACCCGCTGCACCGGGGCCGGCACCGCGCCGCGCAGCATCTCGGCCAGCACGCCGAGCAGGGCGGCGGCCGCCGCGTACAACGCCGTGGGGTGATCGGTGGGCAGCGAGGTGACAGCGGTGACGGTGGCGCCCAGGACCAGGCCGATCGTCGCCCACGGCAGGTATTGCGCCTGGTGACGGCCGAACAGGGCGAGCAGTGCCAGACCGAGGCTGGAGCCGGCCAGCGCGGCGGTCAGCACCACCTTGATGTCGTGCCCCTGGTCGGCGGCGAGCGCGGCGAAGACCCCCGGCAGGGCGAGCAGGGCGGCGCCGGTGGCCGCCCCACCGATCTGCGCGCGGTGCGGCGGGAGCACGAGGACCGCCGGTTGGCCGGGCTCGACCTGCACGAACTCGACGGCCGGGATCGGCTCCTGTTCGGTGCCGATGGCCGGCCGGGGTGGGATCCGGGCCGCCACGGCAACCAGGACGCCGAGCATCACCACCAGCAACAGGGCGAGCGCGGTCGACCAGGGCAGCGCCAGACCGGTCGCGGTGGCGTGCAGCAGCACGACGCCGGCGACCGCGGCCCGGGCCCGCGCCGCGGACGGGTGGACAGCGGCGACGGCGGCCAGCGCGTACGCGATCGCGACAGCGCCGCCGATCAGCAGCGGCGACCACCAGGGCAGGCCGAACGCCCACGGCGCGCCGATCGTGGCGAGCGCGGCGGCCAGCCCCGAGGCGTAGTGCGAACGCGGTTTCGGCATCGCGATCCCGGCCGTGATCGCGACGCACACCAGAGCGAACGGGGCCTGCCAGGCACCCGCCGGCGGATCGGCCGAATATTGGCTGAGGTCGGCGCCCCAGAGCGGGCCGGGCACGGAGAGGATCCGCAGCCCGCCGGTCAGCGCCTGCCAGCCGGCGATCGCGCCGACCACCAGGGCAGCGATGCCCAGGCCGGCGGCGGGACCGCGCCGCAGATCCTCCCGGAGCAGGGTGAGGCCCATGCCGACCAGCAGCACCACCACACCGGCGACGGCGAGCGGCGCGTTCGGGAAGGCCAGCGCGGCGACCCGGGCCAGGGCGCCGCAGATCGCCACGGTGGCGGCCGCGGCGGCGACGTCGGTTCCGTCCAGCATCCGGTCGTTGCGCCCGCGCGCGTCGATCGACTTGGCCGAGAAGAGCAGCCCGGCGGCGCCCAGCAGCAGCGCGCCGACCCAGAGGTCGGGAGGGGTGGCGCCGCGGGCGAAGAGGGCGGCGACGGCCATCGCGACCGCGCCCAGGCCGGTGCCGAGCGTCAGCGGCAGGCTGATCTCGCGCCGGGCCACCTGGAAGACGGCCGCATAGCTCAGCGTGCCGGCGACCGCGAGGAAACCGGCGGCGAGCGCGGGCACGGTCGCGGACTCGGTCGGCGGCGGACCGCCACCGGGATCCGACATCGCCAGCGCGGCGGTCACCGCGGCGCCCGGCAGCGCGAGCGCGGCGGCGCCGGAGGCCCAGTCACCGACGAACCAGGCGAAGATCCGGACCGGGATCTGCCGGGCCGCGATCGCCACCATCACGCCGGCCCCGGCGATCGCGGTGAGCACCGCCGCGGTCAGCCAGGAGGCGCTCAGCGCGGCGCCGGCCCCGAACAGCCCGACCACCCCGGCGGCGACGACATGGGTGATGGCGATCCGGTGGGTGCCCGACCACAAACCGGCCACCCCCAGGCCGATGGAGGCCAGGACGAGCGGCCATGGGGCCTCGGACCAGGGCAGGCCGAGCGAGGCGGGCACCGACAGCGCGGTCAGGGCGATGCCGGCGACCGCGCCCTCGTGCCGGATACCGACCGGCAGGGCCAGGGCGGCGGCGATGGTCAGCAGCAGGGCGCTGAACGCGAGCAGCCAGCCGGCCGGGGCGACCGCCTCGGCCAGCTGCTGCGCATAGGCGGCGGTGTCCGCGTCCCAGACCGGCCGGGCCGCGGCGACCGGCGCGATCGCCGCGCGCAGCGCGTCCACGGCCACGATCAGGCCGATCAGGGAGAGAGCCCCGGCCGACGCGTACTGCGGGCCGCGGCGGATCGGCTCGGCCAGCAGGCTGACGACGGCGCCGGTGACGGCGACCGTCGCAGCGGCCGCGACCAGGGTCCAGCGCGGGTCGATCACGTGCGCGATCCGGGCGATCGCGCCGATCACCGCGAGAGTGAGGATCGCGCCCGCGACGTTCATCGCCCGCGGGTGCTTGAGCAGCCGGGCGGCGGCCGTCGCGGTCGCCGCGGCAGCGATCAGGATGAGGCCGGAGCGCACCGCGTCGCCGGCCACCCGGGCCTGCAGGAGCGCCACCGACGAGTAGATCAGCGCGCCCGCGCAGGCCACGCAGAGCAGGAAGAACGTCAGCTCGCGCAGCCAGCCGGCGGACGGCGGGCTGGCGGGCGGGGCGAGCGGCATCGAACCGGCGGGCGGTGCGCCCTCCGGCCGGGGACCGGGGAAGATCCGGGTGGGCAGCCAGCGCCGCCGCGGCCGGGTCAGCCCCGGGATGATCAGATCCGGCTCCTCCGGGCGGGACTCCGGGCGGGGCGGGGCGTCCGGCGCGTACGCCGCCGGGTCGGCCGGGTCGGGCGCGCCCTCGCGGCGCGCGAACCGCTCGCCGTCGGCGTCCGCCTCGGCGAGCGACTCCCGGTCGGCGGCCACCGGCCGGCCCACCGGCCACCGGGGGACCAGCCGGCCGGTGCGGATCACGGTGGTGAGCAGGAGCAGGTCCAGCAGGGCCACGGTGGTCAGGGCCAGGCCCCAGCCGGCCGGGCTCTCGATGAACTGGTACGCCAGCAGTGGCGCGACCGGCTGGGTGGCGATGACAGTCGCGTACCGCGGCGCGGCGAGGCGCGTGACGCCGGCATAGATGAAGCCGGCCACCGCGGTCAGCGCGAACGTGATGCCCAGGTAGAGCGGGACCGGCACGTCCGAGCCGCCGGTCAGGTCGCTGCCGTGCAACGCGTACAGCGTCATCGGCAGCAGGATCAGGCCGATCGCGGCGATCGCCTCACCGGTCGAGGTCAGGCCGCGCCGGGCCACCCCCGGGGCGACCGACAGCGCGATCCCGGTGGCCAGCGCCAGGATCAGCGTGCGGGCGAACGGGTTCTCCACCGCGACACCGGCGAAGACCACGGCCGCCACTCCGAGCAGCAGCGCGCCGAGCACCAGCAGGATGTTCTGCACCGACTGGGTGGAGGCCTCGGGCGGATGCTCCATCGTGGCCAGCGGCGGGCGCCGCGGCCCGGGCGCGACGACCCGCTCGGTCGGCGGCGGGTCGTCGACCAGCATGGTGGCGCCGTCGGAGGCCACACCGGGAGCACCGGTGTACGCACCACCCGGCTCGGCCCAGTCCGGTGGCGGTGGGTCTGGGCGCCGCCGGGCCGGCCCGCCCCGGGGCGGCGCGTCACCACCGCTCTCCGCACGCTGGGCACCGGCCGTCTCCGCACGCGCGGCGCCGGGCGGGGGCGGCGGCGGGAACTCGTCGGTCCGCTGCCGGCGCACCCGGCGGCTCTTCACGCCCTTGGACTTGGTGGCGTGCGCCAGGATGTCCCGCTGGAACTGCGCAGCCTGGATCTTGGCCGCGATCTGCGTCCGCTCCTTGGCGGCCTGCATGTCACGTATCTTCAGATCCGCGATGGAGGCATCTATCCGAGCCAGTTCGTCGGCGTAGTCGGGCTCGTCAGCCTTCGCCACAAGACCTCCTTGACCAGCCGGCGGCGCTTGGTATTTGAAGCATGCCGGTACGACACCTCATTAGAACAGTCTCAAGCGGGTGGAGATCTGTGGAAACGACCCCGAACCCGGCACTTTTCCAGCATGACCCGACGGGGGCGGGGATATTCGGCACACCGGCCGCCTGTTGCCAGGAGCACGCTACGCGCCGGTAACATTGCGGCGGGACCGCCTGAGGGAAGGTTAAGGAGCATGGCTGATTTCGACGTGTACCGGCTTCCGGAGGACCACGAGACGATCCGCGCCGCGGTGCGCGAGGTCTGCGACGCGCGGGTCGCCCCGCACGCCGCCGAGGCCGACGAGACCGGCGACTTCCCCAAGGCGTCGTACGACGCACTCCGCTCGTCCGACTTCCACGCCCCGCACATCCCGGCCGAGTACGGCGGAGCCGGCGCCGACGCCCTGGCCACCGCGATCGTGATCGAAGAGGTCGCCCGGGCCTGCGCCTCCTCCTCACTGATCCCCGCGGTGAACAAGCTCGGCACCATGCCGCTGCTCATCGCCGGATCCGAGGACCTCAAACGTCGCTACCTGAGCAAGGTCGCGTCCGGCGAGGCGATGTTCTCCTACTGCCTCTCCGAACCGGAGGCCGGCTCCGACGCCGCGTCGATGACCACCCGCGCCGTCCGCGACGGCGACCACTGGGTGCTCAACGGCGTTAAGCGGTGGATCACCAACGCCGGCGTGTCGGAGTACTACACCGTCTTCGCGGTCACCGACCCGGCCGCCCGGTCCCGCGGCATCTCCGCCTTCGTGGTGGAGAAGTCCGACGAAGGCGTCAGCTTCGGCGCCCCGGAGAAGAAGCTCGGCATCAAGGGCTCACCCACCCGCGAGGTCTACTTCGACAACGTGCGCATCCCCGCCGACCGCATCATCGGCGCGGAGGGCACCGGCTTCGGCACCGCGATGCAGACCCTCGACCACACCCGGGTCACCATCGCCGCCCAGGCCATCGGCATCGCCCAGGGCGCGCTGGACTTCGCGCTGGCGTACGCCAAGGAGCGCAAGCAGTTCGGCAAGCCGATCGCCGACTTCCAGGGCCTGCAGTTCATGCTCGCCGACATGGGCATGAAGCTGGAGGCGGCCCGCCAGCTGACCTACACGGCGGCCGGCAAGAGCGAGCGCGGCGACGCCGACCTCACCTACTTCGGGGCGGCCGCCAAGTGCTTCGCCTCGGACGCGGCCATGGAGATCACCACCGACGCGGTGCAGATCCTGGGCGGATACGGCTACACCCGCGACTACCCGGTCGAGCGCATGATGCGCGACGCGAAGATCACCCAGATCTACGAGGGTACGAACCAGGTGCAGCGCATCGTGATGGCCCGCCAGCTCCTCAAGGACTGACGGCTGGAGCTTCGACGCTTCGTGGGATCGCCCGCACGATCATCGATGCGGGCGGCCCGCCTGCCGACACGTCAACCGTTCCAGGCCGGCCCCGGCCGCGCGGGCGTCAGCTTCGGCCGGGAGGGTGAACCAGAAGCGCCTCCCGCTGCACGGGTCGGCGTCCACACCGACGTCGCCGCCGTGGCGTCGCACGATGCGCTGGACGGCGGAAAGGCCTGGTTACCCCTGCTGGGTCGCTATCCGGGATCTTCCCGATGCACCTGGCCTGCGATGTTCCTACGTTCGATATATGAAGCGATTCGCCATCGGCGCACTCCGGGCCCTCGGCATCCTCGTCGGGCTGTACCTGGTGGCCCGCGCGGTCGCCGAGCCGTTCGTCATCGATGTCACCGACCCCGCCACCTACCGTGACGACTGGGGTGGCCCGGCCTTGGCCGGCGTGCTCGCCGTGCACATCGGCCCGGGCGTCCTCGCCGGCCTCGCCCTGTTCGGCGCGGCCCGGCGGAAGCTGGCCGCCCACCGTGACGCCGTCACCGCGGGGGACCGGGCCGGCGGCATCCCGGCGGTCGGTGCTCAGGCGGACGCCGGGACGCCCAGCAGCTCCCGGTAGTGCTCCACGAAGAACGTGCTCTTGAACTGGGCGGTCATCTCCGCCCCCAGCACACCCATATCCGGGTCGTAGCTGACCCCTCCGGCCGGCCCGAGCGGCAGGACGATCGCATCAGGGGCGGCGTGGTACTCCGCTTCCGGCGGGCCGCCGGCGATCATCGACCGGATGTTGGCCGCCACCACCTCGGCGTGCTGTCCCGCGGCCCGCGCCATCTTGAGTTCCGGCACCGCGGTGACGTCACCCACCGCGAACACCGTCTCCTGCCCGGCGAGGCGCAGCTGCGGTGTCACCGTCAGGCGCCCGTCCGGCTGCCGGGCTGCGGCGAGCGCGGGGTCCAGGTAATCGGTGCGGACCTCGCTCCCGAAGCAGGGGAACCACAGGTCCGCGGCGAGCACGTCACCCGCGTCGGTGGTCACGGTGAAGGGGCGCGGGCTTCCCGGCTCCGGCGCCGGCAGGGCGCGAAGAGACGTTCCCAGGCGCAGGCGTACGCCCAATGCCGCCAATTGTTCCCGCAATCCGGTCCGGAACTCGCCGGGGAAGCGACCGCCGATCAGGTCCGTGCCGCGATCGAGCACGGTGACCGCCTTCTCCGGCCAGGTCGTCTTGATCTCACCGGCGAACTCCAGCCCGATCGCGCCCGCCCCGAGCAGCAGCACGTGTGAGGAGCGCAGCAGCGCGTCCCGCGCCCCGGACAGCCGGGCGGCGGCCGCGTCCCGGTCCAGGGTGTCGATCTTCGCGGGGAACGGCGCGGTCGAGCCGGTGGCCAGCACCACGAAGTCGGCGGGGAGCCGGGCGCCCGAGGCCAGTTCGACCTCGGTGGCTCCGACCCGGTACGCCCGGTCCCGCACCACCCGGCCGCGGGACAGCAGTCCGTCGTACCCGATGAAGATCTGCTCCTGCCAGGCCGGGTCGACCGTCGCCCGCAGCGCGGCGACGTTGTGCACGAAGGTCTCCCGGGGTTCGACAAGCGTGACGTCCGCGACGTCGTCCAGCGCCCCGGCCACCGTGATCCCGCCGTAGCCGCCGCCCACCACAACCACGTTCATGTCATTGCCTTCCTCGCCGTCGATGTCGTCGGGTCGACCCTGGCCCGCGGGCGGGGCGGTGGGGAGGCCGTGGTCAGGGTGGTAGCGCCGGGGACACCCTGGCGGGCCGCGACGTTGTTACCGTCGGTGGGTGAGCGACAACGAGCTCGGCCTGTTCCTGCGCAGCCGCCGGGAGGCGGTGACCCCGGCCGACGCGGGCCTGCCGGCCGGATCCCGGCGGCGTACGCCCGGGTTGCGCCGTGCCGAGGTCGCGATGCTGGCCGGTGTCAGCATCGAGTACGTGATCCGGCTCGAGCAGGGCCGGGACCGGCATCCTTCGGCGCAGGTGCTCGCCGCGCTCGCCGGGGTGCTGCGGCTCAGCCCGGCCGAGCGGGTCCACCTGCACCGGCTGGCCAAGTCCGGCGATCCGGGCTTCTCGTGTCGCGGCGACGCCGGGCCGGCCCGGACCGTGCGTCCCACCGTGCGGGCGCTGCTGGATCAGCTGGAGCCGGCCGCCGCGGTGCTGGTCAACCAGCTCAGCGACGTGCTCGCGCACACCACCGGGTTCGCCCGGTTCGCCGGCCCGCTCGGGCTGCTGGACGGCGACCCGCCCAACCTGGCCCGGTTCGTCTTCACCGATCCGCGGGCCCGGACCGCCTATCCGGACTGGGCACACGTCGCCGACCAGCAGGTCGCGGCCCTGAAGCAGGGCCCGTTCCGGGCGGACCCGCACGTCGCGGCGCTCGCCGACGACCTGACTGTGCTGGCCGGCACGGAGTTCACCCACCGGGTCGAGACCGTGCCCGGCCTGCCCCGGGCGAACGGCGTGCTGCGTGTTGTGCACCCGGACGCCGGGGCGCTGCGCCTGGCGTACGAGACTCTGGAACTGTCGGCGGACGACGACCAGCGGCTGATCGTGCACCTGCCGGCCGACGAGGCGACGGCCACGGCCCTGAGCCGGCTCAGTGAGCCGCTGCGCCTCGTCGCGGGGTGACCGCCTCTACTTCCTGGTCAGCTGGTCGAGGTCGATGACCTCGTCGGCCGGGGGCCGGGTGATGCCGGTGGCCGGCTCGCCGACGCCACTGATCACCAGCTCGGCGTTCGACTTGGCGTTGGTGAGACGCAACGGGTACGGCTCGCCGGTCGTCGCGATCCAGAAGACCCCGTCCGGGTCGGCGGAGTCCTTGAGGCCGATCGCCGGGACGCCGCCGATCTCCTTCTCCTCACCCTTGGACAGGGTGCCGGTGGGCCGGAGGATCTCCTCGACGGTGCCGATGGTGAACAGGGACGAGAACGTCGGGTCGTTGTCGGCGCCGGCGATCCAGCGCCGCGAGAGTGCCTCGCCCACCGCAGCGCCCTGTTCGGGGCCGAGGCCTTGGACGAAGAACTGCTCGTTGCCGCGCAGGAACTTGTCGCTGCCGACGGCGAGCAACTCCACCTCCATCGCTCCGAAGGCCATCTTGCCGGCCAGGTCGGCTCCGTCGACCGAGAAGTCGAGCTGGGAGGTCTGGTCGCCGTCGATCATGGTGCCGTTGATCCGGTAGGACCTGGCCGCGGTGAGTGAGGTCTTCGCACGCTGGAGGATCTCGTCCGCGCTGAGCGCTGCGACGCCGTTGTGGGCCGGGGCGGGCGAGGTGACCTGCTCAGGCTTGTCGCTGTTGCCTGATTGGCAGCCGGTCAGCGCCAGGAGCGCCACGGCCGCGGCCGCCGCGCTCTTGAGGAAGATGGGTGGCAAGTGTCTGTCCTGTCCTGTTCGGCCCCGAGTCCGGACATCCTCACACACGGAGGTCTGTACCGACCCTGCGGCTGGTCCCGAGGGCTGTTTCAGGTCGTTGCAACGGGCCGGTTCCCCGGCAGAGGCCGAGCGCACAGCGGCTCCGGGAGCCGGCCGCCGGAGTCGGGGTGTCAGGGGGCGGCGCAGAAGAGCATCGGGTTGGGTGCGGGGCGGTGGACGACGTCGTCCAGGGCGAGAAGGCGCTTGGCGACGGAGAGTTCGGCGTACTCCTGCGGCGCTGCGGCGGCGGACACGGTGAAGTGCGGGGCGTCGTGCGCGGCGAGCCAGTCGAGCACCACCCGGCCCTCCCGGGACGGGGTGGTCGCGGAGTGGAAGACGTCGTGCACGGCGACCGGGGTGCCGGGGCGCAGCCGGTCCAGCAGGTGGGTGCGGTACCAGCGGGCGAACGGCGCGGTGTGCACCGAGTCGATGAACAGCAGGTCGATGCTGCCGGGATCGAGGTCGCCGGTGGCTCGCACGTCGCACTGGTGGAACCGCCAGCGCCCGGCCGCCAGCGACTCCGGGATCCGGTCGCGGGCGTGACCCGTGGTGTCGTACGTGTCGAGCGTCCCGTGCCCGTTGTCGGCCAGGGCACGCAGCAGCCAGGTGGTCGACCAGCCGTACTCCGCGCCGATCTGCACCACCCGCTGCGGGCGGGCGTCCCGGATCAGCAGGTAACTGATCTCGGTCTCCGCGTCGTCGAGACGCGGCTTGATATTCGGGCCTCCGGTCAGCAGCGCTGCCTGAGCGTGCCGGGCGGCGCGCAGGGCGTCGGCGTGCTTGAAGTAGAGGCCGACGACCGTGTCCATGTCGATGGTCATGCGGCACCTCCGGCCTTCTTAGTTCCCGCGAAACGGCTGCTCATGCCCAGAGTGATCGCCGCCATCGCGCGCAGCGAGGACGTGCCGGGCCGGAAATATCCGTCGTGGCCGGCGGTGTCCGCGCAGGGCAGCGGCAGAGCCCCGAAAGCCGGGTCGATCGGCAGGCGGCCGTGACCGAGTCCGAGGATCTTCACCCCGGGCAGCCGCCGGGTCCAGTCGTCCGGCGCGCTGCCGGCCCAGACCCGGGCGCCGGTGCGCAGCGCAGCCCGGTCCGGCACGCCCATCCCGGGGCTGCCGATCGCCACGATGTCGGTGACCTGGGGCCCGAGGTGGGCGGCGGCGCGGGCGGCGACGATCGACCCGTAGCTGTGGCCGATCAGCGTGATCTGCCGGTCCGGCCGGTCCTGCGACAGGCCGGCGACCAGACGTTCCAGGGCGAGCGCGCCGGACGCGGCCCGGTCCTCGCGCAGGGCCTCCCGTCGTACCCCCTCGGGTGTGTCGTATCCCAGCCAGGCGATCACCGCGACCGGCGCGCCCGGAGCGAGCGACCGGATCTGATCATGTAGTTGCTGTGCCTGCCAGGCCGGCGCCCGGTGGCGCAGCCCGCCGAGGCCGGTGTCGAAGTTCGCCAGGTCGGTCTCGACGCCGGGGATCAGCACCGCCACCCGGGTCGCGGTGGTGAGATCGCCCAGCACCTCGGCGACCAGGCCGTCGCCGCGCCGGTCCAGGGCGAGGAGTTGCCGGCCGGCCCGGGCCGGATCCTGGTTGGCCGCGTAACGCCGGGCCGGCGGCACGCCGTCGAGGTTGCCGACCACCTCCGGATAGCGGCGGGCCAGTTCGTCCGCCTCGGCCGGCGGCAGCTTCGCGAACCAGTCCGCGATCTGGGCGGCGGTGGTGGTGGCGGGGTCGGGCAGCCCGCGGGGGTCGGCGAGCCATTCGGTCTGCCGGGGCAGGGGCGTGGTGGTCGCTCCGGTGGGCCCGAAGAGCCACAGCGCCGGGGCGGTGAGCAGCAGTGCCGAGAGGATCCACAGGCGATTCATGGTCGGTGAAGGTAGGTTCGCGGAATCGTCGGGTTCATCAATCCCGGGAGCGAGAAGACCCCTAGCACCGAGGTATCAGCGTCTATGCTCGCGGCGATGAAACAGGGGGATGAAACAACAGCGCGCCGGGCCACCGTCCGTGACGTGGCCGCGCAGACCGGGCTCTCCATCGCCACGGTCTCCCGGGTGCTGAACGGCCGGTCAAATGTCGCGCCGCACACCCGGGACCGGGTGCTCAGCGCGATGGGCCGGCTCGGCGGGCAGGCGCCGCGGCGGCGCGGCAGCCGGGCCGAGCGGGCCACCGGCGTCTATGTGCGCTGTCCGTACGTGCTGACCGACTACTTCGGACTGATCGTGTCCGCGGTGGCCGAGGCACTCGAGCCGCACGGCCTCGAGGTGGTCCTGAACGCCGGGGTGTCCGCCCAGCGTGACCGGGTGCTGGAGGGCCTGCACACCCGGCGGGACACGGCCGGCGCGGTGCTGATCCTGCCGCCCGAGCCGGGCGCCGAGCTGATCCGGCTGCGGGACCGCGGGTTCCCGTTCGTGGTGGTGGACCCGCGCACCCCGCCGCCGCGCAACATCGCCGCGGTCTCCGCCGCGCACTTCGCCGGCGCCCGCCTGCTCACCGCGCACCTGGTCGAGCTGGGACACCGCCGGATCGGCATCATCGGCGGGCCCCGGGACTGGCTGGCCAGCGAGAACCGGTTCGCCGGCTATCTCTCGCCGCTGGCTGACGCGGGCGTGCTGCAGGCGCCGGAGCTGACCCGGTTCGTGGCCGAGCCCACCACCGAGCTGGGGCACCGGGCCGCGGCCGAGCTGCTCGACCTGCCGGACCGGCCGACCGCGCTGGTCGCCTTCAACGACAAGATGGCGGTGGGCGCGTTGCGCGCGGCGGCCGAGCGGGGCCTGCGGGTCCCCGCGGATCTGTCGGTGGCCGGCTTCGACGACAGCGAGCTGGCGGAGGCATGTCACCCGATGCTGACCACCGTGCGGCAGCCGCTCGGCGAGATGGGGCGGATGGCGGTCAACCTGTTGCTGCGGATGCTCGGCGGGCATCGGCTGGACGCGTTGCACGTGGAGCTCGCCACCGAACTCGTGGCCCGCGACTCCACCGGCCCTGTCTGACGTGTTTCACGGTTCCGGAACCGGAACGATGCTTTCCGGAACCGCATCTCATTGACTGGTCTTAATTGCCGAAGGTTTCCTTCCTGTTACATCGTCCCCCGTTTCGATGCACCAGGAGGTCCCCATGTCCCTCCGCAGGATGCTGCTGGCGGCAGCTCTGGGAGTGTCCGCCGGCACTGTCGCGGCCGCTCCGCCGGCCCTCGCCGCCGGCGAGACCGTCAGCGTCCACCTCACCACCACTTCGGACAGTGGCGGCCGCACCGTCACTCGCGGCCTCCAGCAGCAGCCGAACATCGCCTTCGGGCCGGCCGGTGGCACCGCGAACCAGACCATCACCGTCAACGAGGGCGTGACCTACCAGACCTTCTCCGGTGGTGGCGCGTCGATCACCGACACCACCGCGTACCTGCTGCGGGGCGGCCCGGTCAGCGCGGCCACCCGGGACAGCGTGATGCAGAAGCTGTTCAGCCCCACCCAGGGCATCGGCCTCTCGTTCGTCCGGAACCCGATCGGCGCCTCCGACCTGTCCCGGCCCGGCAACGTGTCGCTCGACGACACCTGCTGCGACCTCGGCGACTTCGGCGCCAACGGGTACGACACCGACGTGCGGCTGCTCACCCAGCAGGCCCGGCAACTGAACCCGGCGCTGCGGGTGAAGGGCGTACCGTGGAGCGCGCCCGGCTGGATGAAGGACAACGGCCGGATGGACCAGATGGGCTGGCTCAAGTGGGAGCACTACCCCACGTACGCCCAGTACCTGGTCAAGTACATCCAGAGCTACCAGGCGGCGGGCGTGCCGGTGAACTACATCTCGGTGCAGAACGAGCCGAACTGCTGCCAGGCGGCGAACCCGGCCGCGATGAACTACCCGGGCATGGCGTGGAACCCGTCCGGCCTGGTCGAGTTCACCAAGAACCACGTGTACCCGGCGTTCCGGGCGGCCGGCATCACCACGAAGGTGATGGTCCACGACTGGAACTACGGCGACTACGCGAACTTCGGCGCGGCCGTCCTCGGTGACGCCGGTGTCCGCAACGACCCGCTCTTCGGCGGCATCGCCTGGCACGGGTACTTCGGCGACCCGGCAGTCGGCAGCCAGGTGCACGCCCAGTACCCGTCGGTGCCCCAGTTCAGCACCGAGCACTCCGGCGGCACCTGGATCGGCAACCAGCACGACGAGGACCTGAACGACATCGTGAACTACGCCCGGAACTGGAGCAGCAGCCTGGTCAAGTGGAGCCTCGCGCTGAACCAGAACATGGGCCCGCACAACGGCGGCTGCGGGACCTGCACCGGCCTGATCACCGTGCAGGAGGGCGGCAGCCGGGCCGGCCAGGTCGATTACACCGTCGAGTACTACACGACCGGTCACCTCACCAAGTTCGTCAAACCGGGCGCGGTGCGGATCGAGTCGAACAACACCGCTGTGCAGAACGTCGCCTGGCGCAACCCGGACGGCTCGAAGGCCCTGATCGCGCACAACGGCGGCACCTCGGCGCAGTCGGTGCGGGTCAACTGGTCCGGACAGTCCTTCGTGTACACCCTGCCGGCCCGCACCACCGCCACCTTCACCTGGTCCGGAACCGGCACCGGGCCGCAGCCGGCCGGCGGCACGATCACCGGGCTGGCCGGCAAGTGCGTGGACGTGGCCGGCGCGGCCACCGCCAACGGCACCCCGATCCAGCTCTACACCTGCAACGGCAGCACCGCCCAGCAGTGGACCCGGGCCGCCGACGGCACGCTGCGGTCGCTCGGCAAGTGCCTGGACATCACCGGGCCCGGCAACGCCGACGGCACGGTCACCCACCTCTGGGACTGCCACACCGGCAGCTCGCAGAAGTGGACGTACGACAGCGCGACCCAGCGCCTGGTGAACCAGTACGCGAACAAGTGCCTCGACGTCACCGGCAACACGTCCGCGGACGGCACGCGGCTGCAGATCTGGACCTGCACCACCGGCGCCAACCAGAAGTGGGTGCTCAACTGATGCTGTTCAAGTCACTCGTCGTGGCCTCGGTCGCGGCAGCCTCCCTGACCGGCCTGCCGGCGCACGGCACCCGGGTCGAGGGCACCTATTCGACGGCCTCCGTGCACTGGGGTGCGCTGCCGGACGCGCGCTGGACCCGGGGCGACAAGCCGGCCGACACGACCGTGGTCATCGACCCGGCCCGGACCCGGCAGGAGTACACCGGCATCGGCTTCTCGATCGACGAGACCAGCGTCTCCAACCTGTGGAAGCTCACCCCGGCCGAACGCGAGCGGGCGATCCGGTTGCTCGCCGACCCGCGCACCGGGGCCGGACTCGACCGGTTCCGGCTGACCATCGGCAGCCCCGACCTGATCGAGCACCGGCCGTTCTGGTCCTACGACGAGCTGCCCGCGGGCGTCACCGAGGACTGGGATCTCCGGTACTTCTCCATCCAGCGCGACATCGACCTGCACATGGTCGAGACGGTCAAGCTGATCCAGAAGTACAACCCGAAGGCCACCTTCCTGGCCTCGGCGTGGAGCGCGCCGGCCTGGATGAAGACCAACAACCGCTTCCTCGGCGAGGTGGCCCTCAAGCCGGGCAGCACCACCGAGTACTACCAGGTGGGGAAGCTGCGGGACGACTGCATCGAGGTGTTCGCGCGGTACTACGTGAAGTACCTCCAGGCGTACGCGCGGCACGGCATCAGGATCGACGCGATCACGATGCTCAACGAGCCCGGCATGGACGTCGTCTACCCGGCCATGGACATCACCGTGGAGCAGCAGAAGAAGCTGGCCGTGGCGATCAAGCGGGAGTTCCGGAAGGCGGGGCTGCGCACCGGCCTCTACGTGCACGATTTCAACTTCTGGGACTGGCGGGACCCGAACAGCACCGCTACCAAGAACTATCACCGGATCTTCGAGGACCCGGCCACCCTCCGCGCCTCCGACGGGATCGCGTTCCACCCGTACTGGGGTGACCCGGCGGTGATGCGGGAGGCGTACGAGGAGTTCGGCAAGCCGGTGCACCTCACCGAGACCAGCGACCTGTCACCGGCGACCGTGCTGGCCGACCTCCGCCTGGACGCCGGCTCCTACATCCTCTGGGCGCAGGCCACCGACCAGGACGGCGGAACCCTGCACTGGACCGACAAGCGGGACAACGACGTGGACTGGGACGAGGTCGCCCGCACCAGCAAGTGGCCGAACCGTCTGGTCAAGGTGGACACCACGACCCGGACCTTCACGGTGCGGGACGAGCTTTACCAGCTGGGACAGTTCGCCCGGTACCTGCGGCCGGGGCACGTGCGGGTGCAGTCCAGCGGGACCGGGGACGGGATCAGCAACGTGGCGTTCCGGGACGGGAACGACCATGTCGCGGTGCTCAGGAACGCCAACGCGGTGGACACGTCGGTCGAGGTGGTGATCGGCGGGCGGTCCTTCGTGACGACGGTGCCGGCTCACGCGTACGCCACCTATCGGTGGACCGACGACAAGCGCCCGTCGCGGCACAACCGTGCGCCGGTCCTGGCCGGCGTGCCCGGCGTGGTGGCCGACCAGTACACCACCGTGACCCTCCCGCTGCGGGCCGGCGACCGGGACGGCGACCGGCTCTCCTACTACGCCACCGACCTGCCCGCCGGGGTGCGGCTCGATGCGAAAACCGGTGTCCTCACGCTCACACCGACGGCTGCGGGCGAGATCGACCTCACGGTCGCGGTCACCGACGGGCGGCGGTACGACGAGACGACCGTCCACGTGACAGTCCGCCCCAAGGGCGCACCCGCCGGCGTGACGGTCGAGGCCGAGGGCTACGCGGAGCAGCACGGCTGGACCGAGGGCGGGGCCACCTTCATCGAGACCAACGCCGCGGCCAGTGGCGGGCGCAACGTCGGCTGGACGGCGGCCGGCAACTGGCTCGCCTACCGGTTCGACCCGGCCGAGTCCGGCACCCATCAGCTGGAACTCGGGGTCGCGACCGGTCTCGGGGCCGAGGTGCCGCAGGCGATCTCGATCCGGGACGCGGCCGGGCAGGTGCTCGCCACGGTCACGGTCCCGGACACCGGCGGCTGGGGGACGTACCAGCCGGTGCGGGTTCCGGTCACGCTGTCCAGTGGAGATCAACTCCTCACCGTCTACTGTGAGGCGGGAGGGTTCAATCTGGATTACCTCCGGCTGACTAGGTAGGGGCTCTGGTCAGCCGCTCGACTGCCGGAGGCGGGCCACAAGCCCGGCCTCCGGCAGTTCTGTGTCCGCCCTCGGAGTCAGTCCTTGGCGGGTACGGCCAGCGCCTCGGTCTTGTCGTCGGCGAGCTGGTGGGTCTCCTCGTCAGCCGCGGTGACCTTCAGCTCCGGAGTCTTCCCGGTGGGGAGAACAGTCGTCGGCTCGGACTCCGGCTCGGGCTTCGCAATCTTCTTCGCCGCCGGGACGGCGAGCACAGTGGTGGGCTCGGCGGCTGCCTCGGCCGGCGCGGCGGGGAGGGTCACGGTGGGCTCGGCGGGTGCGGCGGATGCGGCGGGTGCGGCCGGGACAGCGGGCAGGGCCACGGTCCGGTCGGCAGCCGGCACCGGGACAGCCGGGGGCATCGCCACGGTGCGGTCGGCGGCATCCGCCGGGGTGGCCGGTGGAATGGCGATCGTGGGGTCAGCCGGGACGGCCGGCGGGATGGCGACCGTGCGGTCCGCGGGGACGGCCGGCGGGATGGCGACCGTGCGGTCCGCTGCCGCGCCGTTCATCGGGACGGTCAGGTCGGCCGCCCGGCTCGCGCCGGTGCGCAGGACCGTCGTCTCGGCGATCGACGCCGGGATCCCGGCCACCTTCGCCGAGCCGCGGAACCGGATCTCTCCGATGATCGGCAGGACCGGCGGCTCGTACCGGGCCCAGCGGCGGGCGCTCAGCGCCGTGCCGAGCAGCGGGATGGCGAGCAGCGCGGCGAGTCCGTACCCGGGCCGGCTCAGGTCGAAGCCCTCCTTGGCCACCTCCGGCGCCCACAGTGCGGCGTACGCCTGCGGGGAGTTCCACGCCCAGATCGTCACGCCCAGATAGGCGGCGCCGGCGAGGACCGGGCCGGCCGGGGACACCGGGGCGAACGCGAGGATCGCGAACAGGATGCCGGCGAAGATCAGCAGCAGCAGGCCGGTGATCGACTCGGCGGCGAACAGCTCCCGGCCGCGGCTGGACAGATCGTGGGTGAAGCCCACTCCGGCGAGCACCCAGACGGACGGGGCCAGCACGAGCGCATAGAGGATGGACCTGAGGTGACGCATGATCCGGCACGCTACCCGGCCCGGGCAATGGCGCCGAACGACGTCGTAACGTACCCGCCATGGAAGAACAGCAAGCCGGACGTCCCATCTCGCACTCCAGGGTCACGCTGAGCCGGATCATGACCGCGGTCGACGTGAACCTCTACGGGACGGTGCACGGCGGCGTGCTGATGAAGTTCGTGGACGACGTGGCCGGGGCGGCGGCAGCCCGGCACAGCGGCGGCACCGCCGTCACGGCCGCGATCGACGAGATCGTGTTCCTGGAGCCGGTGCGGGTGGGTGACCTGGTGCACGCGTACGCCCAGGTCAACTGGACCGGCATCAGCTCGATGGAGGTCGGTGTGAAGCTGGCCGCCGAGCGCTGGGACGAGGTCGGCGCCACCCCGATCCCGGTGGCGACGGCCTATCTGGTGTTCGTGGCGGTGGACGTGGCCGGCCATCCGCGCCGGGTGCCGCCGGTGCTGCCCGAGGACGTCGCCGATCAGCGGCGGTTCAACGAGGCGCTGATCCGCCGGGATCACCGGCTGGCGCGCCGCCGGGCGATTCAGAAAGCACGTGCCGAAGACCATCCGGCGGCCGACTGATCGACCGTTAGGGTGTGGTGATGACGACAGGAGAGGTGACGGCGGGCACAGTCCTCCGGGAGCCCGCGGCGGACGCCCGGGAGACCACCCGGATCGGCCACTATCTGACGTGGCTGGAGCGCGAGCGCGGGCTGACGTTCGGCGACTACGCGGCGCTGTGGGAGTGGTCGGTCACCGACCTGTCCGGCTTCTGGCAGTCGATCTGGGACCACTTCGGTGTGGTGGCGCACGAGCAGCCGACGGCCGTGCTGGGCGACGCGACCATGCCGGGCGCGACCTGGTTCCCGGGCGCGACGCTGAACTATGCCGAGAACGTGCTGCGGATGCCCGGGCGCGGAGCTGACGAGACCGTCGTTCTCGCGTACTCCCAGAGTCGTGAGCCGATCCGGCTGACCGCCGCGCAGCTGCGCGATCAGGTCCGCCGGGTCCGTGCCGGGCTGCGGGCCCGGGGCGTCGGCAAGGGTGACCGGGTCGCGGCCTACGCCCCGAACATCCCGGAGACCTATGTGCTGATGCTCGCGACCGCGAGCCTCGGCGCGATCTTCTCGTCCTGCGCGCCGGAGTTCGGCGCCCGCAGCGTCATCGACCGCTGGAGCCAGATCGAGCCGAAGGTGCTGGTGGCCACCGACGGCTACCGCTACGGCGACAAGCCGATCGACCGTGGCGCGGAGATCGCCGCGATCACGGCGGCGATCCCGTCGATCGAGCACGTCGTCACGATCGGCTATCTGCACGGTGGTGGCGACTGGCACGAGCTGGACGGCGACGAGCCGCTCACCTTCGAGCCGGTCCCGTTCGGCCACCCGCTCTACGTGCTCTACAGCTCCGGCACGACGGGACTGCCCAAGCCGATCGTTCACGGACACGGCGGCATCCTGTTGGAGCACCTCAAGATCCTGGCGCTGCACCACGACCTGGGCCCGGCCGACCGCTTCCTGTGGTTCACCACCACCGGCTGGATGATGTGGAACTACCTGGCCAGCGGCCCGGCCGTCGGCGCTTCCACAGTGCTGTTCGACGGGCACCCCGGCTGGCCGTCGCTGTCCGCGCTGTGGGACCTGGTGGACACCGCGGGAGTGACCTATTTCGGCACTTCAGCGCCGTTCCTGATGGCCTGTCGCAAGGCCGGCCTGGTGCCCGCCAAGACGCTGAAAGGCGTCGGCTCCACCGGCGCGCCGCTGCCGCCGGAGGGCTTCGCCTGGGTCTACGAGGCGGTCGGCCGGGATCTCGCGCTGCACTCGCTCTCCGGGGGCACCGACGTCTGCACCGGCTTCGTCGGCGGATCGCCGCTGCATCCGGTGCGGGCCGGGGTGATCGCCTGCCGCGCCCTCGGCGCGCGGGTCGAGGCCTTCGACGGCGCCGGCAAACCGGTGGTCGGGGAACTGGGCGAGCTGGTGATCACCGCGCCGATGCCCAGCATGCCGGTCGGCTTCTGGAACGACCCGGACGGCAGCCGGTACCGCGAGGCGTACTTCGACGTCTTCCCGGGCGTCTGGCGGCACGGCGACTGGATCACCATCGGCGAGGACGGCTCCTGTGTGATCACCGGGCGCTCGGACGCCACGCTCAACCGGGGCGGCGTGCGGCTCGGCACGGCCGAGTTCTACTCGGTCGTGGAGAGCCTGCCGGAGGTGGCCGACTCGCTGGTCGTCCACCTCGACAAACCCGGCGACCCCAACGGCGAGCTGCTGCTGTTCGTGGTGCCGGCCGAGGGCGCGTCGCTGGACGACGCGCTGCGCGGCCGGATCGCACGTGAGCTGCGTGCCGCGCTCTCCCCACGGCATGTTCCCGACGCCGCCTATCAGGTACGCGCGGTGCCGCGCACGCTGTCCGGCAAGAAGCTGGAGGTGCCGGTGAAACGGATCCTCACCGGCACCCCGGTGGAGTCGGCGGCGGCCAAGGGCGCGCTGGCCAACCCGGAGTCGCTGGAAGGCTTCGCCGAGCTGGCCCGCACCCGCTCAGACCAGGGTCACTGAGACCTTCTCGGTGCCGGCGCGCGACTCCAGCTTTGCCCGGTCCAGATTGGCGCAGAGGACCACGGACGCGCCGGCCACCAGCGGGGCGAGCAGCCAGTCCGCGAGACGCGGGTGGGCGGCGGTGTCGATCAGCACCCGGTCGCCGGCGCCGACGCCCAGCTCGGCGGCCCGCTCCCGGGCCGCCTCGACCGCCTCGGCGTGGCTCAGCTCGTACGGCCCGGCGACGGCCAGGTCGGCGGGGGAGACCGGCGCGCCCCGGTAGTGGTCGCCGTGGTTGCGGACCTCGGTCACGTAGTCGGCGTACCCGTCGGGGAGGGTGCGCAGCGGCATCGCCAGCGGGAGCAGGCCGGTGGCGTACCGGTCCGGGGTGGCCCAGCCCGCCGCCGCGTCGACGCGGTCCGGGGTGGTGAAGAGCGCCTCGACCGGTTGAGCGGCGTCGTCGCCCAGATCGGCGGCCACCCCGGCGGCCGCCGCACCGAGGAAGAGGGCCGCGGTCTGCCAGTGCGGCGGCAGCAGCAGTGCCACTGTGTCGCCCGGCCCCAGGCCGACACCGTCGATCAGCAGGTTCGCGGTCTTGGAGACCCAGTTGTCCAGGGTCGCCCCGGACAGTTCGGTGCGGTCGCCGGTGGCGTCGTCGTACCAGGTGAGCAGGGGCGCGGCCGGGTCACGGCGGACCGCCTCCGCGAACGCCTTCGGGATCGTGTTCGTCACCGTCCTCACGATAGATGGATCACTGTCCGTGAGCGGTTCGGAGCGCCGTCGGGGCGCCGTCGGCGTGCCGGTGTCGCGGTCCCTCTCCGACAGGCTTCCAGGCGTACCCTCGACAGTGACGTTGGCGACCCGCAACGTCCTCAGTCCCACCGCAGCTTCGGTACGTCAGAGACGCCAAGGAGATGCCTCGTGACCCCCGGTCGCCCCCCGCGAGTGCTGGTCGACGCCACAAGTGTCCCCGCCGACAGAGGCGGTGTCGGCAGATACGTCGACGGCCTGCTCGGAGCCCTCGGACAGTTCAGTCCCGACCGCGTCCAGCTCGTCGTCGTGGCACAGCGTTCGGACGCGGAGCGTTACCGCCGCATCCTCCCCGACGCCGAGGTGATCCCCGGCCCGGCGGCGATCGCGCACCGCCCGGCCCGCCTGGCCTGGGAGCAGACCGGCCTGCCGCTGCTCGCCCAGCAGATGGGCGTGCAGGTGCTGCACTCGCCGTTCTACACGTGCCCGTTGCGGGCCGGCTGCCCGGTCACCGTCACGGTGCACGACGCGACGTTCTTCACCGAGCCGGAGCACTACGACAACACCAAGCGGACGTTCTTCCGCAGCGCGATCAAGACGTCGCTGCGCCGGGCGGCCCGGGTGATCGTGCCCAGCAAGGCGACCCGGGACGAGCTGATCCGCCTGCTCGACGCCGACCCGACCCGGATCGACGTGGCGTACCACGGGGTCGACCAGTCCGCGTTCCACATGCCCAGCGAGGGCGAGAAGGCCCGGGTCCGGGCGCGTCTGGGGCTCAGCGACTCGGGATACGTCGCGTTCCTCGGCGCCAAGGAGCCCCGCAAGAACGTGCCGAACCTGATCCGGGGCTGGGCCCGCGCGGTCGCCGACTGGCCGAACCCGCCGGCCCTGGTCCTCGCCGGCGGCCAGGGGCACGACGACGACATCGACCGGGCCGTCGCCGAGGTGCCCTCGCATCTGCGGCTGCTGCGCCCCGGCTACCTGCGCTACGCGGATCTGCCCGGCTTCCTCGGTGGCGCGCTGGTGGCCTGCTACCCGTCCTTCGGCGAGGGCTTCGGCCTGCCGATCCTGGAGGCGATGGCCTGCGGCGCCCCGGTCCTCACCACCCCGCGGCTCTCGCTGCCCGAGGTCGGCGGCGACGCGGTGGCGTACACCACCGAGGCGCCCGAGCGGATCGCCGAGGACCTGGCCGACCTCCTGCACGACGCCCGGCGCCGCGAGACGCTCGCCAAGGCCGGTTTCGACCGGGCCAAGGAGTTCACCTGGCAGTCCAGCGCGGAGGTGCATGTGACGACGTGGAACCGGGTCGCTGCCTGATCCTGAACTAAACTTTCCGCACATGAGCGACGAACAGGCTGTGCTGTACGGGGTGGTACTGGCCGGGGGCACCGGAACCCGCCTCTGGCCACTGTCACGCGCCGGTCATCCCAAGTTTCTGCATCAACTGACCGGTACCGAAGCCTCCCTGTTGCAGGCCACGGTGGACCGGCTGGACAAGCTGGCCTCCCCCGAACGGACCTTTGTGGTGACCGGCGTGGCCCACGCCGCAGCGGTGTCCCGGCAGCTCACCGCCGTGCCGGCCGACAACGTCCTGATCGAGCCGTCGCCGCGCGACTCGTGCGCCGCGATCGCGCTGGCCGCCGCGGTCATCGCCCGGCGCGACCCGGAAGCCGTCATGGGCGCGTTCGCCTCCGACCACCTGGTCGCCGACAAGGCCCAGTTCGCCGACGTGATCCGCAAGGCGGTCGTCGGTGCGCAGCAGGGCCTGTTGATGACTCTCGGTATCACCCCGACCCGCCCCGAGACGGGGTACGGCTACCTCCAGTGCGGCGGCGAGGCCGGCGAGGGCGGGGTCCTGAAGGTCGAGGAGTTCAAGGAGAAGCCGACGTTCGAGGTGGCCGAGAGCTACGTCAAGTCCGGCAACTACCTGTGGAACGCCGGCATGTTCGTCTGGCGGGTCGACGCGTTCCTGGCCGAGCTGTCCCGGCAGCAGCCGCAGCTGGCGGCCGGGGTCAACCGGATCGCGAAGGACTGGGACACGGCCGGCCGCGAGGAGGTGCTCGGCGAGGTCTGGCCGACGCTGCCGCGGATCTCGGTGGACTACGCGGTCATGGAAGGCGCGGCCGCGGTCGGCCGGGTCGGCACCGTCCCGGGCGACTTCGGCTGGAACGACGTCGGCGACTTCCACACCCTCGGCGAGGTGCTCACCGCGGATCCGGCCGGCAACGTGGTGGTCGGGCGGGCCGGCGACGACATCGAGCGGCCGACCGTGCTGCTGCGCGACTCGGAGAGCCTGGTCGTGCTGCCGAACTCGGGCCGGCTGGTGGCGGCCCTGGGCGTCCGCGATCTGATCATCGTGGACACCCCGGACGCGGTCCTGGTCTGCCCGCGGGAGCGCGCGCAGGAGGTCAAGCACCTGGTCGACGAGCTCAAGGAGCTCGGCCACCACGGTTACATCTGATTCCTGGCCAGGGCCGGCGCGATCTGCCGCACGGTCCCTGCGGCCAGCGGGGCGGGCAGGTCGTCCGCGGTGAACCAGCCCAGGTCGGCGGACTCGTCGCTGATCCGCTCCACGGCGCCGGCCGGGCTGCGCACCAGGAACCGGACGTCGAAGTGCACCGAGGGCTCCGCCGGCGCGCCGTCAGCCGCCCCGCACCGGACCTCGTGGACGTCCACGTCGATCGGGTCCGGGTCCACGGTCAGCCCGGCCATCCCGGACTCCTCGGTGGCCTCGCGCAGGGCGGCGGCGGCCAGCGTGGTGTCACCGGGCTCGCAGTGCCCGCCGAGCTGCATCCACATGCCGAGCCGGCCGTGCAGGCAGAGCAGGACCCGGCCGGCCTCGTCGACGACCAGGGCGCTGGCCGTGACGTGACCGGCCCGGTGCGCCCGGGTCATCGCGGCCGGGCCGTCGGCCAGCAGGTCGAGGGTGCGCTTGCGGGCCAGGTCGGCCTCCTCCGAGGTGGCCGTCCAACCGGCCAGGACGCGGACGGCGTCCTGATAGAGGGCGCTCATCCGGCGAACCTCAGCGTCACACCGTGCTCGTCGATCTCGGCCGTGGTGGCGATGTCCTCGGCGGCCAGGGCCGCCCGCAGCCGGTGCGCGTCGGAGCCCAGCCGGATCAGGGCGGCCGGGCCGTCCGCGCCCGGGGTCAGCCGGATGCCGTCGGTACGCATCTCCAGGAGGGCGTCGAGCAGGCCTTCCACCACGCCGAGAGCACGGCCGACCGCCGCCGGGGTGGCTGTGCTGCCCGAGGTGGTCCCGGCCAGCCG
This sequence comes from Actinoplanes sp. 13, assembly GCF_056134165.1. Taxonomy (NCBI): domain Bacteria; kingdom Bacillati; phylum Actinomycetota; class Actinomycetes; order Micromonosporales; family Micromonosporaceae; genus Actinoplanes; species Actinoplanes sp. 13. The sequence continues at coordinate 91,465 of NZ_JBVYOQ010000023.1, read as the reverse complement.
GGCGGCGTCGCGCCGGCCCTCGGCGCGCGCCTCCGCGGTGCCCAGGCTGAACATGTCGCTCTCGGCGTCGCGGATCAGCACGGCGGCGCCGGATCCCGCACCCGATCGCGGATAGCCGCGCACCACCGCCACCGGCACCCGGTCACGCTTGCCCTTCACCAGCTCGGCGGCGGCGGAGAGCTCGTCGACCACCGCCATCTGGGTGAGGCTCAGCTCGTTGCCGTACGGGTCGATCTCGCCCCGGTGGTCGCGCAGCGCCTCGATGCCGGCCGCGCCCAGGGCCACGTCGGTCAGCCCGTTGCGCCACGCCCGGCCCATCGTGTCCGAGACGATCACGGCCACGTCCAGACCGCGGCGCCGGAACCCGTCACGCAGCGCGCGGGCCGAGCCGTCCGGGTCGGCCGGGAGCAGCACCAGGTGCGTCTTGTCGACGTTCGAGGCGTCGATGCCGGCGGCGGCCATCACAAAGCCGTGGTGGGTCTGCACGATCGTGGTGGCGCCCCGGCGGGCCACCACCCGGGCGGTCTCGCCGGCCAGCGCCCGCTGCCGGGCGTCCTCCCGCTCCTGCCCGTCGGCCGGCACCTCGACGAGCCGGCCCTCGGCCTTGGAAACGATCTTGCTGGTCACCACGAGCACGTCGTCGTCGGCCAGCCACGGCGCGGCGCTCATGATCGTCTCGACCAGGTCGTCGCCGGCGACGACCTCGCCGATGCCGTGCACCGGGAGGATCTCCAGGCTCATCGGGCCAGCTCCAGCGCCGCGGCGACCATCCGGGCGGTGGCCTGCTCGTCGGTCATCCAGAGCGGCACGGCCCTGGTGCGCACGCCGGTGATCTCGGTGCCCGCGTCCGACTCGTCGACCAGCCAGCCGTCCAGCAGCCCGCCCTCGGCCCGGGGGCCGTACATCCGGCCCACGCCGGCCGCGGTGACCTCGACATCGAGCGTGGCCAGGCACTTGTCGGCCATACCGCGCACCGCCGCACCGCCGATGATGGGCGACACCCCGATCACCGGCGCCGGGCCGTCCGCCACAGCGTCCTTCAGCTGAGGTACGGCCAGAATCGGCGCGATGCTGACCACCGGATTGCTCGGGGCGACCAGGATCACGTCGGCGCCCGCGATCGCGTCCAGGACACCGGCGGCCGGCTTCGCCGCGTCGGCCCCGCGGAAGACGAAGTTGTGCGTCGGCACCTCACCGCGGTACCGCACCCACCACTCCTGGAAGTGGATCGCCTTGCGTTCGCCCTCCACATCGGCGACCACGTGCGTCTCCAGCCGGTCGTCGGTGGCGGGCAGCATCGTGATGCCGGGCTGCCAGCGCTCGCAGAGGGCGGCGGTGACCGCGGACAGCGGGTAACCGGCGTTGAGCATCGTGGTTCGTACCAGATGGGTCGCGGTGTCCTTGTCGCCCAGCCCGAACCAGGACGGCTCCACGCCGTACTTCGCCAGCTCCTCCTTGACCACCCAGCTCTCGCCGACCCGGCCCCAGCCGCGCACCGGGTCGGCCGCGCCGCCCAGCGTGTACATGACGCTGTCCAGGTCGGGACAGATCTGCAGGCCGTGCATGCGCACGTCGTCGCCGACGTTGACCACCGCGGTGACTTCCGCTCCGACGGCGCGGGCGTGCGCGCGCACGCCGAGGAGGAACCGGGCGCCGCCGATTCCCCCGGTAAGGACCACGATCCGCATCCCCTCATCCTCGCGCACCCGCGTCACGCCGGCGGGTTGCGGGTCTCGGTTTACGCTGTGCGGACCTCGACGGGCCCATCTCGATCACCGCACCGGGAGCACAACGTGACCACTCCACCGCAGCCCACGCCGACCGGCGAGAAGCCGATCGGGCAGTTCCTCCGGCCGCTGCGCGACCTCGCCGTGTACGCCTTGATCGGGCTGCCGGCCGTGCTGCTCTTCGTCGCCGTCATCGATCTGTTCGGCACCGAGCTGATCGCGCGCACCCGGTACAGCTTCGCGAGCTTCGTGAACCTGGTGACGATCTTCTTCCCGCTGGCGGCCGTACTGCTGGCCCTCGGCGTGAAGCCGGCGCACCCGAAGTCGCGCCTGATCGTGCTGACCGCCCTGATCGAGTACGGGGTCGCGGCCTTCTTCGGCCTGATCTTCGGGGTGCTCTTCGGGATCAGCGGCATCGCCTCGGACGACCCGGGCGGGGCCTTCACCGAGCTGCTGGCCCGGATCACGTGGCTCGCCGTGTTCGGTCTGGCCGGGTACGCGATCGTGCAGATCTGGCGGGGCCTGTTCTCGGCGCCCAAACCGCCGCCCGGTGTCTACGGCCAGCCGCAGTACGGGCAGCAGCCGTACGGACAGCAGCCGCCGTTCGGGCAGCCTCCGTTCGCCCAGCAGCCGCCGTTCGGGCAGCCTCCGTTCGGGCAGCCGCAGCCCGGGCCGCAGTACGGGCAGCCGTACGGCCAGCAGCCGCCGCCGGGACAGCCGCCGTTCGCTGCGCCGCAGCCCCCGTTCGCCGCGCCGCAGCCCCCGTTCGCCGCGCCGCAGCCTCCGTTCGGGGCGCCGCAGCCGGGACACCCGGCTCCGGTCTACGGCCAGCCCGTCCCGTCGGCCCCGCCCGCTCAGCCTGCCGGGCAGCCGGCCTGGAACCAGCCGGCGGTGCCCGCCCCGCCGGTCGGCGCGCAGCCGCCCACCTCGGGTGCTCCGGCCCCCGGCTCGCCGGCCCCGGCCGCGCCGGGCTCGCCGGTCGCCGCCGCGCCGTACTCCGAGCCGACCCAGGTCGTGCCGCAGGCCGAGGACCGCACCGCGACGCTCCCCGACGACCGGCCCGGCTTCGGCCCGGCCGGCCAGGACCCGCCCCGGCAGTGATCTCACGCCGGTGATTCGATGCCGGGCACGGGCAGCGTGTCCCACGACACTTCCCGTGCCCGGCGACCACAGGGGCAACCGACACGATTCCGGCCTAGGCTGCTCACGTGGTAGAGGTCAACGTGGAACCGGTACCGACCCAGGCGAGCATCCGCCGCGCACTGCGCCGTGCCGCTGACGGGAAAGCGATCGACGTCGAAGAGGCGACCGCGTTGCTCGCGGCCACCGGAGACCAGTTCGACGAGCTGCTGGCCATCGCCGGCAGCGTGCGCGACGCGGGCCTGCGCGAAGCCGGCCGGCCAGGCGTCGTCACGTACTCCCGCAAGGTCTTCATCCCGCTGACCCGGCTCTGTCAGGACCGGTGTCACTACTGCACGTTCGCGACCGTGCCGCACCGCCTGCCGGCCGCCTTCCTGGAGCGCGACGAGGTCCTGGAGATCGCCCGTCAGGGCGCCGCCCAAGGCTGCAAGGAGGCGCTCTTCACGCTCGGCGACCGGCCCGAGGAGCGCTGGCCGGCCGCGCGGCAGTGGCTCGACGAGCGTGGTTACGACTCGACTCTGGATTATGTGCGGGCCTGCGCGATCGCGGTGCTCGAAGAGACCGGCCTGCTCCCGCACCTCAACCCGGGCGTGATGAGCTGGGCCGAGCTGCAGCGGCTCAAGCCGGTCGCGCCGAGCATGGGAATGATGCTGGAGACCACCGCCACCCGGCTGTGGTCCGAGCCGGGTGGCCCGCACTACGGCTCGCCGGACAAGGAGCCCGCGGTCCGGATGCGGGTGCTCGACGACGCCGGCCGGGTCGGCGTCCCGTTCACCACCGGCATCCTGATCGGCATCGGCGAGACCCCGGCCGAGCGGGTGGACTCGCTGTTCGCGATCCGGCGGGCCGGCCGGGAGTACGGGCACATCCAGGAAGTGATCATCCAGAACTTCCGCGCCAAGCCGGACACCGCGATGCGCGGCATGCCCGACGCCGAGCTGCGCGAGCTGGCTGCCACGGTGGCGGTGGGCCGGATCATCATGGGCCCGCGGGCCCGGCTCCAGGCGCCGCCGAACCTGATCGACGACGAGTTCGCGCTGCTGCTGCGGGCCGGTATCGACGACTGGGGCGGCGTGTCGCCGGTGACACCGGACCACGTCAACCCGGAGCGACCCTGGCCGCAGATCGATGTGCTGCGGGAGAAGTCGGCGGCGTCCGGCTTCGAGCTCAAGGAACGGCTCACGATCTACCCGGAGTACGTGCGCCGGGCCGAGGAAGGCTGGCTGGACCCGCGTCTGGCCGCCCACGTGTCCGCGCTGGCCGGCCCGGACGGCCTGGCCCTGCCGGTCTCCCCGGCCGGGCGGCCCTGGCAGGAGCCGGACGACGCGTTCGGCACCGGGCGCACCGATCTGTTCGCGGCGATCGACACCGAGGGCCGCACCGGCGACCGGCGGTCCGACTTCGACGACGTCTACGGCGACTGGGACGAGGTGGCCGCGCACGTGAAGAGCGCGCCCGCCACGATGCCGACCGACGTGGTGGCGGCGTTGAAGCTGGCCGCCGAGGACCCGGCCGCGCTGCTGCTGCCGAAGCACGAGGACAAGGCCATGGCGCTGTTCAACGCCGACGGCCCGGCCCTTGACGAGCTGGCCCGGATCGCTGACGACCTGCGCAAACACGTCAACGGCGACGACATCACGTACGTGGTGAACCGCAACATCAACTTTTCGAACGTCTGTTACGTGGGCTGCCGCTTCTGCGCGTTCGCCCAGCGCGAGCGGGACGCCGACGCGTACCGGCTGTCGGTCGAGCAGGTCGCCGACCGGGCGGAGGAGGCGTGGCGGGACGGCGCCTCCGAGGTCTGCATGCAGGGCGGCATCGACCCGAAGATGCCCGTCACGGCCTATGCGGACCTGGTGCGGGCGGTGAAGCAGCGGGTGCCCGGGATGCACGTGCACGCGTACTCGCCGATGGAGATCGTGACGGCCTCGGCGAAGGCCGGCGTGCCGATCCGGGAGTGGCTGACCGAGCTGCGGGAGGCCGGGCTCGGCACCATCCCGGGTACGGCCGCGGAGATCCTCGACGACGACGTGCGCTGGGTGCTGACCAAGGGCAAGCTGCCGGCCCAGACCTGGGTCGAGGTGGTCACCACGGCCCACCAGGTCGGCATCCGATCAAGTTCGACCATGATGTACGGCCATGTCGACCACCCCCGGCAGTGGCTCGGCCACTTCCGGGTGCTCGCCGGCATCCAGGACGAGACCGGCGGGCTCACCGAGTTCGTGGCGCTCCCGTTCGTGCACACCAACGCGCCGATCTACCTCGCCGGCATCGCCCGTCCCGGTCCCACCTGGCGGGAGAACCGGGTGGTGCACGCGATGGCCCGGATCCTGCTGCACGGCCGCGTCCACAACATCCAGTGCTCGTGGGTGAAGCTCGGTGACGAGGGCACCCGGGTGATGCTCAACAGTGGATGCAACGACCTCGGCGGCACCCTGATGGAGGAGACGATCTCCCGGATGGCCGGGTCGGAGCACGGCTCTGCGCGGACGGTTGCCGAGCTCAAGGAGCTGGCAGCGGCGGCCGGCCGGCCCGCTGTCGAGCGCACGACGGTGTACAGCCGCAGGTGACGGCGTGATCCATTCGGCGGACCCGAGTCGGGGGACCCCCTGCCCCTAGGTCACAAAACGGGTTAAATTGGACGCGAGGGGTCGGGCCTGCGTTACCTTCCGGTGGCTCCGGGAGATATGGCAGGAACGGGACCGTGGAGCGTCCTCGACGCTTGAGGAAACGGGCCTATTTAGCAGGTTCGGCTTGACGACGCACGTCTTACACGCGTGTAATTTTGGTGGGGTTGTGGGGACGATGTGGGATTTTTACGTCGAACCCACAGAAACACGCCGCGTGCGTGGGGGGTCAGCGTCGGCTTCGGCCGACGCGGGAAAATGGAGGCACGCCGATGGAAGCGCAGGTTGAAGGGGTCGACCTGCTCGGGGACGCGCCCGAGTGGCAGGAGCGGGCATTGTGTTCGCAGACCGATCCCGAAGCATTCTTCCCGGAGAAGGGCGGCTCGACGCGTGAGGCGAAACGCATCTGCGGCCGCTGCGACGTGAAGGCTGACTGTCTGGAGTACGCGCTGGGCCACGACGAACGGTTCGGAATCTGGGGTGGACTGTCCGAACGTGAACGTCGCAAGTTGAAGCGCCGGGTGGCCTGAGCCAACGACCGGCCGGCTCCGGGGGGCGCCACGCCGGTCAGGCCAGCTCGTCCGGATCCACCCCGAGCAGGTTGGCAACCTGCTCGATGATCACGTCGTGAACGAGGTCGGCGAGGTCCTCGCGATCCATCGCCCGGAACTCCAGCGGGCGCCGGTACAGCACGATCCGGGGCGGCAGCTCATGCCGTCCCGGACGGCCGGGCAGCAGCCGGGCCAGGGGCACCTCGCCGTCCTCGAGCACGTCGGAGTCGTAGACGTTCAGCTCCGGCGGCACATCCTCGACCGCGAACTCGACGCCGGCCAGCTCCTTCGCGTACCGCCGCTCCAGGCCCTCGACAGTGTCCAGCACCAGATCGTCGAAGATCTCCGCCTTCGTGCGGGCCAGCGGCACAGTTGCCGGCACCAGGCGGCCGCGCAGGCCACGCCCGTGCCGGTCGCGCCGGGCGGGACGGCCCGGGCCGGTCGCACGCGTCGCCTTCGGGTCCGTCCGGCGGCGTTCGGGGCTGGTGGTCACGCGGCCAGCGTATCCCCACCAGCACGACATGCGTGGTCAGGCCGGTCGCCTCGTGTGTCCGTGCCGCTAATTCGCCCCAACGGGGCGGCGTGTCTAACGACCATGGCCGAATCGTGATGCGCTGCGGGTCGGCGTGTCGCGGGGCAACACTCCCCAGAATGGCGAGCGGAGAGATAACGTGCCGCCGTGAGGTCACCACGGCGCTGCTCCCGGAACGGCTGTCCCCGACAGGCGGTCGCCACGCTGACCTACGTCTACAGCGACTCGACGGCCGTGGTCGGCCCCCTCGCCGCTTTCGCCGAGCCGCACACGTACGACCTGTGTGAACCGCACGCCCGCAGCCTCACCGCGCCGCGCGGCTGGGAGCTGGTCCGCCACGACGGCGACTTCGCGCCCCCGCCGCCCACCACCGACGACCTCGTGGCGCTCGCCGAGGCCGTCCGTGAGGCCGCCCGCCCGGTCCATCCGCGGCCGGAGGGGGCCGACCCGGGCCCCGGCCACCAGACCGGTCGCCGCGGCCACCTCCGCGTAATCCCCCCTTCCCACTGACCCGTGTGAAGTTCGGGCTCAATACGCACCCCAACTCCACACACTCCCAGCCACCCCACCCCACCCCGCGCCGCGCCGCCCGCCGACCCCGCGCCGCCCGCCGACCCCGCGCCGCCCGCCGACCCCGCGCCGCCCGCCGACCCCGCGCCCGCGCCCGCCGACCCCGCGCCCGCGCCCGCCGACCCCGCGCCGCGCCGTCACCCCACGCCGCGCCGTCACCCCACGCCGCGCGGTCCCCGGCACCGCGCTGAGCCTGTGTGTGAAGTTCGGGTGCGTATCGAGCCGCAAGTTCACACACTGTCGGGCGCGCCACGCCGCGTCGCGCTGACCGCGCCGCGGTCGTCAGCGTTGCGGTTGCCGCGCGTTGCGGTTGGGTTGTGTGTGAAGTTGGGGTTTGAATCGAGCCGCAACTTCACACAGGGGGTGAGTGGGCAGCTCAGCCCGGCGGGCGCGGCAGAGGCTGGACCACCCGCTCAGGTCGCGCGGGACGGGCGGTACGCGATGGCGGAAGGCTGGGCGTGAATGCGCGTACTGAAGCGGGGTCCTAGAGGGAGACCAGCCGATAGCGATGCTTGAGCCACGGCAGAAGCTCGCGGTAGGCGGCGATCGTGTCCGGCTGCGCGTAGTCGTGGGAGAGCACGATGGCGCCCGGCCGGGTGTGCCGCTTGACCAGCTTGATGATCTTGTTGCAGTGGTCGCGGTGGGACTTCTTCTCGTCGTGGTCCCAGTCCCGGGGATCGACCTTCCAATAGATGGACTCCATGCCCATCCCGCGGGCGGTGGAGACCAGCGCCGGCGTGAAGTTGCCGCCGGGCGCGCGCATCAGGCTGATCTTCGCCTTCGGCTCGGCGGCGTGGATCGCGGCGTTGACCCGCTCCAGGTCCGCCTTGATCTTGGCGATCGGCTTCTTGCCGAGCTTGAGGTCGTGGTTCCAGGAGTGGTTGCAGAGCGCGTGACCGGCCCGGACGATGTCGCGGATCAGCTGCGGATGCCGCTTCGCCTGCACACCGACCACGCAGAAGGTGGCCTTGACCTGGTGCTTGGCGAGCAGGCGCAACAGCTTCGGGGTGTAGTCCGGGTCCGGCCCGTCGTCGAAGGTCAGCGCGACGCCCCGGGTGCCGGTGGTGAGGCGGCTGCCGGCCGGGCCGGTGCGGCGCTTGCCCTGGCGCTGGTCGGCAGTGGCCTTCTCGATGCGGCCACCGGGCGCCTGCGTCTCCGTGGCCGGCGGTGGCGCCGAGGGTGATGGCGAGGCGGCGACCACCGACTGGGCGGGATCGGCTCGCGGCGCCGTCGTCTGAGCCGCGGCCGCCTGGCCGAGAAGGCCGGTCATGATCAGAAGAGCGCTGACCGTGAAGGCCTTCCGGGTGTGCGACAGCGGCATCGATTTTCCTCCCCAGGTCGTCGGCGACTGCCGACGATGCCTGGGGAAGGCGGGGAATGCCAGTCCTGAACTGAATATGTGGCAGGAATCGGGTACAAAATTCCGCCTGTAAGCGTACAATCACCGGCCGTGGCGGATCTTCGATTGCGGCCGATAAATGCGGATGACCTCGACATGTTGCGCCGCTTCATGGTGGAGCCGGGGCTCGTGGGGCTCGACTGGAACGGCTTCCGTGATGCCGGCGCCGTGACGCGCCGCTTCGAGACCGACGGCTATCTGGGGCCGAGCGACGGATGGCTGGTCGTCAAGCACGAGACCGCGGCCGCCGGGGTGGTGACCTACCGCGAGATCCAGTACGGCAATGCCGGCGTCTGCCTGGAGATCGGCATCCTGCTGTTGCCGGAGTTCCGGGGGCGCGGTCTCGGCTGGCGGGCGCAGGCCGTGTTCGCCGATTACCTGTTCCAGCACCGGCCGGTGCAGCGGATCCAGGCGGGCACCCACCCGGAGAACATCGCCGAGCAGAAGGCGCTGGTCAAGGCGGGATTCCAATTCGAGGGCGTGCTGCGGTCCTGCGAGTTCCGGGCCGGGCAGTGGCGCGACGGCTGGCTCTACAGCCGGCTGCGCGACGATCCGGCGCCGGATCTCGGATGACCGGTCCGGCCGGCCGCCGGCGGGCGGGACGGACCGGCCGGACCTGTCCTATCCGAGTTCCTGCAGCTCGGCCTCGGTGAGCAGGCGCGAGCGGATCAGGAACCGCACGCCCTCGGGCGCCTCCAGCGAGAAGCCGGCGCCACGCCCGGGGACCACGTCCACCGTCAGGTGCGTGTGCTTCCAGAGTGCGAACTGACTGGCCGACATCCAGAACGTGATCGGCTCCGGCACCCCCTCGATCGCCAGAGACTCCAGCAGGACGTCGGAGCTGCCGGTGCGGAACTCACCCTCCAGGTAACACATCGGCGAGCTGCCGTCGCAGCAGCCGCCGGACTGGTGGAACATCAGTGGGCCGTGCTGCTCCCGCAGCTGCCGCATCATCGCGGCGGCCGCGGGGGACACATCGACGCGGGCGGCCATCTCTAGAAGAAGCCCATGGCCTTGGGGGAGTAACTGACCAGCAGGTTCTTCGTCTGCTGGTAGTGGTCGAGCATCATCCGGTGGTTCTCCCGGCCGATGCCCGACTGCTTGTAGCCGCCGAACGCCGCGTGCGCCGGGTAGAGGTGGTAGCAGTTCGTCCACACCCGGCCCGCCTTGATCGCCCGCCCGGCCCGGTACGCCTGGTTGATGTCCCGCGTCCAGACGCCGGCGCCGAGGCCGTACAGGCTGTCATTGGCGACGGTGATCGCGTCGTCGAAGTCACCGAACGGCGTCACCGACACCACCGGCCCGAAGATCTCCTCCTGGAAGATCCGCATGTTGTTGCGGCCCTCGAAGATGGTCGGCTGCACGTAGTAGCCGCCGGCCAGGTCGCCGGGCATCTCGGCGCGGGCGCCACCGGTCAGCGCGCGGGCGCCCTCCTGCCGGCCGATGTCCAGGTACGACAGGATCTTCTCCAGCTGGTCGTTGGAGGCCTGCGCGCCGACCTGGGTGTCGGTGTCCAGCGGGTTGCCCTGCCTGAGGTTCTCCACCCGCTTCACGCCGGCGGCCAGGAAGTCCGAGTAATGGCTCTGCTGGATCAGCGCGCGGGACGGGCAGGTGCACACCTCGCCCTGGTTCAGCGCGAACATCGCGAAGCCCTCGAGCGCCTTGTCGTAGAAGTCGTCGTCGGCGCGGCTGACGTCGTCGAAGAAGATGTTCGGGCTCTTGCCGCCGAGCTCCAGGGTGACCGGGATCAGGTTCTCCGAGGCGTACTGCATGATCAGGCGGCCGGTGGTGGTCTCACCGGTGAAGGCCACCTTGGCGACCCGGTTCGAGGAGGCGAGCGGCTTGCCGGCCTCCACCCCGAAGCCGTTGACGATGTTCACCACGCCCGGCGGGATCAGGTCGCCGATCAGCGAGAACAGGTAGTGGATCGAGGCCGGGGTCTGCTCGGCCGGCTTCAGCACCACCGCGTTGCCGGCGGCCAGGGCGGGCGCCAGCTTCCACACCGCCATCAGGATCGGGAAGTTCCACGGGATGATCTGGGCGACCACGCCGAGCGGCTCGTGGAAGTGGTACGCCACGGTGTCCTCGTCCAGCTGCCCCGCGGTGCCCTCCTGCGCCCGGATCACGCCGGCGAAGTAGCGGAAGTGGTCGATCGCCAGCGGGATGTCGGCGGCCAGGGTCTCGCGTACCGCCTTGCCGTTCTCCCAGGCCTCGGCGACGGCGATCTTCTCCAGGTGCTGCTCCATCCGGTCGGCGATCCGGTTCAGGACGACCGAGCGTTCGGTGGGCGACGTCCGTCCCCAGGCCGGGGCCGCGGCGTGCGCGGCGTCCAGCGCCTTCTCCACGTCCTCGGCGGTGCCGCGAGCGATCTCGGTGAACGGGCGGCCGGTCACCGGGGAGGGGTTCTCGAAGTACTGGCCCTTGGCCGGCGGGACGTACTCACCGCCGATGTAGTGGTCGTAGCGAGACTGGTAGCTGACGATGGCGCCCTCGGAGCCGGGCGGGGTGTAGATGGTCACGGTCACGCCTCCGTACCTGTCAGGGGGTCAGGCCGGGACGTTAGTCACCGTGACGTTGCACGGACGTTGCACAGCGCGTATTCACGTGACAGCTCGGCGACGCGACGGGCGGCGACCGGGTCGGCCGGGACCGAGGCCGCGTACGCCTCCCACATCTCCAGGTCGTCGCTGCCCCACGGACTGTCCAGCCAGCCCTGCAGCAGCCGCCGGTCGCCGGTGGCCAGCACGGCGGCGCGCAGCCGGTGGTCGATGCGGCGGCGCAGGCGTACCACCCCGGGTGCGTCGCTCGCCGGCAGCAGCGGGCCGGGATAGGCGGCCAGTGCCTCGGGCACCCGGCCGTGGTCGAGGAGCCCGGCGATCGTGCCGAAGTCCACCTCCACCTCGGCGCGCAGCCGGTAGGGCCGGGAGTCGAGCAGCTCCGGGCCCAGGATGCGGCGCAGCCGGGACAGCTCGGCCCGGACCGTCACCGGGTTGACGTCGTCGCCGTAGAGGTCGAAGCCCAGCTGGTCGCCGGTGCGGCCCTCGGGGTGCACGGTGAGCAGGACCAGCAGCTCGGAGTGTCGCCGGCCCAGCCGGATCCGCTTGCCGCCGAGGCTCAGCAGCGCCTCGTCGCGGCCGAGCGCCGTGATCACCGGTCGCCGGCCGGCCGGCGCGAGCACCCCCAGCAGCGCCTCGGCGGCCAGAGCCGTCGCCCGGACCAGTGCCAGGCTGTGCGGGTTGGCCAGGTGGTCGCCGCCGGTGACGTCGATCGCGCCGAGCAGCCGGCCGGTGCGGGGATCGTGCACGGGTGCTGCCGCGCAGGTCCAGCTCTGCACCGGGTGGGTGAAGTGCTCGGTGGCGAAGATCTGCAACGCGTGGTCGACGGCGAGCGCGGTGCCGGGCGCGTTGGTGCCGGCGTGCGCCTCGTCCCACCGGGCGCCGGGCACGAAGTTCATCGACGCCGCTTCGCGCAGGGTGGCCGGGTGCCCCTCGACCCAGAGCATGCGGCCGTGCTCGTCGCAGACCGCGAGGATGTGGTCGCCGTCCTCGGCCAGCCCACCCAGCAGATCCCGGAAGATCGGCATGACCCGGGCCAGCGGGTGCGCCGCCCGGTAGGCCTCCAGGTCGGCGTCGGCGAGGTCGATGGGAGCCCTGCTGTCCGCCCCGATCCACGCGGCCGACCGCGCCCAGGAGTCGGCGACCACCGAGCGCATCCGGCCCGGCTGCGGATCGCCGGCCAGGAACCGCTCATGGGCGTGGCCGACCTGACGGATCCGCTCGGTCGGGTCGTCGCCGGGAGTCAGGGCGAGCCAGGGGTTCCCCACCCGCCCATCGTGACCCGCGTCACGTCAGGAGACAACTATTCTTCTGCGGTGCTCCGGCCCCGTACCGAAGAAGAAGCTTTTGCCGTTCAGGACGCCCTCCGGTCGCGGGTGATCCTCGGCGAGGCCCCGTCGTCCACGGCGCTCGTGGCGGGACTCGACGTCGCCTATGACGGTGACCGGCTGGCGGCCGCCGTCGTGGTGCTCGATTCGTCGGATCTGTCGGTCCGGGACACCGTTGTGATGCCCAGCCGCACGACTTTCCCGTACGTCCCGGGGCTGTTCGCCTTCCGTGAGGTGCCCGCCCTGCTGGACGCGCTGGAGAAGCTGACCCTCCGGCCCGACGTGCTGATCTGCGACGGGCACGGTCTGGCCCACCCGCGCCGGTTCGGTCTCGCCTCGCATCTGGGTGTGCTGACCGACCTGCCGTCGTTCGGGGTGGGCAAGACCCGCCTGGTCGGCGCGCACGACCCCGTCGGAGCGGATCGCGGCGACCGCGAGCCGCTGATCGTCGACGGCGAGACCGTCGGCGCGGTGCTGCGCACCCGGACCGGGGTGAAACCGGTGTTCGTCTCGGTCGGGCACCGGATGGATCTCGGCACCGCCTGTGCGCTCACGTTGCGCCTGACGCCTCGTTACCGGCTGCCGGAGACGACGCGTGCGGCTGACCACGCCTGTCGTCTCGCGGTTGAAACCTTTCGGAGGTGATCGCTCCGATACCCTCGGCCCAGTAGGGAATTCGGGTGAGGAGTAGGTAAGTGTCGGATCTGTCGCAGATCATCAAGGCGTACGACGTCCGGGGCATCGTCCCGGATCAGTTCAACGAGGCGGTGGCGCGGGCGATCGGCACGGCTTTCGTCGAGATGCTGCGGGAGTCCGGTGACGAGCCGGACCAGATCGTGATCGGGCACGACATGCGCGAGTCCGGCCCCGGCCTGGCCGCCGCATTCGCCCGTGGGGCCAACGCGGCCGGCACCGGCGTCATCACCATCGGGCTGGCCTCGACCGACCAGCTCTACTACGCCTCCGGCTCGCTCGGCCTGCCCGGCGCGATGTTCACCGCCAGCCACAACCCGGCCCGGTACAACGGCATCAAGCTCTGCCGCGCCGGCGCCCGCCCGGTCGGCCAGGACAGCGGACTGGTGATCGTGCGCAAGCGCGCCCAGGACCTGCTCGCCGACCTGAACGCCGGCGCCGACGGCCCGTCCCGGGTGGAGCGGCGTGACCTGCTGAAGGACTACGCCGCGCACCTGCGCTCGCTGGTCGACCTGACCGGCATCCGGCCGCTCAAGGTGATCGTGGACGCCGGCAACGGGATGGGTGGCCACACCGTCCCGGCCGTGCTCGGCGACCAGGTCCTGCCCGCCCTGCCGCTGGAGATCGTGCCGCTCTTCTTCGAGCTGGACGGCTCCTTCCCGAACCACGAGGCGAACCCGCTCGACCCCAAGAACCTCGAGGACCTGCAGAAGGCCGTCCGCGAGCAGGGCGCCGACCTGGGTCTTGCCTTCGACGGCGACGCCGACCGCTGCTTCGTGATCGACGAGAACGGCGACCCGGTCTCGCCGTCCGCGATCACCGCGCTGGTCGCCGCCCGCGAGCTGGCCAAGTTCCCGGGCAGCACGATCATCCACAACCTGATCACCTCGGCCGCGGTGCCGGAGATCATCACGGAGCGCGGCGGCAAGCCGGTGCGCAGCCGGGTCGGCCACTCCTTCATCAAGGCGGAGATGGCGCAGACCAACGCGGTCTTCGGCGGCGAGCACTCGGCGCACTACTACTTCCGGGACTTCTGGTTCGCCGACACCGGCATGCTCGCCGCCATGCACGTGCTCGCCGCGCTCGGTGGACAGTCCGAGCCGCTCTCCCGGTACGCCGCCGAGTACGAGCGCTACGCCGCCTCCGGTGAGATCAACTCCACGGTGGCCGACGCGACCGCCAAGATCGCCGAAGTGCGGGCCGCGTTCCCGGGCGCCGCGGTGGACGAGCTGGACGGCATGACCGTGCAGGTCGGCGACGGCGCCTGGTTCAACCTGCGGGCCTCGAACACCGAGCCGCTGCTGCGCCTCAACGTGGAGGCGCGGGACGCCGCGCGGATGGCGGCGCTGCGCGACGAGGTTCTGACCATCGTTCGTGGATAGGATCGCCACGACCCTCGTACGGCGGCATTTAAGGAGTAGCTCGGTGGCGCTCGATCAGCAGTTGCTGGAGATTCTGGCCTGCCCGGACACGCATCACGCGCCCCTCGACCACGACGCGGAGGCGCAGACGCTGACCTGCACCGAGTGCGGGCGGATCTTCCCCATCCGGGACGACATCCCGATCCTGCTCCTGGACGAGGCCATCGAGAGGGACGCCAAGTGACCGCCGGGGTCAACGGGCACCGCGTCGCGGACGAGTCGCTGCTCAACGACGAGAAGTCGATGCTCGCCAACGACCCGGGCGGCATGCTGCGGGCCACCGCCTCGGCCGGCGCGCAGGTGCGCGAATCCGCCGCGCTCGCCGGCGAGGTCGACCTCACCATGCTCGCCGACGAGGGCCGACCACGGGCGGTCGTGGTCGCCGGCATCGGCACCGCCGGCCTCACCGGCAACGTCCTGTCCACCGTCGCCGGGCCGCGCTGCCCGGTCCCGATCATCGGCCACCGCAGCGCCGGCGTGCCCGGCTGGGTCGGCGCGGCGGACGTGGTGATCGCGGTCTCCGCCTCCGGGCGCAGCCCCGAGGCGCTCGCCGCCGCCGAGGCCGCCGCCCGTCGCGGCGCCCGGCTGGTCGCCATCGGTAACCCCGGCTCCGAGCTGGAGGCGATGGCCGAGCGGGCCCGCGCGCCGTTCATCGGCGTGCCCCGCCGCGCCCCGGCCCGGGCCACGCTCTGGGGCCTGACCATCCCGGTGCTGCTCGCCGGCCGGGCGCTCGGCCTGGTCAAGGTCACCGAGGCGGACATCGCCGAGACCGCGACCCGGCTGGACAACGACGCCGAGCGCTGCCGCCCGGCCGCCGACTCGTTCGTCAACCCGGCCAAGGAACTGGCCCTCGGCCTGGCCGGCTCGGTCCCCGTCATCTGGGGCTCGTCGCCGCTGGCCACCGTCGCGGCCCGGCGGTTCGCCGACACCCTGGCCGCCAACGCCCGTTACCCGGTGATGGCCGGCGCGCTCGGCGAGGCCGGCCGGGGCCGGGTGGGCCTGCTCGACGGCGTCTTCGGCGGGCTCGCCGAGTCGTCCCGGGACATCTTCGCCGACCCGGACGAGGTCGAGGAGGAGGTCACCCGGCTGCGCCTGGTGGTGTTCCGCGACGGCGGCCTCAACCCGGAGGACGACGCCGACGAGCCGGTCGCCGTCGAGGAGCGCCGGGCCGACGCCATCCAGACCCTCGCCGACCGCCGTGGCGTGCGCTGCGACGTGCTCACCGCCGAGGGCGGGTCGTCGCTGGAGCGGTTCGCCTCGCTGGTGGCGGTGCCCGACTACGCCTCCCTCTATCTCGCGCTGGCGCACGGGCTCGACCCGATGGCCGTGCCCGCGATCAGTGAGATGAAGGAGCTCTCCAACCCGCTGCCGGAAGGCCTCACGTGACCGTCCATCCCCTCACCGGGGTCATCAGGCCGTACGCCTGGGGATCCCGGACGGCGATCGCCGAGCTGCAGGGCCGTCCCGCGGCCGAGGGGCCGGAGGCCGAGTTGTGGCTCGGCGCGCACCCCGGCGACCCCTCCACGGTGCCCGGCCCGGACGGCCCGGTCGCGCTCACCGAGCTGATCGCCGGCGACCCGGCCGGTCAGCTCGGCGAGTCCGTGGCAGCCGTGTTCGGGCCCCGCCTGCCATATCTGATGAAGGTCCTGGCCGCGGACGCCCCCCTGTCGCTGCAGGCGCACCCCGACGCGGACTACGCGGAGGTCGCCTTCGCGAAGCAGGAAGCCGACCCGTCCGCGCCGAAGAACTACACGGACGCCCACCACAAACCCGAGATGCTGGTCGCGCTGACCCCGTTCGAGGCGCTCTGCGGCTTCCGCCCGCCCGACGTCGCCGCCGACGTGCTCGCCGCTCTCGGTCTGCCGCGCCTGGACCCGGTGATCACCGCACTGCGCGCCGGCGACCTCACCGAAGCCGTCCGCCTGCTGCTCACCTGGCCGGGCAACGACCGCCCCGCGCTGATCGACGACGTGGTGACAGCCGCGGGCCGGTTCACGCCGGGCCACGCGCACGCGGACAGCTTCCAGCTCGCCCAGCGCCTGGCCGCCCACTATCCCGGCGACCCCGGCGTGCTGGTCGCGCTCCTGCTCAACCTGGTCCGCCTCGCCCCCGGCGAAGCCATCTGGATGCCCGCCGGCAACCTGCACGCCTATCTGCGCGGCCTCGGCGTCGAGCTGATGGCCGCCAGCGACAACGTGCTGCGCGGCGGTCTCACGCCGAAGCGGGTCGACGTCGACGAACTGCTGCGGGTGCTGCGCTTCGAAGTCCTCGACGACCCGCTGCTGCACCCCGCGGCCTCCTCGGACGAGGTCACGGCCTGGCACGTACCGGTCCCGGACTTCCAACTCCACCGCGTCGCCCTGCGCGCCGACCGCCCGCCCGTGCGCCTTCCGGGCAGCGGGCCGCGCGTCATCCTCGGCGTGGCGGGCGAGGTCAATGTGGGGGAGGGGCACGGGATCCCCGTCGCGGTCCAGCCGGGGACGGCGGCTTACGCACCTGCCTCGGCGGGAGACCTCACCGCGGCCGGCGTCGGGGAGATCTTTGTGGCCTCGGTTCCTTCTTCTTGAGGTACGCGTGATCGAACGGCTCTCGAGAGTTGCAGCGAGCTTGCTGCGACTCCGGCCTTTGCCGCCACCGCCGGGCTGAGCTGCCGTCCCGGCCTCAACCCACCCCGCTCCGCCGCCGGCCGCGCCCCGCCCGTCAGCCGCCCTGGCCCACCGCGCCGCCCGTCCGTAATGCCGCCCGGCCCACCGCGCCGCCCGCTCGACCCGGCCCACCGCGTCGCCCGCTCGACCCGGCCCACCGCGTCGCTGCCCGGCTCACCGCGTGTCCGCCCTGTCCCACCGCGCGGCCCGCTGGGCTCGGCCCGGCCTGCCGTCGCCCGTGCCACTACCGCCCCGTCCCGCCGTCCGCCCCGTGGCGCCGCCCAGCCACGCTGTCCGCCCGGTCGCGCCGCTGCACCGCTCAGTGTGTTGATTTGAGGTGCGTATCGGACCCCAAATCAACACGCTGCTTGTCGGCGGTCGGAGTGTGCGGACTTTGGGTTCGCCGCGCGTCTTGAGTCACCACACTGGTGGGGGGTGGGCGGGAGTGAGGGCTCCTGCGGGGGCTTATCGGCCACACGAGTCCGAAATATCGTGAAATGCCTTGACATGATGGTTGCAGAGTGTGAATCTAGAAGTACGCAGCGTCATTGGTGATCGGGGGGTCCCACGGACGCGCGCGGTACCAAACCGGGGGGATGAACGGGGCGGCGGGCTCAGGCCTGTCGCCCCGTTCGCTATTCCAGCTCCGAAGGCTCCCGACTCCCGTGGAGCTTGCTGCCTTCGCGGCGCTGAACGCGCTGGTTCCTGGGGAGGCGGAGCGGGAGCGCTGCGAGCGTGGCTGAGTGGCAAGGGGCTCGCGCACCATCGCCAGAGAACGCGACTGCCGCTTCTGAGGCAGCCATAGGTCGTACGGTGAATAGGTTTTGTGATGAAATTTCCGATGGGCAGGAGCTGAAGGATGAGCAGCACGGGTCGTCCCGCAACGCTTGCTGAGGGGGACTTCAAGGTCGCGGACCTGTCGCTCGCGGCGTTCGGTCGCAAGGAGATCGAGCTGGCCGAGCATGAGATGCCGGGCCTGATGGCGCTGCGCGCGGAGTTCGGGTCCGCTCAGCCGCTGCGCGGGGCGCGGATCACCGGGTCGCTGCACATGACGATTCAGACCGCGGTGCTGATCGAGACGCTGACGGCGCTGGGTGCGCGGGTGCGCTGGGCGTCCTGCAACATCTTCTCGACCCAGGATCACGCGGCCGCGGCGATGGTGGTTGGCCGGGACGGTACGCCGGAGGAGCCGCGCGGGGTGCCGGTCTACGCGTGGAAGGGCGAGAGCCTCGACGAGTACTGGTGGTGCACCGAGCAGGTGCTGCTCTGGCCGGACGGCGAGGGGCCCAACATGATCCTCGACGACGGTGGGGACGCGACGCTGCTGGTGCACAAGGGCGCGGAGTTCGAGCGGGCCGGTGTGGTGCCGCCGCCGGACACGGCCGGCTCCGAGGAGTACGCGGTCATCCTGGGCCTGCTCGCGCGCAGCCTGAAGGAGGACGGGAAGCGGTGGACGCGGGTCGCGGCCGGCATCAAGGGTGTCACCGAGGAGACCACGACCGGCGTGCACCGGCTGTACGAGATGCAGCACAACGGCACCCTGCTCTTCCCGGCGATCAACGTGAACGACTCGGTGACCAAGTCGAAGTTCGACAACAAGTACGGCTGCCGGCACTCGCTGATCGACGGCATCAACCGGGCCACCGACGTGCTGATCGGCGGCAAGGTGGCGGTGGTGTTCGGGTACGGCGACGTCGGCAAGGGGTGCGCCGAGTCGCTGCGCGGGCAGGGCGCCCGGGTGATCGTGACCGAGGTCGACCCGATCTGTGCGTTGCAGGCGGCGATGGACGGCTACCAGGTCGCCACGATCGACGACGTGGTCGCGTCCGCGGACATCTTCATCACGGCGACCGGATGCTTCGACGTGATCACCCATGAGCACATGGCCCGGATGAAGCATCAGGCGATCGTCGGGAACATCGGCCACTTCGACAACGAGATCGACATGGCCGGGCTGGCGCGGCGCCCCGACGTCACGAAGATCAACATCAAGCCGCAGGTCGACGAGTGGCGCTTCGCCGACGGGCACTCGATCATCGTGCTCTCCGAGGGGCGGCTGCTGAACCTCGGCAACGCGACCGGGCACCCGTCGTTCGTGATGAGCAACAGCTTCTCGAACCAGACGATCGCGCAGATCGAGCTCTTCACGAAGACCGAGGAGTACCCCGTCGGGGTGCATGTGCTGCCGAAGAATCTGGACGAGAAGGTGGCCCGGCTGCACCTGGACGCGCTCGGGGTGCGGCTCACCGAGCTGACCAAGGAGCAGGCCGCCTATCTCGGCATCGCGGTCGAGGGGCCGTACAAACCGGAGCATTACCGGTACTGATCGGCCGACGACGTGCCTGAGCCCCCGCTCGCCCGCCGAGCGGGGGCTCACATCCGCCGGCGGTTGCCGCCACCGGCTTCGGCCTTCGCCTCTCATTACGTCACGCCGATCGACCGCACTGCAAGTGCATTGCCTTCTCTGCAACTTGCAGTGGCGGACGGACGCGCCGATATGGTGGCCTCGTGGCGAGGCCGACATCGACTGCGCGCCGGGAGCTCGGGGGCGAACTGCGCCGACTCCGCGGTGAGCGCCGTGCTGTCGACGTAGCCACCGCACTGGGCTGGTCCGAGTCGAAACTGAGCCGGATCGAGACCGCGCACACCGGGATCAGCGAGCCCGACCTCGACCGCCTGCTCACGCTGTACGGGGTGGCCGTCGAGGACCGCGGCCGGCTGCGCGACCTGGCCCGCCGTGGCCGGACCCGGGCCTGGTGGACGCCGTACAGGTCGTCGGTCCCGGATCCGTACGACGAGTACCTCGCCCTGGAGGCCGAGGCGGTCCTGATCTCCGAGTGGGAGGCCCAGGTCGTGCCGGGCCTGTTGCAGACCGACGAGTACGCGCGAGCCGTGATCGAGACCGGCGCCGACATCGAGGAGATCTCCACCATCCAGCGCCGGCTCGCGGTGCGGATGGCCCGGCAAGCGGTGCTCACCCGCGATCCGCCGCCGACGCTGCGGATCGTCCTGGACGAGGGCGTGCTGTTGCGCCAGGTGGGCGGCCGCGAGGTGCAGCAACGGCAGCTCAACCGGCTGTACGAGGCGAGCACCCGCCCCGGTGTCGAGCTGTTGATCCTGCCGTTCCAGGCCGGCGCGCACGCCGGGCTGACCGAGTCGTTCCTGGTGCTGGAGTTCGCTGCGGGCACCCGTAACCCGGTGGTGCACATCGAAGGACTGACCGGCGGCCACTTCCGGGTGAAGCCCGAGGAGATCGACGTTTATCAGGATGCCTTCGATGACCTGCTGGAACGCGCATTGTCGCCAGAAGAGAGCCGAACGGCCATCGCTGAGACGAGGGATCGTCTCGCCCGGTGAACGGCCCCGGTGGGTTCCAATGGAGGGGCATTCCACGGAAGGAGATGATCATGAAGAACGCCACGCCCACCTGGCGCAAGAGCAGTCGCAGTGGCGCTGCCGGACACTGCGTCGAAGTCGCCAATGTTCCGGCGGCGGTGCTGGTGCGCGACTCCAAGGACGTCACCGGGCCGGTGCTCAGCTTCGGCGCTGTCGACTGGACCGGCTTCCTGGCCGGTGTCCGAGCAGGGGAGTTCGACCGGCCCGGCGTGTGAGGAACGCTCCGCGCACCACGGGCGGTCCCGGACCGGGGCCGCCCGTTTTTCTCACAAGATCGACCCCCAGGTAGCGCGAAGGCTGGGACGACAGTGCAATATTGGACCGCATGAGAGCCCGGGTACTGGTCGTCGACGACGATCCCGCGTTGGCCGAGATGCTCGGCATCGTCCTGCGCAGTGAGGGCTTCCTGCCCTCGTTCGTGGCCGACGGGGAGCGAGCCCTGGCCGCCTTCCGGGAGAACCGTCCGGACATCGTCCTGCTGGACCTGATGCTCCCCGGGATGAGCGGTATCGACGTGGCGCGGGCCATCCGCGCCGAGTCGGGCATCCCGATCGTCATGCTGACCGCCAAGAGCGACACCGTGGACGTGGTGCTCGGCCTGGAGTCCGGCGCCGACGACTACGTGGTCAAGCCGTTCAAGCCCAAGGAGCTGGTGGCCCGGATGCGGGCCCGGCTGCGCCGGGGCGAGGACGCCGCGCCGGAGATGCTCACCATCGGGCCACCCGGCAACCAGATCACCATCGACGTGCCCGCGCACACCGTCTCCCGCGACGGCGAAGAGGTGAAGCTGACCCCGCTGGAGTTCGACCTGCTGGTCGCGCTGGCCCGCAAGCCGCGCCAGGTCTTCACCCGCGAGGTGCTGCTGGAACAGGTTTGGGGATACCGGCACGCCGCCGACACCCGCCTGGTCAACGTGCACGTCCAGCGGCTGCGCGCGAAGATCGAGCCGGACCCCGAGCGGCCGGAGATCATCCTGACGGTTCGTGGTGTCGGCTACAAGGCGGGCACCGGCTAGTCGGTGCCAGCGGCTAACCTTGCCGCGTAATGCGTGCTCCGGCCTGGCTCCCGATGCCCGTGCGCCGCGCCCTCCGGGTGGTGCGGCGCTACTGGCGCATGTTCGTGCGCCGCTTCCAGCAATACACGGCGCCCGCCCGCCGGGCCTGGCGCCGGTCGCTGCAACTGCGGGTGGTGACGCTCACCCTCGTCGCGTCCAGCCTGCTGGTCGGCACCTTCGGGTGGTTCATCGCGGACCGCAGCGCCGAGATCCTGCTCAGCCGGACCCAGGACGACACCGCCACCGCGCTGAGCACCAAGGTGGAGTGGGCGTCCAACCAGCTGACCGTGCATCCGCAGGCGCAGGACCCGGAGCTGCCGAACACCATCAACGCCACGGTCAACGAGCTGTTCGACGGTGACCCGGCGGAGGACGGCGGCTCGGTCGTCTCGATCCGGGCCGCCAACTACCCGGGCATCACGCCGGTGACGCTGCCGGCGGACGTGGACACCCGCGGCCTGGTCACCCCGGAGATGGTCCGGACCGTCGCCGAGTCCAGCCGGGTCGCACACCAGATCCGGACTGCCGAGATCAACGGCACCCCCGTCAAATACCTGGTGTACGGCTCCCCGGTGCCCACCAAGTTCGGTCACCTCGAGCTTTATTACATGGTGCCGCTCAGCTCCGAGGACCAGGACGCCAACCTGATCCGCACCACCGTGCTGGCCACCGGCCTGGCCCTGGTGATGCTGCTCGGTGTGGTGGCCGGCCTGGTCACCCGCCTGGTGGTGACCCCGGTCCGGGTCGCCGCGCGGACCGCCCAGCGGCTCTCGGCCGGCCTGCTCGACCAGCGGATGAAGGTCGACGGCGAGGACGACCTGGCCCTGCTGGCCGCCGCGTTCAATCAGATGGCGGCCAACCTGCAGCGGCAGATCGTCCGGCTCGAGGAGATGTCCCGGCTGCAGCGGCGATTCACCTCGGACGTGTCGCACGAGCTGCGGACACCGTTGACGACCGTGCGGATGGCCGCCGACCTGATCTTCTCGGAGCGCGACGAGTTCGATCCGGCGGTGGCCCGCAGCGCCGAGCTGCTCCAGGCCGAGCTGGACCGGTTCGAGGACCTGCTCACCGACCTGCTGGAGATCAGCCGGTTCGACGCCGGCTTCGCCGCGCTGGACGCCGAGCACACCGACCTGGTGCCGATCGTGCAGCGGGTCGCCGAGCGCCTGGCCGGCCTGGCCGAGCGGGCCGGCGTCGAGGTGGAGCTGCGCCTGCCGGACATCCCGGTGATCGCCGAGGTGGATCCGCGCCGGGTCGAGCGGGTGCTGCGCAACCTGGTCGGCAACGCGGTCGAGCACGCCGAGGCGAAACCGGTCGTGATCACCATGGCCACCGACGAGGCGGCCGTCGCCGTCACGGTGCGCGACTACGGGATCGGGCTGAAACCCGGCGAGGAGCGGCTGGTCTTCAACCGGTTCTGGCGGGCCGACCCGTCCCGGGCCCGGCAGACCGGCGGCACCGGGCTGGGCCTGTCGATCAGCGTGGAGGACGCCCGGCTGCACGGTGGCTGGCTGGAGGCGTGGGGCGCGCCGGGGGAGGGTGCCCAGTTCCGGCTGACCCTGCCGGTGCGGGCCGGTGACCGGCTGGTCGCGGCGCCGCTGCCGCTGATCCCGCGGGACCGCCCGGCGGCCGTCGAGGCCGGCGCCGGTGATGCCGCGTCCGTCGAGCCCGCGGAGGTGGGCTGATGCGCCGTCCGCTGCCGCTGATCGTCCCGGTCGCCGCCCTCCTGCTCGTGGTGGGGCTCGGTGGCTGCGGCATCCCGGACGGCACCGGGGTGACCGACGCCGGGCCGGGGCCGTCGACCGGCATCTCCAGCGGTAACGACGGCACCTGGTCGCGGCCCGACCGGACCAGTTCCCGCGACTGGGGCCAGTTCATCACCAACTACCTGGGCGCGGCCGCGGGCGACTACGACACGGCAGCCGACCGGGTGAAGGACTTCATGACCCCGCAGGCGCAGGCGAAGTTCAAACCGGCCAGTGCCCCGCGGGTGATCCGGCTGACTGCCGACCCTCTGGTCACGCCGGGTGAACAGCGCGTCAAGGTGCCGTACGAGTTGATCGGCACGCTCGGTAAGAACGGCATCCTGGAGCCGTCGCCCGAGCCGGTCGAGGGCAACTACGAGATCATCCTCGAGGAGAGCGACAGCGACGGGCTCTTCGTCGCCGACGCCCCCGACTTCCTGCTGATCACCAACACCGCGCTGAACGTGAACTACGTCGAGCGGACCATCTATTTCTGGAACAGCGAGCGCACCGGCCTGGTTCCGGACGTGCGCTACATGCTCGACGAGGTGCCGGACGAGCAGGAGCCGACGATCATCCTCAGCTGGCTGATCGACGGGCCGTCGCCGTGGCTGCGGAACGCGGTCGAAGTGCTGCCGCAGGAGACCGCCATGATCGGCAAGGTCTTCTCGGTCCGGGACCGTCTTCAGATCAACCTGAACGCGCAGGCGCTGCCGACCGAGGGCACCCCCGAGGCGCTGGACCGGCTGCGCCGGCAGCTCCAGTGGTCCCTGCGGCATCTGCTCCCCGGCGTCCTGGAGCTCAAGATCGGGCATCAGGAGAGCCAGCAGTTCTCGTCGAACGACTACTGGTCCAGCAACGCGGCCTATCAACTGAGCTCGGCGCCGGAGCGGTTCGCGGTCTACGACGGCCGGGTGGTCCGCCTGGCCGACTCGCTGCGCCCGGAGGCGGCGGTGCCGGCGATCCCGGCCGCGGCGAACAAGGACGTGCGCACCGCCGGGCTCGCGGCGTCCACCACACACGCCTTCGTGGCCATGGTGACCGGCGCCGGCCTGCGGGTCGGCGCGGCCCCGTTGAACCAGGACGCCACCCTGCGCCCGGTCACCGGCCTGCCGTCCGGCGCGGCCTACCCGACCTGGGCGATCACTCCGGATGACGCGGTGGAGGGCTCGGTCGGCCTGGTCGTCGCGGACGGCCGGCTCTACAGCTTCCGTGCGGAGGGCGGCCCGGCCCGGCTGGTGCCGTGGACCGGCGGCACCGGCCGGATCAGTTCGGTGGCGGTCGCCCCGGACGGGCACCGGGTGGCGCTGGTCGCCGGCGACCGGCTCTACCGGGCGTCCCTCGTGGTGAGCGGCGACGGCGTCTCGCTGGTCGACGCCGAGCAACTGCACCCACCGCTCGTCACCGTCACCGCGGTCGGCTTCAGCAGCGAGAGCTGGCTGACGGTGGCGGGCACCCGGCGGGCCGGCCGGGTCGCGATCATGGACGTCTCGATCGACGGCGCGCTCGAGTCGCAGCGGCTCCCCGACATCGGTGACACGCTGGTCAGCTATCTGGCGGTCTATCCCGCCAACCCGGTGACAAACGAATACCATGCCCGGTCGGTTACGTTCATGACCACCACGGCCTGGGACGCGTTCTCCAGCGCCAACCCGATCGAGGTGGGCGACCTGGCGGACAAGCCGGCCGAGCCGCCGCCCGGACGGCGCCCCACCGCGCCGTTCTTCCTCAGTTAGCGCCGCCGCGATGGTGGCCGCGCTCCTCGGCGAACTGGCCGACCTGGTGCTCCCGGGCGCCTGCGCGGGATGCGGCGCCGAGCGGGTCCGGCTGGCCCGGGGCGCCTGCGCGGACTGTGTGCTGGCGCTGGAGGCGCTGCGGCCGCGTCCGGCGGCTCCGAGCCCGCCGCCGCCCGGCTTTCCGGACTGCGTGACGGTGGGGGAGTACGCGGGGCCGTTGCGCGGGGCGCTCCTGGCGTACAAGGAGAAGGGCCGGCACCGGCTGGCCCGGCCGCTCGGCGCCCTGCTGGCCGGCGCCGTCGCGGCGATCGCCCCGCCCGATCGCCCGGTGACGCTGGTCCCGGTGCCGTCGACGGCCGCGGCCCGGCGGGAACGCCACGGTGATCACATGGCCCGGATCGCCCGGCACGCCGCGCGACGTCTGGCCTCCTCGGGGTACGCGGTAAGCGTTCTGCAGCCGCTGCAGGCCCTGCCGCGTCCTGACTCCACGTCGCTTGACGCTGCCGAACGGTTGATCGTTGCTGGCAATTCCCTGCGAATGGTGCCGCGTATCAGCGTTCCCCGACGCGGCAGCCGGATCAGGAGCACGCTGGTGGTGACGGACGACATCGTCACCACCGGGGCGACACTGACCGCGGTGGTTCGCCGTCTTGAGGAGGCGGAGATGCAGGTCACAGGTGCTGCGGTGCTCGCTGCCACGCGACTGCGCGGGAGCGGCCCCCGCGGGTGACCGCGCCGCCGTCCGGGACACCGCCAGAGGCGAACGTCAGCCTTCCGGTATCCCGAACGAGGGGTGACGGGCGGGCGGACGCAGGTTAGCGTCTAGGTGACGAGGGTAAGCGCGCGAACTTGCCCGCCACCGGAGGCGCCGGAACATCTGTTCGCCGCACCGGAAAGGAGTCGTCTCACCCTTTCGGCCGCGTCGGTGGCTAGTCACGCGGCTGGTTTCCCTGAGCTGCACGAGGCGCCGTGTCACGGCGCCGGCACGAAGAACACGTTGGGGGAGGGCACGAGTGGACATTGTCGTCAAGGGCCGCAACGTAGAGGTTCCCGACCACTATCGAGAGCATGTCGCCGACAAGCTGAGCAAGGTCGAGCGTTACGACCAGAAGCTGATGAGGGCCGACGTGGAGTTGTTCCACGAACGCAATCCGCGACAGTCCGACACCTGCCAGCGCGTCGAGATCACGGTTCTCACCAAGGGCCCGGTGATCCGCGCCGAGGCACAGGCACAAGACTTCTATGCAGCCCTGGACTGCGCCATCAACAAACTCGACGGCCGGTTGCGGCGTTCCGCCGACCGCCGTCGCGTCCACCGCGGGCGGCACGCGCCGGTCTCCGTCGCAGCGGCCACCGCGAACCTGCCGACCGACCTGACGAGCCGCACCGCCACGCTGACCGCCGAACCATCTGTCGAAGAGCTGGCCGAGCACGACGAGGACCAGCCGTGGCGCATCGTCCGGGAGAAGGAACACGCGGCTGAGCCGATGACCGTCGACGATGCGCTCTTCCAGATGGAGCTGGTCGGCCACGACTTCTATCTGTTCCTGGACAAGGAGAGCGGCCGGCCCAGCGTCGTGTACCGGCGTCGTGGCTACGACTACGGCATCCTGAGTCTCGCTGTCTGATCAGCCCTCGCCGGAGGCCTGTTTCAGCAGGTCTCCGGCGAGGAGGACGAACTGCACGTCGTCGTTGCGGGCGCCGTCCGCGCCGGGCAGCCGCGACCGCAGGTACGCCTCGCGCTGGAAGCCCGCCTTCTCCAGGACGCGTTGCGAACCGATGTTGGTGGGCAGCGCGCCGGCGATCAGGCGGACGATGCCGGTCTCCGCGAACGCCCACAACGAGAGAAGCTGGGTGGCCCGGGTCGCCATGCCACGCCCGCGGAACGCCGGCAGCATGCTGTACCCGATCATCGCCTGACCGGTCGGCGGCTCCTGGTAATAGAGCGAGATCTCGCCGGCGTCCGCGCCCGTGGCGGCGTCGACGATGACCAGGTCGGCGCTGTTGCCGGCCAGCCACTGCGCCGCCGCCCGGTAACAGCGCCGGTGGATCTCGGCGGCGCTCTTGCGCACCGGCGGAACGCTGGTGTCGATCACGTCGCGCAGATTGTGCAGCTCGGTGTAGAAGTCGACATCCCGCTCGCCGATCGGGCGCAGCGTCACCACGCCGTCGCTGAGCTCCCCACCCGGCAGGTCCGGGAGCAGCCGGGTCGCCGGTTCGCCGGAGTCGCCGGTCAGGCGGGCGTAGACCAGCAGGTCGTCCCGGCCGCCGGCCGGGTTGGGGACGGCGCCGCGGCGGACGCCCTCGCGGGTGTACCCGGCCGACAGCGCCACCCGCTGGGCCACCGGGTTGTCCCACTGGATCAGCAGCTCCAGCCGCTCCAGGCCGGTGCTGAACGCGTACCCCGTCAAGGCTTTGAGCGCCGCTGTGGCGACGCCGCGCCGGCGTGCCTCCGGGGCGACCCAGAACGTCACCTCGCCCTGTCCGCGCCCGGTCCCCGCAGGTTCCAGGCCGGCCCCGCCGAGCGGCTCGTCGGTCTCCGCGTCGGCGATGACGTGACCGCTGTCGTTCTCCGGGCTGCCCTCGGCCACCCGGCTCAGGAACCGGCGCAGGGCCGGGTCCTGCCGTGCGCCGGCGAGGGCCGCCGTGTCTGCCGGGCGGCGGTCGCGCAGCCGGATTCCGTCCTGGATGTGATCCACAGGGACCATCCTTGCCGGGACGCGCCCGACCTTCAAACGAGTTGGAACGTGTCGAGGGCTGCGCTATCAGCGAACTAACCAACACGTTTCACGCTTTTTGGGCGATTAGCTGGAGGCTGGGGTCACCGGTCTCGGGCGAAGGTGCCTACGATGGTTCGGCAGACTGTCTAGGGGAGCGTTGACCCGTGTCGATTTTGGAAAAGATCCTCCGCGCCGGCGAAGGCCGCATGGTGCGCCGGCTCAAGGCGATCGCTGACGCGGTCAACTCGATCGAGGACGACTACGTCGACCTGACCGATGACGAGTTGCGCGAATGCACCCAGCAGTTCAAGGAACGGTACGAGGAGGGCGAGTCGCTGGACTCGCTGCTCCCCGAGGCGTTCGCGGTGGCCCGGGAGGGCGCCAAGCGGGTGCTCGGCCAGCGGGCGTACGACGTTCAGCTCATGGGTGGCGCCGCCCTGCACTTCGGCAACATCCCGGAGATGAAGACCGGTGAGGGCAAAACCCTGACCGGTGTGTTCCCGGCCTACCTCAACGCGTTGAGCGGCAAGGGCGTGCACATCATCACGGTGAACGACTACCTCGCCCAGCGTGACGCCGAGTGGGTCGGCCGGGTGCACGTGTTCCTCGGCCTGTCGGTCGGCGTGATCCTGCCGAACCGGCCGGCCGCCGAGCACCGCGCGGCGTACCAGTGCGACATCACGTACGGGACGAACAACGAGTTCGGCTTCGACTACCTGCGCGACAACATGGCGTGGTCGAAAGCCGAGCTGGTGCAGCGCGGGCACCACTTCGCGATCGTCGACGAGGTCGACTCGATCCTCATCGACGAGGCCCGGACCCCGCTGATCATCTCCGGCCCGGCCGAGCACTCCGCCCGGTGGTACGGCGAGTTCTCCCAGATCGTCAACCGGCTCCAGCCGGGCAAGGACGGCGAGGGCGACTACGAGGTCGACGTGGCCAAGCGGACCGTCGCGATCACCGAGCGGGGCGTCGCCAAGGTCGAGGACCGGCTCGGCATCGACAACCTGTACGAGTCGGTCAACACCCCGCTCGTCGGCTACCTGAACAACGCCATCAAGGCCAAGGAGCTCTACAAGCGCGACAAGGACTACATCGTCAGCCCCGAGGGCGAGGTCCTGATCGTCGACGAGTTCACCGGCCGCATCCTGCACGGTCGCCGCTACAACGAGGGCATGCACCAGGCGATCGAGGCGAAGGAGGGTGTGGAGATCAAGCAGGAGAACCAGACTCTTGCCACGATCACCCTGCAGAACTACTTCCGCCTCTACGACAAGCTCGGCGGCATGACCGGTACGGCGCAGACCGAGGCCGGCGAGTTCAACAGCGTCTACAAGGTCGGCGTCGTCAGCATCCCGACCCACCGCCCGATGATCCGCATCGATCACCCGGACGTCATCTACAAGACCGAGAAGGCGAAGTTCGACGCCGTCATCGAGGACATCGCCGAGCGGCACGCCACCGGCCAGCCGGTGCTGGTCGGCACGGTCTCGGTGGAGAACTCGGAGATCCTGTCCACGCTGCTGCGGCGGCGCGGCATCCCGCACAGCGTGCTGAACGCGAAGTTCCACGCGCAGGAAGCCACGATCATCGCGCAGGCCGGCCGCAAGGGCGGGGTCACCGTCGCCACCAACATGGCCGGCCGTGGCACCGACATCCTGCTCGGCGGCAACCCGGACTTCCTCGCCGCGGCCGAGCTGGCCCAGCGCGGTCTCGACCCGGTGGAGAACCCGGAGGAGTACGCGAAGGCGCTCGAAGAGGTCATGCCGGCCGTCAAGGAGGCCTGCGAGTTGGAGGCCGCCGAGGTGCAGGCCGCCGGCGGGCTCTACGTGCTCGGCACCGAGCGGCACGACTCCCGCCGCATCGACAACCAGCTCCGCGGTCGCTCCGGCCGGCAGGGTGACCCGGGCGAGTCCCGGTTCTACCTGTCGCTGCAGGACGACCTGATGAAGCGGTTCCGGGCGGGCGCGGTCGAGGCGGTCATGGAGCGCTTCAACATCCCGGACGACGTGCCGATCGAGTCCAAGATGGTGACCCGGCAGATCCGCAGCGCGCAGACCCAGATCGAGGCGCAGAACGCCGAGATCCGGAAGAACGTCCTGAAGTACGACGAGGTGCTCAACAAGCAGCGCCAGGTCGTCTATGCCGAGCGCCGTCGGGTGCTCGCCGGCGAGGACATGCACGAGCAGGTCACCCACATGATCGACGACGTGATCGTGGACTACGTCTCCGGCGCGACCTCCGAGGGCTTCGCCGAGGACTGGGACCTGGAGCAGCTCTGGACCAACCTGAAGCGGCTCTACCCGGTCACCCTCACCGTCGACGACCTGGTGGCCGAGGCCGGTGGCGAGCGGAACACCATCGACCACGACTTCCTCGTCGAGCAGCTCAAGCAGGACGCGCAGGCGGCGTACCAGGCCCGCGAGGACGAGCTGGGCGCCGAGGCGCTGCGTGAGCTGGAGCGTCAGGTGCTGCTCGCGGTGATCGACCGCAAGTGGCGCGAGCACCTCTACGAGATGGACTACCTGCAGGAAGGCATCAGCCTGCGGGCGTACGCGCAGCGCGACCCGGTGGTCGAGTACCAGCGCGAGGGCTTCGACATGTTCAACCAGATGATGGAGGGCATCAAGGAGGAGGCCGTCGGCTTCGTCTTCAACCTGGAGGTCCAGGTCGAGGAGCAGCCCACCATCAACGTCGACCCCACCCAGGCGTACGAGATTCCCAAGGTCGGTGCCGACGACACGGACGGCGGCGAGCCGGAGCGGGTCGAGGTGCGCGCCAAGGGGCTCGGCGGTCCCGGCCGCCAGCAGAACCTGCAGTACACGGCCCCGGCCATCGACGGCGAGGCCGGCGCCGGCCGCCCGGTGATCCAGCAGCAGCCGCAGCCCGGCTCGGCGCCTCTCGGCCTCGGCAACTCACCGGTCCCGGCCAGCCCTGCCCACACCGGGGCCCGGTCCGCGCGCTCGGGTGCCGCCTCGGAGTCGAACGGCCCGTCCCGGAACGCGCCCTGCTACTGCGGCTCCGGCAAGAAGTACAAGCGCTGCCACGGCGCGCCGGGCGGCCCTGCCTGATCCTGTCCCGGCCCGCACGCCGGTGGCTCCGATCCGCCGCCGGCACGCAGCACTGAAGGTTCGTCCACCGGCGGCCGCGCAGCTTCCATCGCTGCGCGGCCGCCGGTTCTCGTCGGGGTGGAGCCGGGGGCGGCGCGCCGCGCGGGTGCTGGTTCTCGTCGGGGTCGGGCGTGGGGCGGCCCGGCGCGGGCGCTGGTTCTCGGGGTCGAGCCCGGGACGTCCGCCGCCTGTGTCGCTCACCGGCCGCCCCGGGGGTTTCCGGGTCAGATCAGGCGCATGGTCGTGGCTGCCCAACTCTGCTGATGAAGCTCCAGCCGCAGCGCCATCGCCCAGGTCCGCTCGCCGATGAGCAGAACGACCGCGGCCTCCACCGCTCCTGGCCGTGGCTCGCAGAGCCGGACCCGTAGCACAGCCACCGGCGCCGGCCGTCGTGGCCGCCGGCCACCTGCCCGGCCGGCGTTGCGCATCTCGGTCACCCGCCGCGCGCCCGCCAGCCCTTGGGCCACCACGTCCGCCGCGTCCGCCGGCCGCGCCAGCCGCCGCAGGTGACCGGCCGGCCGGTATCCGTTGAGGACCTCGACACAGAGGTGCACGAACCGCCGCACCGCCAGCTTGGCGTCGCTCGACGCGCCCGCGGCCACCGGCCGCAGCGGACCGCCGGTGGCCGGGTCGTCAGGACCGGCAGGCTCCGGACCCGGCGGAGGGACCGACCAGTCCAGCGGCAGTTGCCGTGCCGCCCAGACCTGGGGCGCCAACTCGTCGTCGAACGGCGGCTCGAACCGGGGGACCGGGCGCAGGCGGATCGCCGGCCGCGGCCCGCCGGGTGCAATCTCGACCGTCGACCGCATAGCCAATCCTTACGTTTGCCTCCGTTTGCTTCTGACAGCCTCGATAGTTCTCTCTCGCCGGACGGCTGGTCAATGCGTCGCCATCGATCCGGGAAGAGGCGCAAAACGGGTCACTCGGGCTCGCGTTCGGTCATCGGGTTCTCCCGCACCCAGGCCGCCGTCTCCGCATATTTCCGCTGGATGTATTCCTCCAGCCGGGCTCGCTCCACACGCCACTGACCGCGCCCGCCGATCTTGATGGCGGGCAGCTCACCGCTGCGGACCATGTGATAGACCTGCGAGTCCGAGACGTTCAGCTCGGCCGCGACGTCGGACAGCATCAGGAAACGAGGCTCCACAGCCTCAGTTTGCCACCGTTTGCCTCCGACAGGGACCGACGCTCGGTGGGCATCCTGCCCGCGTCAGCGGCGCCGTGAGTCGCCTGGTGCAATGTACTGGTCGTCATCCGAACTGGAGCACAGGAGAAGAAAGTGCCGATCACCGAGTTGGTCCGGGTCTACCTGCCGGCCACCGTGCCGATGCTCTCGGCGCTCAAGGCCTCCGGGCAGCTCGGCGAGGGCGCGACGGTCGCGCACGCGGTCACTCCCGCGCTGCGCGAGTGGTACGCGGAGGGCGACGAGGAGGAGCTCGAGTACGTCGCCTTCACCCGCGCTGCCCAGGGCGCCCTGCAGCTGCTGCGGCACGATCACGCGGCCCCGCGCCGCCGGGTCGTGGTCTCGGCCGACGTGCCGGCCGCCAGTCTCGTCCGCGAGGAGACCGAGCTGGGGTCGAGCACCGTGCGGTTGCCGCAGCCGGTGTCGTTGAAGGAGGTGGCGAGCATCCACATCGACAGCGCCGACGCGGCCGAGGCGGTCGCCGCCGCCGCCGAGGTGGTCGACGAGGCGCTGGCCGGTGACCCGGACGCCCAGTTCACCGTCGACGGCGCCGAGGATCACGAGTTGGAGTGGTACGCCGTCTCCGAGCTGGACGAGCTGACCTGACCTCTGCCGGTCCCGCCCCCGGCCGCATCGTCCCCGTCCCCGTCGCGCCGCACGCCGTCGCCCTCACGCCCGTCGGCCTCGCGCCCGTCGCCCCCACGCCCGTCGGCCTCGCGCCCGTCGCCCGCGTGCCCGTCGTCACCGTCCCCGTCGACCCCGCGCCCGTCGGCCAGGCGCGGGTTGCTCTCGGGCCCGTCGTTCTCCGTCTCGTCGTCGTCCTCGTCGTCGGTGGCCGAGAGGGTCCGCCCGACCGCGAAGATCGCCGTGATCGCCCCGACGAAGAGCACGATGAGCCCGCTGTTGAGCCGCGCGTTGCTGAGGATCTGCTGCGCCAGCAGGTCCATCGGGCTGACCCGCCCGGCCAGCTCGAGGACCTCGGAGCCGGCCGTCCGCGACAGCATCTCGCCGATCACCACGATCAGGCCGGGCCCGGCGCCGGCCAGCGCGTACATCGGCCAGCGCAGGTCGTCGCCACCGGTGCGACGGTGGACGCGGCGCAGCATCACGTAGGCGATCAGGCCGGCCGCCAGACCGCCGACCGCCGCCTGGCCGTAGGTGAACCACTGTGCCGCCTGCGCCGACGACTCGGTGTCGTCCGCGCCGAGCAGGTCGAGCACCGGTCCCTGGAAGAGGTTGAGCACGAAGCCGATCACGAAGACCGCGACGGCGGCGGTCGCGGCGGAGGCGATCACCGGCGGAATGCGGAAGCCGCCGATCGCGCCGCCGATCGTGGCGGCCGCGGCCACGGTGCCGGCGACGATCGCATAGAGCGAGCCGGCCGTGTTGATCGTGATGATCGGCACCGCGCAGAGGAGGCCGACCAGCAGGCCGGCGGCGGTGGCGACGGCGAACCGGGTGGTGGCCCCGAGGGCTCGGCGGCCGCTGAGCAGCGAGAGCGCCAGCAGCGCCACGGCGGCGCCGGCGACCAGACCGGCCGAGACGGCGCCGGGCAGTGCGTACGCCGTGGAGGTGACCTCCATCTCGGCGCTCGCGCGACCGGTGATGGTGACCCGGGCGGACCAGATCATCGCCGCCGTCCAGGCGAGGGCGGCCGCCGCGAGAAGCGCCGCGGAGATCCGGGACTCCTCGACGGACTCCGGGGCGGTCGGGCGCTCAGTCATGGGGGTCAGGGTAACCGGCGAAGCTGCGGCGCCCGGACCGGCCGCCCGTGAGGTGCGACGATGGACAAATGGGGCCGCGCAGTGGGGGACAAGTCCGAATCGATCTTGAAACGCCGCGGTTGCACGGTCCGCTGGCAGTATCCGCACATGAGCTGATTGTCTTATTGTGCATGACCGGTTCGCCGGTTTTTCGGTGTTTCCTGCCTCGGATGCGTCGTCTGACCGTTTAACTGCTCCATTTTACCTGGTCAACTCGCTCCCGGAGAGCAAATCGCCCGGGAGGCACGCTCGTTGTCGGACTGTCTGTGCGGGACAGTCGTTTGTGGAGACGCAAACTGGACGGATCAGGCGAAATCCTGGACGGCGGAGCCACAAAGTGGCAGCTTAGAAGGCATGCCCGACTTCCAAATCAACCCGACGGCGGCTGCACTTCTCGGCCTCCTCCACGAGGGGCCGATGACCGGTGGCCAGTTGATGGCGGCCGCCGAACGCCGCCTCGGGCCCTACTGGTCGATGACGCGGAGCCAGGTCTACCGCGAACTTCCCGTACTGGCCGAAATGGGGTATGTCCGCCTCGGCAAGCCGGGTCCCCGATCCAGTCAGCCCTACGCCATCACCGCCGCCGGCAAGCGCGCCTTCAGCCGGTGGCTCGCCGAGTCTCCCGGCCGGGACGCTCTGCGCAATCCGATAGCGCTTCGGGTGGCCTTCGGCCAGCAGCACAGCGGAGACCAGTTGCAGGAGCTCTACACCAGCGCCAACTCCTACCACGCGGAGGCCATGGCGATGGCCAAGGAGCAGGCCAAAGAGGCCAAGAAGAACGGCGACCCGTACGGCGCCGCGGCTCTCGAGTTCGCGGTGGCCTATCACAAGGCCGCGCTCAGCTGGCTCAAGGCCGTTCCGTCGAGTTGACATGCGCCCGCCCGGGCGGTGAGCCGACCGGGCGGCGTAGTCTTGATTGTCGTGACAGCTGCCGACTTCCCCGAGCAACTCAAGGCCCTTGACGCCATCCTCCGGAACATCGAGAACGTCCTGGACGTCGACAAGCTGCGCAGGGACAAGGCCGACCTCGAGGACCAGGCCTCCGCGCCGGACCTCTGGGACGACCAGGCACGTGCGCAGGAGGTCAACAGCCGTCTGTCGTACGTCTCGGGTGAGATCTCCAAGCTGGAGCGGCTGCGCTCGCGTCTCGACGACGCCGCGCTGCTCCTGGAGATGGCCGAGGCCGAAGGTGACGCCGGCTCGGTTGCCGAGGTCGGCGATGAGATCACCACGCTGACCAAGGCCATCGAGGAGATGGAGGTCCGCACCCTGCTCTCCGGTGAGTACGACTCCCGCGAGGCCCTGGTGGCCATCCGGGCCGGCGCCGGTGGTGTGGACGCGGCCGACTTCGCCGAGATGCTCATGCGGATGTACCTGAGGTGGGCCGAGCGGCACGGCTACCCGACGGAGGTCTACGAGACCTCCTACGCGGAGGAGGCAGGCCTCAAGTCCGCCACCTTCACCGTCAAGGTGCCGTACGCGTACGGCACCTTGAGCGTCGAGTCGGGCACCCACCGGCTGGTCCGGATCAGCCCGTTCGACAATCAGGGCCGGCGGCAGACCAGCTTCGCCGGCGTCGAGGTGATGCCGGTCGTCGCGCAGACGGACCACATCGACATCCCGGACAACGAGATCCGCACCGACGTCTACCGGTCCTCCGGCCCCGGCGGGCAGAGCGTCAACACCACCGACTCGGCGGTGCGGCTCACGCACATTCCCACCGGCATCGTGGTGACCTGCCAGAACGAGAAGTCCCAGCTGCAGAACAAGGCGTCCGCCCTGCGCGTCCTCCAGGCCCGGTTGCTGGAGCGCAAGCGCCAGGAGGAGGAGGCCAAGATGGCCGGCCTCAAGCAGGACACCACCGGATCGTGGGGGGACCAGATGCGTTCGTACGTGCTGCACCCCTACCAGATGGTGAAAGATCTGCGGACCGAGTTCGAGGTCGGTAACCCTTCGTCGGTCTTCGACGGCGACGTGGACGGGTTCATCGAGGCAGGCATCCGGTGGCGGAAGCAGAAGCAGATCTCCGCTTAGGAGATTTCGTCACCCAGTGCTACCCCGCCTGAACGCTAGGTCAGGCGGGGGGCGCCCGGTTTCACTGTTACCGCAGGTCGTAAATATTCCGGCCCCCGGCGGGCTTGGCGATTTCGTTACACCGCGTAGACTCCAGTCCCGTGATTCAGCTCGAGAACGTGACGAAGACGTATCCGAAGGCGTCTCGGCCGTCGTTGGACAATGTCAGCGTCGGGATCGAGAAGGGTGAGTTCGTCTTCTTCATCGGCCCCTCCGGTTCCGGCAAGTCGACGATCATCAAGCTGCTCCTCCATGAGGTCGCGCCGACCCGTGGCAAGGTGGTGGTGAACGCGAAGGACGTGACCACGTTGCGGTCCTGGAAGGTTCCGCACTTCCGCCGCTCGATCGGCTGCGTGTTCCAGGACTTCCGCCTGCTGCCCAACCGCACGGCGTACGAGAATGTGGCCTTCGCCCTCGAGGTGATCGGCAAGACGCAGGCGGTGGCCCGCCGGGTCGTCCCCGAGGTGCTCGAGCTGGTCGGCCTCGGCGGCAAGGAGCACCGTTACCCGCACGAGCTCTCCGGTGGTGAGCAGCAGCGTGTCGCGGTGGCCCGGGCGTTCGTCAACCGGCCGCTGATCCTGCTGGCCGACGAGCCCACGGGTAACCTCGACCCGGACACCTCGATCGAGATCATGCGCCTGCTGGACCGGATCAACCGGACCGGCACCACGGTCGTGATGGTCACGCACGACTCGAACATCGTCAACCAGATGCGCCGGCGGGTCATCGAGATCGAGAGTGGGCGCATCGTCCGGGACCAGGCCCGTGGTGTCTACGGTTAGGCCCGGCTCCGCCCCCCTGTCGACAGCTGAAACAGCACCACGCGGAGTCCTGGAAGGATCCCCCCGATGCGCGTGAAGTACGTCCTCAATGAGGTCCTGGTGGGCCTGTGGCGAAACGTCACGATGACGATCGCCATGATCATCACCATGTCGGTCTCGTTGACCATGCTCGGCGCCAGCGTGCTGATGTACATGCAGGTCGACCAGATGAAGGACTTCTACTACGACAAGATCGAGGTCTCGGTCTTCCTCGCCGAGGACGTCACCGAGCCGCAGAAGGCGGCGATCAACCAGACGATCGAGTCGAGTCCCATCGTCGAGACCATGACGCATGAGACGAAGGAGCAGGCCTTCGAGCGGTTCAAGCTGCTCTGGAAGGACTCGCCCGACTTCGTCAACTCGATCAGCCCGGAGAGCCTGCCCGAGTCGTACCGGGTGAAGCTGACCAATCCGGAGAAGTACACCGAGTTCGCTCAGGCGATCGAGGGCCTGCCCGGCATCCGGCAGATCATCGACCAGCGAACCCTGCTGGACAAGGTGTTCAACATCTTCAACTCGATCCAGCTGATGTCGCTGGTCGTCGCCGCGGTGATGGCGTTCGCGGCGCTGCTGCTGGTCGGTAACACCATCCAGGTGGCGGCGTACAGCAAGCGGCGTGAGGTCGCGGTCATGAAGCTGGTCGGCGCCTCGAACTGGTTCATCCAGGCGCCGTTCGTGCTGGAGGCGGTGGTCGCCGGCCTGGTCGGCGCGATCCTCGGCTTCGTCGCGCTCTTCGTCGGCAAGGTGGTCCTGCTCGACAACAAGCTGCAGGCCCTGACCACGATCCTGACGCCGATCCCGTCCAGCAACGTGTGGCTCATGCTGCCCGTGCTCGCCGGCGTCGGTGCCCTGGTCAGCGCGGTCACTGCCTGGGTCACCCTGCGGTTCTACCTCAAGGTCTGACACACACATCGGGCGTACGACCGACGGCCGCGATCTCTGTACGGGATCGCGGCCGTCGGGCGATTTACGGTGATACGGGCGTTTAGTCAGAGTACGGTGACTCCTCGTGAGGTATCGCCGATCTGAGCTCCTGCTCGCCGCCTGCCTCTGCCTGCTCAGCGCCGCCGGCCTGACGCCGGCGGTCCCGGCCGCGGCCGGTGCTGCTCCGGTCCTGGTTGCTCCGGTCCTGGCTGCTCCGGTCCTGGTTGCTCCGGTCCTGGCTGCTCCGGTCCTGGTTGGTCCGGTCGTGGCTTCTCCGGTCCTGGTTGCTCCCGCTCCGGTCGCCTCCGACCGGGGCGACGACGCCGCGCGGGCGGTCCGCAAGGCGGAGGCGCTGCTGGAGAACGCCAGCGCAGCCGCGCGGACCGCCGCCCGCAACCTGGCCCGTGCCACCGCCTCGCTGCCGGCCGCCCAGCACCACGTGGCGACCACCCGTGGCGTGGTCGTCGCCACCCAGGTCGAGGCCACCACCGCCCGCCGGCGCGCCGACGCGGCGCGCCAGGAGTTCGGCCGGGTCGCCGGCCACTACGCGATCGCCGCCGAACGCGTGCAGGAGGCCCGCGACCGGGTCGACGAGATCGCCGCGGCCAGCTACATGGGCAGCAGTTTCGCGCGGCTC
Source organism: Actinoplanes sp. 13 (assembly GCF_056134165.1). Taxonomy (NCBI): domain Bacteria; kingdom Bacillati; phylum Actinomycetota; class Actinomycetes; order Micromonosporales; family Micromonosporaceae; genus Actinoplanes; species Actinoplanes sp. 13. The sequence goes on along the minus strand of NZ_JBVYOQ010000023.1, from coordinate 53,115 downwards.
AACGTGCTGGTGTCGGCGGGCGGGCCGCAGGACCTGATGGACCGCCTGGGACTCGTCGACCAACTGATGGATCACGAGCAGGCCGAAGTTCGTACCCTCGTCGGCGCTCGACGCGAAGCCCGCGCCGCCCACGACCGCGCCGCCGCCGCCAAGCTCGCGGCCGAAGAGACCGAGCGTGCCGCCGCGGACAAGCTGCGCGCCGCCAAGGACGCGCAAGCCGCCGCTGTGCGGGCCCGCCAGGCGCTCGACAATCTGATCGTCGCCCGGCGCACCGCGCTCAGCGCCGCGCAGGCCCAGCGGTCCTCGGTGCTCGCGCAGTACCGTGCCGCTGTCGTCGCCGAACGGCGGGTCCAGTCCAGCCTGCGCGGCTGGGAGGCCCGGGCCGGCAACACCGGCAGTTACGGCGGGGGCCGGCTCGCCATGCCGGTGCAGGGCTGGAAGAGCAGCGACTTCGGCAATCGCTACGACCCGTACTACCACGTCTGGCAGCTCCACGCCGGCACCGACTTCGCCGCCGGCTCCGGCAGCCCGATCCGTGCGGCGGCCTCCGGCCGGGTCATCCAGGCCGGCTGGAACGGCGGCTACGGGCAGTACACCTGCATCAACCACGGGCGGCTCAGCGGGTACGGCTTCACGACCTGTTACGCACACCAGTCCCGGATGTACGTGGGCCCGGGCGACTACGTGCGACGGGGCCAGGTGATCGGCCGGGTCGGCAGCACCGGCGCCTCCACCGGGGCACACCTGCACTTCGAGACCCGGTTCGGCGGGGTGCCGCGGAACCCGCTCGACTACCTCCCCGGCTGCCTCTGCTGAGGCGCGAGGTAATCTTGTGACATGCCACGCGAACAGGGGCGCAAGCTCGTCGCCTCCAACCGCAAGGCGTTTCACGACTACGCCATCGTGGACACGTACGAGGCGGGGATGGTGCTCACCGGCACCGAGGTGAAGTCGCTGCGCGCCGGGCGAGCCTCGCTGGTCGACGCGTTCGGCCACGAGAAGGACGGCGAGCTCTTCCTGCACGGCATGCACATCCCGGAATACACGCAGGGCACGTGGACCAACCACGAGCCGCGCCGGGTCCGCAAGCTGCTGCTCAACCGCGAAGAGATCCACAAGGTGCGGGGCCGGCTGCGCGACGACGGCATCACGCTGGTGCCGCTCTCCGTCTACTTCCAGAACGGGTACGCCAAGGTCGAGCTCGGCGTCGCCAAGGGCAAGAAGAGCTACGACAAGCGCCAGGACATGGCGGCACGCGACGCCCAGCGCGAGATCAATCGGGCAATGGGCCGCCGTGCCAAGGGACGTGACTGACCGGTATTCTCCGCGGGCTGATCTTCTTGCCCCCCTTCCGAGGAGACCCGGTCGTTGTCCAAGCACTCCGTTCGACAGTTGACCCCGGCACGCCTGATCCTCGGCTCCGCCGCGGCCGTCCTGGTTGCGCTCGTCGCCTGGGTCGCCATCCGTGCCGGTGGACCCGCGAACGCCGGCGACAACCCGGTGATCGTCCAACCCTCCGGTCTGCCCGTCGCCGACCTGCAAGCCGTGGAAAGCACCCTCCCGCCCAGCTCGCCCGCAACCCCGGCGCCCTCAGCCTCCGTCTCCGTCGCCGTGACCTCCCCGTCGGCTTCGATGTCACCGTCACCGTCGCCGTCCCGCACGCCCAGGAAGTCGAAGTCGCCCAAGCCGTCGGCCGCCAGCACCAGCCCGTCACCGGCGCGCACCTCCACCCCACCGCCACCCCCGCCGCCGGCTGACGACCTGGAAGCCACCTACAGCACCAGCGCCTCGTGGCGTGGCGGACTCATCGGCAACGTGCGGATCGTCAACACCGGCTCGGTGGCACACGACTTCACCGTCACGATCACCTTCCGCTCCGGCGCCGACCTGCGCCTGCGCAACGCCTGGAACTCCACCGGCGAAGGCGGCGGCGACCGGATCACCCTGCGCGGCGCCGCCCTCGCCCCCGGCGCCACGATCAACGCCGGCTTCCAGGCCGACAAGGGCGGCGACACCAGCTCCCGGGCCACCGGCTGCACCATCAGTGGCGGCAGCTGCAACGTGAGCTAAGATTGACAGGCTGTACCAAATGACCAGGGGGTGACTGGTTTCGACTTCGTACGTGGAGACAGGGGAAGCGAGCCGAGGAAGCCGACGTCGTCTCGAGAATCGGTCGTCGGAAACTTATAAGCGCCGATAACAATCGCGCTGAGTTCGCTCTCGCCGCCTGAGGCGAGTAGCGACTCTGTCGGGCTGGGAACACCTCCGTCCCAGACTTCCGGCATCAGCTAGGAGGTTGGCCAACCGGTCCCGGTCGCGGGGACCGCACGGCGAGATTAATCAGCGACTGGGCCCGTCGTCCGGACTTGCTCACGTGAGCCGGAGGGTCGAGTAAGGACTTAGTGAGCTGCGCTCGGAGAAGCCCTGACGAAGCAACGAAGGACCCGGGTTCGATTCCCGGCACCTCCACTGCCTGGCGGCCCCCTGTTCGCGGAAAGCGCGAACCGGGGGCCGTTTTGGTTGTCTGCTCCGGGGCCGAGCCCCCGGAAACCCCGCCTCACGGTGGTTGCGGTTCGCCGCCCGCTCTCGGTTATCCCCCGGATGGTCGCGGTTCGCGGTCCGCTTGCGGTTGCGCCCTCGCCTCTGGCGGTTTGCAGTTCGGGTGCGGTTAGCCCGTCATGGGTCGAAGGCTTGCGTTGGTACGGTCCGAGCCGGCGCGGTGATGGTGGGGCCAAGTGGTGCGTGATCGTGGGTCAGACGGTTTCGGAGCGGCGGCGTTCCCAGTCGCTGGGGACGTGGCCGGCGGCTTCGAGGCGGCGCAGATGGGCGAGGTCGCGGCGGTCCCAGGCTCGGCGGTGGTCGCGCATGCGTGTTTCGTCGGCGGCGACCGCGATTACGAACGCCACGTGCACCACGTCCTCGGGGGGCACCATGGCGAGAAAGGTCATCGGGTCGCCGGCCTCGGCCGCACCCAGCCCGGCGTGACGCAGCCAGCGGTGGGCGAGCCGTACCGCATCACGATGTGCCGAAGGGCCGTTCACCGCGTAGTAGGCGACCAACTGCATGGCGTCGTCCGACTCGACTCGCTGGGCTGCCAGGCGCTGGCAAGCGCCGAATCGGGCTTCCGTCGATCTTTGGGAGGCGTCGAGCTCGGAACCGTCGGCGTCCGGATCCGTCCCGTCGTTCGATGACTCCGGGGGGCTGTCGGCGCTGCGTTTCTGCCGGCCCTCGGACGGATCTCTGCGGTGCGGTCGCCGCAGCACCTCCGCGATCGCCTGCGCGGCGGCCAGACCGCGAGTGCTCATGAGCTCCCACGCCTGCACCTTGAGTTCGTCGGCGTCCAGCCTTCCGCCCAGCGCCTCCGCGTCGGTGACGCGCAGTCGGCCGTCGGCGATCGCCTCCTGGAGCGACGTCGGCAGCGTCAGCAACTTCAGGCGCTTCGAGACGACGGAGTGGGACTTGATGTGCAACCGTCTCGCGATGTCGCGGACGGGCAACCCGTTCTCGTCGCGGAGACGCTGGTAGTCGAGTGCCTCGCTGATGGGATCGAGCGCCATGCGGCTCAGGTTCTCCAGGAGCCGAACGATGGCGTCGCCGCCGTTGGCGCTCAGGTCGTGCCGGATGTGCACCGGCACCTCCTCGAGGCCGTACTCGAGGGCCGCCGCCTTGCGCCGGTGTCCGGCCAGGATCACGTACGGCGCGTCGCCGATGGCAGCGGCGAGCACCTCGTTGTCCTTCTCGTTGTCCTTGAGGAAGTTCTCGCGGGTCGTCACGAGGATGGGCTGGAGGATGCCGTACTCGGCGACGTTCGCCATGTCCTCGAGGTCTTCGATGCGTTGCACCGGGTTGCGGGGGTTGTCGGCGAGCTGGCCGGGCCGCACCCGCGCGAACTCGGTGGTCCCGGCGTTCCGATGGCGTGGCGAGTCGACTTCGTTCGGCGTGGCGGGTGAGGTGGGGCTCATCGTGACGTCACTCTCCCTCGAAGGCGTCGGGTAGTGCCTGGGCGTCAGCGCATGACATCGAGAGGTTGTCGCGCTGCCGATGGTAATCCGCGTGCCGTGCCATGTTCGTCGCCCAGACTCCACAGATGTCGCACTCAGCGCCGCCGGGGTCGGCCGTCTCACGTGCACCGTGGAGATCGAGAGGGCGGAGCGCGTTCTGCAGCCCTGTCCATTTCGGCCGCCAGGTCTCCGTGATTACCGAGTCGCTGATGCCGCATGCCTGGAGGAAGCACTGGGTGAAGCTCCACGAGGGGCCGGCACCGTTCAGCACACGGGAGATCGTGGCCTTCGAGAACCGGCCGTTCATTCGCTGTACGAGCGTGGCGTAGGGAGGCTCGCCTGCTGCCCGGCGTACCTCCCGAAGACCGAGGGTGAACTGCCGCAACGCGGCAGCGGCATCGGGCGAGCGGTCTACCGGCGTCACGGTGGCACCCACGAACTCTCCATTCACCATGCTCGGCCCTGGTGAAGCCGAAGCCGCCTCAACCCTCGTCATGTCCGGGGCTGCCTCATGCCTTGAGAAGCTGATCCGCGATCTCCGTGGTGAGGATGGCGGAACCGGTCGCCGCAGCCAGGGCCGTCTGGACGTCGTAGCCCTCGGCAAGCAACACGGCCAGCAGGAACGTGGTGAAAAGCAGGATCGCGACGAACGCGATCGTTCGAGCGAGAAGTACCTCTGAGGGGTCGGGGGTTGCGGTCATGGTCTGGCGCCTCCCAGCGCGTAGAAGTCGATCGGCCGTCGTCCCGTACGTCTTGATCGGAGACTTCGGTGAGATCATCGACCGGTTCGTGAAGCTTTCTGGTCGCAAGTTTGTCATTGTCGAATGATGACCGACAAGCAAAGCTACGGATCGATTCGTTTCTGCGATAATGGAACGCTGCTTAATCGGTTAAGTAGTGGTGAACAGTGGCATTTGGCAACCTAAGAGCAATGTTAAGGTGAGTAAAGGGGGGCCAAATTTGCTGCGGTGTGGGTACGTCGCAGGGATTAATCGAATTGCTGGGAATCATTTGTAATGGTCGTGGTTCTCGCAGAACCAGTGGATAGATGATGAAGTGCAGGCCTGGAAGGCTAGTACTCGGTGCACATTGCACGAGATGGGTTCGGTTACTTCCTGTAGTCATCACCTCACTAGTACGTGCGTTATCATGCTGCGATCCTGTGTGGATGCACGTGCATCTGCATTCTCGTTCGTTCGGGGAGGGTTGGCGTGGGAACCCGCGGCCAGTCGACGGCTATCTGAGAAAAGCGTGGCGTGTTCACTCACGGTGGTTCCCGGCACTGCCGTGAACGGAAGAGAGCCGCAGGCCGGCGGGCACGCTGAGCCGGGCGGAGCGGCCGACATCGCAGTCAGGGTGCAACAGAAACGCCCGGGCCGACGGCCCGGGCGTTTCTCAAGGATGGAGGTTAGGGACTCGAACCCCGGCCCCCACGCTGCGAGCGTCGCGCGCGTGCCAGCCGGCCGTTGACGCTATATCCCGCCGCTAGATCCTGCCTGGATGACTATGGTGCAGGTCGAGGCGCTATACAGCTCCGCGACGCGTCATTCGGCGGTGCAAGGTCAGAGTTGAGTAGCTCGGTGAGGGTGGCACGGAGTCTTAACACCTCGTCAGCGGTGTTCAAGTAAGAGGTCATCACCTCCACTGCCTGGCGGCCCTCTGTTCGCGGAAAGCGCGAACCGGGGGCCGTTTCGGTTGTCTGCTCCGGGGGCCGAGGCCCCGGACGCCCCGCGGTGCGGTGGGCGCGCTCGCGTGGGTCCCGCCAGCTCCAATCGGCCGGCCGGGTGCCCCGGCTCCGGTCGTGCCGGCTCCCGTGGGGCCCGGCTCCGGTCCGGTCGGCTCAGGCCGGGCTGGCTGCCCCGCTCGATTTGTAGGTGCCGAGTGGTTACGCCGCCAAGATGTCGAGGTCGTACTTGGCGATCTCGGCGTCGCGGGTCACCAGCGTCAGGTTTTCGGCTTGCGCCTGGGCTATCAGCATGCGGTCGAACGGGTCGCGGTGGATCAGGGGAGGCGGCCCGCCGCGATGGCGTGTTCGGCAGTGATGTGCAGGTGCCGAAATCCGCTGTCGCGTAAGCGCTCGGGGAGATCGTGGGGTTCGGGGAGCTTGCCGATCGACTGTTTGATAGTCACTTCCCAGATCGTCGCGGCGCTGACGTAGACGTCTGGTTCGTGGTCCGGCCGGTCCTTGATCTCGGCGGCGAGACCGGGGTCGTCCGACAGCCACCACAGCACGATGTGGGTGTCGAGCAGCAGGCCCATCAGGCGAGTCCGAAGTCCTGGGCGATGGCTCCGTTGACGTCGGGGGAGTCCCAGTCGTCGGTCATAGTGAGCCGGCCGGTGAGGCTTCCCCGGCCGACCCGGTCGACCCTGCGGTACAGCGCGACCACCTTGGCGACCGGTGTGCCGGCACGGCGGATGATGATCTCTTCGCCGTGCTCGACCCGATCGATGATCCGGGACAGGTTCGTCTTCGCGTCGTGGATGTTGAACTGTTCGGCTGCCTCGGCCATGACGACCTCCTTGGCCAAGAGGTCAGTCCAGTGTCTGGCTGGTGGGGTCGCGCTGCGAGGTGGCGCGGCGGCGGGCTGGGTCCTGAGTGTGCGCCCCACTTCGTTGGTGGGTGGTGGTGAAGTCGCGGGGACTTTTTGGCGGGCGGATGTAACCGGGTGGGCTGCTGTGGTGTGTTTCCAGGTGTGCAAGCACTGACGGGAAGCAGAACCCATGGCAGCCGGTGACAGCGCCGACTTCGACGCCTTCTACGGGGCGACGGTGCGGCGTGTCGTGCTCTACCTCTATGCCGGTTGCGGTGACCGGGCCGAGGCTCAGGACATCGCCCAGGAGGCGTTCGCGCGGGCGTGGCAGCACTGGCCCAAGGTCGCCCGGTACGACGATCCCGAGGCGTGGGTGCGTTCGGTCGCCTGGCGGCTGATGGCCAACCGGTGGCGTGGGCTGCGTCGCTGGTTCGCTGCCCGGGCCCGGATGGGACCGCCGGACGAGGTGGCCGGCGGCCCGTCGCCGGACCGGGTGGCAGTCATCGGTGCGCTGCAACGGCTACCGAAGGCGCAACGGCAGGTGATCACCCTGCACTACCTGCTGGACATGCCGGTCCACGAGGTCGCCGCGAGCGTCGGCGCCCCGGTGGGGACGGTCAAGGTGCGGCTGTCGAGGGCCCGCACAGCCCTCGCCCGGCTGCTGGGCGAGAACGACGACGAGAACGACCAGGATCAGGAGATCAGCGATGTCACGTTCCGTGCATGAGCAGCTGCGAGAACTCGAGGCAGACGTGCGGCACCTGCGGGTTCTGCCGGCCGCCGAGGTTCGCGCCCGGGGACGGAGCCGCGGGCGCCGGCAACTGGCCGGGGTGACGGCGGCCGGAGCTGTCGTGGCGGTCACCGCGGGCGTCGCGTTCGCCTGGCCGCAGCAGCAGGGACAGCCGGCAAGCGAGCCGGGCGGGGCGGCCGGCGACACCGGGGTGGCCTGCGTCCTCACCCTTCCGGGTAGCCCGGCCGAGGTGCAGGTCCGGGTGCTCGACGGCGGGGCGGCCACCGGGCTGCTCGACGCGACGGCCTCACAACTGCGTGCCCGCGACTTCACCGTGCTGGACGCCACGGCCGGCCCGGAACCGGTGGGTGCTGCCGAACTGCGTTACGGCCCCGCAGCGGTCGGCGCGGCCACCCTGCTGCGAGCGGCACTGCACGACGAGGCGACCATGCGGTTCGACCCGGACCGCGGGGACGCGACCATCGACCTGACCCTCGGGGCGGCGTTCACGCGCCTCGCCACCACCACCGAGATCAACCAGAACCTCGTCGCCGGCGGGAAGCCGTCCGCGCCGCCGCAGTGCCGGTGAGCCGCAGGTCGTACGCCTGACGGAGGTCGTACGCCTAAGGAAGGTCGAAAGGCAGTTTGATGCCCGCCAGGGCGTCGCCGCACGGGCAGGAACGTTCGGAGGGGAGCTTGGCCACCGCGTCGAGCAGGACGGCGCGCAGCCGCTCGGTGTTCTCGGCGAAAACCTTGAACACCTCCTCCTGCGTCACCCCGTGATCTCCCTCGACTCCCGCGTCCAGGTCGGTGACCAGCGCGATCGCCGTGTAGCAGAGTGCCAGCTCCCGCGCCAGCACGGCCTCGGGGTGCCCGGTCATGTTGACGATCGTCCCGCCGATCGAGGCGAACCAGCGTGACTCGGCCCGCGACGAGAAGCGCGGGCCCTCCACGACGACCATCGTTCCGCCGTCGACAGCGTTCACCCGTGCGGCGGAATTCAGCACCACGCCGCGGCCGGCCGGACAGTACGGATCGGCGAAGGAGACGTGCACCGCGCCGCTGTCGTAATAGGTCTGGTCGCGGCCGCTCGTCCGGTCGATCAGCTGATCGGGGACCACGAAGGTGCCGGGGCCGAGCTCGGGCCGCAGACCACCGACCGCGCACGGGGCGATGATCTGTCGTACCCCCAGCGAGCGCAGCGCCCACATGTTGGCCCGATAGGGAATCCGGTGCGGCGGAAAGCGGTGGTCACGTCCGTGCCGGGGCAGGAACGCCACCCGGCGTCCACCCACGTCAGCCACAGTGATCTTGTCGGATGGCGGTCCGTAGGGAGTCTGGACCTCCACTTCCGTGGCGTTGTCGAGGAGCGCGTACAGCCCCGAGCCGCCGATGACGCCGATCTCTGCTGCCGTAGGTGGCGGGTTCATGTCCAGACCTTATCGGTGGCCGGAAACGCAAGCTAATGTGCGAGGCATGGCAACGTCGAGCGGACGGCGGTATGCACGTGTTCGGTGAGGGACAGCGGATCGGAGGCCGGTCGGTGGAGTCGATGACCGGTCAGCTGCTCGTCGCCACCCCCACCCTGAAGGACCCCAACTTCGACCGGACCGTCGTGCTGCTGGTGGCCCACGAGACCGGCGGCGCCCTCGGGGTCGTCCTCAACCGCGCCACCGAGGTCCCGGTCTCCGAGGTGCTGGGCAACTGGGGCGACCTCGCCGGTGACCCCGCGGTCCTCTTCGAAGGCGGCCCGGTCCAGCCCGAGTCGGCGATCTGCCTGGCCCGCACCCGGCCCGAGGTGAAGAAGCGGGTGTCCGGCTTCCACACGGTCAGCGGCTCCCTCGGCACCCTGGACCTCTCCGCCGACCCGGACCGCATGCGGGAGAACGTGGCCGGCATCCGGGTCTTCGCCGGATACTCCGGGTGGTCCGCCGGCCAGCTGGAGGAGGAGATCTCCGCCGGCTCCTGGTTCGTCTTCGACGCGCTGCCCGGCGACCCCTTCGTGGAGCGCCCCGACGACCTCTGGGCCATGGTGCTCCGCCGCCAGGGCGACATCCTCGCTGCTGTCGCCCACTTCCCCCCGGACGTCTCCCTCAACTGAGGGGGTGGCTGAGGCCGGGCCCGAGAGGTGTGTAGTATTTCCAGCGTGCCCGGGCGACCGGGGACAACAGCAAGGGGCTGTGGCGCAGCTGGTAGCGCACCACACTGGCAGTGTGGGGGTCAGGGGTTCGAGTCCCCTCAGCTCCACCAGGAAAAACACCCGGACGATCGTCCGGGTGTTTTCGTTTGTACGCAGCCCTTTCGCCGCGGCTTCTCAGCGGCCCGCCATGCCACTGAGGTAAGCCAGCAACAGCAGCGCCGCGGGATAGAGCACCCACAGGACGACTGTCCAGCGGGGCAGCGGCGGCGCCATGTCCCGGCCGGTGCGCGGGTCGAGGACCCGGTCCGTGGCGGTGCGGGTCCGCCGCACGATCCAGACGACGACGGCGGCGAGTGGGGTTACGCCCGCGACGAGCGCGGCCGCCGACACCCACCCGAAATCATTGCCGCCGGCGTCGGAAAGCCCGCGGAAGACCAGTGCGGGCCGGCCAGGAAGAATCCGAAGGTGACCCGTCGCGCCAGGCCATCGACCGGACGATTTCTCGCCGGCCGAGGGCCCGGGTCGAGCCCGGCGCGCCGGCGATCCGGTCGGCGTACGCCCTCGGCTCACCGAAGGCCTGGCGGGCGTCCTCGCCGGTCTGCGCAAGGTGGCTGTCCACCTCCGCCAGCGCCTCGGCGATGCGCGGGCCCGGGACGTTGCGCAGGTGTAGGCGAGGAGGAGTTGCTGCTGATAGTCATCGGACCAACTACTTAGCCAGACCGTCACCCGGTGATGAAGGCACGGATCGCGGCCCGGTCTCAGCTGAGCGCGGCCATGATGATGCGCTCGGAGATCTTCGGCTGGGTGGGGCGGCCCATGCTCAACGTGTTGACGGAGTAGACCAGGCGCCGGGTCAGGTCGCGGGTGGCGCCCATGCCGTTGTTGTAACCGGGGCGGTCGCCGCTCTTGGCCCAGACGGTGACGTCGTTGAAGTCGAAGCGGGTGAGTCCGGCGGAATAGAGCGCCGGGCCGCCGGTGCCGAACTCGCGCACGTCGTCGGCCGGGACGGTGAACATCTCGTTCAGCTGGCGGGGCGGAAGCAGGCGGCCGCGGAAGAGGGCGACCATGAAGCGGTCCAGGTCGCCGGCGGTGGAGATCATCGAGGCTGCGGACCATTGCAGGGACGGGTTGGCGTCGGTGACATCGACCCAGCCGGCGTCGGTGGCCTGGTACCCGCGGGCGTGCGGCCCGTGGATGCGCGGGTCGTCGCCGGGCACGGTGGTGCCGGTCAGCCGCAGCGGCCGGATGATCCGGTTGCGTACCTCGGTGGCCCAGGAACGGCCGGTCACCTTCTCGATCAGCAGGCCGGCCAGGATGTAGTCGGCGTTGCCGTACCGCTGGAACTCGCCGGGGGTGAAGGCCAGCGGCTTGGTGAGGTCCAGCTGGCTGCCGGGCTCGAAGTGCCGGTAACGGTTCTCGGCGAACCAGGCCGGATCCTTCGAGTCGATGCCGAGGCCGTTGATGCCGCTGGTCCAGTTCAGCAGGCTGCGGACCGGGATCGGGGCGTACGACGCCGGCAGCAGGCCCGGAAGGTACCGCTGGACCGGCTGGTCGAGGTGGATCCGCCGCTCGGCGGCCAGCTGCAGGGTCACGACGGCGGTGAAGGTCTTCGTCATCGACCCGATGCGGAACCGGCCGTCGATCCGGGGCGGCGTGGTGGCGCCCAGCCGCGCGATCCCGGAGCTGCCGGACCACTCGCCGCCGCTGCCGCGGACCTGCACGAGAGCGCCACTGGCCTCGGCGTCCGGCAGGCCGGCGATGGCCTCGGCGAGGCGGGCCGGATCCAGGGCGGGCGGAGCCGCAGCGGCCGGGCTCGCGGCGGAGCCGGTCAGGACGGCGGCGGTCAGCAGGATGCCGACGGCTCGGCGGGAGAATGTCATGCGCCTCAGCCTGCCGTCCACAACGGACACCGGGATCCGGCGTTCCCCCGAGGGTGGACCCTGATCTATGCCCCGGGGTGCCGGCGGCTGATCAGCTCCTGAAGCGCGGTGACCAGGTGGCGCGGCGACAGCGGTTTCGGCAGGTATCCGTCCGCCCCCGAGTCCAGCCCGGCGTCGACGTCGTAGGCATGGGCGTTCCCGGACACCATGAGGATCGCCATGTCGCGGATCGCCGGGTTGCTCCGCGCCGTCCGGCACAGCTCCATCCCGTTCATCGCCGGCATCAGCACGTCGGTGATCAGGCCGACCGGCTTCGCCACGGCGAGGATGCGGGCGGCGGTGTGGCCGTCCTTGGCCCCGAGGGCACGATACCCGGCCGCCTCCAGAGTCACCGAGAGCATGTCCCGGACGGCGCTGTCGTCGTCAGCGATCAGGATGAGGTTCTGGTTCATCAGGGGGCTTTCCTTCTCCTCGGGGACGCCCTGACTGATCGGCCCGCTGAAGCCGGACCGCAGTGTCGTGCGGTTGCGGTCCGGGTGCAGCGCCTCAGGCCGTTACTTCGCCTTCTCGGTCACCGTCGAGGTCACGAACGCGTTGAGAGCCAGCGACAGCGTGGTCGCGCCCTCGCTCTCGATGCTGACGGTGGCGTTGCTGATCAGCACGGCCCGCGGCTGGACTGCCTGGAGCTCCTTGAGGAAGCGGCTGATGTTCTCGACCTTGCCTTTCACGTCCAGCATGATCGGCAGCGTCTTGGTCGACGGGACCTTCTCGGAGTCCACGGCCTGGGAGGCGCTGTATCCGCTGACCTCGACGTCGAGGTCGGTGCCCATGGTCTGGAGCTCCTTGAGGAAGTCCGGGATGCCCTTGGTCTGATCGAGCACCGGCAGGGCGGCCTGATACGTCGCCAGCTCGGACTCGTACTCGCCGAGCTTCTTGGTCTCGGCCTTGAGCGCGGAGAAGCTGCTGCGGGCCCGGGCCAGCTGCGCCGAGGTCTCCTCGGTGTCGGCCCGCGCCTGGGACTCGTCGGCGTACTGGGGGCTGATCAGGAAGAACCAGCCGATCGCGATGAGGATGGCGATCAACGTCAGCCCGCCGAACAGCCAGACCTGGTCGATACGGCGTGTGGTCATCACTTACCCCGGCTTTCGCACTGCTTGGTGGAGAAACGTCCGCAGAGCCCCTCATCGGTGATGGTCACGGTGAGGGCGTAGTCGACGTGCTTCTTCGTCTCGTCCTTCGTCTCCGTCACGTTGTTGACGAACGGGTCGGACACGTAGGTGAGCCGGCCGAGCGCCTCGACGTACTCGGCGACGGCCTTCTTGTTCTCCGCCGAGCCGGAGATCTGCAGCGTTCCCGCCGAGTCGCTGTCGGTGGTGACGTTGCCGGCCAGCGTGGCGGTGATCTCGGAGATCGTCACCGTGTCCTTGCCGGTTTCGCGGATCAGGTCGATCAGGTTGCGCCAAGACATGTCGGTGGCGAGCAGCGTCTCGAGTTCCTTCTCCAGGACGGTCTTGTCCTTCTTGACGGTCACCATCCGCTGCACCCGCTTGTCCTTCTGTTGCAGTCGCTGCACTGAGGCGAGGTCCTCGAGCGTCTGGTTGTACTTCTCCTCGGCGGCGGCCTTGTCGGCCGCGGCCGACCAGTACCAGCCGCCCAGGCCGACCAGCACGAGAACCAGCGAGACGACCACGAACGCACGGATGTGCCTGCTGCGCCTGCCGTCCCGGATCTCCGGCGGCAGCAGGTTGGCGCGGATACTGAGCACCCGCGTCGCCTGCTGCGGAGTGACCGAGGGGTCCAAGGGCATCAGAGCCGTGGTGGTCATCAGGACGCTCCCAGCGTGAGGCCGATCGACACGGCTGCCGATGGCACAAAACTGTCGAACCCGCGCTCCCGTGCCTTCCGGGTGTCCCGGAGCCGGGTGGTGCTGTCCGCGTACATCACGGCGACGCCGAGCTGCTCCTGCAGGTGCTCGGCGAGGCCGGGCATGAGCGCGCCGCCGCCGCACAGCGAGATCCGGGTGACCTGCTTCTGCCGCTCGCCGGAGGCCAGATAGGTGAAGGAGCTGCGCAGCTCGCTGGAGAGCGGGCGGACGGCGTCGGTGAGCGCGGCGATGCTGTCGGGGTCACCGTTGCCGCGCATGCCGTGCCGGCACTTCAGCTCCTCGGCCTCGACCGCGCTGAGGCCGAGCCGGGTGGCGAGGTTCTCGGTGATCTCGGCACCGCCACGCGGCAGGGTGCGCACGAAGATCGGCTCACCGTCCGCGTGCACCACCACGCTGGTGATGTTGGCGCCGATGTCGACGATCGCCTCCACCTGGGCGTCCAGCCGGGAGGCGGCGCGCAGCAGGGCGAACGAGGCCAGGTCGACGCCGGTGACGTGCAGGCCGGCCTTCTCGACCGCGTGCACCAGGCCGATGACGGCTTCCTTCGGCATGGCGATCAGCAGGCCGCGGACCGTCGCGTTGTCGCCGGGCTGCTCCAGCGGGTAGAAGTCCAGCAGCGCCTTCTCCACCGGGAGCGGCAGTTGCTCCTTGACCTGGAAGGGCAGCGCCTGGCGCATCTGGTTGGCCGGCAGGTTGGCGATCGACATCTCGCGGACCACCAGTTGGGGGTTGGTGACGCCGAGGGTGACTCGCTTGGTGCGGAACTTGGATGCCGCCCAGAGCTGCTTGAGCGCGGAGGTCACGGCCACCGGGTCCTGCACCACGCCGGCCGAGACGGTGCCTGCCGGGAGCGGGAACTGGCCGAAGTTGATCAGCGAGTAGTCGCTCTTCGCGCGGCGGACCTCGACGGCTCGAATCGAGGACGAGCCGATGTCCAGCCCGATCGGAATTGCGCCAGCCATCGGATTTCCTTTCTCGAGCAGTGTCAGGAGGTGGGGACGAGCAGGTTGGCGTACCAGTGGGTGACCGGTGCCGCGGCGAAGACCGCCAGGAAGGCGCCGGCCAGCATGTAGGGGCCGAACGGGATGCGGCTCTTGCGGCTGGCCAGTTTGAGGGTCAGCAGGACCGCGCCGCCCACGCCGCCGAGCAGGAACCCGGTGAAGGCGCCGACCGCGACCGCACCCCAGCCGAGCCAGCCGAGATAGAAGCCGAGCAGCGGAGCGAGTTTCACATCGCCGCCGCCCATGCCCCAGTGGGCGAGCAGTCGGTAGAGCACGTAGAGGACGGCAGCGGCGGCCAGGCCGCGCAGCGGTGCGGTCAGATCGCCGTCGGTCAGTGAAACCGGGACCAGCAGTGCGACCGCCACGCCGTAGGAGGGAAGGACGATCTTGTCCGGGAGCCGCATCACGTCGAGGTCGATGAGGGCCAGGGCGATCGCGACAGCGGCCAGGTAGAGGTAGGCGGGGAGTTCCCAGGTCCAGCCGAAGCGGGCGGCGACCGCCACGAACAGCGCGGCGGTGCCGGCTTCGACCAGCGGATAGCGGGCGCTGATCCGGGTCTTGCAGTCGGCGCACCGGCCGCGCAGCAGCAGCCAGCCGAGCACCGGGATGTTGTGCCGGTTGCGGACCCCGTGGCCGCACTGCGGGCAGTGCGATCCGGGCCGCACCAGCGACTCGCCGCGGGGAACTCGGTGGATCACTACGTTCAGGAAGGAGCCTACGGCCAGACCGAGGAGGCCGACGATGCTGAGCAGCGCGAGCTGGGGCATTTGGCGGACCTCCTCGGTCGGACGTGGATGCTGGGGCCGGGCAGCGCAGCCGCTGCCCGGCCGGTTGTCACGGGGTGGCCGGGGGGGTGGTGGTTCCGCCACAGGTGGCGAAGCTGGTGGAGTTGACGTCGGTGGTGGCGATCACGGAGCCGCCCTTGGCGCTGTCGTACAGGTAGAACTTGTTGCTGCCGCCGGTGTTGTAGGCGCAGACCTTGTAGGTCGTCACGGTGCCGGACGGCGGGATGTAGCGCATCTTGGTCTTGTCCGAAAGCGTCACCCGGCCGACGGTGGCGGTCGTGGGGCCGGCAGTCGCCGTGGTGCTCAGCGTGAAGCTCGCACCGAGGTCACCGGTCGGGCCGGCGGGGTACGCGTTGCCGTTGTCGGTGTACCACTGCTCGATCGCGCTGACCGCGCCGCGGACGTCGGACTGGGCCGACTTGTCGGCGGCGCCCTGGCGGTAGTTCAGGTAGACCGGCACGGCGATGGCGACCAGAACACCGATGATGACCACCACGACCAGGAGCTCGATCAGGGTGAAGCCTTCGTCGTCCTTCTTGGCGCGCAGACGGGCGATGATGTCCTGCATTTGGAGTGCCTCCAGGGGCGTCAGGGGTGGGGAAAAGGGATGGGCTCGGGCGCCCGGTGGTGCGCCGGCCGTCGGGAGCGGCCGGGGGAGACTGCGGTCAGCTGTTCTGGATGTTCTGGTAGACCGTGAACATCGGGAGGTAAAGGCAGACGACCATGCCGCCGACCACGGCGCCCATGACGAGCACCATGATTGGTTCGATCGACGCGGCCAGGGACTCGGCGGCGGAGTCGACTTCCCTGTCGTAGAAGTCGGCAACCTTGTCGAGCATCTGACTGATCTGACCGCTTTCTTCGCCCACTTCGATCATCTGAGTGACCATCGCGGGGAAGATGGGGTGATTGCGCAGTGCGGACGACATCGGCTGACCGTCACGGACGGTGGCCTGGACGTCTTTCATGGCGGCGTTGATGACCTCGTTGCCGGTGGTCTCACCGACGACGGAGAGCGCCTGCATGATCGGAACACCGACGTTCAGCAGCAGGCCGAGGTTGCGCGCGAAGCGGCTCATCGCCAGCTTGCGGAAGAGTGAGCCGAAGACCGGCATCTTGAGCTTGAGCTGGTCGACCTTCAACCGGAACTCGGCGCTCGTCCGGAGTTGCCGCTTGTAGGCGACCGTGATGCCGATGGTGACGGCCAGGAACAGCGGCCCGATGATGGGCATGTTGTGGCTGGTCGTGACGAGGAACTGGGTGATGCCCGGCAGTTCGCCGCCGAGGTTCTTGAACATCCCCTCGAAGATCGGGACGATGAAGATCAACATGCCGGCGATGAGTACGAACGTGAAGCCCAGCACGATCGCGGGGTAGGTCAGCGCGCTCTTGATCTTGCCGCGGAGCGCGGTGTCCTTCTCCAGGCTGTCGGCGATCTGCTCCAGAGCCTGGTCGATCATGCCGCCGGCCTCACCGGCCCGGATCATGGCGATCATCAGGCGCGGGAAGATCCGGTCGTGCTTGGCCATCGACGCCGACAGCCCGGCGCCGGTGGCCACGTCGGTGCGGACCTCGCTGATCGCCTTCTTCAGCGCCGGCGCGGAGGTCTGCTCCTCGAGGATGGAGAGGGATCGCAGCAGCGACATGCCGGACGAGGTCATCGTGGCGAACTGCCGGGCGAAGACCGCGAGGTCCTTCAGCTTGACGCGGTTCCCCATGCCGGGGATCTTGATGTCGCGCTGCAGGCCCTGGCCGGCCTCGGTGACGCCGAGCGGCACCTCGCCGCGCTGACGCAGCATGTGCGTCGCGGCCGCCTCGTTCGGCGCCTCGATGGTGCCCTTGGTCTTCTTGCCGGCGCTGTCGATGCCGTTGTAGTGGAACGTCTTCGTGGTGGCCACCGGATCACGCCCTTCCGGCGAGACGCTTGAGTTCCTCAGGTGAGTGGCAGATCTCCAGGGCGGCCTGCAAGGAGACCAGTCCGTCCCGGATCTTCTCGGCCAGGTGCTGGTCGAAGGCGAGCATGCCCTCCTTCGCGCCGGCCTGCATGAACGACGGGATCTGGTGCGTCTTGCCCTCGCGGATCAGGCTGCGGATGGCCGGGGTACAGGTGAGGATCTCGGCGATCACCGCCCGGCCCTTGCCGTCGGCCCGGGGCGCCAGCGCCTGGGTGATCACACCCTGGAGACTGGCCGCCAGCTGGGCCCGGATCTGCAGCTGCTGGTGCGGCGGGAAGATGTCGATGACCCGGTCGATGGTCTGGGTGGCGCTCTGCGTGTGCAGGGTCGCCAGCACCAGGTGACCGGTCTCGGCCGCGGTCAGCGCCGTGGCCGTGGTCTCCAGGTCACGGAGCTCACCGACGAGAATGATGTCCGGGTCCTGGCGCAGCGCGTGCTTGAGCGCGCTGGCGAAGGTGTCGGTGTCCGCGCCGACCTCACGCTGGTTCACCACACACCGCTTGTGCGGGTGGAGGAACTCGATCGGGTCCTCGATGGTGATGATGTGGTCGGCCCGGCTGCGGTTGGCCAGGTCGAGCAGGGAGGCCAGCGTGGTGGTCTTGCCGGAGCCGGTCGGGCCGGTGACCAGCACCAGGCCACGCGGCAGGTGGGCGAACCGGGCCACCGACTCGGGCATGCCGAGCTCGTCCAGCGGCTTGATCTTGTGGGGGATGGCCCGGAAGACCGCGCCGCAGGAGGTTCGCTGCCGGTACAGGTTGCCCCGGAACCGGGAGACGCCCACGATGCTGTGCGCGAAGTCCATCTCCTGCTCCCGCAGGAAGGTCTCCCACTGGTCCGGCGTGACCGCCGCCCGGGCCAGCAGCTCGGTGTCGGCGGCGTTGAGCTTGCCGTACCCGGGGATCGGGCGCAGCGAGCCGTCCACCCGCATCATCGGCGGGGACCCCACCGTGAGGTGGAGGTCGGATCCGCGGGACTCGACCAGCGTGATGAGCAGCTGGTCGAGCACGTCCAGGTCGTCCGGAGACGCGGCCGCCGTCAGCGGCCGTACGTCGTGCTCGATCGTGTCCATCTGGTGTTCCGGCCCTCTCTCACGTTCCGACGCCTGACTGATCGGCACCGTGAGGAGGGGGTTTAGTAGCCGAATCGGTGCGGACGGGGACTAAACCGCTACCCTGCTGACCTCGCGGATGGAGGTCAGGCCGCCGGCTGCCTTGGCGAGGCCGTCGGCGCGGAGGTCGTACATGCCCTGGGCCAGTGCCACCTCGCGGATCTCACCGGCCGAGGCGCGGCGGATGGTCAGCGACTCGATCTCCGGTGACACGGGCATCACCTCGTGGATCGCGATCCGGCCCTTGTACCCGGTGTTCGCGCAGTTGCGGCAGCCGACCGGGCGGTAGAGCACCTCCGGGAACGCGAGGTCCTCCAGCGGCCACTTGGCACCCATGACCTCCTCCTCGGTCGGCGCGTACGCCTCCTTGCACCAGTCGCAGATCCGGCGCGCGAGACGCTGGGCCAGCACGCAGTCCAGCGACGAGCCGACCAGGAACGGCTCGATGCCCATCTCGGTGAGCCGGGTGACCGCGCCCGGCGCGTCGTTGGTGTGCAGCGTGGAGAGCAGCAGGTGACCGGTGAGCGCGGCCTCGACAGCGATCTGCGCGGTGGCGCCGTCCCGGATCTCACCGATCAGCACCACGTCCGGGTCGGTACGCAGGATCGCCGGCAGCACCGCCGCGAAGGTCAGTCCCGCCTTCGCGTTGACCTGCACCTGGTTGACGCCGCGCAGCCGGTACTCGACCGGGTCCTCGACCGTGATCACGTTGACCTCCGGCCGGCTGATCTTGCCGAGCGTCGCGTAGAGCGTCGTCGACTTGCCGGACCCGGTCGGCCCGGTGACCAGCACCATCCCGTGCGGCTTGCCGAACGAGGCGCTGAAGCGCTCCAGGTTGTGCTGGGTGAAGCCGAGTTTCGCCAGGTCCAGGTCGATGCCGCCGGTGTCCAGCACGCGCAGCACGATCTTCTCGCCCCAGACCGTCGGCAGCGTGGCGGTCCGCAGGTCGACCGGCCGGTCCCGGATCATCGCGGTGATGCGGCCGTTCTGCGGGATGCGCTTCTCGGTGATGTCGACACCCGACATGATCTTGATGCGCGAGGTGAGCGCCGCCATCACGCCGCGCGGCACCACGTCCACCTCGTGCAGCACGCCGTCGATCCGGTAACGGACCCGCATGTCGTCCTCGGTGGGCTCCAGGTGCAGGTCGGAGGCGCGGTTCATGACGGCCTGCTCGATCAGGCTGTTCACGTAACGGACGATCGGCGCGTCGTCGGTGCTCGTGGTCTGCGCGGCCATGCCGCCCTGGTCATCGAGCGAGCCGTCGGCCAGCTCGCCGAGGTCGGCGCCCTCCCGCTGGAGCCGCTCGATGATGCGGCGGACCTCGCTGCGCGCCACCACCACCGGGCGTACGGTCATGCCGGTCGCTGCGCGTACGTCGTCCAGCGCCACCACGTCGGCCGGGTCGGTCACGCCGACCACCAACTCGCCGTCGTTGATCGCCAGGCCGAGCACCCGGTGCCGGAGTACCACCGGCAGCGGGATGCGCTTGAGCGCCACCGGGTCAGGGGTGTACCCCACCAGGTCCAGCGTGTTGATGCCGAACGCGGCCGCCGCCGCCTGGGTCAGCTGCTCCTCGGTGACGACCTGGTCGTTGATGAGAACCGCACGCACCGGCCGGTCGCTGCGCTGTGCCTCTTCGGCTGCCGCGTCAACCGCCTGCGGGTCGACGCCGATCTGCTTCAGGGCATCAAGCAGCGGGCGGAAGGTGTGATCCATGGAGTCCTCGGTGCGGGCCGGACAAGGTATACACCGAGACCATCGGACGTTTCGTGGCGAAACTGAGCGTGACAGTCGTTACCCGGCGTGGCGGAACGTGCGCCGGTACGCCGAGGGCGCCACGCCGATCGTCGCGTGCAGGTGCTGCCGCAACGCGGTGGCACTGCCCAGGCCGGAGCGGCGGGCCACCGCCTCGACCCCCAGGTCGGTCGACTCCAGCAGGATCCGCGCGTGCTCCACCCGCTGCTGGAGCAGCCATTGCCGCGGGCTCATCCCGGTCTCGTCCCGGAACCGCCGGGTGAACGTCCGCACGCTCATCCGCGCGTGCCCGGCCATCTCCTCCAGCGTGACCGGCTCGGCCAGCCGTTCCAGCACCCAGGTCCGGGTGGCGTCGGTGCCGTTGCCGTGCGCCGCGGGCACCGGGCGCTCGATGTACTGTGCCTGGCCGCCGTCCCGCCACGGCGGCACCACGCACCGGCGGGCCGCCCGGTTCGCCACGTCGGCGCCGTGGTCGGTGCGGATGATGTGCAGGCACAGATCCACCCCGGCGCCCACCCCGGCCGAGGTGAGCACATCACCGTCGTCCACGAAGAGCACGTCGAAGTCCCAGTCGACCTGCGGATAGAGGCCGCCGATCCGCTTCGCCCAGGCCCAGTGGGTGGCGGCCGGCCGGCCCTCCAGCAGTCCGGCCGCCGCGAGCACCGAGGCGCCGGTGCAGATCGAGACGATCCGGGCGCCGCGTGTGGCCGCGGCCCGCAGTGCCGTCTCGACGGGTGGCGGCAGGGTTCCGTCGATGACCGGCCCGCCGGTGTGGATGCCGGGCACCAGGACGGTGTCGGCCGTCGCGAGGGCCTCCAGCCCGTGATCGGGGATCACGGTGAAACCGGCCTCGGTGCGGATCGGGCCGGTGCCGCAGACGAGGACCTCGTAGAGGCGGACCCCGTCGCCGTCCCGGGCCGCGCCGAAGATCTGCGGCGGAACACCGAGGTCGAACGGGACCAGGCCGTCGAGGGCGAGCATCACTATGCGGTGGGGCATGGCTCGATTCTTGCGCATCATGGCCTCCCGGCCACTCGTCCGAGCGGGCCGGGCTGGTCAGAATCAGTCCGTGAAACACCGCATCCACCCCGCCTGGCTGGTCGCCGTAGCAGCCTTCGTCGCGCTGATCGGCGCCGCCGGCTTCCGGGCCACGCCGTCGGTCCTGCTCCAGCCGCTGCACGACGAGTTCGGCTGGTCGCTGGCCACCATCTCGGCCGCCGTCTCGGTCAACCTGCTGCTCTACGGACTGACCGCGCCGTTCGCCGCGGCCCTGATGGACAAGTTCGGCATCCGCCGGGTGGCCACCGGCGCGCTGCTGCTGGTCTCGGCCGGTTCCGGGCTGACCCTGTGGATGACCGAGAGCTGGCAGCTGATGCTCTGCTGGGGCGTGCTGGTCGGGCTCGGGACCGGATCACTCGCCCTCGGTTTCGTCGCCACCATCACCGGGCGCTGGTTCATCAAGCACCGCGGGCTGGTCACCGGTGTGCTCACGGCGGGCGGCGCGACCGGCAACCTGATCTTCCTGCCGGTCCTGTCCCAGGTGGTCGAGTCCGACGGGTGGCGGACCGCCGCGCTGACCGTGTCGGTGGCCGCGCTCTGCGTCGTACCCCTGATCCTCTGGCGCCTGCGGGATCACCCGGCCGAGATCGGCGTCCCGGCGCTGGGTGGCACGGAGATCCCGGACCGGCCCGCGAAGCCGGCCGGAGGTGCCGCCGGCAATGCCCTGCGCGCCCTGCGCGACGCCGCACGGACCCGGGCCTTCTGGCTGCTCGCCGGCGGTTTCGCGATCTGCGGGGCGACCACCAACGGCCTGGTCGGCACGCATTTCATTCCGGCCGCCCACGACCACGGCATGCCGATGACCACCGCGGCGAGCCTGCTCGCGCTGGTCGGGCTCTTCGACATCGCCGGCACCATCGCCTCCGGCTGGCTGACCGACCGGGTGGACAGCCGGATCCTGCTGGGCGCCTATTACGCGCTGCGCGGGTTGTCGCTGCTGGTGCTGCCGTCGCTGTTCGCCGCGACCGCGCATCCCAGCATGCTGATCTTCATTCTCTTCTACGGCCTGGACTGGGTGGCCACCGTGCCGCCGACGGTCACGCTGTGCCGGGAGTACTTCGGCGCCGCCGGGCCGATCGTCTTCGGCTGGGTCTTCGCCTCGCACCAGTTCGGCGCCGCGGTCGCCGCCACCGCCGCCGGCCTGGTGCGTGA
Organism: Actinoplanes sp. 13; assembly: GCF_056134165.1. Classification (NCBI taxonomy): domain Bacteria; kingdom Bacillati; phylum Actinomycetota; class Actinomycetes; order Micromonosporales; family Micromonosporaceae; genus Actinoplanes; species Actinoplanes sp. 13. The sequence goes on along the minus strand of NZ_JBVYOQ010000023.1, from coordinate 31,130 downwards.
TCAGCTCGGCGCTTACACCTGGGCCTGGTACGGCGCCGGCGCGCTGGCCCTGCTCGGCTCGATCCTGAGCCTGATGCTGTTCGCCGGCAAGAAGATCAAGCCGGTGGCGCCGGGGCTGGGGCTGGTCGTCAAGGCGTGAGCTCGACGACCTCCAGCAGGCCGCTCAACACCAGGATCTGCCGCACGTTCCGGCTCGGCCGGGCCAGCCGGAACGGGATGCCCTGGTCGCGAGCGCGCTGAAAACCCGAGATCAACGCGCCCAGGCCGGTCGAGTCGATGAACGCCACCTCGGCCATGTCCACCACGATCTGCCGGCAGCCGGACGTCACCGCCTCGCCCAGCGCGACCCGCACCTGGTCCACGGTGAGGATGTCGATCTCGCCGTGCAGCGACACCGTCGTCGTGTCGCCGGCAACATCAAGACTCGTCACGCTCTCATCGGTCACGGGGGGACCTTCCGTCTCGGCTGCGTGCCCGCTTTGCGTTGGCGGGGGTTCCACGTACGGTAATCGGCATCACCAACACGTGAGGAGCACAGTGTGCCGATCCGTGGCGGTCTGCCGCCGCGCAACCCCCGCTTCGTGGGCCGGGAGGAGCTGCTGACCCGGGTGCGGGGCATGCTCGGCAACGGTCCGGTGGTGTTGTTGCCGAGCCCGGACCATCAGCTCGGCGGAACCGGGCGTACCCAGTTGGCGGTGGAATATGCCTATCGCCACGCCGAGGGGTACGAACTGGTCTGGTGGATCCCGGCCGAGCAGAACGCCGGGATGCGGGCCGCGCTGGCCGGTCTGGCCCACGAGCTCGGTGTGCCAGAGGCGCGCGACCTGAACCGGACCCTCGGCGCGGTCCGTGACGCGCTGAGCCGGGGCGAGCCGTACCGGGACTGGCTGGTCGTCTTCGAGAACGCCAACCGGCCCGAGGACATCATGCCTTATCTCCCGAGCGGCGCCGGGCACGTGCTCGTGACCAGCCGCAACCCACGGTGGACCGCCGAGGTGGCGCAGGCCCTGCCGGTGCCGGTCTTCGACCGTACGGACAGCACCGATCTGTTGCGCAGCAGGGCGAAGGACCTCTCCGCCACCGACGCGGACCGGCTCGCCGTCCGCCTCGACGACGTGCCGATGGCTCTGGACCTGGCGGCCGCGGTCCGCGCGGCGACCGGCTGGAGTGTCGGCGAGTTCCTGGAGCAGTACGACCGGCGGGCCGCCGAACTCGCGTTCCCCACCCCGATCCGGGTGACCTGGGGACTGGCCGCCGAGGCGCTCGGCGCCGCCGCGCCGGCCGACCGGAGCCTGCTGGAGCTCTGCACGTTCCTGGCCAGCGCCCCGATCTCGTGGCGGCTGCTCTGGGCGGCGCGCACGCTGGAGGTCGATCCGGAACTGGCCCGGACCGTGCGGGTCGAGCGGCGGCTGCGGGCGGCCATGCGCCGGATCAGCCGGTACGGCCTGGCCGAGCTGGACCCGGCCGGTGAGCAGCTGACCGTGCACCCGCTGGTGCGCGGCATGTTCGGTCAGGAACTCACCTCGGAACGCCACGCCGCGCTGCTGCGCACTGTGCGGTCCATGCTGGCCGCGGCCGATCCCGGTGACCCGGACAACCCGGCCGGCTGGTACAGATATGCCGAACTCGCCCCGCACCTGATCCACTCCGATCTGCTCGGCGGCGACGCGGAGGAAGTGCGGCAGCTGGTCATCAACTGCGTCCGCTACCACTTCGCCCGCGGCGACTACGACTCCAGCAGGGACCTGGCGAACTCGGCGGTGGCCCGCTGGCGCGACGCGCTCGGTGAGTCCGCCGAACAGACCCTGCTCGCCGCGTTCCACCTGGCCAACGCACTGCGGGCGGTGGGCCGTACCGCCGATGCCCGCAACCTCAACCTGCAGACCCTGCGCACCCAGCGCGAGGTGTTCGGCGCCGACGACGAGGCCACCCTGGCCACCGCCAACAGCGTCGGCGGCGACCTGCGCATCCAGGGACATTTCGGCCAGGCCCGGCAGCTCGACGCGGACAACCTGGTGCGGTACAGGCGGCTGTTCGGCGAGAGCTTCCCGACCGCGTTGCGCTGCGCCAACAACCTCGCCGCCGACCTGCGGCTGCTCGGTGACTTCCGGGGCGCCCGGGCGCTCGACGAGCAGGTGCTGCGGCATCGGCAGGCGATCTTCGTGGCCGGGCATCCGGAGACGCTCTCGTCGCGCACGGGCCTGGCGTACGACCTGTTCGGTCTCGGCGACTACGCGGGCGCCGCCGCGCTGCTCGCCTCCCGGCACACCGAGAAGGTGCCGGCCGACCACCCGTTCGCGCTCTGGGCCGGCCGGTTCGCCGCGATGGCCGCCCGCCGCCGCGGCGACCCCGGCGCTCACGCCCTCGCCACAGCCAACCTCGCCGCGTGCCGGCAGAAGTTCGGCGACCTCAGCGTGGAGACCCTCGCCTCGGCGGTGTCGCTGGCCAACTGCGCCCGCGCCGGCGGCGACCTGGACGAGGCCCACCAGCTGCTGGAACGCGCCGTGATCCGGTACCACGCGGTGCTCGGCGACGAGCACCCGTTCACCCTGGCCGCCTCCGCCGCGCTGGCCGGCGTGGTGCGCGCGGCCGGGCGGGCCACCGATGCCCGGACCATCGACCAGGAGGTGCTCAGCGGCCTGCGCCGCAGCGTCGGCGCGGACCATCCGTTCACGCTGAGCTGCGCCAACGGGCTGGCCGCGGACCTGGCCGCGTCCGGTGAGGCGCAGCTGGCCCGGGAACTGGCCGCGGACACGCTGCGGCGGTCCCGGGCGGTCCGCGGCGTCGACCACCCGGACACCGTGGCCTGCGCGTGGAACCTGGCGCTCGGGGACGGTGACGAGGCCGCCCAGCAGCAGGCCCTGGCCGGGCTGGCGAAGGCGTTCGGCGATGGTCACCCGGTGTTCCGGGCGACGGCCGCCGGCCTGCGCCTGGAGACCGACATCGACCTCCCACCCCTCTGACACCACGCTCAGCGCGGGCCGGGCGTGTGTGAACTTCGGGTGCGGAGCGCACCCGAAGTCACCACACAGGTCAGAGGCGGGCGATCGGCGTGCCCTGCTTGTCGAGCAGCTCGGTGACCCGCCCCGCCGGCATCGGCCGGGCGAAGTGATAGCCCTGCGCCCGTCCGCAGGCCAGCTCCCGCAGCCGGGACGCCTGCTCGGCGTTCTCGATGCCCTCGGCGACCGGTGACAGGTTGAAGGTGCGGGCGATGTGCAGCACTGCCTCGGCCACCGACGCGTCGCCGGTCTCCGGCATGGCCTGCACGAACGAGCGGTCGATCTTGATGACGTCGACCGGCAGGTTGCTGAGGTGGCTCAGCGACGAGAAGCCGGTGCCGAAGTCGTCCAGCGCGATCCGCACACCCAGCGCCTTCAACGCGCTGAGCACCCGGGCCGACTCGACCAGGTCGGTGAGCGCCACCGACTCGGTCAGTTCGAGGACCAGGTCCTGCGGCGGCAGACCGGTGTGCTCCAACACGGCGCGCACCTCGTCGATCAGCCGCGGGTTGCCGAGCTGGGACGCGGACAGGTTGACGTTGAGCTCGAAGCCGGGGAACCGGGTCTGCCAGCCGATCGCCTGCCGGCAGGCCTCCTCGAGCACCCAGCCGCCGAGGCGGGGCAGCAGGCCGAGCGACTCCGCCAGCTCCAGGAAGACGGCCGGCGGGACCAGCCCCTGCTCCGGGTGCTGCCAGCGGACCAGCGCCTCGACGCCGACGGTGTGCCCGCCGTCGAGGTCCACGATCGGCTGGTAATGCACCTCGAACTCGCCGGCCTCCAGGCCGCGCAGCAGGTCGGCCTCGGCGAGACGGCGCTGCTCGGCGGCCGCGAACAACTCCGGGTCGAACCGGCGGGCGACCCCGCCACCCTCCACCTTGGCGCGCAGCAGCGCCTGGTCGGCGCGGCGCAGCACCGCGTCGAGGCTGTCGGTGTCCGAGGCGACCGCGACGCCGGCCCGGGCGCTGATGGTCACCGGGACGCCGGCCACCTCCAGCGGCCGGTGCAGCTCGGCCAGGACCCGCTCGGCGACCGCGAGGGCCGCCTGCTCGTCCTCCATGCCGGGCAGCAGCACCGCGAACTCGTCGCTGTCGAGCCGGGCCACGGCGTCGTTGGCGCGCACGTTGACGGCGAGCCGTTCGGCGGCCGCGCGGAGCAGGTCGTCGCCGACGACGTGCCCGAAGTGGTCGTTCACGTGCTTGAACCCGTCCAGGTTCAACAGGATCACGGCGGTGCTGGTGCGGGCCGGCTCGTCGAGGACCTCCTCGGCGTACTCGACGAACATCTTGCGGTTGCCGAGCCCGGTCAGTGGATCCCGGAAGATCTGCTGGGTGAGCAGCACCTGCTGCCGGTTCAGGTCGACGTCGGTCCGTTCGCCGAGGAACTGCCGGACCACCACGGCGCCGGCGACCGCCATCACCAGCCACGTCGCGGTCGGCGAGAGACCTTCGTGCAGGTGCCGGACGCCCGCCACCAGCAGCGCCGCGACGGTCACCGCATGGCGGAGCACCGGCCGGCCGCCGTCGAGCAGCAGCACGGCGAGACCCAGACACAACGCCGCCACCAGCGGCACGAGCCGGCCGAGCGTCCCGAACGGGTGCACGGCATGCGCCACCGGCCACGCCAGCAGCACCAGAGAAGCGAGCACAGCGGCGTCGTCGACGCAGACCCGTACCCGGTCCGACAGAGCATTGCGACCCACGATCCACCTCCGGCCGCACAGATCGGTTCCGGGGCCGCACAGATGAGCTATCCGGCCAGCCAATCGGCCAGCACGCCGATCGCCGCTTCCGGCACCGCCAGCGCCAGCGCCCGCACCACCTCGGGCCTGCGGCGCAGGGCCGGGCGCGGGGAGACCAGGGCGAGACCGGCCCAGGCCTGGTCATTCGCACGATCAACACCGAGATCTTTTTCGTACGCACCAGCAGCGGCACCGTGGCTACCACGCACGCAGGCGACATCCGCGGCCGTTGCGCGACTTCCGGGCTGGGCTGCCGGGTCACCCTTGGCGAGCGCACGGGCCAGGCGGGCTCGCGGGCTGTTCTCCAGGGCCCGTCCCACCGTGCTGATCAGCCGCGGCCGGACCGTGGGCGGCGGCCGCCCGTCCCGCCAGGCCCGGGCCAGCGCGCCGACGTCGTCCGGCGTCACCCCGAGGTTCCGCAGCCGCCACCGCACGTGGTGGTCGGCGCGCGCCAGCCCGGCCAGCCGCTCCGTCTCCGGCGCGACCGGCTCGTCCAGCCAGGGCCGGACCTCGTCCCGCAGCGCGGTCACGAACCGCGTCCCCGCCGCCGTCAACTCACCGCCCGCCAGCAGCCTCTCCGCCGTCTCCGCCACCGCCGCGCGCCACCTGGCGAACTCGAACCCGCTGGCCCCGACCCCGCTCGCCCCGAATCCGCTCGTCCCGACCCCGCTGGCCCCGACCCCGCCGGCCCCGACCCCGCCGGCCCCGACCCCGCCGGCCCCGACCCCGCTCGCGCCGCTCGCCTCTCTGACCCAGTCGGCTCCAGCGGCCGCGCCGGCCTCGGTGCGCCAGAACCGGGTCACCGCCAGATAGGCATAAGCCCCGTGCAACACGCCGAACACCGGCCGCGGGTCATCCCGCCACGGCGAATACCCCAAGCCACCCACACCCGGCTCCACCAGCTCGAACAGCTGGTGCACCGCGTTCAGGACGCTGTGCTGCACCTCGTGCAGCAACCCGACCGCCAGCGCCACCGGATCCGCCGGCACCGACATCGCCACCGCCCCGAACGCCTCGGCCGACGTCGCGCTGATCCCCTCGGCCGCCGGATCCGGGCGGACCGGGACGATCACCCGGAGCACGTTCGCCATGGCCTCCGCGGCCGCTCGGTGCCGGCCGGCCAGGATCCGCCACGCCTTGTCGAGGCAGTGCTGCCAGTGCCGCACCTCCCCGGCGGTCAGGGGCTCGGCGGGGGTGAGGCCGAGAAGGTGACGGAGCGGATCGGCGTCGTCCAGCCGTACGGCCAGAGAGAGGTCAGCGTGCCGGGTCCGCAATGGGTGACCACCGGGGAGCGGGCCCGTCGTGCCGGCCGCGGCGCCGGTGCGCAGCGTGTGTGCCGCCCAGAGACCGGTCATCGGGTCGGCGATCAGCCGTCGCTCTTCGCCGGGATCGGCGGTGAGCCGGGTGTACCAGGCCGGGACGCCGGCCTGGGCCCGCCGGATCTCCCGCATCAGCAGCAGGTGCCGGCTGAGCTGGGCGCGCCGCAGGACGGCGAGGGTGGTGGTGTCGGGCCGGCCGGCGCCGAGAGCGGCGAGGGCGGTGTCGGCGAGCCGGAAGACGGTCGGGGGAGCGGTCACAGCGCGGAGTTGAAGCCGGCTATCGGCTCGCCGGGACGTGCGAGATCGTCGGTGACGCGCCGCAACGCGCGGGCGAGGGCGGAGTCATCGTCGGACTCGACGAGATCGGCTAACGAGGCGCTGGAGAGATCGACCATGACGGATTGCCACTCCGTCGGCTTCCCGTCGCCGTCCTGGCCTGCGTCCACGGCACCTCCTCAGCGCTGGCTCGGTGTCGATCGATGCGCTGCCGGAAAGGTTACGGCTGTCGTCGGGTCGGGTGACCGGCGGGAGTCACTACCGTGGGTGCTCGCACGTGTTTGCGTAGACGTGATCTGATGGGGCGTGACTGCACAAGTCGGTTACGGAGGGCAAATAGTGCTGGGTGGAAAGAAAGGCGCCGGTGACGTCGCGGCGGAGGCCGTGGCACCCACGACGACCAGGGCGGGCGAGGCGACGGACGAGCCGGTGATGCCATCACCGCCCTTCCCGACCTTTCAGAGCACCCCCACGCTTCCGCATCAGGCGCCGGGCAACGGGTTCGAGAGCGGGCGGGACAGCCGTGCACGGTGAGCCGGTTCCCTCGCTGCCCCGGCGGGGTCCGGCGCCGCCGGTGGAGCGGATGGACAACGCGGAGCTGACCCGGATGATCGAGGCGGAGCACCCCTACCGGGGAAAAGCCCTCTTCGAGCTCTGTGACCGGGTCGCGCAGGACGACGACGCGGCGACCAAGGTGGGGATGCTGTCACGACTGCCGTCGCTGCGCCGGGCGCGGCTCTTCGACCGGGTGTCCCTGGCGTGGTCGGCGATCATCGCGCTGCTGGCCGCGGAGACCGGGCACGCCCGCGCGGAGGCGTACGCCGCGTTCGGCGCTCTCGACGTGGCCGAGCAGCAGGACATGCTCGATTACCTGGAAGTGGGATCGATCGAGGAGGCCCACCCGCGCATCACGTGAGCGGGCCTCCTGGTCAGTGGCTCAGGCCTCGACGCGGACGTCTCTGCGGAACGCGACCCGGTCGCGGACCGCGGAGGCGTCCGGTTTCGGGTCGGGGTAATACCACGCCGCGTCCGCCGCGGTGTGCCCGTCGGCGCGGAGCGAGTAATACGACGCCTTCCCCTTCCACGGGCAGACGGTGTGGGTGTCCGACGGGATCAACACATCCTCGCGCACGCTCGTGCGGGGGAAGTACGTGTTGCCCTCGACGATCACCGTGTCGTCGCTTTCGGCGATCACTTCGTCGTTCCAGATGGCCTTCGGCATGCCTCCGAACGTAGCGCGCCGTCGGCTTTGTGTCTGATACGTGCGCTTTATTCACCTCTGGTGGGTGAAACCTGGCGAGTCGCATGGTCCTTGGCGGCTTCCTGTAAGACGATCTACAGTTGTCCCTCGATCATCGAGAGCGCGGTGACCATGCAGAAGCTTGAGCAGCTCCGTGGCTCGGAGCGGGCGAAACGGCACAACGCGCGGACCATCGCCGCGCTCACCGGCAACCCCGGCTGCTCCCGGCGGGCCGTCCTGGACGCCGCCGGCGTGGACAAGGTCAAGCTCGCTGAACGGGTCGGCTTCCCCGGCAGCTTCGGCCAGTCCCGCTTCGCGCTCTCCCGCGGCAACGCCTTCGAGGCGATGCTGAAGGCCGACGACTGCGAGCTGCTGCGCTCGGTGCTGGGCGCGTCCCCCGCATCGGCCTATCAGGACCTCGGCATGGATTCCGACGACACCCTCCAGGCGCGGCACGACCGGACGACCCGGCTCCTCGGCGGGGTCCGGGCCGCGTTGATCGACCACCCGCTGCTCACCCTTGACGTGGCCGGCCAGACCGTCTACCTCGAGCCGGATCTGATCGCCCACGCGCACCAGGGCCGCCTTCAGGTGGTCGAGATCAAGTCGTTCGCGATCATCGACGGGCAGGCCGACAGCGCCAAGGTCTCGGCCGCCGCCGTGCAGGCCGCCGTCTACGTGCTCGCGCTGCGCTCGCTGCTGGAGCGCCTCGGACAGGATCCGTCGCTGGTCGACCACGAGGTGATCCTGATCTGCCCGGAGAACTTCTCGCTCAGCCCGGTGGCGGTGAAGCTGGACGTCCGCAAACAGCTGTCCACCCTGCGCCGTCAGCTGTCCCGGCTGGCGTCGGTCACGGAGCTGATCGACGCGCTCCCCGACGGTGTCACCTTCGACCTGGCGCTGGAACCCGAGGAGCTGATCGCGGCACTCGGCCACATCGAGCCCCGGTACGCCCCGGAGTGCCTTTCCGCCTGCGAACTCTCGGTCTTCTGCCGGCACGAGGCGGCCGGCAGCACCGCGGCGCTCGGCCGGACCGTGCGCGAGGCGCTCGGCGGGATCGAGTCGGTCGAGGAGGTGCTCGCGCTGGCGGACGGCACCCGCGAGCCGGCCGAGGAACAGGCCGAGGCGGCGGCCCTGCTGCGGACCGCGCTGCGGTTGCGGCAGGAAATCCTCGGTTGAGCACGCCCACTGCGCTGCCGTTGCGTCGGGAGGCTCGGCTTTGAGCACGCTCACTGCGCTGCCGTTGCTTCGGGAGGCTCGGCTTTGAGCACGCTCACCGCGCTCGCCCGGGCGCAGGCGCTCGCCGAAGGGCGGGCGCAGCCCATCGCCACCGTCCGCCACCTGCATGTGCACGACCACCCGCTGGTCCTGATCCCGCTGGCCATGGCCGGCGAGGCGAACGCGCCGCTCGCCGCGATGGTCGGCACCTCCGCCACCGACGCCCGGCTGCTGGTCGTGGCGCAGCCACGCAACCGCGACGACCGGTTCGCCTTCTTCGCCGACCTGGCCGCGCAGGTCGTCCCGTACCTCGACTCGTTCGCCACCGACACCGAGGACGTCCCGATCGACCGCGGCAAGGACGTGCGGCAGCGTTATCTCGACGCACCGCAGATCTGGGTGCCGAACCCGGCCGGTGTCGACTTCCTCCGGCTGCTGGGCCGCTCCACGCGGTTCCGGAGCATCGACGGCGAATACCCGGTGCCGCCCGGGGTGCCGCTGCTCGGCCGCTGGCTGACGTTCTTCGCCAACTCGGCCGAAGTTCCCGGCTCCTGCCTGCTGCTCACCGCGGTGCAGGCGCTCGGGATGCACTGGGCCACCGGGCAGAGCTCCGCCGAGGACGCCCAGCTCGGCGTCCAGCTCGCCTGGATCGAGGAGGGCGCCGAGGCGGCCCGGAAGGTGGAGAACGACGTGGCGGCCGGGCCGGCCACCGACCCCGACTTCGACAACCGGGTGCTGGCGCCGCTGTTGGAGCGGGCCGCGCCGGAACTGCCCGAGGTGCTGCGCGAGCTGCTGACGCCCACCTGGCAGCGGATGTGGCGGACACTCGGGATGCTGCGGCGACTGCCGGCCGGCGAGCGGGTGGCCTCCCGGTGGGATTCCGACCGGGACGCGTTCACCGCGTTCGCGCAGCATGTGGCCGAGGGTGGCGCGCCGCAGCCCCGGCGGGACAGCGCGGTCGCGGCCGCCGCCCGGCTCCAGCGGCTGGAGAGTGCGGCCGCGCGGTACGCCGTCCAGCGCGCCTTCGACGACCCCCTGCTTCTGGCCGAGTACCGGCTGACCGGAGCGGCCTTCGCCGGAACCGTCACGCTGGCCAACCCGGACCGGGTCGACGACAGTGGCAAGCGCCCGGTACTCCGCCCCCGGATCATGGTGCACACCTCGGAGGAGGTACGCGTCGAGCCGGGCACCGCTCTGACCTCGCCGTCCCGGCCCGCGCAGAAAGCCAAGGTCATCTCGGTGAGTCCGGCCGGGGACGGGCGCGACGTGCTCCTGGAGCTGTCCGGGGGGATGGGCCGCAAACTGGTCGCGGAGCCGGGGAGCGTGCCGGCCGTGGGGGAGACGTTGGTGCTGACCACCCTCAGCGAGGCGTACCGGCCCGGTGGGTCGCTTCCCGACCCGGCCGAGACGCCGTGGACCCACGGTGGGCCGCCGGTCGTGTCAGGTCAGCCGGATCAGGAGTAAGGCGATGTCGTCGCTGCGGCGCGGCGCCACCTCGATCAACCGCTCGCACAGCTCGTCGCCGGGGCGCCCGCCGTGCACCCGCAGCGTCTCGGAGAGCCGTTCCACCCCGTCGTCGATCAGCTGGTCGCGGCTCTCCACCAGGCCGTCGGTGTAGAGGACCAGCGTCGACCCGACCGGCACGTAACGGTGGGTGGTGGTGCGCGGATCGCGGGGCGGAAGGCCCAGCAGGGGCTCCGGCGGCACCCACCACACCTGGACGCCGCCGTCCGGCAGGAGCACCAGCGGTGGCGGGTGCCCGGCATTGGCGAAACTCACCGCGTACCCCGACCAGGCCTTGCTGATCCGGGCCAGGACCGCGGTTGCCGAGGCCGGGACGCGGAGTCCGTACAACGTCTGGTCCAGGGCACTGAGCAGGGCGCCCGGCTCGTCGTCCCGCCCGTACGAGTCGCCGCGCACCAGATTGCGCAGCTGGCCCATGGTGGCCGCGGCCTCGATGTCGTGCCCGGAGACGTCGCCGACCGCCACCATGACGCTGCCGTCAGGCTGAGCGAAAGCGTCGTACCAGTCGCCGCCGACCGCCGCGCCGTCCTGAGCCGGCAGGTAACGGGCGTGCAGTTCCACCCCGTCGATGGCCGGCAGCTCGGTGAGCAGGCTGCGCTGCAGCACCTCGGCCATGTGCCGCTGCTCCCGGTAGAGCCGGCTGTTCTCCACCGCCAGCCCGGCCCGCCGCCCGATCTCCAGGGCGGTGCGCTCCTCCGCCGCGGTGAACGGCGCCCGGTCCGGCCGGTTGACCAGCAGCACCGCACCGAGCGTGGTGAGCCGCACCGGCGAGATGATCGGTGCCAGCAGCGTCGAGCCGAGGCCGGCCCGCGTGGTGATCTCGGCGACCTCGTCGTCGCTGATCCGGTCGCCCAGACCGGACGGCCGCACCGCCCGGCCGTTGCGGCGCACCGCCACCAGCATCGTGCGCAGGTCGGCGCGGGCCCGGGTGGCCAGCTCCGAGAGACGGGCCATGTCGGCGGCGCGGTCCGGGTCGCGGTGGGTGGCCGAGACCAGTGCCGCCCCGCCCGGATTTTCGGCGAGCGTCACCACGCACCAGTCGGCGAGCCGGGTGGTGACGATGTCACCGAGCCGGCGCAGCGCCTCGGTCACGTCCATGGTGGCGGCCAGCGACTCGGTCAGCTCGGCGAGCAGCTCCAGTTGATGATGCGCCGACTCGGCGGCGGTCCTGGCCTCCTCCGCCGACGCCCGGGCCTGTTCGGCCGACGCCCGGGCCTCCTCCGCGGACACCCGGGCCTCCTCGGCCGACGCGCGCTCGATGCGCAGGCAGATCTCGGAGGAACAGACCGCGGCCAGCTCGCTGAGCAGGGCCACCTCACTCGGCGTCCAGATCCGCGGCTCCCGGTCGACCGCGCAGAGAGCGCCCACCACCAGGCCGTCCGGGTCGGTGATGGGTGCGCCCGCGTACGCGATGGCGCCGACCTCCTCGATGGCCGGGTTGAGCCGCATCCGGGGGTCCGCACGCACGTCCGCGATCGCGAGCAACTCGCCGGAGGTGACCACGTGCCTGCTGAACGACCGGGTCAGCGGCATCTCCCGCACCTGGGTCAGCTGATCGGGCAGCCCGACCTGCCCCACGAAGTGCTGCCGGTCGGCGTCGACCAGGCAGACCACGCTCATCGGGGCGTCCACCAGCATGCGCACCAGCATGGCGAGCCGGTCGAAGGCCGGGTCCGGCGACGGCCCGTCGAGGATGCGGCGGACCGAGCGCAGGCGCGGCGGGTCGACGAGCGAGACTCGCTCCACGTCGCCGATCACGTCCCATCGAAGCACCGTTGCCCCCCGGCCATCCGCTCGCCAGGTTACCGGCGCGGAGGCGGGATCAGCCGGTCCGGCAGTGACCCGATCATCCGGTTCGGTCCGGCCGAACGGGCCAACCGCACCCCTCGATGGGCGGCACCCGTCTCAGGCCGCCCGTCCCGGCTGTCGCCCCGGATGGGCCGACACCCGTCTCAGGCCGCCCGCCCCGGCTGGCCGCTGTCGAACGGCTGCCGTCGCCCCGCCGTCATCCCCGAGGCGATCGTGCCGCGGATCTCCGCCCAGCTCAGCCCCGCGTGCCGGGCCGCCGCGGTCAGCTCCCTGCGCACCGTCCCGGCATCGAGCAGCCCGGCCCCCACGAACCGCCCGAGTGCGAACGCCGCCCGGTTCAGCGTGTCGTTGCGCGTCCCCACCGCGGCGCGGGCCACCCGGTCCGCCTCGGCGTCGAGAGCGGCCCCCGCGTACCGGTCGGGACGGGTCACCGGGTGGTCCCGGAGAGCCGGCGGCGGACCCGCGATGAGGTCCCGCAGCGCTGCTGGGCTGACCGGCAGGTCAGGCTCGCCGCCGGGCCGTCGCAACCAGCTGTAACGCGCGCCGGAGACATGCAGCGACGGTGGGGCGAGCACATAACCGCCGGCGCCGCGCCAGTCCAGGCCGGGCAGCAGCCGCACCCGGTTGCCGAAGCCGGTCGGCCGGAACCAGAGGTGGCGGCCGCCGCCGGTGCGCACCTGCGGGCCGCGCGGGAGGTCGCCGCCGAGCAGGTGGCGCAGCCCGTGCCAGCCCTCGGCCGAGTCGACGTCGGCGACGTCCATCACCACGCCGGTGCGCAGGCCCACGTTCGCCCGCGGCCAGTGCGACCACCACAGGGTGATTCGGTGCGGATCGGTGGAGGCCTCGGTGAGGCCGTGCCGGAGCCGGGGGTGTTTGCCGGGCCGCTCACATCGGGCTCCTCGCTCGCAGGAACAGGCACCACTTCGGTCAGGCGTGTGCACCGGCAGGACGGGGATGCCGTGCCGGGCGAACGCGAGGGCAGCCGTGAGCGACATTAGAACAAGCGTACGACAACTTTCCGGTCTCCGGCAGGTTCGCAGGTCGTCCGGTCAAGCGCGGTGGAGATGCGCCAGCATCGACTGGTTGGCCTCCCAGCCGTCCGGGAACTTGACCGGGACGTTGATGTGCATCGGCTCGGTTGAGGGGTGCGCGTCCAGCAGCTCGGCGATCCCGGCCCGGGCCACCACCACGCAGGCGTGCCGGTGCCGGGAGGTCAGCACGCAGAGGCGCCCGGACTCCAGGTGGAAGGCGGTGGCGTCGCGCCGTCCGGAGAGCGGGTGCAGCACCACGGTCAGGTCGTACTCCCGGCCCTGCAGCCGGTTGGCGGTGTCCACGGTGACTTCTGCGGCCTCCGGCGGCAGCAGGGACCGGATCACCGCCACCTGGTCGCGGTGCGCCGCGCCGATTGCGATCCGGTCCGGGGTGAGTGGTCCGGTGCCCGACTCCGAGGTGGCCACACCGTCCCGGCTCAGCGCCCGGCCGGCCAGTGCGGCACAGGCGGCCGCGGCCTCCGCGTCGGTCCGCACCGTGAACCGCGCCGGCAGCTCGTGCAGCCCCCACCCGGTGGCCGCCGCGGTGTCCAACACCTCGTCGAGTGCCCCCGTGGCCGGCTGCCGGAAGGTGAGCGAGCGATCCGCCGGGCCGGTCCCGGACCGGAACCCGGTGAACGGGTAGAACGCCGCGGCCACCACCGGCGCCGCCGACGCGGGCAGCCGCCAGGAGACCGGCAGCCGGTGCACCGGCAGCTCCGGGTTGTGCCGGAGCAGCACCGCGACCGCGCTCTGCATCGGGTCCCAGGAGAGACCGGTCCACCGGTCCACCTCGACGGTCGAGAACGGGTCGAGCTGGCCGGGGTCGCCGACGAACAGCGCCCGCTCGAATCGCGGCGCCACGCGGAGCAGGGCGTCGGAGCGCATCTGGTACGCCTCGTCGACGATCGCCCACGGCCAGGTCCCGTCGGTCACGGTGGCCCACTTGGCCGCCGTGCCGATGGTGACCGCCGGCGAGCCCAGGTCGGCCACCTTGGGCGCCACCCGGCAGGCCGGATGCGCTCGCACCCGGGCCGACGCCTCGTAGTCGACCGCTGACAGCCGGCCCACCGTGACGTCGGGGGAGCGTGTGCCGAGCCGGTCGATCAGGTCGTCCACCTGCTCGTTGGTCTGCGCCACGATCATCAGCGGTGCTCCGGTGGCGGCCAGTTCGCCGGCCGCCCGGACGACAAGCGTCGACTTGCCGGCCCCGGGCGGTGAGTCCACCACCACTCCGCGATGGGCGCCGGATCTGAGATCGGCCAGCACGGCGGCGATGACGGTGGCGGCCTCCTCGGCCGGGCTGACGAGCGCGTTCGGCTTCACCCGGGCACCGTAACGCCCCTGCCGGGAGCTGCGGCGGATACGCTGGCGAGATCATGGATCGTCCTGGATGGATGTGGCGGCCGGCCGAGCTCGCGGCGTTACGCCTCGGCCGCCGGCTCGGCGTGCCGTTGCCGGCCTCGCAGCCGCATCGCTGGTCGTTCGTGCACATCGTCCCCAGCGTCGGCCCGGACGACGAGGTGGCGATCCGGTCCGGCCGCGTGCACAGCAACCCGGGCCGCAGCTTCCAGGTAGCGCACTGGGAGTTCGAGGCGGACCGGCTCGAAGGATACGACCATGATCTTGGGGCGGTAAGGCTCCGCCACGCGGACGCCGCCGACGAGGCCGAGCTGCTGGCCGTGCTGCGCGAATGGCGGCTTCCACCGGATGGATTCCGATACTCGTGGGACACCGTCGAATCGCACTGAACGCGCGTGCGATCCCATTGTTGGCGGCGGGCGGCGCCGGGTGAGCGCTATTCCGCAGGCTTCACCACCCGGCCTGGCCTGCTGCATCACCGAAATCGGCCATTACCGGCGCATTCCTCGAGCTATTCGGGCCGTGTTTCGCTCGGTTCCGGAGCGAATTGTCGGCTGATCCGGTTCAGCTGCGAGAATTGATGGCTCACGGCCACGGCCCGGTCCGGCCGCGAGCGCGTCCCGTCCCGCCCGGCGATCCAGCAGGTGGGAAGTGACGGGTATCCGACAGTGGTGCTGTCGTCACTCGTCTGGTGATCTTCTGGCCCTGGGGGGACAGTCGGGCGGCCCACCGGCGCGAAACTCAGACGCTCCCCCTGCAACCGGTTGCGACCGCCGCCGATCGCCGACGTGATCGTCGCGAAGCGATCATCAATGCGTCGGCGGCCCTGGTGATGCGCTGTTTGATCACGATGGATGAAAAGATGTTTCCTTCTCCGTCACGGCACGGAAATAAGCTACGCGTTCAATATCGGGTACAGGTGAATGGTGAAACCGGCCTGCAAGTTGCGCGCGCGGCTGGACGCGCAAGTTGCAGATTTCGCCGCCTTCTCGCCTGCGGCTCCGGCGTCGTGGCTAACCATTGATCGACTCTGACGATTTCATTCATGGTTGTTTCTATGATCTCGGCAGAGACCCTTCCAGTCGATCATTGGAAGTGCAACTCTTCTAGCCAGCAGTGACGTCAGGAACACGGACGGTGGTGGTGAGGAATGCGCCCAGACGTTCTCGTCGGTCCGAGTGATTGGCTCATCGAGCAGTTCGGCGACAAAATCGCCGACGAGCTGTGGACCCGGGTGCCCGAGGCTTTGAGCACCGCGATCGACCGGGAGGTCCACGCTCACCCGGCCATGACCCAGACCATGGAACGTGTGCTGGCAAACCCCCGGTGGCCCCTTCCCTACGAGGAACTGGTTCTCTTCCTCGGCACCCTTCCCGGTGCCGAGATCATCAGCGTGCCGCGCTCGGTCTATCAGTTGGTCCTGATCAACGGCCGCGTGGTGGTGCCCTGGTGCTACGGCCAGTCCGCACGCCTCTCGATGCGCGACGCCGAGGTCGGCCGTTCCTTCGGCCGCCTGGCCCGCGAGCTCCTTCGCCGGTTCGGCCCACCGTGGCGCCGTTCCCCGATCGAGTCCCCCCTACCCCTGGACGCCGTCGACGAGCGTGAGGTCGCCAAGATCTGCGCCGCGATCGCCCAGATCGTCCCCAAGCCCGAGGTGGTCATCGCCGGTTACGCCGGAGCGCCCAACCTGGGCCTCCTCCGCGCCTGCCTCGGCGAGATCAAGTCCACCGACAACGGCACCCTCAACTGGAGCCACCTCGACGACCTCCCCCTTCCGCCGCCGGTGATCCCGCGCCCTCGCCGCATGCAGTTCCCCTGACCCTCCGCTTTCGCTCTCTGCCGACTCCCGCGCCCACCGCCCGGTCGCGGGAGTTCGGCTTTCCCGCCCACTCCCGCGCCCACCGCCCGGTCGCGGGAGTCCGCTCCTCCCTCCGAGCCGCGCCCCAGGGACGCCGCCCTCATCGATGTGCGATCGCCCGCACACCCGGGCAGACTGGCCAGGGGGTGATCACATGACCGGCACCGTCTCTTACGTGGTGACCGGCGGCGGCCGTGGCATCGGCCGCGCCATCGTGGAGCGACTGCTCACCCAGGGCGCCGCCGTAACCGTCCTCGACTTCGAGCCGGCCACCCTCACCTGGATCGACGACCATCCGGCCGCCGGCCGCCTGCGGCCCGTCACCGGTGACGCCGCCGACGAGTCGACAGCCGTCCGCGCCGCTCAGGCCGCCACCGCGATGGCGCCCCTGCGCGGTTGGGTCAACAACGCCGCGAGCTTCCGGGACGCCCGCCTCCACGAATCCCCGGCCGAGGTCAGCACCCTGATCCACCGCAACCTGGACCCGGTCCTGACCGGCTGCGCGGTAGCCCTCCGCACCTTCTTGTCCACCCCACCGGGCTCACCCGCCACCCGCCGGGGCCCGTCGCCCGCCGCGCTTCCCGGCGCCGCCCGCCCGGACCCGTCGCCCGCCGCGCTTCCCGTCTCCGGCCTCAGCCGCGACCTCAGCCCGGGCGCCATCGTCAACATCTCCTCGCACCAGGCGCAGCGCCCGGTGCGGGGCGCCCTGCCGTACGCCACAGCCAAGGCCGCGATCGAAGGTTTGACCCGCGCTCTGGCCGTCGACTACGGCCCGTTCGGCATCCGCGTGAACGCGCTCGCACTCGGCTCGATCACCACCGAACGCTCCGACGCCCACCTGGCCGCGCTCCCCGAAGCCGGCCGCCGGCACTTCACCGAGGAGATCCGCCGCCTGCAGCCGCTGGGCCGGATGGGTCACCCCGCCGAGGTGGCCGAGACGGTCGCCTTCCTGCTCTCCGACGCCGCCAGTTTTCTCAACGGCGCGGTGATCCCGCTCGACGGCGGCCGCTCCGCTCAGGGCCGCGACCCCGAAGAAGCAGACTGACCAGCGTGTGAAGTTGAGCCCGTATGCGAGCCGCAACTTCACACACTCTCGGGCGTGACCGCTGTGTGTGAAGTTGAGCCCGTATGCGAGCCGCAACTTCACACGCTTGGCGGCGGATGAGCGGGATCGACGCTACGGCCTAGACTTCACAGGATGGCTGAGCAGCGAGAGTCGCCCACGACGATCCGGGATCGGGCCGTGGCTGTGGCGGACTATCTGCTTGCCGTTCGCGCTCAGATGGATCGTCCGGCTCGCACCGTTCCGTCCGATGCGCACTGGCTCGACAGCCTTCCGCGGCATCCCGACTGCCAGGCCGGTCCGGGCGCCGACGGCACGTCCTGGCTCCGCGTGGGCCGGCCCGACCTCCCACCGCCGGTCACCGTCCCCGCCGCGCTACGCCGCCGGCTGCGCGACGAGGTCACCGCGACCGCCGAACCCGTCCCCGACGTGCGGGCCCTCGCCGCCGCCAACCAGGAAGCCGACCGGACGCCGGACGCCGACGGGGCCCGGTATGCGGACAGGGCCCGGTATGCGGACAGGGCTCGAGATGCTGACAGGACTGGAGATGCCGACAGGACTGGAGATGCGGACCAGGCCGGGGATGCCGACGCGGCGCGGGATGCGGACCGGACGCTGGTCGACGCGGGATCCGGTCAACGGGACGACTTCGAGCGCTGGCGGGACGACGTCTGGCGCCCCTGGTCCGAGGCGACCACCACTGCCGAGCAGACCCGGGACCTGCACCGCCGCCTGTTCGACCGGATGCACCAGCTCGACATGGCCGTCGCCACCACCGAGCTGGTCTGGGGTCACGGCCTGGTCGAGACCACCGTCGACGGCGTCCGGGTCCGCTATCCGTTGATCGCCACCCCGGTCCTGATCGAGTACGACGCCGACCGCGCCCTCATCACCGTCTCACCCGCCGGCCCGTCCCGTCTCCAGATCGAGGCCCTCAACGGTCTCGACGCCCGCTACCTCAACCAGCTCGCCGCCCTCGCCGGTCCCGGCGGCGCCGTGGAGGTGGACCTCTGGAACGACTTCGATCGCCGCGAGTTCTTCGAACGCGCCCTGACCCGCCTCGGCGCCGACCGGCGAATCCTGGCAGCCGGCGAAAAGGCCACGCGAAGGCCCGGCGGTGAGGAGGCGGCGGAAAGGCCCGGCAGCGAGAAGACCGCAGAGAGGTCCGCCGGCGAAATCTTCCTCCGTGACACCGCGGTCCTCTTCGCCCGTCCCCGGCAGCGCCACCTCCGAGGCTTCCTGGAGAATCTGCGCGACCGCCTGACCAGCGGCGACTTCGACGCCGTCGGCTCGCTGGCGGCGATCGTCGCGCACGAGCCGAGCCGGCTGACGATGCCCGGCGACCAGCCGGACCGCTGGGCCGGTGTCGGCGAACGGCTCCTGATGCCGCTGCCCACCAACGAGGCGCAGGAGTCGATCGCCCGCCGCCTGGCCCACCACCGCAACGTCGCCGTCCAGGGTCCGCCCGGCACCGGCAAGACGCACACCATCCGCAACCTGATCTGTCATCTGATGGCGAACGGCAAGCGGGTCCTCGTGGTCGCCCAGAAGGAGGAGCCGCTCCGCGTGCTGCGGGACGGTCTTCCCGAGGAGGTGCAGGCGCTCTGCCTGGCCGTGCTGGGCCGCACCACCGACCAGCTGGTGCAGTTGCAGCTGGCGGCCCGGGAGCTCTCCGACCGGGCGGCCACCCTGGACAAGGACGCCGAGTCGAGGCGGGTCGAGCGGCTCACCCGGACGCTGGAGGAGGCCGAGCGCGAGCTGGCCGCGGCTCTCGCCGGGCTGCGCCTGATCGCGGAGAGTGAAGCTGTCACGTACCAGATCGGGGGTGTCTCCATGCTTCCCGCCGAGGTCGGCGCCTGGCTGCGGGAGCGTGCCACCGCGCACGGCGGGATCCCGGATCCGGTCACCGGGCCGCCGCCGCTGACCATCGAGGATTTCGCCACGCTGCTCAAGCTCGCCGCGCGGTTGTCGCCGGCGGACCGGGCGGCCGCCTTGCGCCCGTTGCCGGAGATCCAGGATCTGCCGGACGCCGCCGGGACGGCGGCCCGGCGGGCGCAGAGCGCGGAGATCGAGGAGCGCCTGTCGCGGTTGGCGGACCAAGGCGTCGATCTTGCGGCGGTACGCGAGGAGCGCCGCGCAGGCATGGCGGAGTTGCTCGGGGAGTTGCGTGAGGCGGTGGCCTGGCTCCGCCGCCGGGAGGGGACCTGGACGGACCGTCTGGGGCGGCTGCTCGACGACCAGCACTGGCGGACGGTCTGGACCGATCACGTGGCCGCGACCGAGTCGATCTACGCGGAGCTGGCCGGTCTGGCCCGTTCGGTGACCGGGCATCGGATCGTGGTGCCCGACCCGGTGCTGGCCGAGCCGCGGCTGCTGTTGTCCCGGCTGGCCGAGATCCGGCAGCGGTTCGAGGCCGGCAAGGGGCTCAGCCGGCTGCTCCAGCCGGGGCTGTACCGGCTGGCCGACGAGCTCCGGGTGGACGGTGAGCCGGTGCGGACCGTCGCCGACGTCGACCTGGTCGTCGCGGGTGTGCGCCGCACCCAGTCCCGCCGCCGGCTGGGCGACCTCTGGCTGGAGTGGGTCGAGCGGCTCGCCATCCCCGCCCCGTCCAGTGGCTGGGGCGATCCGGAGGTCTGGGCGGGCGCCCTGCTCGCCGACGCGAACCAGTCGCTCGATTTCGACCTGCACCGGTGGCCGCCGCTGGCCGCCCGCATCGCCGTGCTGGTCCCGCAGCGGGAGCTGGCGCCGGACGCTGCCGGTCTGGGCGAGGTCGCCGAGCTGCTGGCCGGGGCGATCGAGGTGTTCGTGCTGGACAACGCGCGGTCGGTGGAGCAGGCGGTGGCCGGGCGGATCGCGCCCTGGCCCGATCTGGTCGAGGCCTGGAAGACCCTGGAGGGCTGGGACGACGCGGTCGGTGAGGTGCGCCGGCTGGTGCTGTTGCAGCCTGACGTGATGCGGTTCCACGCCGCGCACGACCGGCTGGCGACCGCGGCCCCGGAGTGGGCGGCCCGGATCGCGGGTGGCGAGCATCCGGTCGTCTCCGGTCAGGCCTGCCTGGAGGCGTGGGAGTGGCGGCGTGCGCAGACCTGGTTCGACGAGGTGGTCGGCGACGTGGATCCGGCGGTGCTGTCGCGCCGGGTCGAACGCGCCCGCGCCAAGATCCGCAGGGTGACCGGTGAGCTCGTCGTCGCGTCCGCGTGGCTGGAGGTGGCCCGGGCCCTCGACGACCGGCGGCGGGCGGCGCTCGCGGACTGGACCACTGCCCTCCGCAAGATCGGCAAGGGCACCGGCCGGGGCGCCGCGGCCTGGCAGGCGCACGCGCAGCGGGCCATGGAGTCGGCGGTGACCGCGGTGCCGGTCTGGGTCATGTCGGTGGACCGGGCGATCGAGCAGTTCGCCGGCGGCGCGAAGTTCGACGTGGTGATCGTGGACGAGGCCTCGCAGGCTGATCTGTTCGCGCTGCCGGTGCTGGCGCTGGCCGAGCGGGCCGTGGTGGTCGGCGACGATCAGCAGATCGGGCCGCAGTTGGGCTTCGTGGGTGCGGTCTCCGACCTGATCCGGCGGCACCTGGACGACGTGCCGTCGGCCGAGCACTTCGATCCGGAGTCCTCGCTGTACGACCACGCGGTGCGCCGGTCGCCGGAGCGGATCCTGCTGACCGAGCATTTCCGCTGCGTGCCGCAGATCATCGAGTTCTCGTCGCGGCACTATTACGACGGCAAGATCATGCCGTTGCGGGCGGACCGCCCGGCGCTGCCGCCCATCCAGACGGTCTTCTCCGCGACCGGGGTGCGCCAGTCGCTGCCCGGGGTCGGGGACGTCAACCTGGACGAGGCGACCGCGCTGGTCGAGCGGGTCACCAAGATCGTCGCGGATCCGCGGTACGACGGGAAGACGCTCGGCGTGATCAGCCTGTTGAGCAGCAGCGGGCAGGCGAACCACCTGCTCACCGAGCTGCGCGAGGCGATCGGCGAGGACGAGATCCAGGCGCGGCGGCTGCGGGTCGGTGACGCCTACACGTTCCAGGGCGACGAGCGGGACGTGGTGCTGGTGTCGGCGGTGGTGTCCGAGAACGATCCACGGATTGCCGCGTTCACCAAGCGCGACTATCACCGCCGGGTCAACGTGGCCGCCTCCCGGGCCCGCGATCAGCTCTGGATCTTCCATTCGGTCCGCCCGTCCGCCCTGCTCGCGGACGATGCCCGGGCGTTGCTCCTGTCGTACGCGCTGAATCTGCCCACCGAGGCCGCCGCGGCCGACCTGGCCGCCCGCTGCGAGAGCGACTTCGAACGCGATGTGCTGAAGTCGCTGGTGCACCGGGGTTACCGGCCGATCCCGCAGTTCCGGATCGGCGGTTACCGCATCGACTTCGTGCTGAACGCGCCGGACGGGCGGCGGCTCGCGATCGAGTGCGACGGCGACGCCTATCACGGCCCGGAGCAGTGGGAGAGCGACATGCGCCGGCAGTCGGTGCTGGAGCGGGTCGGCAACTGCGTGTTCGTCCGCATCCGGGGCAGCGTGTTCGCCCGCGAGCCGGAGGCGGCGATGCGCCCGGTGTGGCAGCGCATCAATGAGCTGGAAATTTCCACCATCGACGGGGACTGACCGTCACGTCCGGCGATCTTCTCGCCGCTCTGTGTGCATGCTCACGCGTACTAGTGGGTAGGGGAACGCGCAAGGTTCCAATGTCGATACTCGCAGTAACTGTCTGTCGTGAATCGCGGGAGGCATTTCGACGTAAATGCGCGGGAAAGAGGTCACCCATTCGGTTGTTTCGCTACTCTGGATGGGCGATAATTCCCTGCTCCTAGCCTTGCCCGCGGAAACGTCAAAACTTTGACGCATGCATCCACTGTTACTGCGGCCCGGTAACGGGTCGTAATAGGTGAGGGGTGTCGGTGGCAGGGGGAACGGCCGTGCGCAAGGGGGGAGGTGACGGCGGATGACGGTGCCCGAAGAACGGGAGCGCTGGACGCCGGCGCCGCCGACCGCACTGCCCGAGCCGCGGCAGCCGCGCGACAAGCAGGCCGCCTGGTTCACGTACACCGCGGCCGGCGACCAGATCGTCTGGTCGGCGACTCTCTCCGCGATGCTGGGCCGGCCACCGGCGGAGAAGGAGATGACCCGGCAGCTCCTGGCGCGTTACGTGCACCGGGACGATCACGCGAAGGCGCTCGGCTCCATCACCGAGGCCTGGACCAGCCGGAACACCGTGCACACCACGGTGCGGCTGATGCGCGCCGACGGCGGCTGGTTCGACGTCGACTGCCGGCTGGAACCGATGATGAGCCCGGACGGCACGGTCCGCGGCATCCGCGGCACCGTCCGCGACGTCTCGACCCGGGAGCGCGCCCGCCGGGAGTCGGCGCGGCTGACCCGGCGCGGCGAGACCGTGCAGGCCTCGCTGGTCGAGCCGGACCCGGTGACCGGTCTGCTCACCCGCGCCCGGTTCGCCGACGAGATCGACCGTGCCCTGCGCGGGGCGGGCGGCGCCCTGCTGGTGATCCGGGTCCAGGTCGGCGACAACACCGAGGCGGTACGCCCGGACCGCAACGTCGACCTGCTCAGTGACGCGGCGCGGCTGATCGAGGAAAGCACCCGCCCGGAACACCTGCTCGGCCGGGTCGGCCCCACCGAGATCGCCGTCCTGTTCACCGGCCTTTCCTGGAAGGCGGCCCGGGAGCAGGCCCAGTCCCTGGTGTCCGGCCTGCGCCGACTGGACCCCTCCGGCGCGTGGGGCGGGCTGGTCCGCTTCGAGCGCGACGCCGAGGCGGGCAGCCACGGCCTGCTGATCGACGCCGAACAGGCCTGGCGGCAGTCCCGGGAGGCGGGGCGCCCGCTCACCGTGGTGGCGCGACCGGTCCCGGTGCGGGATCGGCAGGGGTCGTACCGCAGCCGGCTCGCCGACGCGCTCGGCACCGACCGGTTCACGCTCTACTCCCAGCCGATCCTGGAGCTGCAGAGCAACAAGGTGACCCGGCACGAGCTGCTGCTGCGGGTGCTCGACGAGACCGACGGCCCGCAGTCGCCGATCCAGGTGCTGGACGCCGCCGAGCGCCTCGACGCGGTGTTCGACATCGACCTGTGGGTGGTGGAGCGCGCCATGCGCCTGGCCGCCGAGGAACCCGGGCTGTGCCTCCAGGTCAACCTCTCCGGTCGTTCGGTCGGTGACCCGCGGCTGACCACCGAGGTGGAGAAGCTGCTCGACCGTTACCGGATCGACCCGGCCCAGCTGACCTTCGAGATCACCGAGACCGCGCTGATCGGCAACCTCAGTGAGGCGCGCCGCTTCGCCGACCGGGTCCGCGACCTCGGCTGCGGCCTGGCCCTGGACGACTTCGGGTCGGGGTACGCGTCGTTCCGCTATCTGCGGCTCTTCCCGATCGACCTCGTCAAGATTGACGGGGAGTACGTGGTGGATCTGGTCGACAACCCGCAGGACCAGGTACTGGTGCGGGCGCTGGTGCAGGTGTGCCAGGCGTACGGCATCCACACCGTGGCCGAGTTCGTCCAGGACGAGGCGACCCTGCGGATGCTGCGTGAGCTCGGCGTCGATTACGTGCAGGGCTATCTGATCGGCCGCCCGTCGCCGGTTCCGCCAGGCCGATTGCGCGGCTCCTGACCGGGGTAACGAACGGTGCATGGAGCACTTTACGATTGCGACCGTCGCGGAACAGAGTCCCGACTTCCGCCGCGTCCTGTGGACCGGCAAGCACACCCAGCTCGTGATCATGACGATCCCGCCGGGCGGTGAGATCGGCGAGGAGGTCCACGAGGTGGACCAGATCCTCACCTTCGTCAGCGGCATCGGCAAGGCGATCGTCTCCGGCCAGACCCGCAAGGTGCAGCAGGGTGACCTGGTCGTGGTGCCGGCCGGGCGCAAGCACAACTTCCTCAACGACGGCCCGAACCCGCTCGTCCTCTACACCGTTTACGGCCCGCCGGAGCACGCTGAGGGTGCCGTCCACAAGACGAAGGAAGAGGCGGACGCGCTCGAGGAAGCAGGTAAGGACGAGCCGCCGTCCTCGTGACCGGCCCGGCACCGGCCCGGGGCCCCGAAAGTACACAGGGCCCCGGAAGTACACAGGGCCCCGGGAAGCACACAGGGCCCCGAAAGGCACACGGCGCCGGAACCGGCCGAGGCCCCCCAGCCAGCCGGTTCCGGCGCCATGTATCGGGGAAAAAGTCCCCGCACAGACTACCCGCCGAGGTTCACGTAAGTCGATCGATTCGCCGGTCGATCGCGATCCGGCACGTCCGGTTCGGGCCGGCCCGATCGCTTCCGGACCGGTCGATCACCACTAGCCTGCCAGCATGGAAGAGCCGCGCTGGTTGACGCAGGAGCAGCAGCACGCTTGGCGGCGGCTGGTGGAGGTGCTGGTCAGAGTGCCTGCGGCCCTGGAGGCGCAGCTTCAGCGGGATGCCGGTCTGACCCATATGGGGTACCTGGTTCTGATGACCCTCTCGGAGCGCCCGGACCGTCGCCTGCCCATGAGCAGGCTGGCCCGCCGCGCCTGTGCGTCACTTTCCCGACTCTCCCATGTGGTGGCCCGGCTGGAGGAGCGGGGCTGGGTCCGGCGCGAGCGTGACCCCGGCGACGGCCGGGTCCAGATCGCCGTGCTGACCGACGCCGGCTGGGACAAGGTCGTCGCCTCCGCCCCCGGGCACGCCGAGGCCGTCCAGCAGCTCGTCTTCGACCGGTTGACCGCCACCCAGGTCCGCCAGCTGGCCCGGGTGGCCGACGCCCTGCTCGACGAGCCGCTGCCGGACCCCGCCGACTAGACCGCGACGAGGCCGGCTGGACCGTGACGGTCCCGGCTATACCGCGCCGATCCCGGCGAGGTCGCGACGATCCGGCTGGACCGCCGTGAGCCGGGCGCCGGTCCGGTGGGCGTATGCCGGGGCGGAACGATCGGCGAGCAGGTCTAGGCAGAGGGCGGCCGTCCCGGTGCAGTCCGCGGCGCCCGAACCCGAGCCGTCCGACGGCCGGAAGCGCTCGTAGGGCCCGTTCCGGTGCACCAGCCGCAGCATCTCCCGCCGCAGGCGTTCCGCGTCCTCCTGGTACCCGTGCACCAGCATGCCCCGCCGGAGCAGCCAGTTCAGATCGATCCGGCCCGGCCCGGTGCGGTCGTGATCGGGCACCGGCACCCCGGCGCCGGCCGCCACCATGAGTGCGAGCGCCTGGTACGGCGGCAGGTCGGGCAGCATCAGCGGCAGCAGGCCGCTCACGCCGCGCGCCGGGCCGAGCTTCCCGGTGCGTACGTCCCGGGTGTGGAAGATCAGCGTGCGCGGGTTCCACAGCCGGTCGGCGATCGCCACGGTGATCCGCCGGGCGACTTCGCGGTGCCGGCGGGCCTGCGCGCCGTCCCCCAGCACGCCGGCGATCTGGGCCAGCGCCAGCTCGGCGGCGGCGAGGACGGCGTTGAAACCGGGGCACTCCACCACGAAGGCGTGCCGCGACGCGAGATCGGTGTCCGCATAGCCGCCGTCCCGATAGGCCGCTGCCAGCTCGAGGTGACGGTCCGCGGGCCCGGCGCATCCGGCGGGCGGCTCGTCCCAGGCCGGGCCGTCGTCCAGCCCGGACTCCCAGGGGTGCACGATGGCGGCCAGCCCGGCGCCACCGGCGTCACGGCGGCCGGTGCAGTATTCCTGGGCGGCGACCAGGCGGGGGTAGAGCCACTCCAGCTCGGTGCGGGCCTGCTGCGCCGAGGCGGCGCCGTGTGCGGACGCGCGCCGGTAGATCTCCCAGGCCGCGAGCGCGTGCAGCGGCGGCTGGACCAGGCCGGTGCTGCCGAGGGCGGGCCGCCGGCCGTACGCCGGGACGTTCCAGAACGCCGCGCCCGGCAGATCGTCGTCAGCGGTGCCCGGCGCGGTGGTCGCGGCGAAGATGACGTGCGGCACCCGGCCGTCCGGCCACTGCGCCTCGAACAGGCTCCGGAGATCTCGCCAGGCACGCCGCTGGTTGACGTAGGCCAGGCCGATCGCGGCGAACGCGGTGTCCAGACTCCGCTGGTGCGGGTGGTGACGCCGGGACCGGACCGTGTGGTCGCCGGCCCAGTTCGCGTCCAGCACGCCGGCGGCCGACCGCCACAGCTCGGCCGCCAGCTCAGCGATCCCCGCCGGGCCGGGGGACAGGTCCGGATGCATCTGAGGTACCCCTTCCGGTGTGCCGCGCTCGGAGACCTGAAGATCGGCCGGCCGGAGCCGGAATCCAGGAAAACCGGCCGCGTGGTCACCCGGCGGGGATCGACAGCCAGAGCCGGCTGCGGCGCCCGGGCAGGTACGGCGAGTCGAGGCGTTTCGCGACGACACCGGCCAGCTGCTGGCTGCCGGCCGCCTCCAGCGCGAAATCGCCGCCGCCGGAGAAGTAAGGAGGTGTCTGCCAGTGGTCGCCGGCCAGGGCGAGCCCGTCCAGCAGCTCGCGGCGCTCGGCATAACGGACCAGCTCGACCGTCGAATGCCCCTCCAGCCACGTCAGGTCGTACAACAGAAGGTGTGCGGGAAAGCGCTCGGCGGCCCGCTTGGCCGCGGCAGAGTCCTTCGGCGCGCGGCGCCGGGCCAGCAGCTCGGGCGCGGGGCGGGCGCCGTCGAAGACCACGATCTCGCCGTCCAGCACGGCCTCGACCGGCGCGAGCGCCGGGCCCAGCGGCCGGATCTCCGGGAACCAGGAGGTCACATCCTCGCCACCGGCCTCGGTGAGGCGCAGTCTTCCGCCGGAGATGTACGCCGTGACGCGCTCGCCGCCCCACGCCATCTCATATCCCCAGTCGCCGTCGTCGACCGGCAGGCTCGCGGCCCGGGTCGCCAGCATCGGCTCCACCGTCTCCGGCATCGCCTCCCAGCCCGGCTCGGCCGGGTCCATCCGGCGCACCATCCAGTCCCGGCCGCCGGTCCGGAAGAAGACGTACCGCCCGCTGGTCCGCTCGCCGCGGAAGGTGACGCCGATCTCGTCGTCCCGCCACTTGTCGGCTTCGTACGTCCCCCGGTCGTGGATGGTCATCCGCCCGCCGCCGTACTCGCCGGCCGGGATCTCGCCGGTGAAGTCGAGATATTCGAGCGGGTGGTCCTCGGTGTGTTTGGCCAGATGGTTACGGGCCCGGTCGCGGGGCAGGCCGCGCGGCACGGCGAACGACACCAGCACGCCGTCGCGCTCCAGCCGCACGTCCCAGTGCAGGCTGCGGGCGTGGTGCTGCTGGATGACGAAGCGGCTGCGGTCGGTGGGCGCCGGCGTGGCGGGCGGCACCGGCTCGGGGGTGCGCCGGGCGTCGCGCTTGCGCCGGTACTCGTCGAGGCGGTCCGTCATAGAGCGATTGTCTGCCCGGCCGCGGGCAGAAATACACGGGTGTAACTCGGCCGGGAGCTTTTTGTCGTACCCCGGTGGTTGGGTGTCGCCATGTACACCGAGAGGGCTTCTTCGCTGCCGCACGTCACCGCGTGGCAGAGCGTCACGTCGCCCGGAGCCGCCGCCCGGCGCATCCTGCCGGACGGCTGCCTCGACATCATCTGGCAGGACGGCGCGGTCTTCATCGCCGGGCCGGACACCACGGCGCAGGCCGGCGGGGCGCCGGGCCGGAGCAGTTTCCACGCGCTGCGCTTCGGCGCGGGCACCGGCGCGGGCGTGCTCGGCGTGCCCGCCTCCGAGGTGCTCGACCAGCGTGTCCCGCTCGATGCGCTGTGGCCGGCCGCCGAGGTGCGCCGGATCGCCGAGGCCGACGACCCCGGCGCGGCGCTGGAGGCGGTGGTGGCCGGGCGCTGGCAGCAGCCCGACCCGGTGCTGGTCGCCGTCTCCGCAGCCGCCCGGGCCGACCGGCCGGTGGGCGCGGTCGCCGTGGAGGCCGGGCTGAGCGAGCGGCAGCTGCGCCGGCGCGCCGTCGCGGGATACGGCTACGGGCCCAAGACCCTGCACCGCATCTTCCGGATGCGCCGGGCGGTCGCGCTGGCCCGAGCCGGCCGGGCGTTCGCCGAGGTCGCCGCGGACAGCGGTTACGCCGACCAGGCCCATCTCTCCCGAGAGGTGAGGTCCCTGGCCGGCGTCCCGCTGGGTGAGTTGGTGGCTCAGGCCGGGAGCGCGGCGTAAAGGTCGATCCCGTTGCCGTCCGGATCCAGGACCACGGCGTAACGCTGCCCCCAGGGCGCGTCCCAGGGCTCGCGTTCCCCGGTGTGGCCGGCGTCGACCACGCGGCGATAGACGGCGTCGACCTCGGCCGGGCTCGCGCACTCGAAGGCGAGGCTCACCCGGGCGCCCTCCGGTCCGGGCGGGGTGAAGTCCGGGTCGAAGGCCTTGATCGAGGCGTGCGGGTCCCACATGAGACGGACGCCGCCCGCCAGGGTGACCTCCACGTGCGGTGCGTCCTCGACGCCGTCCGCGAACTCCATCCCCAGCAGACGGTAAAAGGCCAGTGACGCGGCCAGGTCGGCCACAGCCAGGCCGAACGCGTTAAGAACAGGAGTCATGAGCGTGACGGTACGGGCTGTGCAAGCCGAGGTATTGAACAAATCGGACTTGATGTCGATCGCGGGTGTTCCCCCGCGACGATGGCGGGCGGTAATGTCTTGGCTCCGACGCGTATCCATCGACAGGAGAGTGTTGGTGCGATGAGTTTGCGCATCCTCGTGGTGGGCGCCGGCATCGCCGGACTGGCTGCGGCCCGAGGGCTGCGTGTCGCCGGCTTCCGGCCGGACGTGGTGGAGGCGCTGCCCGCGACCACGGTCCCCGGCGCCGGGATCTATCTGCCCGGCAACGCCTCCCGCGCCCTGCGCCTGCTCGGCCTGGACGTGCCGCTGCGCCCACTCGGCGATCTCATCTTCCGGCAGGTCTTCCTGGACACGCGCGGCCGTCAGCTGTTCGAGATGGACGTGGCGGCGCTCTGGGCCGGCGTCGGCGAGTCCCGTGCGCTGTCCCGCGCCGACCTCCAGCAGGTGCTGCTCACCGGTGTCGGCGGTGAGGTGCGGTACGAGACCGGCGTGCGGGACCTGGAGATCGTCGACGGTGCCGCCAAGGTGGAGTTCTCCGACGGCACCCTCGCGGAGTACGACCTGGTCGTCGGCGCCGACGGGCGGCGCTCCACGATCCGCGACAAGTCCGGTCTCGGTGGCCCCGCCGTGCCCACCGGCCAGATCGTCTACCGCGCCGTGGTCAGCGGTGGGCCGCCGCTGACCGACTGGACCGCGGTGCTCGGCCGCCGCTCCGCGTTCGTCGCGATGCCGATGGGTGGGCGCAGGCTGTACTGCTACGCCGACGAGACCGCGCCGGACAGCCCCAACCCGGAGGACCCGGTCAAGCGGCTGCTCGAGCTCTTCGGCGGATACGGCGGACCGGTGCCGGCCATCCTGGAGAAGGTCGAGAAGGTGCAGGTCGCCCGGACCGACGAGGTGGTCCTGCCGCGCTGGTCGACCGGCCCGGTCGTGCTGGTCGGCGACGCGGCGCACGCCACCGCCCCGACACTGGCACAGGGCGCCGCCATGTCGTTCGAGGACGGCTGGGTGCTCGGCCAGGAGTTGCGGGCCGCGCCGGACGACATCCCGGCGGCCCTCCGGGCGTACGAGGCGAGGCGCCGGCCGCGCTGCTCCGAGGTGCGCGACCGGACCCGGGAGCGGGATCGCACCCGGGACGTGCCGCCGGCCCTGCGTGACCCCATGCTCCGGCGCCGTGGCCTCCGCATCTTCACCGATCACTATCGAGAGCTGGTCACGTTCGTCTAGAGCTGGTCACGTCCGTCCGGGGCGGTCACGTCCGCCGGGAGCGGCCACGTCCGTCGAGAGCGGACGATGTCACTGCTGAGTCACCCCGCGACTGTGGAAAGTCGGCGGGGGACTATTCTGCCTCGAGGTACGCCCGATCTTCAGACTGCGATCTTCTGACCGCGATCTTCGGGAAGCTCGAGGGACGAACGAGACAACGGAGGCAATTCGTGACGACCGTTGCGCCGTCGCCGATCGCGACCAGGCCATACCCGGTCCGGCGGCAGGTCAAGGGTTCGGCGCTTGCTCGGATCCTGCGCACGACGGACGCGAAGCAGATCGGGATCATGTACATGATCACGTCCTTCGTGTTCTTCCTGCTGGGTGGCCTGATGGCCTTGCTGATGCGGGCGGAGCTGGCCCGGCCGGGCA
This sequence comes from Actinoplanes sp. 13, assembly GCF_056134165.1. Lineage (NCBI taxonomy): Bacteria > Bacillati > Actinomycetota > Actinomycetes > Micromonosporales > Micromonosporaceae > Actinoplanes > Actinoplanes sp. 13. Next base: position 583 of record NZ_JBVYOQ010000023.1, on the reverse strand, counting down.
TGCAGCTGCTCTCGGCCGAGCAGTACAACCAGTTGTTCACCATGCACGGCACGATCATGCTGCTGTTCTTCGCGACGCCGATCGTGTTCGCGTTCGGCAACTACGTGGTGCCGATCCAGATCGGCGCGCCGGACGTGGCGTTCCCGCGGCTGAACTCCTTCGCCTACTGGCTCTACCTCTTCGGTGGTCTGATGACCATCGGCGGCTTCCTGACCCCGGGCGGGGCGGCCGACTTCGGCTGGTTCGCCTACACGCCGCTGAGCGACTCGCTGCACTCGCCGGGCGTCGGCGGCAACATGTGGGTGGTCGGCCTGGCCCTGTCCGGTCTGGGCACGATCCTCGGCTCGGTCAACCTGATCACCACGATCCTGACCCTGCGCGCGCCCGGCATGACCATGTTCCGCATGCCGATCATGACCTGGAACATGCTGGTCACCGCGCTGCTGGCGATCCTGGTCTTCCCGTTCCTGGCGGCGGCGCTCTTCGCCCTGGCCGCCGACCGGATCCTCGGCGCGCACGTCTTCGACGTGGCGACCGGTGGCCCGATGCTGTGGCAGCACCTGTTCTGGTTCTTCGGCCACCC